>CAZGNJ010000003.1:0-163496 GCA_964526985.1 uncultured Ginsengibacter sp. | reverse complement strand
CTGTCATTCCATCCATTGGGATTGGACGCAAACGTTTTGCTGCTGAAGAAAACACTTCCCTGCAATTGATGGTATTGCCTGATGATCTTTATCTGCTCCGGTAGTTCTTTCTTATTATGCCACGCATAAGTTCTGGGCTCCAGCGCGCGATAGATGCCTTGCCCGATATACATGTGGCGACCATAACTGTGATGTGCCCACCAGTCACTCAGTGTTTCAAAAGCTACCACCTTGTGACCTCGTTCCCAATACAGTTGTGGTACCACATAATCAATCCAACCTTTTTTCAACCACAACAGAATATCCGCATACAGGTCGTCATAGTTGGTTTGCCCTGCTTTGGTGTCGCTGCCTTCGGGGTCTTTGTCTTTATTGCGCCAAACTCCGAACGGGCTGATACCAAACTGGCAATAAGGATTTTCTTTTTTGATAATGCGGCTCAGCATTACAATGATGGAATCAACATTGCTTCTGCGCCACTCGTCCCTGCTCATACCATTGCCATACTTCTGGTAAGATTTCCAATCAGGAAATTCTTTTCCAGCGATGCGATAAGGATAAAAGTAATCATCAAAGTGAATGGCATCAATGTCATATCGACGTACTACATCCTGCACCACTTTCTCCACAAATTGCTGCGCCTCTTTATTTCCCGGATCAAAATAACGTTTGCCTCCATAGTCGAGAAACCATTCGGGATGACGCTTAGTAATATGATTAGGCGCGATAGATGATTTAGAAATATTGAAAACCGCACGATATGGATTCATCCATGCATGAAACTCCATGCCTCGTTTGTGCGTTTCCGCGATCATGAATTCAAGCGGGTCGTAATAGGGAACGGGCGGCTTGCCTTGTTTGCCTGTAAGCCATTCGCTCCAGGGCTCGAGCTGTGAAGGATAGAAAGCATCAGCGGCAGGGCGTATCTGCATCACAATGGCATTCATTCCATTCCGTTTGTGCATCTCCAGTATGCTGATGAATTCTGCTTTCTGTGCTTCTGAGTTAAGATTGTTGGAAGAAGGAAAATCAATATTGTCAACGGTGGCGATCCACACACCGCGAAATTCATGTTTGGGTTGAGAGATAGCTGCGGAGAACAGGAACAGGAAAAACAGTAAAATAGAAAGTCGCTTCATGATAATATGCTGATAAGCGCGCAATTTATCAAATACTTTGTGGATAAGGGTTTTGAAGGTGGATAAATAAATGTAAAAATGAATGATGCAACTGTTTCGGATATACGAAAATCCGATTCATTTTCTGTCATCAGATCAGTGAATCGCTGTGATCATTCCTACCTTGTTTTTGACACGGCAAAGTTGGTTGTAGCATACTTTTTTATAATGGTGCAGATACACGCTGAAGCAACAAACGGAAAGGTAAGTTGTATGATCCTGAAATGGTTCATGAGCATACTGATCAGTACCGCGATTACGATTGAAATGAATGCCCAAAGTATATTTTCTGATTTCCATCCTGCAAACACGATAGCACACAATACTGCATTAAAACTGCTCAATCCAAACATTACTTCCATAACCGGAACACCAAGTAAAGATCCAAGCAAACCCGCCAGCAATGAACCAAGCAAGCCAAACACTGCTGCTGCCGGTGAGCAGATAAGCACACCAAGAAAAAATAATACTCCTGATATCGTACTTCCCTGGAAGATGACCTGTCCGAAGCCTTTGAAGATATAAGCATAATTGAGGGTACTGGCAAATGGTATCGCTGTAACATTTTCGGGAAGTGATAGCAATACTCCGGCAAGGTAGATGATGCACCACGATACCAGTACAAACGGAAGCGTGAATACAGGTATTTTCTTTTTTATAAACCAATGCTGAACGATTGCGGCTACTACTGATCCCACTATTATCAATAGCCAAACGATAATGGTAGATTTAAAAAATACCAATGATGCTACTCCCACCAGTGCAGGACTGAATCCATACAGTCCTTTCTCTGTTTCTGATTTTTTAAATTTTAAAACCACTGCAGTCAGTGTACCACAACACGATGCAACAAAGGCTGCAATGCCCATTGTTGTGGAACCATAAAAAATTCCTGCAAGAAAGAATATTCCTGTCAATACATTTTCTTGCAGCATTACCTGTCCAATACCTTTCAGCGCATAGTTGAAAAATGTGATTATAGGTGCGATCATATTTCTGATTCTTCCGGCTTTCTTTACTGGTACTACTTTAATGCCATAGGGTTTTGGAATGTCATTGTATTTGATGCTCTCTGATCTCAGCAGTGCCTCCGAATTCAAAAACCGGGCATGACGCGACAATTGCCGCGGCGCTATCCAGGCTCTCTGCAGTGATCAGCAAAAACCCTCCTACGATCTCATTACCATTTTTGTAGATTTCATTTTTTATTTCTCCGCTCTGAATCAACAATCTGCCGTTGAGTGTAAGTCCGCTTCCACCTGACAGGCGGCCTGCAGCAATACAGTCTTGTGTCCATGACTTCCAGCGTTGCTGATGACGCTGTTTTTCGGCTTCTGTATGCACAGCAGTTCTGCCGTCAGGTTCTCTGAACAGTACTAAAAATTTCTTATTCATGTTTTATGATTGGATGGTTATTCTCAAAAAAAGTCTTTCTTTTATTCTGTCATTTGTTCTGATCAGGAAGCAGTATTCCCATCGAGTGCCAGTTGGATGTGTGCACGATGATGCTTCAGATGCCAGGCGCTCATTGCGATGGCCTGGGCTTGTGTAATATCATATTTCCGTGCCGGATGGTAATAACTGATTTCAAGCTGTAATGGTGTGAGTGATCGCACGAGATAAACATAGCGTTTGGTAATGCCATCCAGCATGAGTAATGAATCTTTTACCGGAGCGTCCACGCCATCTGCCGTCCTGGCCCATTCATCCATCAGGATAAGCGTCGTGTCATTTTTACCGGGCTCGGTCAGGGCTTTTTTCATTCTCAGGAAATGAAGCAATTGAATATCGGCTACGTGATGCACCAACTGCCGGATGTTCCAGCTTCCTTCCCGGTAGGTACTGGCCAATTCAGTTTCTGGCAATCCTTCCGTAAGTGTTCGGAAGGAGACAGGAGCAGCTTCGATGTCGTTGATGAATTGATGGATCTCCTCAACAGTATATTTATCTTTCTTGATAAACGGCCCGATTGGAAATTTTAATTGTTCATTGGTCAGGCTGTCTGTATTTGTTTCGTGCCCCATGTGAATTTGTTTATTGATTTGAATTTGATTGGCATGTCTCGTGAACCTGTTTCTTTTGTTTGCAACATCAAAAGTAATACTTCCCGATTCCTTGTTTGGTGTTCTCTTATTATGAAGGTGGTTGTATGTTTTTCAAGACCGCTTGCAAGACAGACTCCTGAGTTGAAAATTTGTAACCATTAACTAATGGAATAACACTTTTATTTTGACACGTTTGTTTTTGACGGGATTTATGACATTGGATTTGATTTAAAATAACGGTAGGACCTACTGCTGTGCTGGTATTTCATAATGTCCATCCCGGAGCCGCATCCGATTGAAATACTGATGTTGAAGATAACAACAAGACCTGATAGAATTCCGTCGGCGGATATGGGCTGATAGCGATATGACGATGAGATTATATTCGTCTGCCAGCATAGCAGCAAACTCCTTGTTATGTGTTCGCCCTTCGTCTTGGTAACTTGAATTGAATATCTGTGACTACTGTGGCAGGGTGTGTCCTTGAAGCGTTGCACAGGACAGGCTCTTTAGCAAAGCTGGAGCCTTTATCAAAAACAGAAAATGCACCTGACTGTTCAAGTATTGAAATGAAAATCATTCTGCTTCTGATTGCAGGGTAAGGCTGTTCAAAGAAAACCCAAACATGTCCGCCTTTGCCCGAACGGGAACGCTCCAGGTATGCAGGAATGTTTCTTTCGTCATATTCTTTTAAAAACTTCTTAGCATCATTCAATCAATCTGCTTCATCAAAATCTGCTGCAAGAAAATAAGAAGTATTGTCTTGCAACAACGGATAAACTCCAATCAGTTGCTCTCCGTTTAAATGCTTTGCAATTTCCTGGTCACTGAGTTTTAAATATGACTTGTCGGTATAGCTCTGAAAAGTTCCACCTTTCATTTTATGCGCCCGGTACATGTAAGGGTCGTAATGATATGCAGGCATATAACCACTTTTGTTTCCCTTCTCCCAACGAACCGCAAATACATCGTCTCTGCCTTTAAAAACAGATTTGAAGAGCTGAATTTGATTTAGAGAAATTTCATCCATATTTCTTTTTGTTATAGAAGCGGTCAATTTATTGAGCCAATTATGAGCCAATTATGAGCTAACTGAGCCAACCTCGGACTGATGTAATTGAGTCCATTTTGAGTCCTTTATGAGTCGTTTGAGTCGTTTATGAGTCGTTCAAAGTATAGCTGGTTCCAGACCCTGTAATTCCTTCTCTACGCAATATTTTAAATTTTTCAACAAGTTCCTTCAAGTCACGGGTTGCTGTTTGTCTTGATATACCATTTATCTCCTGATATTCTGAATTGGTAATACTCCCTTTTTCAAGTAAATAAAGAACAGCACCTAATTGCCTTCCATTCAAATTCATTTTTTTAAGCTGTTCAGCACTATACTTGTTTTTAAATAGTGTTACCAAAATGCCACCGTCCTGTTCAATAATTTCAGGGTCCGGCAACCCTGCTTCTTTGCAGGTGCTGATAATTTTTAACGTACCGCTTCCCCATGCATCAATGTAACCAGCTTTAAAACACACATCGGCTATTAAGAAATTTCTTGGTCTTGATGGGTGTTGCCGTTTGAGTGAATCCAAACTAATCCCAGCAGGCAATTCGCCTTCGTTCCAGATATTAAAATAGTTGTCGAACATCCGTATCTGTATCGCAGATGAACCTAAATAATTTCTATGCACCAGTGCGTTGAGCAACATTTCACGGAGCGCTGCAATAGGGTATTCTCCTTTCTCAATCCTCTGTATTCCTTCAAACGAAATGGCACGGGTTAAAAATTTCCGGTTTAATTGCTCCAACACTTCTTTTAGTAAATAGACAATATTGCCTTCAACTGCCTCTTGAAATCTCAGGTCGCTGCTGTCTTTACCGAAGCGGCCAATTTTTACAACGCAATTATTGAAATATTTTGCCGGGTTCTTTCCAAATAATACAATGGCCGCTCTTTTAATGTTGCCGTTATCATCAGTCAATCGAAGCTTTGCAATCAAATCTGCTTTGGTTAATCCTTCCACATCTGAAATTCTTCCTGCATGAAGTGATGCTGCTATGTATGATTTTAAACTGGCATCGTCAATATCGTCAAGGGTAGCCGTTGGTTCACTAACCTCATCCCATGTCTTACCGCTTTTGCGAAGCAAATAATCCGTGAGTGCTGCACCAATCAATTCCTGTTTGGTACTGCCACTCCGGTAGTAATACCTGCCACGCAGAGAAATAGGTACTGCATAAGGCTGCGTAATTATTTCAAGAAAGTATAAGCCTTTTTCTTTTTGTAGGTTTACATCAACCAAAATACCCATCAGGTCTCTCACTTTATTGGGTATTTCATCCATCAGCTTTTTATAATCGCTTATGCCAACAACTTTGCCATTATCATCTTTGCCAATGAATATTACACCTCCCTGGGCATTGGCAAAACCACAAACCCATTTCAGGTATTCATCGTGCCAGCTTTGCTTGTATTCTATGTTCTGTTGTTCGGGCATTTAAGTGTCGTTTTGAATTTCTTACAAATGAGTAACCCTGGTATTTACCTAATGAAATAGCCTGTTACCAAATGTTTCTTTCAGGTCGATAATAATTAAATGAAATCTACCGGCAAACTTCTTATTTATTTTCTCGTACGAACCGTTAAGCCTTTCGTAAATGGGATTCCCGAATATTTCTTTTTCGTCAATGTTTCGTTTTGAAGCAAACACCTCTTTGATTTTCTTATTTTGCTTACGTTCGGCAGCTTGGCGATGTGGCGGCAATTTAGTACAAAAGTTCATTAGAATTACTGTCGCTCAACCTTGCACTTCTGTTTTATAGTAGTACTTAAACCGCCATATTGCCAAACTGCTTGTTATGCCTTCGCCCTTCGTCCTACACGCTAATGATTTCAGAAAGTACTACCATCCATCTGGGTCAATAAACTTTCTTTTTCGTTCTTCCTCACCACTTTTCAACTCGTACTCAATCTGCTTTTTAATATATGCTTTGATAGGAATTAAATCAAGTTGGTTTTTTGACTTGTCAACCATTGCAAGAATGTTTTGCCAATCCTTTGCATGAATTTCACCAATTATTACATCTCCGCTATAACTGCCACCATTACCTCTCCACCAAATTTTTTTAAAATTTTCTATTTCTTTGTTCACACTTAAATAATGAAGAAATGCCTCTTCAAAAAAATCCTTCATAGTATGTCTAAGGACATCAAATACTGAATTTATTTTGCTCTCGTCAGAATGATATTTAGAAATGTAATTTAAAAGGAACTGTTGTGCTTTTGCTTTCTGCTCCTCATTGAGGTGATGAAAGAAGATGATTATTGGATGCTCTAAAATTCCAAAATATATTGAGTTTTCGATTATCAGATTAGCAGCTTCTTCAATTAGCTCGTTACAGTTATCTAAATCCCAAACAAATGGCAATTGATTGTGAGTATCTCGATTGTGCAAATTCTCTTTTCCAGTATAGAAGGTTTTGACATATTCAATCAAAAATTTAGAATCTATTTGAAGAAGTGATTTTAATTCTGCACGGTTTAGGTCAAAATGATTGCTTACTTTCTCCTCCTGTTGAATGTATGCTTGAGTTAATAAAGGAAAGCTGTCCGCAAGCATAGTTGAATACTTCTCAAAAAAGTGAAAGGATAAATTAATTCTTAAATTTTGCTTTTCAATTTTGCTAACTACAGATTGCAGAATATTTAAAATGATGTTGTTGTCAATTGTACTAAATTTTTCAAACGATTCAAATTGTAGATAGCAACCAACATCTATCGAATTTATTGTTTCAAGTAATTCATTTTTATGAAATTCATTCACATGTTCCTTTGGCAGGTAGTCAAAAAATGAAAGACGCCAATACAATTTGTATTCATGCTTCCAATTTTTAATTAAAGTCCAAAGTCGTAATGCCCATTCAGGAGATTTATTTACAATTACTTTGACTGCTTTATGAAGTGGGTTTATGCGAGTAGGATAATTGTCCAAAATGCTTTTCAAAAGCTTAAAGCCCAGTTCTTCGTTTTGTATAAAATTTTCTTCAACGATAATATTAAGCGATTGGTCTATGCCCCAAATATTATTATCACCTAAAGAAAGTGAGTTTCTAATTGCTGTGTGAAGAGCTGCAAAATCCGCCTCGCTCTTGAAAAGAAAAGAAGTGCGAACATCTTGCTCCTTCAACTTTTGGAAATCCTCATACTTTTCGAAATCATAATCCTGTCTCCCTCTCAAAGTATTCCAATCAAGTTTTCGCAAATACTCATACTCTTGGCTATTGAATTTAGATTTCAAGTTTTGATAACTTCGGTCAGTTAATTTTTCCCTATTTAACATTGAAATAAAATCATGGATAAAATGAATGTTCTCAAAACTTGTTGTGTCGAGATTATTTTCAATGAAGGGCAACAAGAGAGATAAATCAAATTCCAGAATTTCGAGAATCGCTTCTTTATGCCCCGGTCGGAAGTTCTTTAGTATTGTCAAAACTTCTTTCGGATAAGTTTTGAAATTTTCAAAGAGGGTTGTCCAGATAGATTTTCTGAAATCTCTTGTTACCTCATAAAACGGCAGCGGGTATTGATAAAAAGTAATAGAGTGGTTTCTTCCGCCCTTTGTAATTTGATAATGGTGCGAAAGAAATGTTCCAGCTAAAGCAAAGAATGCTTCAACATAATGGGGCTTATTTTCTTTGAACTTTGCTATTAATAGCTTGAATAATTCAACTTGTCTTTTAAAGTCAAATCTGTGGTCATCATCATCAAATAACAATTTCTCTCTAATTCTTCTGATAAGTTCGGGAAGTGATTCAGGTTTTTTTCTGCAGTATTCAAATGCCAACTCCAATGCAGGAATATAACTCTCAGTAAAGTGATTAAATAGGTCTGCAAGAAAATCTAATGTTTTGTCTCTATCCCAAACAAAATCATTCGTTTCATATTTTGAATCATAGATTGGGTTTTCAGGCTCCGGAAACTGTTTTATTTTTTGATGGAAATAATTAAGTATTTCTTCTCGCTTGTAAAACCAAAAAAGAGAAAAGAACTCTAAAACCTTTTCTTCGTCCGAATATATTGAATGTAGATATTCATCTAAAGTTGCATTTATTTTTTTCAACACACTATCATAACCGAAAGAATTATTTGATGGAATGATTGTATCTGAAAACCTCTTTTTCCAAACTGGAAAAAACGTAAACAGTAATGTTTTGAATGAAAGAATTTCGTCTTTGATGAAAACCTTATAGAAAAAGTAAGTTGCCATCACTTGCTCCGAAACCCTTGCATGATTGTATTGAACTTCGACAAGTTCTCTTTTCTCAAGCTCATCAATAGCTTCATTGAAGTCATGATATTCTAACTCAAAGCTTTTAAGAACAATTTCAATAAATTCCTTGTTGCTACGGTCAATAGTAAAGAAGAACGAAATTATACCAAGAGTTTTAATCAAGGTCTTGTCACCGAATATGTCAAAATCTTTAATAAAAGTTTGAAAGTAGGAGTCATATAAATCTGAAACATCGCCTAATAAGAAAAATTCTTGTCTTTGCTTTGCAATTCTTGCAGCCATCACCGCCAATCTTGCGTTCCCATCTGCTACTTCAACAATTCTCTTTTGATATTTCGAGTTTCTAATTTCAAATGAATCGCTATTTATTAGTTCAGTAATTTCTGTATCACTAAATTTTTTTAGAACGATTTTATGTGGGTCATACTCATAACATTCATTAGTTACATCATTTAGTGCATAATCTCTAACTGTTATCACAAGTTTGATGTTTCCTTTTCGCTTTTCTTTAAATACACCCAGAATTTGTTTGAAGTTGAGCAGTTGTCTGTTTGCATCATCAACTAACAATACATAGTTCTGTTCTTGTTGTAAATGGATTTTTAAATCCTCTGAGATATCTTGGTCTTTCTTAGAAACTGCGAAAGCAGAATAATTTTTGTTAGTAGATAAAAACATATCAATCGCTTCAAGTGCGATTTTCGTTTTACCAACGCCAGGGAAACCTGAAATTATGAACAAATCATTTGTCGCCAAAACTTTCTCTATATCAGCTAACTCTTCCTTACGATGTAAAAAAATATTGTCTAATGGAGTTGAAAGTTTTCCTGCTTTGTTGTTGTATTCGTCAATGAAATTTTGAAGAGGGAGTAGTTGTCCGGTATCAAGTGGGATACCTAAAATATCTTTAGCAAGAATTAAGTATTTAGAATATATCTCTAATGCCAACCAGTCAAGTCCTATCAATTCTATTCGAACGTTTTTTGAAGTAGCATGTTGAGTAATTGCTGTTTCTTCTGTAACATCAAGTCGTGAGTTAAAGCAGATAATTATTTTGTGAACTTGATTTGCTGGAACTCCTGTCTTTGTTGGGTCTAAACATTTATCAATGTCCTCCTTGATTTTGTCAACCAGCCCATTAGTTTTTGTGGTAAATTCAACATAGCGTAAACTCCCATCTGCAAGTCGGAAGAAAGTATCAGGTGTTCCTTTTACCGTCTTTTGCTTTCCAAACTGACTTCCTGTCCTGTTGATACTTGTTAATTCTTGCTCTCTAAAAGCTAAATAAATGTCGCAAAGATTTTGGAACGCTGCACTGTCAATACCCAAAAGTTGTTGCTCAATAAGTTTTAATCGTCCATTCATTTATTTAGTCATTTGTAGATTGTTTCGAGTTAGCATGGTGTGTCACATAGGTTGACGCACAACACGCTAATTTATGTTATTATACACTACTGCTTAAAAAAATCTGCAATTGATTTCCACTGTTTTAGCATTATACGTTTTGTCTTGTCATTAGTACAATCCGATCCACGTAATATTACCTATTGGTTACCTCATAAATCTTCACTCCGATTTCGTACATGCAAAATCGAAGTGAAGGCTCAATTAAAAATTGCTTCTTTGCTTTTACGAAGAAGCAATTGATTATTCGTGATTAGATTCAAAGTAACAAACAGGTATCTTCCCGTGCATTAATCAGAGCACTCCTGTCCGCCTGGCCAGGCTGGCTTGCAGCATTATACATAAATACTTGACCTAATAATAACAATAAGTTTTTGCCGCCACATCAAAATATTAATTAGCCTGAGACTGCTCCGAACGATGAATAAGAGAAATATTTTTCCTACAACCTAATTTCCGATCTCCCTGAAAGATTCCAGGCTCACTACTTTTGTTTTGATAATAAATTTCTTAATCAGAAATACCACAATTGCCACTGCTACCAGGATCAGGAAATTATGCAACAAACTAAGATTGAGTAGTCCTGAAAACCACAGGTAAAGAAAGATAGAAGCAATCACTACTACAGTTATGAGTGGGATAGCCCATTTGATGATTTCCATAAATTGGTAAATCTTAAATTTCCCATATAGCAGAGTCTTTGGGTTTTTGTGAATGTATCCGAGAAAAAAGATTGCTTTAAATACACCGCAGATCAGTGAAATCAATTGTGCCCAACCCAACAGAAAGAAAAGTGTGGTGTGTATATGATGAGAAGCAATTCTGTTGCAGGTGAAAAATAGTACAGCGGCGATAATTACCTGGCTGATGATGCTTAAAATAAAAAATTGCTTCAGTGAACGACTGGTTTTTCCTGAAACATCAGGAGGTAATTGGTCATCAAAAATCCCTTTGACGTAGGTGGATAATTCAAGTGGGGAGGCGGCAAACTCCAGGTCGAATATTTTGAAGGCTCTTACAAAGACATACAATGTCAGAAAACTTTTGGACAAGGCCTTCATCACATACATCAGCAGCAACGCTATGCCTGCAGCGATGATGATGTAGATGGAAGGAATGACAATTGCCTGCATGGTATTTTATTTAATGTATTCCTGGTAAAGCTATTTTCCTTTCAATTGATCCTGCATACCGATCCTTTGCTCTTTGTATTTTTCCCAATCGAACTGAAGTAAAAAGTCCTTGGCTGCTTTAGCGCCACGCACAAACAATTCTACTTTTTGTTCAGGCTTCAGAAAAAAGTTCAACCAGTTGAAATCGTTCAATTTTATTTTTCCAATACCACTGTTATAAACTTTATTCTTCAATAGAAAATCTTTATCGTAATAAAACCGGGTTGTATTGAAGATGTGCCCGAGGTATCCCATAAAAGACCAGTAGTAAGGATTTTTGCGCTCGTCTTCCGGATCACTGTCGTCAAGGTCTATTCCAAATGAAGGAAGCCGCGGTACCCTAATGCTGGCATTGTAAAAGATATTGATTGGGAAATTTGACAAGATACCACCATCTACAAACCGTGTCATCACCGGCGGATCCTGTTCATCGAAAACATCCTCCCATGATTTTTTTATTTCCGGTGATTGATTCGGAATGCGATTGATGAAATAGGATTCAAAGAATATTGGGATTGACATGGATGCCCTGATAAACCCTGCCGGTTGAAGCGTATTGATCTGATCCTTTTCCCTGAACAGGTGACTCATGGACGGAAACTCAATTTTATTTTCAGTTACCAATTCACTCGCTATGATGGTAACATCGCCAAACAGAGAATCCGCAGCTTCGGGGTTTCCTTCGCGTACTTTCAGTTTTGGCAAGTGGCTCGCTTTGTTGTTGAGATCATCCACCGTATGAACGCCTTGTGCTATGAGTTGAGCTTTGATCCAGTCATAAAAATAGTTTCCCGGGTTTAATCCAAATCCGGAAGTCTTTACACGGTTCAGAATCCGTGTGGTATAAAAAATAAGGAAGCCGATCAGGAGGAAATAAACACCGGTAATCATGAATGAGATTTGCATCGCAGGAATCGCCCATGAATAAAGGTTTCTCAACCCGAGGAAAACAAAGTCGATGACCAACAACAATATCCCTGTTCCCAATAGCCTTTTGATCCATCTGTTCGCTACTTTTCCAAAGGACTCATTGGTGATAAAACTTTTTATCAACTTCCTGATCACAGGATGGCCGTCCACAAGGTTGAAGAAATTAAGTTCGGTAATGATCTTGAGAATTTCTATTGATTTGGCATCTTGTTTTTCTTTGATCACTGTCATGAGAGCAGTGTTGATAGCTCCTGCGCTGGTACCGGCAAGTCTCAGGAAGCGGATACCCATTTGCTCGAGTATGTAGGTGTACCCAACAAGCGCGACACCCAATACACCACCACCTTTCTGTACAAGATTGACATACTGATTACCCTCCTCATCGAGAACATCAGAGATAATAAAAGGCCGTTTGGAAAATTCATCCTTTAGCTTGCTTATACATTCCTTCACTTGAGGATGTTCTGTGAAGTCGTTTACTTCCAGGTTTTTTTGGGGGGCCATAAAGAATAATTGTGAAAAAAAATTCCGGTGGTTTTCACATAGCCATTATCCTCTGATATAGTTTTCCAACTGATCAATAGTTCTTTGTTGCGACAAGAGTGTTTCCTTGATCAAATCACTAATTGAAATAACGCCAATAAATTGATCTCCCTCAAATACAGGCAGGTAGCGGATGTTATTGCTGTTGATCAATTCCATACAATGTTCCACCGTGTCAGAAAGTTTCACTCTTGGAAGGTCGCCGGACATGATGTCCCTCACGAGAGTGTCTGTAGAATGCCTGTTTTTCAAAATGATTTTCCTGGAATAATCTCTTTCTGTCATAATACCTTCAAAATGATCATTATCCATTACCACCACAGAACCAATGTTTCGCTCTGCCATCACTTTCAGTGCATCAAGTACTGTGGCATCAGATGCAACAGAAATGGTTTTACTTCCCTTTCGGTCTAAGATGTGTTTAACAAGATTCATAAGCGATGATTTTTTAGAAGTGAAGAAATGGCTCATCAAATTACATAAATTATAAATGAAGACCAAAAGGAATTTTTTTATGGGTGCATCCCAATCCGATTGCTATCGGATCCCATGACTGTCGGAACGCAGGCGGGTGAGGACACCCGCCTGTAGAGACTGCTACGGGTTGGTGTCTCACCAACCGGAAAATCATTTATGAAACGAAAATTGGGGATGCACCCTTTTTTATTGATGAGGCAGGTGCATTCGGGATGATCCGCTCTGGCTGATAAAATTACCCTAACTTGGCAAGGCTTCTGTCGGGACAGATAAACCATAATGCAACTATGACCGGAGAAAAAATACCGTTTACCAACGCAACTATTTTGCCAGGGGATTTCCCTAAATACGAGGAAGCAGCCACTACCCTAATTGATCCGGATTACTGGAAAGTAATCTGGTGGCGCTTTCTGATCGGGCTGTGTGTAATTGCCGCAATTGTGATCTTGTTCTTTGTGGTTCCGGGTTTGCAAGAGGCAAAGTGGTACGTGTCTGTGCCACTCCTTTTGTTTATTTCGATTCGTTATTTCCTGATGAAAATGGCTTTTGTAAGAAGGAGCTATGCTGTTCGTGAACATGATATCATTTACAGGCATGGGATCCTTTCTGTGATCACAACGATTGTGCCTTTCAACCGCATTCAGCATGTGGCCCTGCTGGAAGGATTTATCGAACGAAAATATCGCGTGGCTACAGTACAGATCTATACTGCCGGAGGTTCTTCTGCGGATATTAAAGTGGCCGGCCTTCCGAGGGAAACTGCTTTGGCTCTGAAAGAAATTATCCTGGGGAAAATTAAGAAGTAGATGATGGATGATGAGAAAGTAACCGCTTCATTTTTAAACACTCCGAGGAGGCAGTCTGCTTCCGGAGTTATTGTGGAATCTGTATTCGCATTACGCGAGGTAGCAAAAGCAGCCTGGCCACTGATCTTTTTGATGATCATCAAACCGGAAAAATTTTCTTTGACAGTGGTTATGCTCATCGCTTTGTTGATAGTGGTCATCACTTTCATCATTGGCTATCTGCGATTCAGAAATTTTGTATTCTTTATAGATGAAGCCTCAGATGATTTCGTTTTGGAAAAGGGCGTTTTTAATAAAGAAAAAATTATCATTCAACTGAACCGGATTCAACAAGTGAATTTGTCACAGAATCTTGTGCAAAAAGTTTTACGTGTATATGCAGTGGACATTAATACGGCAAGTACTACAAAGAGTGAAGTGAAAATAAAAGCGGTAAGCCGTGAGATCGCACTACAACTAAAAAGCAGGCTATTGTCTGACTCTTCAGCACAAACACTACCGGAGAATGCCGGCGAAATTCACCAACAGGTACAGGAAGGATTCCGGTTGTCTATCAGTACCCTGGCAAAGGTTGCCGTTACCTCCAATTACGGAAAAAGCTTTGCCGTAATCCTTGCAGCGATAGCAGGCCTTTATGATTCGCTGCGTGATTTTTTATCTCAAAGTGAAAGGGGCAAAGAATTTCTTTCAAAATCTTTTCAATTGGATTCCTTTCTTCAAAACGTTGTAGTATTAATTGCCGCAGCATTCCTCTTCTTGTTCCTGTTCAACCTGGTGAGAGTGCTGGTAATTTTTTCTGATTACAAAATCCTTTTCAAAAAGGCCGCCTTCTCTATTTCCTACGGGCTACTCAACACACGAAATATCGTGGTATATGTTGAAAAAATACAGGTGGTGGAAACGGTAACAAATTTCCTGCAGAAGAAAATGAAACTGCAACGACTCTTTTTTTACCAGGCATCATCAGATATCACGAGTGATAAACAAGCTGTCATCCACGTTCCCGGATGCACGCCTCAGCAAGAGCACATATTGCTGAACCGGGTATTCAAAGAGATCCCTCCTGTTGAAATAGTATTAGTTCCCAATATCAGGAAGATCATTTCGCCGATCATTTTCCTGGTCATCATCCCTTTGATTCCGTTCGCATTTGCCAGGGATACTACCTGGTTCTTTAACTATCTTACACTGTTACCTTTCTGGATCATCCTCGCAGTAATTATAATTTTTTTTCGGTTTAAGAACAGCAGGCTGAAAGTGAGCAAAGGTTTTGTTCAAACGACGAGTGGAGTATGGGATATCACTACGCGTATATTGCAAACGTATAAAATACAGGCTATCACTGTAACACAGCGCCTGTGGCATCGCAAAAGAAATATTGGACACATCACACTTCATACTGCCGGAGGAGATGTCACATTCAAATTCGGTGATTACAGAAAACTCAATGCACTCACCAATCAATGGCTCTATGATGTAGAGACTTCCGGGGAAAATTGGATGTAGGATTTGGGTGAAGGGTGTGGTTAGCTATGGAAGATGAGGTTTCAAGTTTTGCGTTTCAAGTTTTGTGTTTCAAGTTTCGTGTTTCAAGTTTCGTGTTTCAAGTTTCGTTCGCTGCGGCGAATCAAGTTTCGCAGGCGGCGGATGGAGGTTAGAGTGTCTTATGCCGGAAATATTTGTACAGTTTTATAAATATTTCTTCTGGTATTATTTGCTGAACACTCCTTCTGTATTGAATAATATAAGAATTCAGGCAACTGATGTATTTGATATTATAGAAGTTGTTTTGAATCGAGTAAAAAAGTTTTAATCGTTGGAACCAAACCTTAGTAGATAAATGAACTAACGACTCCTGCTACCTTATTACCTTATTATGTAAATCTGAATTCAAATAAGGAAATAAGGTCAGAAAAAACAGGTAAACGCCTTCTACTAAATTTAAATACAATGGGCGCATCCCATCCGATAGCAATCGGATCTGATTGATATCGAACTCGAATCAAGAATAACTATTGGACTGTTTTATAACTATAGATGGTCTTCAAGCTTTTCTCAATTGTTGTTCGATAGTAGTTGATTACTACCGGTAGTTCATTGAAATTCTTTCAAATCACCAATCACAAATTAATGTCGTTTTGTTAAGGTAGTAAACACGTTTTTGGCCACGAAGACCAGGACACGAAGAACTAAATAAGGGGTAATTGTAAGTGATTAGTTTTTGTGTCTTAGTGCCTTTGTGGCTATTCTTATTTTATGCCACTAAGACACGAAGTCACAAAGGGATATTTTTTTTCTTTTTCTTCGTGCCTTTGTGCCTTTGAGGCAAATTTTTCTTAATTAAACGACATTGAATCATAAATCATCAATCATCAATTGACTCAGTGTTCATGTTCTCCGGTATTGGTCAGTTTTGCATTTACAAAAAAGGCGCCCTTCGTAACAATCCTCGAAGAGTCCGGAACATCCCGGATGAATTGTATGGCAGTATAACCCATACTTGAAACACCTTTAATGATTTCTGTTTTTTCGAAATCAGAAGTGGATTCATTGCCAGTGTTGGTTCCGTTCTTCACAACAAAAATATAGTCTTTACCATCTGTATTTACGATTGATTCATCAGGTACTGCCGGAGCTGTTACATTGTTCAGGCTCACGATACCGGTTACATTCATACCATCAATAAGTCCCGACTTGTCGCCTGTTACCTTGCAGTGAACCGCGATCGTCTTGCTGTCATTTTCAAAAGAAGAACCGATGCTGAAGACTTTCGCGTCATATTCTTTTACGGGGTTATTGGTAACGGTGAAATGAATAACCTGTCCATTCTTTAAGAGTGGTAAATCCTTTTCGAATATTTCAAGATCCAAATGCAATGAACTGTTGTCGACGATTTCTGCCACCGGAGAAGACACATCCACATAACTACCGATCTTGGCAAACAAATTACTGATAGTACCACTGAGAGGGCTTGTTACCACCAATGCAGATTTCAGGTTGTGATCGTTTACGGATGCGGGATTGATGCCCATTAATTGAATTTGCTGGTGAAGCGATGCCCTCCTGGCTCTCATAGAGTTTAGTTCTGCAGTAGCATTCTGTAGATTTTTCAGTGCACCGGCATTTCCTGCATTCAGGTCTTTCTGACGCTGTACTTCCTGCTCTGCAAAGAGGATCTTGCTGCCGAGTGTCAGGTATTCTTCCTGTAATTGGATAAACTGCGGATTTGTGATCGTTGCTATCACCTGCCCTTTACGAACATTGTCTCCGATTTGTATATGCAATGATTTGACCACGCCACCATACAGGGAAGTTACGTTTGCCTTCTTGTTATTGGGGACACTCAATGCTCCGTTTACTTTGATGGTGGCTGTCAGCTCTTTGTTTTCGATGCTGCCTGTTTGTATCCCAACAGTTTTAATTTGTTCACTGGTTAGTGTAACAATGCTCTCAGATGCTTCATCATGAGGTGCTTCAGTTTTCGATTCCGCCTGTTCATGATCATGGGCATTTTTCTCCTGACCAGAATGCTTACACGAGAAATTATTTGTGCCGGCAGCTATTAACAAACCAAACATGAGAATTGAGTTTCTCACTGCCCATTTGCTGTTTCTATTAACTAAGGAATTATTCATAAAAAGTTACTTATTGATGAGTGAATAAATATTGATCACTGATTGATTGATGTCGTTGATGCTTTTTAAATATGCTGATTGTATGTCTGTTGCTGTTTGAAGTGCGTAGAGGTATTCTACATAACTGATATCACCTGTGCGGTAACCCAATTGCGCTGCTGATACAATTTCTGATGCATTGGGCAGTGCCTGTTGTTTAAAATATTGATACTTTTCGATGTCTTGTTGGTATTGCTCCATTGCATTTTGTAGTTGTGTATTCATTAACTTTTGTTGCTGTATTGCATTTGCTCCTGCCGCCTGCTTCCTGTAATCAAGTGATTTGATCCTTGCTTTGGTAGCTCCGAAAGTGAGCGGGATGGTGATGCCGATATTGAAAACATTGAACCGGTCGCCCGCATCAAAATATTTTTCTTGTCCATTGATGTCCTGGTACCCGACCAACGATTGATTGGTGTATCCTATTTTGAAATCCGGAAGCCCCTGGGATCGCTCCACAGACTTTAATTGTTCTGAAATAATAGCATCCTGGTAGAACGCCTTGACAGAGGGGTGATCAACTTTTACAGTACTATCCATTAATTCTGTGAGTTGCAAAGGCTGAAATTCCCGGTCGCTGATTATTTCGACCTGCGAATCAGTATTCATCAGAGCTATAAGATTTTGATATGCATTTTTCAGGCTTACTTCGTTTTGACTGAGCATGATGCTGATCTCACCTTTTTTTGCGTTGGCTGTACTCACTTCCACTTTCTTAATATCGCCTGTCTTGTAACGAAGTTCTGCCACTCTGATAAATTCTTCATAGAGGCTGTCAAGGTGTATTAATTGCGTTTGATTATGCTGCAGATACTCAATTTGGTAATACCATGAACGTATCTTACTCTTCAATTCTATAATGGAGATATCACGTTGCAATTCTTTTCCTCTGATTTCTGCATTGACCAACTCTTTTTTAGCTTTGAAAGAGGAAGGAAATGGAATCGTTTGTGAAAGTTGGAAACCATTATCAAAGTTGTTGCTGCTATATTGCCCAAGTTGCGTATTGAAATCTAATTTGGGTAGTTCTCCTGTCGTTTTTTTGAGTGCCGAGGTTGATTGAATTTCTAAACTCTTGGCTTTAATAAATCCATTATTTTTTATCCCTATTGCAATTGCAGAATCTGCTGAATGGATTTTTATCGATTGCGCATCTGCGATAAAACTGATGCCTGAAAAGCATAATAAAAAAATCAATGTAGTCTTCATGTGGATGTCTGTTTTGAAAGTACGTTTTGGATTGAAGATGATATACAAAAGAGGCAACACAACCAATGTCAAAAACGTTGCTGTAATCAATCCACCGATGACGACTGTTGCCAAAGGCCGCTGTACCTCAGCGCCAGCACTCCCACTCAGTGCCATCGGAAGGAAACCCAAACTCGCTACGCCTGCGGTCATCATTACCGGCCTCAGCCTTTCTTTGGTTCCGGTCAATACTCGTTTAAGCACATCCGTTATACCTTCCTTTTCCAATTCATTAAATGTGCTGATAAGCACAATACCATTGAGCACTGCTACTCCAAACAAGGCAATAAAACCAACACCTGCACTGATACTGAATGGCATGTCGCGAATCAACAGCGCAAAGACTCCGCCGATGGCACTCATTGGGATGGCAGTAAAAATGAGCGTTGCCTGCTTCAGGGAGTGAAAGGTGAAGTATAACATTGCAAAAATGAGCAGCAATGATAATGGCACGGCGATCATCAGTCGCTGTGATGCCTGCTGCAGGTTTTCAAACTGGCCGCCATAAGTAAAGTAATAACCTGTGGGAAGTTTTATTTGCTGATCGAGTTTTTCCTGTATTTCCTTTACCACACTTTGCACGTCTCTGTCCGCAACATTGAACCCAATCACAATTCTTCTTTTCCCTTCTTCGCGGCTGATTTGTGCCGGGCCTGTTTTAAAACTGATTTGTGCTACTTGTGATAGTGGTATCTGGTTCCCGGTTGGAGTAGGGATCACCATGTTGCTGACATCACTTATGTCAGTTCTGAACGTACTATCCAATCTTACCACCAGGTCAAATCTTCTTTCATTCTCATACACCACTCCGGCCTTCCTGCCGGCGAATGCAGAGCTAAGCACATCGTTTACATCTTCCACATTCAGTCCGTAATTGGCAAGCCTGGTGCGATCATACACTACATTGATTTGCGGCAACCCTTCCACCTGCTCTACCTGTGGTGTAGATACGCCGTTCACACTTTGAATCACCTGGCTCACTTCTTTTGCATAGGAAGAAAGTGTATCAAGGTTTTCCCCAAAGATCTTCACCGCTACATCCTGCCTGATTCCGGTCATCAGCTCATTGAACCGCATTTGAATCGGCTGATTACTTTCGAAGAATACCCCTGGGATCACTTCCAATTTTTCCATGATCTCTTCGGCCAGTTCATCATAACTTTTCTTCTCCTTCCATTCTTTTTTAGCCTTCAATAAAATTATCAGGTCCGAAGTTTCGGGAGGCATAGGGTCTGTCGGCACTTCTGCTGAACCCGTTTTGGCTACTACCATATTCACTTCATCAAATTGTCTGATGATCCTGGACGCCTGTTTGGACGTTTCGATACTCTGGCTCAATGAACTACCCTGAGGAAGTATGCAATGAAAAGCAAAATCTCCTTCCTGCAATTGAGGTATGAATTCGCCTCCCATATTCTTGAAAAGTAACAGCGTGACTGCAAATAGCGCAACGGTTCCACCAACCATCCAATATTTGAACTTAATTGCTTTCGTTAACAAAGGCTGATAGATGCTGAAAAAGAAATCCATCATCTTGTCAGAGAAAGTTTTTTTAGGTAATGGTTTCTTCGAAAGGAACAGGGCACACATCATTGGTATGTAGGTGAGCGAAAGTATCAATGCTCCAAGGATAGCAAAACTCACCGTTTGAGCCATCGGTTTGAACATCTTTCCTTCTACTCCTGCGAGTGTAAGAATGGGGATATATACAATGAGAATGATGATTTGACCAAACGCCGCTGACTTCATCATTTTACCTGCGCTTGTTTCTACCATTTCATTCATCTGGTTTAGGGTAAGCCTTCCTGTTATATTCCTCCGGGCAAGTAAATGCAACGTAGCCTCAGTAATGATCACCGCGCCATCTACGATCAATCCAAAGTCTATGGCACCCAGGCTCATCAGGTTGGCGCTTACTCCAAACAAATTCATCATACCTAAGGCAAACAACATGGATAGTGGAATGGCAGAAGCTACGATCAACCCTGCCCTGAAGTTTCCCAGGAACAATACCAGCACAAAAATCACGATCAGTGCGCCTTCCAGCAGGTTTTTCTCTACGGTACTGATGGCACGGCTTATCAAATCGGTTCTGTCTAAGAATGGCTCTATCACCACGTCTTCGGGCAATGATTTTTGAATGTTGGGAATTTTTTCTTTGATAAGTTTTACTACCTCATTACTGTTAGCACCCTTCAGCATCATCACCACACCACCTACGGCATCTACTTCACCGTTATAGGTCATGGCACCATAGCGTATGGCACTACCCATTCGCACATCAGCTACGTCTTTAATAAAGATTGGAATGCTGCCATTCACATTTTTGATGGCAATGTTTCTCACATCATCGAGAGAGGTAACCATGCCTATACCCCGAATGAAGTAGGCATTGGGTTTCTTGTCGATATACGCGCCGCCGGTGTTTTGATTGTTTTTTTCGAGAGCATTAAAGATGTCGGTAATACTCACGCCCATAGCCTTTAGCCGGTTGGGATTTATGGATACTTCATATTGTTTGAGTTCACCTCCAAAACTGTTGACCTCTGCAATGCCTTTGGTACCATTGAGCTGGCGGGCTACTATCCAATCCTGCATCGTACGCAGGTCTTTGGCATCATACTTTCCTTCACTACCTTTTTTGGGATGCAGAATGTACTGATATACTTCACCCAGTCCTGTACTTACCGGCCCCAGTTCAGGTGTACCAATACCTGCCGGGATATCTTCTGCCGCTTCTTTCAGCCTTTCGTTCACAAGTTGCCTTGCAAAATATATATCTACATCATCATGGAATACGACTGTAACGACAGAAAGTCCAAACCTCGAAATACTTCTTGTTTCTTCGATTCCGGGAATATTGGCGATACTTTGTTCTACAGGAAATGTTACCAACTGCTCTACTTCTTGGCCGGCCAGTGTAGGGCATACCGTTAATATCTGCACCTGGTTGTTGGTAATATCCGGCACGGCATCTATAGGGAGTTTGGATGCGCTCCAAAAGCCCCATACGATGAGTAGCAGCGTCATAATACCGATGACTAATTTATTCCTGACACTAAAGTGAATGATCTTTTCTAACACAATTCTATGGATTAATGATTACTAATGGGCTTGATGCCTTTCGAGAGAAGTCAAGACATCAGCTACGCACAGTTGAACGAGTACTTATGGAACACAGCGGGGCATTAGTAGCCTGTCAGTGTATGAGTGTCCAAAAAGTATTAAGTATTAATCCGTGGAGGCTGCCAGATATTTCCATTGTACCCCGAAACAAAAAAGAGATCGCGTATGGCATATTTTTTTGTAGAGGCCAACACCGGCATCGCCGGCTTGTGAATATAGTTGTTCAAAGAGAAAGCAGTGATGGTGCTGCAGCAACTGCAATTGCAGAAGGGGCTGCAAAAATCATTCGCATCGTTTTGATGCTCGTGGTTTTGAGCTAATTCTGTTTTTGATTTTGAATTGTTGCAATCATTATGTGCATCGCTGCATGGCATTACAGATATTGCCAGTAGGTAAAAGCTGAATATGAGTACAACGAAACGCATTGGGTGGCAAAGGTAATGATTGATTTTTTCCGTCATAGCACTTAACGATAATTTGGTTTATTTTATCATGTGCAATGGAAAAAAATCTATTTCAACTAATGTAAATTCCCCGGGTATGTCGGGACAATTTTCGATAACAGGCGATCACACATTGAATGATCTGGCTTCGGTACTGACGCTTCGGTCAGTATTTAAAACTCTGACGCTATGGTCTGAGTCAGACAAGCATTCGCTTCGTCTGACAAGCTCAGTGAACAGTTGCCATCCACGATGGCAGAGCTTGCCGAAGCCAGGTTGTGTAGAATAAAACTTTAATCTTTGGAAAGTTCATTTCGGCAGGCTCAATGAACAGTTGACGGCAAGTTCAGTGAATGGTTATAATAAATTCAATGAACAAAGAGTTCCGCTCCCTGAGCCTGCCTAAGGGAGATAGATATAGAAAGATGGGACACATTTTGGGAAGTTCATTTCGGCAAGCTCAATGAACAGTTAACGGCAGGCTCAGTAAACAATTACCATCCATGATGGCTGAGCTTGCCGAAGCCAGGTTGTGTA
Source organism: uncultured Ginsengibacter sp. (assembly GCA_964526985.1). Lineage (GTDB taxonomy): Bacteria > Bacteroidota > Bacteroidia > Chitinophagales > Chitinophagaceae > Ginsengibacter. The sequence continues at coordinate 140,631 of CAZGNJ010000003.1, read as the reverse complement.
GAATAAAACTTTAATCTTTGGAAAGTTCATTTCGGCAGGCTCAATGAACAGTTGACAGCAAGCTCAGTGAACTATAAGTGCTGCTCCCTGAGCTTGCCGAAGGGAGACTGCAGAGGAAGCCTGTTATTTCAATTTTCAAACAGTTGTAGATTCATCTATTGGCATCACCTTTTTGAATTAGAAATAAATTAGCCTTTAATGTGGTAACTTGCGGCCCTCTTATTGAGGATAACATTGTCTTTAACCTAAAAAAATAAAACACTATGGAAAATAAAACCGCTGCTACCGAAGAACTGGACATGCGTGTACACGTGCCCATTGAAAGACATAAAAGATTAATACAACTATTCAAAGAACTGCCTGTTGATGAAAGCTTCGTTTTCATCAACGATCATGACCCGATACCATTATATTATGAGTTCCGGTCTATCTACGGCGATGTAGTAGGATGGGAATACCTCAATCGGGGAGGAAGAGAATGGAAGGTAAAAGTTACCCGTACAGAAGCATCACAGGGCAGAGAGTTCACAGATATTTCCACACTGCTTGATCTGCGTAAGGCCGACGCAAAAGAATGGAAACAAATTGTTTTTCATCGTTATGGTATGATGCAACAGGGCGATACGATGGAGATCATTGCTGCGGAAGACCCTGCGGAAATTCATTCCATATTCATGATGAAATTTGAAGGACAACACAAGTGGATTTATAAAAAGAAAGATGAAGGAGAAGTAGTCGTACACATCACCAAAGAAGTGAAGAGCGGACTGGGAGATGATGGTTTTTCTGTAGTGAACGAATTCGACTTGCGTCCATTCCCGCCGGCAGAGCGGCATGAAATGTTCTACAAGGCCTTTGCAGATATCAAACCAGGCGAGGCTTTTGAATTTATCAACGATCACGATCCGAAACCATTGTATTACCAGATGGAAGCGGAAAGCAAAGAACCATTCCGATGGGAATATTTGGAGAAAGGTCCGGAAGACTGGAAGGTGAGAGTGATCAAGACGAAGTGATCCTATTTCTTAGGGAGGCAAATATTCGCCTCCTTTTTCTTTCTTCTTAATGCGTATTTGAATCAGCCATTGGCCATTACATCTCATTCCGTTTGGACAAGACCTAATCAATATTCCTCATCTCGAGGAAATGTTTTTCAAAGAAGTTCAATGCAAAGAGACTGCCATAACCTGTTCTTTCCTTAAAAACACAACCTCCATCTATATCTATTATATTTTCAAATGGTTGAGCCAGCAATGCATCTCTTTTGAGTGGTGTATGTCCATGAACAAGAATCCTTCCGTTCAAAAAATCTTTGTCTGTCCAAAAGTCCCTGATCCACATCATGGCCTCAAAATCCAGTAACGGGTTGGGTGCATTGAAATTAAGCCCTGCGTGCACCAGTATGAAATCGTTGGTTTGAACAAAGTAGGATGTCTGTTCGAAAAATTCCAGGTACTTTGTTTCGAACGCTGAAATAGATTTTTTCCTAAAGCTTCTGAGTGTATGGTTACCACCATTTCTCATCCACAGGTCTCTGGTAAACTCATCAATATCTGATTCCAAAAGCATTTGCTCATGATTACCCCTGAGCGTATGAATCTGGTATCCTTTATTTCTTAAATCAAGGATGAAATCAATAACGCCTTTGCTGTCAGGCCCCCTGTCAACATAATCACCAAGACAGTATATTTCATCGGTCGACCGGATATTGATCTTTTCAAAAATCATCTTCTTGAACGTCTTACAGCATCCATGTATATCACCTATGATAAATACCCTTTTCATTAATTTTTTGATTTTTCAAATGACAAATTTATTCGTCAGGGTTTGGCCTTGGGTTCGTCATTAAATTTATCCCCTTCCCATTTTTCAGGATTGCGAATGATATAATTTTTGATCCTGTGATATTCGCCTTCGTTTCTGATAATATGGTCGTGGTAATTGGGTTGAAAAAAATGATTGTCCCTGTTGTATTTTGGAATATTCAATTTGTGTGCGTCAATGTAATCATCAATTTTAGAATTCACCGCCGATTTAAAACCGGCAACGAATGACGAAATGGATTGTGGTTTGCGAAAAAATTTGGATGGTTGTGACGCACGGGACGTACGTAGAGACGCACGGCCGTGCGTCTCTACACGCCGCCGTGCGTCCGCATTGCGCGATTCGTCCGCATTGCGCGATTCGTCCGAAACCGGCGAACGATCATCGCCCATTTTTTCCAACACCACAATCGCGTGCAAATGATTGGGCATGATCACATATTCATCACAAAACAATTCCTGTCGCAATTCAAATGATTTTATCCATTCATTGTTTACAATCATTCCAAAATCAGACAGGAACATTTCACCATTGATGATTTCTCCCAGGTTACATTCCCTGTTTTGTGTTACAAGGGTGATAAAATACATACCGTTTCCGGAATAATCCCACAGCGGCATCCTGTGCGAGGAAATGCGGTATTTATTTTTGAATTTTTCCATATCTAAAAAATTATGGAATAGGAACCTGATTTTATGGTACTAAATGCTACCGTTCTCTCTTCACCTGCATTCGCAATGATCTTTCCATTTCCATTTTTTATCACCATTCCCTTTGGCAGCATTATTCGGCAAATCCCACCTTTGCCGGAAAAAATCTTTGCTGAAGAAAGGTTGCCATCCTTCCATTCCATATCTACATCAAATCCACCACGCGCTTTTAATCCCTTCACACTTCCGGTACTCCAGTCAGCGGATGAAGGCAATGCAGGAAGAAAACGAATCACTTCATCCTTACCATGACTTTGCAACAGCATTTCTGCAATACCTGCTGTACCACCAAAATTTCCATCTATTTGAAATGGTGGATGTGCACAAAATAAATTAGGATAGGTACCGCCACCTTGCATGGTCATGCCTGTACCTGAAACGGGTTGCAACAATTCTTTCAGCAAAAGATTCGCATGATCGCCATCACCAAGCCGTGCCCAAAAACTGATCTTCCACGCTTTACTCCAACCGGTACCGCCATCACCACGCATCTCAAGCGTCTTGCGTGCGGCCGCCGCTAACCTGGGTGTACCCCAGGGAGTGATTTCGTCGTAAGGATACAACCCGAACAATTGTGACACATGGCGATGGTGGGGTTCTGCGTCTTTCCAGTCATTGAGCCATTCATTGAGGTCACCATTTTTTCCGATTTGATCCGGCGCCAGTTCGGGGATGATCTTCAAAAGTTCATTTCTCCAGTGTTCGTCTGTTTTCAAAATTTGCGAAGCAGATATACAGGCATCAAAGAGGTCTCTGCATATCTGCATATCCATCGCCGGCCCCATTGCTGTTTGTCCGAGAAATCCATCTGGCATGATGTACGTGTTTTCCGGAGAATTAGAAGGAGCAGTAACCAGCCATCCGTGCTCAGGCTCGCGAATGAGAATAGATTGCAGAAATTGTGCAGCGCCTTTTAGAACCGGATAATATTTTTTCAGGTAGGCAGTATCTTTTGTAAATCTGAAATGATCCCACATCTGGCAGCACAACCATGCACCGCCGGTAAGTGTAGATCCCCAGTCAGCGCCTTCGCCAGGAGAGGTATAAAACCATGGATTGGAAATTACGTGTGCCACCCATCCATTAGCGTGGTAATAAGTTCTTGCGGTTTTGCGTCCGTTTGCAACAAGATTTTTTGTGAATTGGGCAAAAGGTTCGAAGAGTGTGCTTAGGTTAGTAACATCTGCAGGCCAGTAGTTCATCTGCAGGTTGATGTTGAGATGATAATCTCCATTCCACGGAGCCTGGTACTCCACAGCCCAAAGTCCCTGCAGGTTGGCAGGCAGCAATCCGGGCCTTGATGAAGAAATGAGCAGGTATCTTCCAAAGTTGAAATACAAAGCAGGAAGCTGAGGATCGCTCTCGACTTTTGCATATCTGATCAGCCGTTGGTTAGTGGTTAGTGACCTCACATCTGTGTTTTCGTGTAGGCGTAACCGGCAGCGTTCAAAATATTTACTAAAGGCAGTGGCACTTTTTTGATGAGCGAGGTCAAATGAAATCTTTGCAGAGTCTGGCAAATATTTTCTTGTGCGATGTACAACATCACCTCGCAGTAATCCTCCATTATTAAAATTATAATTGGTGGCTGCTGATAACCTGAGTACACACGCTGTAGCATTTTCCACCACGAGTTCATTACCATCGGCATATACTTTGCCATCTTTGACCTGTGGTGTAAGTATGGCTGCAAATTGCATTCCTTTATCCTTGCCTGATGGCAATTGTCCTTTCATGATCAACTGCAGCCCATTTGCAGATACAGCAGCATTTTCCATCCTGGATAGTGAGATTCGGATATTGATTCCTCCCTTTTTTGAACTCTTCAATCGCACCCATAAAATGTCATTTACAAAATCAGCAAAAAGTTCTTCAGAATACCGTATTCCGTTTCGTGTGAATGAAGTGTGTGCTGTTGCATTTTCAATATTGAGTACACGATGATAATCTGAAACGGGTGTTGAAGTATCCTTCCATTCAATAAAGAGATCGCCCAGCGTTTGATAGGAGCCATATTTTTGATTGGCACCCTGGCCATAACCCGAACCTGCCCCTTTGGCCACAAAATGTTTTTGCAGTAAATCCTGTGCTTCACGGTTCTTCCCGGCCAGCAGAAAATCCCTGATAGGTTTCAGATATTTGTACGCACTGTCGCTGTCAGCATCCTGCGGGCCGCCGGACCAGAGCGAGATTTCATTAAGAGCAATGCGTTCTTTGTTCGGGTTGCCAAACATCATAGCACCGAGGCGGCCATTACCAACAGGAATGCTTTCCGTAAAGTTTGACGCGGCAGATTCAAAAGTGATTTCAACATCGCTATTTTGTGCATGAGAAATCTTGTTGATAAAAAGAAGCGTAACAACAAATACAATTTTAATGATTCCGAAGTGATTGATACGAAAAAGGTATGAGTTCATCTCTCAAAATTAATGTTCCTATGTCATGATTCGTGTTCCACATTCGTGCCGTGGTTAGTGTCCCACGAACCACGGCACGGCACGAACCCCAACTCAGCTGTGGTTCGTGTCTCACGAACCACAGTTAGTACCACAACTCAAAACACTTCTCTTAGATCTTTCAAAAATGCAAATTGCCTTTCGCCGAATTCATAAAGTCTCGCGGATGAATAGAAATACCCTGTGGGATCTAAAGCCAACTTCCAGTACTCTGTGCACGGATTATTGTGGATATAATTCAATTTTTGAAAGGCAACTTTTCTGGTAAACAGGCGAATGGCCAATGAGTCTCTTTGCCAGAATTCGTGTTTTTTGTTGGTGGCGTTTACACGAAAAGTATTGATGTCATAATCACCATCGTCTGCGATCAACTTTTGAAATTCATGCGCGGTCCATTTTAAAAAAGAACCATGTGCAGTTTCTTTGCCGTTGAGTGCCTTCATCCTCCATATTAAATGAATATGATTGGGCATGATGACAAATCCATATACTTCAATTTTATTTTTATCGGTCAGGTAATTCAAAGAGTCGACAATAATATTCTTGTATTCGTCTTTCCACAGTAAAGGCTGCCAATGATTGATGGTAGCTGTCCAGAAATAAATTTCATTTTCCTCCATGAAACTCTTTCTTCTCTCCGGAAAGAAATCAAACTCCATAAAATGGGTATTTTGTTATGATAGTAAATTTAAGAAGGGAATCTGGTTCGTGGGACACGAAATTGTTGCTGGTTCGTGGGACACGAAATTGTTGCTGGTTCGTGGGACACGAACCAGGGCATAGGTCGTTCGTGTCTCACGCCGTGGTTCGTGTCTCACGCCGTGGTTCGTGTCTCACGCCGTGGTTCGTGTCTCACGAACCACAATTCAGTTAATTATATTACGTTTCCGTACCGGATCGATTTTGTTCATTACTTGTTTTCTCTATTACTTCCCGCCTGTTTTTCACTTCCAGAATTTTGTAGATGTTATTAATATGCGTTTTTACCGTTGATAAAGAAATAAACAACTTTGCTGCAATCTCCTTATTGCTTAATCCGCGATTGATCAAATCAAGTACTTCAAGTTCACGCGAAGACAATAACTTTCTGAAATCGGTCTGCTTCGCGATAGTTGTATTTTGATGATACGCTGAAAAAATTTGTTGTCGCTGTTTTTCAATTTCGAGCTTAAGCCAGTAGCGAACAGCAAAGAAGGCGAACAATATCATTAATACAGGAATTACCGGATACTTCCTCCAAAACCATAAGTAAACATTCCCATTAAACAAGAACCCAATGGAGCAAAGCACCAGGAAAATGCTAAGCCCTATTAGAATCTGCTGCTTTTGATTTGCTGTCATTTATCCGTTAATATTTTTGCTGACATCCGGATGGAATGCCATCTTGATGAATACTACAATTGCTATTGCCCACGAAAGAAGTGAATTCGCATAATGCCTCAAAACCAAAAATGAAAAACTGTTGCCACCAAAGGTAAATGCAAACGGTATCAACATATAAAGTAAGGCCACACCGACCGCCTGGTTCTTAGATAATTTTTGTCTTGAAAATATTATTACCAGCAAGGTGATTGCCTGCAGAGACGAAATGATGTGCTGGTATGGAGTATCAATTAATAACTTTACTTCATCGCCGGCAAATGAAAAGGCAAGAGGCAGCAGGCTGGTAAATAGCAGCAGACTGAAAATAATTTTCGACTTTAATGATTGATTTTTCATATAAATCTTTTTTGGGTTGAAATAGTCTTCAAAAGTATCTTCTGGTGTATAGTGTTAGCAAATTTAGCGGGGCGGATTGAGGGTGGATTGCGGGGTGGAATTTTACGACTGCTGCTCTTGCAGCGTGATTCGTGGCACACGAACCACAGCCAGAGAGAATTGTTGAACATGATGATTACTGCAGAAAATCATGGGAAGAACAAAAGAAGCAGAGCAGATATTTTCAACCCACAATGAGATTTAAAATACGATTTTAGTGAAATGATTCACTTGCGGCATTCAACGGCAAAACTGTTAAGCATATTTAATCTTTTCGAAAGGAACCAACTGAAGTAAAGGGTGCAGATAAGAATTGCTTGTGACAGGCCGGCTCTGTTTTAATCTATATTTGTTTTAGTCTTAGTATAAAATCTATGAAAAAAGAAATCACTCTGCTTCTCATTCTAAGTATGTGTCTATATAGAGCGCAATCTCAGGACAGCACTATATCGAAGAAAATTGTCTATGGCAAGACTTACACTGTGAAGGTGAAGACTACAGATGGTGAAAGGTTTGGGTACCTCACAGGATTTTCTGATTCAGCCGTTTTGATTTCGAGGCGCAGGATTCGCTTCTCAAGAATAATTAATAGAGAGGCAAAATTGGAAGCCATCCTTTTCTCTGATATTAAAAAAATCGGGTTTCGTGTAAAGGGAAGAGTCTCAAAAGGAATGTGGATAGGCGCACTGGCGGGTATGGCAGTAGGGATAGGCATTGCTTCAGTTACTTATGAAAAACCTTCTTCTGGACCGGGAATGGATATGGGTTTAGGAGCAGGATTGGCCGCTGTGGGTGGCGCGTCAATTGGATTTTTTTCAGGGATGATCATTGGTGGATCACTCAGATCAAAAAGAATAAAATTCAACATAGAAGGAAGTTTTGAAAATTTTACCCGGATGAGAAATTTGATATTGAATCAATGATGTAGAAGAGATAGAGAAAGCGAATTCGTGATTTGGTTTTGAAATACAAGTTCAGCCTACCGGGGTTCGTGTCTCACGAATCATAATTCAACACTCACGCCGTGGTTCGTGGGACACGAACCACGGCACGGCACGAACCACAGCCCACTCAACCGCCACGGACATAACACTTAATTAAAATTACAATCTGAAACTTTTCTATTTCCTTTGCTTCATGATTTCAGATGACCTTAACCGGTTTGACCGTACGCTGGCTATTTTGATCCTGTTGCAATCCAGGAAGAAGATCAAAGCAAAGGAACTCTCAGAGCGTTTTGAGGTGAGCCTGCGCACTATATACCGCGACATCCGTTCGCTGGAATCAGCCGGAGTTCCGATCATTGGTGAGGCCGGGGTAGGATACTCTATTATGGATGGCTATCGTTTGCCGCCGGTAATGTTCACACGTGAAGAAGCCGGAAGTTTTGTAGCCGCAGAAAAACTGATGAATAAGTTCACAGATGCGGCCTTGCAATTCAATTTTCAATCTGCAATGAACAAAGTAAAGTCTGTATTGAGGGGAAAGGAAAAAGATCTGTTAGAAGCATTGGAAGGAAAAGTGTGGGTGTCGCAGGGGGGAGAATTGTTCAATAAGAAAATTCCCAATGCCCTGGAGATTCTTTTCAATAGCATCGCAGAAAAAAAACAGGTTTTTATGGAATACAAATCTTTTGAAGCTGATGCACCATCGAAAAGATATATAGAACCTGTAGGGATATTTCATGAAAATGCACACTGGCATTTGTACGCATATTGCCACCTGCGGAAGGATTACCGGCAGTTTCGTACTGACCGGATCCTGTCTATCAAAGATACCGGCACTGCATTTACCAGGCAACATACTAACATAAAAGAATACACGAAAAAAGAAATCGATAAACCCAAAATAAAAGTGATCATTGCCGTCAAAAAAGAAGCAGTCCGGTATTTTGGCAACATGCAGTACTATGGCCTGGTAAGCCAGGAAATAAAAGGCAATGAGGTCATATTAGAATTTCAAAGTGTCAACTCTACAGAGAGCCTGGCCCGGTGGTATATGATGTTTGGTGATTTTGCACGCATCATTGCACCCGAGTCTTTTCGCGAAAGAATTAAGGAATTATCAAACAAGGTTACTGAGCGCCTGAAGCTGTGATAACCAATCAGGGTCGCTAACCGTGTTCAATCCGGCAGCTCTTCGCAATAGAATCCTGCCTCATTCATCATACGAATTATTTCGCCGGCACTGCAAGTATTGCTTTCCACCCGCAGGATATTCTCCCAATCGTCCAGGTCGAAATTCCAGGCGCTGTGCTCCTGAAGTAGCTTACTCAGCAGCGGGCTTACTTGTGCTGCCTCGCGCCACGAGGTTACGGATGTTTTGAAAACGAGTACAGGATTCATAACGATAAAAAGATTAAGGACGATCCCAAAATGGTGGCGGCTCTATACCCAATGCACGGAGATAGACATACCCCTGCGCACGATGGTGAATCTCATTGTCTATCGCATAAAACAGGCTTGACCAGACTGTACCCTCATACTTCCCGAAAAGTTTGATCACTTCATGAAACTTTTCTTCAGGTATTTGCGGCAGCAATTCATTGAGCGCCTCCGTATCCTTATCCCATTGCTTCAGGATATTTTCCTTTTTGTTTCCATGTTCGAAATGTTCATTCAATTCAGTAGCGGTTCCGGAGATGACCTCACGTACAGCAGGTACGCCAATGCCGATGAGTTCCATAGTGATCGCCGCAAAGGTGCGCATGCCGCCGATAGAGAATTCAAAGAATTCTTTTTCGGGAAACGCTTCGATAGTTCTGCGTGTAAGCGCACGGTGCCCCTGCCAGTGCTTGAGTAATTCTGCAGGAGTGATCACTTCATTGATCTGTACAATAGTTTGTGACATAATATTTCAATTTTATTTGTGAGAAACAAATTTGAAATACGGAAGTGACAAGGGTATGTCAGCAGGAAAAGAAAAATGGAAAATTTTTTTGAGCCGGGATTATGGAGTCTGTTTTAAATAAAGGTTTTCAATCCGCCACGGCGGATTAATAACTAAGTTCTTTCAAATCTGTTGTTGCTGTTGGTGGTTTTCCAGCTGACGCAGGCCTCCCGGTCTCCCGAAAGCGGGGCAGGTGGTACCAGAACGTTACTAATAACGCTAATGAATAAACGGTTTTATCCGGAATGCTATTAATGTAAAATTAAGTAACGATTAGGCACAAGTCAGGAGACCTGCGCCAGTCTATTGGCAGCATAAGTTCTAATGCAAACAATTTTTAAATTAATCAGGAAATTGAATTTCACCGGGCGCATCCCAAAAACATTAATGCGGTGAAGAGGATGATGAGGTTTTTCATGTTGATTTTTTTACCAATGATTGATTAAGAGAATTATTTGAGTTTCACTATCGTAATTTTAAATACCGATGTTTGCTCGCCACCGCCAAGGCTTGAACCTTTTAATTCCCGGTAGAAAGCTTCAGATGCTTTTGGATTGAAATTACCTTCAATCCTTAACAATGCTGCACCGGGTGTAACTTGTGCCATAGGATCTCCGTTGTTTATGATTTTGGATGCTTTTTCGCATTTATTTACATTGGTAATATCCGAACGCATTTTTTTAGACCCCGCATAGTTGGGTTTATTGGTATAGTTATTATCGATTTTACGATTCATGCTTTTCGTTTCATCATCCATGTTAGATATATTGCCACCGACCTTTCCACGCAAAGTCATTATTTTTTGCAAATCTTCTTGCCCTTGTTTGGTTCTGAAATAAGCAGGGTCATTTTCATGAGCTTGCAAACGGTCAGCCATTACTTTCATCTCATCTGTATTTGTCATATTCTGATAAGTGTTGCCCATAGCTCTGCCGGGATCCATCCTGTTAGCGCCGGCTACTAAATTTAATTTTGTAAAACTGCCGAGTACAATATCCGTATTACCCAAACCCTTTATTGGAATAGCCTTTCCCGGTGGGTCATAAACTGTTACTTTATGATCTAAATCTATAGTTTCCATCACCGTTTTGTCATCACTCGTTATTCGCCATATTACTTTGCCTTTTGCAGGCCCGGTATAGTACAAATGCATGGTGCCGTTGCCCACGGGATGCGAGGTGCTTAATTTATCAATTGTAAACAAGAATGGAACTGTGTATGATAGTGGTGATACTAATTTCTGTGAACTGCCGTCTTTATTACTTAAATAGCCTTTTTCAACTGTTATATGCATGTTTCTTGTCGTGTCAATAGGTTCCAGAAAATAACTTCCATCGGCAGCGGCTTTGAGTATGGCGCTACATTCACCGTGTAGTTTTATGTCTTGCCCCACCATTGGCAACGTTTGCTCTGCATCCATTGTTACTCTGTACTTCGATTCCCTGATATATACTTTGCAATGAATCGTTTTGTTTGTAGTAAGGCCGGTGAGCATAACTGATACATCTACCGGATTTTTTAAAGGAGCCAAAAATGGCGCAGTATAAACGGCTTTGCTATTTCCTGTAAGGGTCAAACTGCCGTCTTCCGGTTTTAGGGTGGTGATACTTCGTCCGTTGACTTTCCATTCGAACGGGATTTTTTGTATATCTGCTTTTTGAGGACCTTTTACTGAATCAATATATAGAAGCGACAAGTTTAATGCGCCGCCGGCATCAATTGTAGTTTTTGGACTTGGGGTTAAGAAGTAATCTGCAATTTTTTGTGCTTTTGAATGATAAGATATGAAGCACAATACAGTGCAAAACAAAATCAGTAATTTTTTCATCTTTTACATTTTCAAAATTTCACAATCGAAGCGTTCAGTGGCTTTATATTGATCAACTTAACCATCTTCTCCACATTCATTTTATTGCCACTTATCAGCACAGAAATAGTTTGCACTTTGTCGCTTTTTATTTTTTTTGATGTGTGTTCATCATCCTGTCCATTGAGCGTAAAGCCTGCACTGTAATAACCATATTCATCCGGAGTGGTAAGAAACTTCCCAAGAGTAATTAGAATTTTATTTTGCCATTTTACTAATTCTGCATTTTCCTGCTCCTTTTGGATAGTATATATTTTTGCAATCGTGGCATTGGATAAGGGGTATGATGTATGGTGAGATTCAATTGGCCCTAAGGATTGATCAATAGCTACTGCCACACTTTCATTCGCTTTAAACTCAACCTGTAAAACGGCCTTATTCCTATACTGAAAAGATTTTAAATCATGTACCCCTTCCATATCCTGAAGGTCAGAGTGCCCGTTTGCATCATCGGTGAGCGCAGCCGCTTTATTCGAAAAGTCAATTCCCTTTTGCTGGTACCGCATTGCGGGGCTGCCATCAGCATACAGGGCGGCGCCTTCGTCTTTGTGTTTTTCAATATAGGCTAAGTATAATTTCATATAATGGTCGGCAGAGTCTTTGTAGCGTTGGTACGCCGGGCCTTTCATTACTGATGTAGCATTATCGTAACCCTGTGATTGGGTATTGGTATTACTTTGCTCATAATTGGTCTCGTAAGCTTTCCATGCTTGCAGGGCTGCTTTGTCCACGACAAATTGAAAAGTAACAGTGATGGCTCTTGGCGAACGATACTGATAAGGTGTCGTCCCACTCTGAAGGCCATTCATGTTGGTATATTCTGAAATCTCTACCATATCCCAGCCTAATTGAGTGGAGGCCTTCTGCATCATACCGGTAAAGAGATTGCGCATCCGGTCTTGCATATCTACTTCCTGTGGCAAAAGGAGATTTTCAATTCTATACGCTCTGCTTTGAGAATTTTCAATATAGCCTGTTTCCGGACAGTCTGCCGGCCATTGCGGGCACTGCTGTGCGAAGGCTGAAGGGCTGCAAATAAGAGTCAGGCAGGAAATCAGTAGTTTTTTCATTTTTAAAATTTAGAAGCAAACAGAGAAGTGAAAATTGTTTAAGCATCATTTAAAATGGAGGAATGAATATCTGCTTCATCCCGGTTCAGGCATTGCATCTGAATAATAAAATGACTGAGAAGGATCTGGAAATCCCTGCTCCGTGGTTTGCGAAGACAAGAGCCACCTCTGAAATTTTTTTTTCTCAAAAAAAGTATCCCACTCTTATTCCGAAAAATGAAAGTGTCCCGTTCTTTGACCATCCTTCATATTTTGCTTCCACTTCGAGGTTATCAAATCTTGCTCCTACGCCGGGCGCATATAAGAATGCAGTTCCCCCTTTCATAAAAGAAGCGCCGATTTCGCCCTGGATAAATATTGGGCCGCTTATTAAATAGTTTGCGCCAAGCCGAAGCGGAATGCCGTGTGTGGACGGTATTTTTATTTTTTCTGTTGTGTACATAGGGTTACCGAAATCATCATGTATTGGATTACCTCCATCATCTGTTTCAACAATTTTTGTAGTTATTTTCTTTCCGTTAAAAGATAAATAACCTAATGATGCAGTAAGATTTGCTTTCTCACTTAATGCATAGCGCGCCATCACACTTCCTCCAAAACCCATTGAATAGGACTTTCCAAAATCACCGGTTAGAAATGCCACTTCAAGATTGATACCTGCTTTTATTTGTTTGGTAGTGGTTGAAGCTGATTGTGCATAGCTCCAGGAAATGAGGGACATGGCAATTGTAAATGCGACAAGTTTTTTGTAATGGGTCATCGTTTTTATTGTTTAGAGGTTTGTGTTATAGTGGCAAATTGTTGAGTAGTTTTTTTTCCCGGATCACAGGATTGATTCAGAGGTACTTTCGAAAAAAATGGATAAGCGTCGGGCGCTCAGGCCGCCAGTTCCGTTACGCCCTTCGCAAATCACCATTGAAAAACCAATCGGTCTTATTAAAACGCATGGTTTCAAAAACTAAATAGGACTAAGTCTAATATTTTGTCAATCCTTAGGTCGCTCGCTGAAGTCATTTTCTCACAAATTCTACTCTTCTGTTATTGGCCCGGCCTTCGGGCGTATCATTATCACTGATCGGTTTGGTATCGCCAAATCCTTTGGTGGTAAGTCTTGAGCCATCAATGCCCATATTTACCAATTGTGTTTTTACTGCGTCTGCACGTTGCTGTGAGAGTGTAAGGTTGTGTGCTGCTTCTCCTGTATTATCTGTGTGGCCGTCTATTTCAAATTTTAGATCAGGATTGTTTTTCATGATTTTTACAATCATGTTGAGCGTACCCATACTCTCGGGTTTGATATTGGATTTATCTACATCAAAGGTGATACCGTGTGTAACGATTTTTGCTTCGGTGAATTTTTTGCCGATCATATTCATGCTACCGCCCTTCGCCACCCTCACATTTGTAAAGATGATGGGCTTGTCCGGGTCGCCAATACCTGCAAATCCCAATGCTGTTGGTATGGCATTCAGATTCGGGATAACCAAAATCCGGTATTGGTCTATATAGCATTTTACCTGGTTATTTTTATAGATCAACGCTGCATGATGCCACTTGTTACGATATGTGTCATCTTCCTCATCCGGATAGTTGGCGCTAAAGTCTGCAGGAAGTTCAAAGGTGGAAACCTCCCCGCTTGTACTAAACCCTATATATCCTACCCCATCATTGCCATCTTTATCTTTATAGTTGAAAGATATACTTGGTCCGTCACCAGCATTGGCATAATAATCAAATTCTACCGTGAATGGATCCGTTAAATAAGATGCATTTTTCATTCTTGGGTTCACCTGGCAATAATTTCCATCAGTGAGAAAAAATGCCGGTTCATTGCTCACTTTATTGATTGCGGCCTGCCCTTTGGATAGTGTCCAGTGCGAAGGAAACTCGCCATCCTGGTCTTCGGTAAAGTCATCAGCAAAAAGAATGGTATCACCTGGTACAAAATCGTAATTCTGGTAAGTCTTTATGGAAGGAGTTACGGATGAGGAAGGGTTCGATGTATCATTTCCGGAACTGGTACTCTTATCAATGTTGTCAGATGTCTTATCCTTTTTCCCCTTCATCGCGTCTTCCGTTTTATCCATTCCTTTATCGGTCGCTTCACCGGTACGTTCTTCCGCCCTGTTTTCTACATGCTCCTGTACCGTTCTCTTCAGGCGTTTTAATATTTGTGCGTGGACACCGGCGCCGGTAAGAAGAAATATTATCAGAAAGAAAGATACCTTTTTCATGATTTGATTTTTTGAGAACAAATCAAGTCATTAAAGGATTAGAAGACAATCGGATAAAAGGATGATTTTTCAGGGTTTTTGGGTCAATGGTTTATGGTATTGCAGGCATTCAACACAGACTTAAAAGACTTCCGTTATAAATGAAAAATTTGCTCTATGGACTGACTTGATCATTTTCGTGTTGCTTTCAATCTATTTTCTAAAAACGATCTGGAGAGAACAATGCATTAAGAAATCGATTGAAAATTGTGCTGGACATTTCGCAACAGATTGCGAACCGAAAACCAATGTCGATAATAGGGCAGGTACCACATGCCTCCTGTGGCTGCTTTTTACAAAAAGGCCTGTGGCCCTTGTAGGCCACAGGCACAAAATCCATCATGGTGTTTTTCCAGTAAGAGTAACTAACTTAAAGCCTGCATCTTTCGCAACTCTGGGCCACTGGTGGGCATCAAGGTGCGATGGTTAAAAATTTAAAGGTCTTCTTTCGTTGGTTCGTGTCTTACAAACCACGAGAAAAATCAGGGTTTAATTCCAATAGCGGTAAGTTCAGCCAGTGTCAGACTCGCACCTGTAGTATTTTGAATCCTTATGTAACGCCCGGAGACTTTAGGATAAATCTCCGTTGGGCGGCCTGCTTTATCAGGACTATAATACTTGTAAACCCCCGGTTGATCGAGCGAGGATTGTACTGATTTACCGGAGAAGGGTACGTTTGAAATAAATACATAGAATTTAGCGGTACGATCATCACAACAATCTGTCCGGTTCCAAATTCTAACGGTATCAATTCTTGGAGAAATACCGCCTAAATCTACTTCCCAATACTGTTCGTTGCCCGCCCCGGATTCGCATACAGACCCACCGCCCCAGTCGCCATTTGTATTGCCGTCATTTCCTCTTTGTGGCTCCCACGATGCTGAAGGGTCTTTCCAGTAGGAATTCTTGCCGTCAGACAGGTTACCTATCACCGGCGTTGGCACTCTGATAATAAAGTATTTTGTAGCTATGGCACCATTCAAAACAATATTTTTGTTTGATACTGTTTCTATTTTCACCGGCAACAAATAAGGCACATCGGACTCAAGCATATCTGCCTTGATAAACAGTTTGGTTTGTTGCGAAACAATGCTATCTCCCGGAATGCTTAAACTATTTGATGCTAAAGAATAGCTGCCCTCCGGCATTACAGCATAATTGGTTTTCTGAGCAGTATTATACGGAGCAACAAGGCTGTTGTCAATATTGAGAGATACATCCACATTTTCGTTCAGAGCAGACAGAATACCTACTGAAAGCGGAAACTCATAAGGAGTAGTTGAGTATAAGAGTATCTTACTTTCTGCCACAGAAGAAGCTGTTTCCGGAAGAATATAGATCGTATTTGATTTTTTATTTGTTGTTTCCTTTTCACATGAAATGAACAGGACAATGGTTGATGCCATTAATATACCAACGAAAAATGCAAATCTGAGTTTCATTATGTTGTTGATTTTAAATTTGAAAAAACGATGGTTAATTACCAAAGCGGATTTTGAACAAGCACTTTACTTTTCAGGATTTCATCAAGTGGTATCGGATACAGATACATTGACCTGTTGAAAATTCTTGTTTCGTAAGTGGTTCTTGTAAAAAAGCCGCCAATCGTCAGGTCACTTGAATTCATATTCATTCCTGTAGAAGGGCCGCCTTGCATGTTACCTGGTTTGTCAGCAAGCATCCATCTTCTTACGTCAAAATAACGCTGACCTTCTGTACAAAGTTCTACCCTGCTTTCTGCCTGGATGGCTTTCCTTAGTTCATCTTTATTTCCTTGCAGCATGGGTTTGATATCAGCCAATTTTGGAATACCTGCCCGCTCCCGGACTTTATCTAAATAAACAAGAACATTTGGGTCATTTGGATTTACTTCATTGCAGGCTTCAGCATACAACAAATAGAACTCTGCAAGCCGGAAAATAATTGATGGCCTGTATTGAGACCTCGGATAACTTCCTTCATTACGGATATTGCGGGCAAGCCTTTTGTAAAGCAAATATCCTGTATGGGGGTTGTCGGCGGCGCTGTTATCATTTCCGCTTCCTTTTTGAAACTCAATTTTATTATTGCTTATCGGCCATCTTTTTCCCTGGTAGGTTACTGTCTGGTAAAATCTTGGATCACGGTTAACATACATATCAAACGTTCCAGGTTCTGTTCTGCCGGTAAGGTCATCACCCGGCTCAGAAAATCCATCCTCTTTATAAAGTGGCGACTCACTGATGGACAGGCCATCTATCATACCGAATGCATCTACCAATTCCTGCGTTACACCCACACATGCAAATCCGCTTCTTTCGCTTCTTGGAGTCAACCTCCTGTCTGTTCCTTCGTAATTTATCGAACCCCAGCTTGTAAAAGGATTGGCCCAAATAATTTCCTTATTTCCATCCACATCAATAAATAATCTATAAAGGCTTTCATCAGGGTTGTAGGCTCCGCCGGGACCAGTGTAAAGTTTAAACAACTCGTATCTGCCATTGGCGAAGTTCAAAAATTCCTCCAGCGCTGTTTTTGCTACCTGCCATTTAGCAGGGTCCGCAGCCGGAAACAATTGTTTGCCGTCTTTATTCGTCAGTTGAAGCGCTTCATTAAATCCGCCATTGAATAGAGGGCTGGCTGCATAAACCAGCAATTTAGCCTTTACAGCAAGAGCTACTCCTTTGGTAGGTACCGCTGCCAAAGACGGGGAAGGTGGTGTTTCATCCAGGCTGGAAGCAACTTCTGTGAGTTCGTCGCTAATAAACTTAACGACCTCATCGACGCTGTTTCTTGCAAAATCGAGATTAGGATTGCTGGGGTCTGCTGCCTTGTCCATTATCGGGATAGGGCCATATTGTTCAAATAACAAGTAATGGTAGTATGCCCTGAAAAATTTAGCAACGGCCTTCATTTTAGTCATTTCCTGTTCACTGATGAAATCAGAAACGCCTGTTTGTGGGATAGGCTTGGCATTGGTAAGAAAAATATTAGCCTGCCTGATTAATTTATAAAGTGGAATCCATCTTCCAAATGCGGCATTCCCTGCATTGTAACCATTTGCCGCCACATCCTTGGCATTGTTTTGAGCATCCTTGGTTTCATCAGACAGAGCGGGCCAGGGATTATCAAGACCCGTAAGTCCTGCATATCGTTCATCAAGAATAATATTAGATGAATTAGGCAAACCCGATAGAATGGTAGCATAATACTGCCTTGTAAGTGCCGGGTTTGAAAACACTTTGTCCATTGTCATCTCAGGCGCTAACTTCTCCGAAACGCCGAGATAATCCTTCTTGCATGATTGTGTTGAAAAGATTAAAAACATGCCTGAAAGAACGATACTATATTTTAATATTAATTTTCGCATATTATAGAAATTAAAAAGTGATATTGAATGAGATTAAAATGTGGCCTGTAACCCAAAGGTGAAAGTTCTGGACTGTGGATAGGTTACTCCTGCGTTCAGGTTGCCTTGCTCAGGATCCCAGTATTTTATCTTATCCCATGTAAGAAGATTGTACCCTTGTACATACACTCTCACGTTATTTAGTTTTAATCTGTCTAAAGTTTTCTTTGGAATATCATATCCCAATTCAGCATTCTTTAATCGGAGGAATCCTGCATCTCTCATCCACCAGGTACTTGCTGCCATATTGTTCGGATAACTTCCTGTACGGATACGTGGAAACAACACATCCTGGCTGGGGTTGGCTTCTGTCCACCTGTCTCTTACCATTGTACGTACGCTCGACTCATCAACACCGTAAGTGAATGGGAAGAAACCCTGTGAATTACTACCTCCCAAAACGGTAGAGGTATTGGCAATACCAGTAAAAAACATACTCAGGCTGATTCCTTTGTAATTGTAGCTTACACCAAAACCATAAGTGATTTCAGGTGTTGTAGGATTTCCATCGTACTTTGTCTGATCGAATTGATTAATGACTCCATCGCCATTCAAATCTTTGTATTTAATATCGCCGGGCATCACCGAACCAAAATAATTCTGATTGGCAATCTTGCCATTCAAAGTATAAGATTTACTTCCATCTGGATTTGTAGTAACATTAAAATCATCTTCAGTGAACAAACGGTCGGCGACAAAGACGTTATTCATGTTCAAACGATTGCCTGTAGAGGCCATCCAGGGATAAAGTGGCGCCACTTCATCCATTTCAACAATTTTATTTCGCGCATAAGTAAAGTTGCCCCTCGCTGAGAAGGATGAATTTTCACCGGTGCGGAGGTGATAGCTCACAGAGGTCTCATATCCTTTATTTGTAACCTTTCCAAAATTCTGGAATGGAGGCTGGTTGAAACCTGCTGCTCCGGAAACTGTTCGTCTTTGTACCAAAATATCATACCTGAAATTATTGAAGTAATCAAAAATGATGTTCAGCTTATTTCCAAATAAACCTAAATCAACTCCGAAGTTTTTCTTCTTTTCAGTTTCCCATGAAAGGGTCGGTGCACTGAACCTGTCTTCTGTATATCCTGAATAGCTGTTCAGCGCAGTTCCTGAATTATAGCCTAAACTTGCTCCGGCTGCCCCGGTAAATCCGCCGCGATATAAGAATCGTTGGCTTCCATAATAGTCATTACCCGTAAGACCGTAAGAAGCTCTGACCTTTAGATTTGATACAATATCTTTCAGAGACTCAGGGTAGAACTTCTCGTTGCTGGCGATCCAGGCCAGGCCCACCGCAGGGAACACACCGAACCGATGTCCCTTGGCAAATGCTTCAGAACCTGTAATACCCATGTTGAATTCCACTGAATATCTTCTGTCATAAGCGTAAGTAACCCTGCTCACATAACCTAATTTCCGAAACGGTAAAGGGTCTGATGAAACCTGCGACTCTTTCTGATAAGCCAACAACATTCCGGTTACGTCGTGTTTGTTATCAAAATTATTCGCATAATTAAGCGCCGCTTCCAGATAAATATTTTTATTCCCACTCTGGGAGGTGCTTCCATCAGTTATCTGGTCGGTTCCGCTTTGTATTTGCGTGTATATTATTTTGTTATTGAGATCTCTGCCTGCTGCATAGAAAGAATTGATGGATTTTCCGTGTGAAACAACATAGGTCCCAAAATAATCATAGCTGGCAATGGCGCGTGCTGACAGTCCTTTAAGGAAATAATCCAATTTTTGCTCTAACCCGATCCTGGTTTGAATATTCGTTCTGAATTCATTGGTATATCCTGAGTTATTCAGCAGGTTGTAGGGGTTAGAACGATTATAACTGTGTCGTGGGTGATCGGCAACGGTGCCATCCGAATAAACGGCAGGATACAGGTAGGGAGGAGCAGTGGTTGCCAGGTTAAAAATATCAGTAGTAGATACACCCGGATAGTTTGTCTCAAGGTATTGTCCGCTCATGTCAACCCTCAATAAGGTAGTAGGAGTGACATCTAAATCAATATTGCTTCGCAGGTTGTATCTTTTCAAACCTATATTGCTGCTGTATTGTTCTAACGCGTTATTTTTAAACAATCCACTTTCGTTATAAAAAGAACCGGCGACAAAAAATCTTGCCTTGCTCGACCCTCCTCTGAAAGTAAGGTTGTGATTGGTATTATAGGTATGCTTGCGCAGCAGAATGTTGAGCCAATCTTCATCAGGGTACAGGTCATTATCAAGGCCGCTCTTATACCTGTCGATGAGTGTCTGATCAAAAATCGGAGCTTTACCTTCATTAGATAACGCCTCGTTATAAGTGCTTAAAAACTCTGCCGACCCCATAAATTCTGGCATGCGCAGAGGAGTGAGCGAACTATATTCACCTCTGTAAGTAATTTCTGTTTTCTGAATTCTGCCTCTTTTAGTCGTAACCAATATAACTCCGTTAGCACCTTCTGCACCATACACTGCAGTGGCAGCGGCATCTTTGAGCACACTGAAAGTGGCAATTTCATTTGGGTCAATGTCATTAAAGGAGCGGGGAATTCCATCCACAAGAATCAAAGGATTTTGAGCTCCATTGTATGTACTGATACCTCTGATCCAGAATGTTGCGTTATCGTATCCCGGTTCTCCACTTCTCTGGAACGAAATAACACCGGCAACCTGTCCCTGTAAATTTGTACTCAGGTTGCGGCCTCCAAATTGCAAATCCTCACCATTCACAGTACTTATCGAACTGACGAGGCTTGTCTTTTTTTGCGTACCATATCCTACTACTACTACTTCACTCAAATCTGTAATGTCTTTGGGAGCCATTTTCACAAAGACATCATCATTATTTTTTACTTCGTAATTAACATCACTAAAACCTATATACGATATAGCCAACCGGTCGCCTAACACAACCTGTATCGAAAATCTTCCTTCCTTATTGGTCTGTGTGCCTGTGCCGGAAGTAAGGTTGATTACCGAAACACCATCAAGCGGTGTATTATCATCCACATTGGTGATCGTTCCTTTGATAACAAAAGTGTCCTTTTCATTTTGGTTTACTATTTGTTTTCCAAAATCCGGAAAGCCTGCCTTTCTGACTATCGTTATTGTTTTCCGTTCGATGGAGTAATCGAAAGGCTGGTTGGCTAAGACCTGATTTAAAGTTTCTACAACGGACTTGTCATGCAAATTGATGTTTACCGTTTTTGAATTCTTCAGCACAAGGGCGTCATAAAAAAACACATAGCCGGTTTGCTTTTTTATTTCTTTAAATACCCTTTCTAATTTTGCATTTTTCATTGAAAGTGTCACACTCTGGGCTGACCCGCCTGCACTTGCAGAAAGACACACAACAAAAAGAAGAATGGTCGTAATCTTCATAGTTAGAAAAATTTTATTGCCCATGGACCGATGGCGCTTATCGCCACCGATAAGGATAAAGACCATAAATACCAGCAATCTTCTGATAAGCGGCCTCTGAGGAAAATTGGCTTGAAAAAGCATACTTTTGGTTTGATTTTGGTTAAAAAATATTTGATCTCTGAATAGGTTCATTTATTATATACCTAAATCTCTTTCAGGGAAGCGGCTCCAACGCTTTCCTGTTTTTTATTTTGGTATATCTATACTCCTGTGACTATTTTGTTTTTATCTTGTTTTTTATTTTCAGTTTTAGGGTGAAACAATTAGGTTATTTCCTTCTATTTTAAATTTCACATTGTTCTTCCCGAGGAGTTTGAGTACCTCCGAAAGATTCAGATCCCGCTGCATTTCGCCTACAAATTCTCTTGGCTGAATGCTCCCCTGATATATTACATTCACGTCATACCATCTCGCTAATTGATTTAACACGGCAGTCAAACTTGCATGATCAAAATAGAAAAATCCGTTCTTCCATGCCATCACTCCTTCAATATCCACGTCTTCTAATACGGATATTCCTTCTCCGACCACAGCCTGTTCACCTGGCTTTATCATTTGGTTGTTATTTCTGTTTTGAACCGATACCAATCCTTCGAGCAAGGTGACTTTAATATCTTTTTCGTCATCTTCATAAGCATTAATATTAAAGTGGGTACCTAAAACTTTAATGTTCGTCTCATCATTATTGACAATAAATGGTTTGTTTTTATCATGTGCCACTTCAAAGTAGGCTTCGCCTTTAACGGACACTTTCCGTTCGTTACCTGCGAAGGCTACAGGATATGTCAATTCAGATCCTGAATTAAGCCACACCTTCGTTCCATCCACCAAAACGATGTGAATTATTTTGCTCCCACGGGGGTTGGTCAAAGTATTATTACCAAGCTGAGCCCCTGCTGCTCCGGCGGTATGCTCGTAGGCAATCTCTCCGTTTGAAAGTTTTATTAGTTTCACACTGCCCTGAACAGCCAGGCTGCCGTTTTGAGCACTATCCAAATACACCTTTCTGCCATCGGATAAAGTAATCATAGCTCTGTTTGCTTTTGGAGCCTGGACATCAGTTGCCATCAATTCATCACCGCTTTTTTTATCTGGTGAATTGCCCGATTTAATATAATATCCTAATGCTCCTAATACTAACAAAACAGATGCGGCAGCTATCCATGTCCACCGGGCTTTTATAGAAACAGGCGGTTTCCTTTCTGATGCCTGCTCTCCGGCTATAGCTGTTATTTTTGCATCAAGTAGTTTGTGAACCTCATCTTTTTCTTCACCATGCCAATTCCATTTACCGGTAGTCTCCAAGTGCTGATACCAGCTTTCGATCAGTTCTTTTTCTGCAGGTGTACAATCACCTGCCCGGTATTTCTTTATTAATTTTTTGGCCCTGCGTATATTCATGAGAAGGGTATTCTTATTGTATGTCCGGTGAGAAGAATGGATGGAGTATAAGAAAAAAAAATTTTTCTTATTTAAACAATGAAACCATTAAAGCGATAACGCCAATTATTTCATTGAAGATGGATTTCCTGATTAGCTGGAGGGCGTTCCGCACTTGCTTCTTGACCGTCTCAGAAGAGATCCCGAGACGTTCAGAAATTTCTTTGTGGCTTAAATAATTGTCGCGGCTTAGTATATAAATCTCCTGCATCCGTGGTGGCATGCATTCTACAGTCCTTTTAATATTTTCCTCTATCTCCTTAATTTCTAATCTATCGGCAGGGGTTACAGAGATCAGGCACATCTCTACTTCAGACAGTCGTATCAGGTAATCTTTTCTCGTCATGTTTTTTTCAATAAAATGAAGAGCGTGATATCGCACACTTGTATGAAGATAGGCTGAGAGCGATGCCTTAATTTCCAAAGTGTGCCTTCGTGCCCATAATGAAGAAAAAACTTCCTGTACTACATCCTCAGCCCCCTCCCGTCCGCGGAGTGTTTTGGCTGCAGTAATAAATAAATCTTCCCAATATCTTTGAAACAGAGATCGAAACGCTTCGCTGTCGTCATCAGCCATTTGCCGAAGCAACTCCTCATCAGTAAACGACACTAAGCAATCTTGCATGATTAAAAAATTTTCATAGGCAACATAATAATCCTATAAGTCATTCAAGCAAATAATATGTCAGGCTTTATGCTAAGTTAAAGTTATTCTGCATTCTAAATAATCAAACTTCAAAGCAGGTGTAATTAAAATCTGTTATTACCATTAAACGAACCGGACAATAACGCTTCCTCTCTTAATATTTATAACCGTTTACAAAGAAACTTAAGATAATCAGTTTTGTTCAGATAAATCCCCTGTGATTAGAAAAACCACACTCACCCAAATACAACAAGCACGCTACTTCTTTTTCCGGTGAATTGCTTACAATGAAAGAAAGTGGTTTGACAAATTGGGAACATTGTCATTGACCTTTAAAACAATTCAGTATCCGGGCAAACGGAAAGCATGAAATCCATCGCGATATATGAAATGAAAGATGGTAAAATTATCAGGGTTTATTTCAGAGAGTAGCGGTGGAGGTGTTTCAAAATTTTTGCTTATTGGATAGCTTTCCGATTGGGAGAGATCCCGGCGTGTAAATCCACGCATGGGAAAGAGCCATTTTGTGCCAAGGCACAATAATAATCAATAAATTAGCCGAATGATTTTAGACAATGAAAATGAAAATCCAAAGGTCCACGAGTGGATTTCAAATTATACGCAGACAGGAAAGCTATCGATTGTAACTGGCTATTTTACAGTTGGCGCCTTAGCCTATTTATCAAGAGAAACCAAGGACAAGATTGACGAATATAAATTCATACTCAGCGACATTGTAAATTTCGGCACAGACAAAGACAGGACACTTGACCTTTTAAACGAAGAAATCGGTATTGATGCGTCTTTAAAATTGAGCAGGGTTGCACAGGAAGCAGTTGAATTTCTAAAATTGGATAAAGTTGTGGCAAAGACATTGGAACCAAATTTTTGCCACGCGAAAGCATACTTATACAAACACAACGTCAATGACGCGCAAAAAGACTATTACATTTCGGGCAGTTCAAACTTGACGGAAGCGGGAGTTGGTTTAAAGACCACCAACAATGTCGAGTTGAACATTGGCAGTTTTGGTTCAGACCCGCAATACAATGAGTTAATGAAATGATTCAACAGCCTGTGGTCAAGACCACAAGCACACGACTATAAAACAGTTATTGATGTAAATGGTAGTGTAAAGCATTCACCTACAACACAACCATTCAACAAACAATCCAAAAATGACCTTACTAAAAAATAAAAAAATCGCCATCATCGGTGGTGGTCCTGTTGGGTTGACAACGGCGAGGCTTTTGCAACAAAACGACATTGACGTAACCGTTTATGAAAGAGATAAGAACGCGCAGGCGAGAATCTTTGGCGGAACGCTCGACCTGCACCAGGCTTCGGGACAATTAGCAATTAAAAAGGCAGGCTTGCTTGATACCTATTTTGCAAAAGCAAATCCTATGGGAAGAATCTTTGCTGATGAGCAAGGAAACATTTTGCTTACTAAACAACCCATGAAAGACAATCCTGAAATCAACCGAAACAATTTGAAAAAAATGTTGTTGGAGAGTTTGGCAAGCGACACGGTTGTTTGGGACAGCAAATTGATAATGCTTGAAGAACAAAATGGAAAATGGATGCTGCATTTTGAAAACAAACCAACTGCAACCGCAGACTTTGTGATTGTGGCAAATGGAGGAATGTCAAAAGTCCGGGATTTTGTTACGGATGCAGATGTAGAATACACAGGTACTTTTATCATTCAGGGTGATATTCCAGAACCTGAAAAAAATTGCCGTGCGTTTTATCAGCTTTGTAAAGGCAATATTTTAATGGCAGCACACCAGGGCAATTTATTTGTTGCAAATCCGAAGAATGGTGACTTATTAAGTTATAGCGTATTTTTCAGTGCAACTGAAGAATGGATGGGTAACAACGATTTGAACTTTCAGGACAATAAAAACATTGTTGCGTTGCTGACAAAGAGGCTTTCGGGTTGGGACGAGCGATACAAACAAGCGATTCGTGCCACATCCTTTTTTGTGGGTTTGCCAACAAGAAAATTGCCTTTGGCAAAGGCCTGGAAAACCAATCGTTCATTGCCCATTACGCTGATTGGTGATACGGCCCATTTAATGCCGCCTTTTGCCGGGCAAGGTGTAAACATTGGGCTTTTAGACGCATTCATCTTGTCAGAAAATCTTGCGAACGGAAAATTTGAAACGATACGAGAGGCCATTGACGACTATGAAAATAAAATGTTTGTTTATGCAACGGCAGCGCAGGCAGAGTCGGCCAAAAACGAAATAGAAATGCGCCACCCGAACTTTTCATTTCAGAAACTGATGAATGCATAAACAGGAAGAGTAAAAATGGCAGCTGACATCAGTAGCCGTCGCAGCCCTTCTCCTTTTCCAAAAAGATACGCCACTATTCCACCTCACAATTAAACGTGCAGCTTTTTTGCCGAAAGACATTCTCTGACCGGATTGCCGGAACGCAAATATTTCGTTTTTGCATTACCGTTATACATACTACCAATTGACTGGTCAGCACCCGGCTACAGTCTCTGCCTGCAGGTGCACACTAATCTATAATCCATAATCTATAATTTATAATCTATAATTTATTATTTATTATTTATTATGGACGAGACAGATACCCCGCCTGCCTGTAAAAGCCCGCAATACATCCCGGAATTTTAAAATACTCCACAATAAGTTACTTTTGGCCATTGCCACCAAGACAAGCTGCATGATTCATAAAATTTACAGACCTTCTCCTGAATTGGAAGAAATTGTTGAGTACTACTGGTATTCCCGGAAGTTAACGAATACACCATCCGTTCAGGAATGTCCCACACCATTGTTGCAGGGCCTGGCATTTAGTTTTCGTAAGAATGAGGAACATCACGCTTATGACGGGAAAGAGATTCATCTGTATAAGAAAGGATACTTCTTTGGTCAGCCGACCTGCCCGCGTACCATCACCAATCATGAAAAGGGAGCTGAAATACTCGGTGTAAAATTTAAGCCGCTTGGGATTGCAAAAATTACCGGAGTCAATATGGTGCATTTGACAGATGCATGTATAGCTGCAGAAGATATCTGGAGCGGCGAGTTTGAGTTATTGTGCGATGAAATGCAGTCTGCGGCAAATACAGAAGGGAGTATCCTGGTGTTGGAAAAATTTCTGGCGGCCAGGTTGTCACAAGTAAAGCAACCTTATTATCTGAATAATGTATCTAATGCGCTTTCCCTGATTCACCATTCTTATGGAAGTGTGCACATTAAAGAAATTCAACTTCAAACGAATACTACCAAAAAAACGCTTGAAAGAAATTTCACGCAGGCGATAGGATTAAAACCAAAACTATATGCGCAAATCGTGCGCTTTAATTTTGCAAAAGATAGACTTGACCGCCTGGTTGCCAAACAAAGAATAGCAGATGTCGCCTACAGTTTAGGATATTTCAATCATTCACATCTTGCTTCAGACTTCAGGCGTTTCGCAGGTGTTACGCCGAAACAATACCTTCAGGGTCAACTCAGGTAGCCGTTTTTTTGTCTCTTTTTTCGTCTTTTTCATTGTCCCGCAACTTTATGTTTGCTTCTTCGAAACATCATAAAATTTTTCTATCAAAAATTTCAGGCAATGAGAATGATTGTACTTGTATTTGTATTATTATTTTTTTACACCGGGTCCTTCGCCCAGGCACCGGACCAGATGAGCTACCAGGCGGTGATCAGGAATGCTTCCGGAGTGTTACTTCCCAACCAGACAGTGGGAGTGCGCATTAGAATTCTTCAATATTCTGATTTGGGGAATTCTGTTTTTATAGAAACGCATAGCGGCACTACCAATCCCAATGGGTTGCTTACGCTGAAAATTGGTTCAGGCACTTTGATATCAGGAAATTTTACAACGATAAATTGGGGTGACGGTCCTTATTTTTTGCAGGTAGAGACAGACCCGACCGGAGGGACATCCTACAGTATCAATAACATCAGCCAGATACTTAGTGTGCCTTATGCGATGTATGCAAAGGTAGCTGATAGTGCACTGAATGCTAAGAATGCAGACAGCAGCGCTACCAGTTGGAACTTAAAAGGTAATAATGCTACTGCTACAGATTTTATTGGTACCGTTAATAATGAGTCTTTAAAGTTTAGATTTAATAATGAATCGGCAGGTTCAATCGATGAAAACAATGTATCGTTGGGCTACCTGGCTAAACCCGGTGGCGGAATTGGTAATGTTGCGATAGGTTCAGAAACGCTTTTTTCCAACACTTCAGGGCGATATAATACGGCTGCTGGTTATTTAGCTCTTTATTCCAATACGACAGGCGCAAGAAATACCGCATTAGGTTTGGGAGCACTTTATTCCAATACAACAGGAAGTCATAATGTTGCCATAGGGAATGGTGCTTTATTACATAATGAAACATCGGGTAGTTTAGTTGCCATTGGTGATAGTTCATTGTATTATAATACAAGTGGGATAAATAATACGGCTGTGGGTAGCTGGTCCCTTTTCTTAAATACTACAGGCGTGCAGAATACTGCCATAGGAAATTCCACACTACGAATGAATACTACCGGGCAAAACAATACAGCATTAGGTGTTGGTGCCCTCTATAATAATGTATCGGGAGATCATAATACTGCCGTAGGCTCAGGAGTTCTTAGTGATAATAAGACAGGGACTGGTAACACAGGGATTGGAACCAGCTCTTTATTGACCAACGACTATGGAATTGAGAATACTGCAATTGGCTTTTATTCTCTTCTGAGTAATAAGTCCGGTCATTATAACACAGCCATTGGCGTTACTTCTCTTCGCTCTAACACAACTGGTAATAACAATGTAGCTGTCGGAAATAAAGCTTTATTTTCGAACACGGTTAGTAGCAACCTCGTCGCTGTTGGCGATAGTGCTTTGTACAGTAACATCACAGGCACTGAAAATACAGCAATTGGTAGTAAGGCATTATCACATAATACTTATGGTAGTTATAATGTTGCATTGGGACTGGAGGCACTTCTTAACAACTACTCCGGAAATCTTAATACAGCTATCGGTTACCACGCTCTATATTCAAATTTTAATGCAAATAGTAATGTTGCTATTGGCTATGAATCTCTCAAGATGAATACGGGCGCTGCTAATGTAGCTGTTGGTGTTAGTTCTTTGATTACAAACACCTCCGGACAATCTAATACAGCCATAGGGGGTAAGGCGGATGTTACCTCTGGAAATTTGACCAACGCCACTGCCATCGGTTATAGTGCCAAAGTAAATGCCAGCAATAAAGTCCGTATTGGCAATACCTCAGTTACAAAAATAGAAGGCCAGGTTGCGTTCTCGTTTCCTTCGGATGCAAGGTTTAAGTACAACATCAAAAGCAATGTGCCAGGGTTAGCATTTATTAAAAAACTACAACCGGTTACCTATTATTTTGATGAAAAGAAATTAGAGCATTTTACTCAAACAGGTGAAATCAACAACAGCCTGGTAACTCCGGTATCCTACACGGGAGAAAAAGAATTGCATACCGGTTTCCTGGCACAGGATGTAGAAAAAATTGCCAATCAACTGGGGTATCATTTTGATGGTGTTCGGGCACCCTCCAACGAAAAAGACCATTACAGTCTTGCCTATTCGCAATTCATCATGCCATTGGTAAAAGCGGTGCAAGAGCAACAACAAATGATAGAAGACCTGCAGTCCACCATCAAGTCGCTGCAAGAGAAAATAGAAAAACAATCAGAGAAATAGCTTTTGTTTTCAAAACCAATTTCTACATCCATACGCTGTCATTATGAAAAGATATTTTCTCGCTGCCGCAATATTCTTTTGCAGTTTTCCTGCTATTGCCCAGCAAGGGTTTGTCGTTACGGGAGGCGATGCCTCCTCGGGTACAGGCTCGGTGAGTTATTCTGTTGGGCAGATAGACTACAATGTTTACAGCAACACCAGTCATCTCATCATCGAAGGATTGCAGCAACCCTACAGTTTGTCGGTTGTACCTGTCTCACTTTTGTATTTTACGGCTACACCCGGAAGAAATAATACGGTTACGCTCAACTGGAGTACGGTTTCTGAATTCAACAATGATTTCTTTGTCATTGAGCGTTCCAAAGATGGAATCCATTTTGAACCGTTTCAAAAGATACCTTCGAAAGGCAATAGCAATTCCAAATCTAATTACAGCATTATTGACAGTAATCCATTTAGTGGTTACACTTATTATCGGCTGAAACAAACGGACAAAGACGGCGCTACTTCGCTTTCGCAAATTGAAAAAGTGTTTACAGGCGCAAAATCTTTCTCTGCTACAGTATCTCCGAATCCCACACGGGATTTAGTTCAGTTGAGAATCAATGGACCCATCAATAAAAAATACAGCTACTTCATTGCAGACCTCAATGGAAAGCGGATGATGCAGGGCAATATCAATAGTGCCACAACGATTGTGAATTTTGGCAGCTTGCCGCGTGCTACCTATTTGTTGCAGGTGATTCAAGATGGAAAACCCATCCAATCATTCAGGATTATTAAGAGCGAAAGGTAGTATTGGTGGTTTTTCAATTGCAAAGGCATTGGACGAATTAATTTCGCTTCAATGCCTTTACCACTGCCTGTGCTTTGGTATTGACATGCAGCTTCTCATAGATGTGCCCGATGTGTGTACGCACGGTGCTGATACTGATAAAATATTTTTCGGCGATTTTTTTATAACTGAGTCCATCCACAAGTGAGCGCAATATTTCGCTCTCTCGAGTGGTGAGCTGAAAATCTTCCTTCTGACTGGATGGTGCTGCCTGGAAAGAACGGATCACCTTGCGTGCAATAGAAGCACTCATCGGCGCACCGCCTTCGTGCAATGAAAATACAGCTTCGATGATTTCAAAAGGTGATGATTTCTTGAGCAGGTATCCGGATGCACCGGCTTTGATAGCCTCAAAGATTTTTTCATCATCATCAAAAACTGTGAACATGAGAATTTGAGTATCATCAAAATTCTCCTTCACAATCTTCACACCTTCAATACCGGAAATATTCGGAAGGCCAATATCCATCAACACAATATCAGGTTGTTTCTTTCTGAACTCACTCACCACATTCGACAAGTTGGCCAGCGTGCATACGCATTGGATCCCTTCAGAATGGTTCAGCATATTCGTCAGGGAATTACGCAGTGTTTCGTTGTCTTCTACTATGGCAACTTTTATCATCCGATGAAAGACTTTTAGATTTTGCAAAGTTGTGGTTTCATTGATTATCGTGCTATCGTATGTTTATTTGATTTTTGCCAGCAGTACTATTGATGTGCCTTTGCCGGTATGGGTTTGGATATCCAGCGTTCCTTTTATTTCTGATGCCCTCTTTTTCATACTGTACAATCCGTTGCCGCCTGATGAAGAAGTATTGCGAATGCCGATCCCATTGTCGGATATGGTGATACTCAGCAGAGGCGCATTGTAGGTCACGATAATTGCGGCTTCTGTGCATTCCGCGTGCCTGACAATGTTGTTGATGGCTTCTTTCATGATCAGGTAGATATGCTGACGGTATTCCATATTCAACAGTACATGATGTATATTTTCGTCAATGGTGATACTGTATTCAATATCTTTCGCTTCGAATAGCCTGCCGGCAAAAGCCCTTATACGCACGAAAAGATTTTCCAGGGAATCATTTTTTGGGTTGATGCTCCATACAATGTCATCCATCCGGTCCATCATCACCATGGAGTTCTCTTTTATTTCCCCGAGCATTTTTTCTGATTCAAGATCGGTATTGCGATGCAAGGCCATTTCACTCAGGATGGAAATAGAACTAAGGGTGGAACCAATGTCATCATGAAGGTTGATCGAAATATTGTCTCTCAGTTTTTCTACCCGCATGAGTTGGCTGAGCCGGTAACGGTATAGCGCATAAAAGAACGCAGCAATAAGAAGGAACAGAAATGTAATGAACCACCAGGTATTCCAGAAGGGAGGCAGGATCACAAACTGTAGTTTCAATATCTTGTTTGCAACGATACCATTCGAGTTCTCTCCTTTTAATAAGAGCGTGTATTGCCCCGGCGAAAGATTGGCAAACTCAGCTTCTCCCCTGGTGCCTGCATTTCTCCATTTCTTGTCGATTCCTTCGAGTTGATAATAATAATGATTGTTCAATGGATCTGTGTAATCTGTAACCGCCCATTTGAAAATGAAATTGCTTTTGGTATGATCAAATGAATGGTTGCCGGTAGATTGAAATTTAAATGGTTCGCCATCTACGATCACCTCGGATAATTTTATCTGAGGTGACCCTTGTGTATGTTTCAATAAGGATTCGGGCCGGTACGAAAAGAGATATTGCAGCCCGCCAAAAACTATAGACCCATCATGAGCACAATATAAATACCCATTCAGTTGATTGCTTGTAAGTCCATCCGCTTTAGTGAAATGCAGCAGGGTCTTTTCTTTGATGTTGTAGGCTATCAGGCCATTTTGAGTAGCCATCCACACGTGGCCGTTACTGTCTAATGCAATTGAATTGATTGTCTTATCACGAAGTGGCAGCAGCGGCACCTTGTGTAGTTTCATACTGTCTGTATTCCATATCAGCAATGTGGTGGAGAGAAAGGAGTAGCAATAACCGTTGTGGTAAATTATCTGGCTGCACGCATAATATTGGCCCAGGCTATCAGCAAATGGTTTAGAAAACGTGTGTGTATTCCTGTTATAAAGAATGATCCCTTCGTCATAGTCGCTTAACCAGATGTTTCCATGCCGGTCTTCGCAGGCATCGGAAATAACGAGTGGTTTGGGTTGGTCAAATTGAGTGAGAAAATTATTAAATACTTTTTTGGGAGTGGTGGTATTGGCTTTCAGTTCCCAGATCCCGTTTCTCCAGGGGAATATCCACCAGTTGTTTTCGGAATCTTTAAAGATGCTATTAATGAAGTTAAGCTGCCGTTGATTGGCAGCAGCGTCTTCGAGGTGATGGAAAGCAACGGCTCCTGTTGCCAGGTCTATGTCTGCAAAACCGTTGGTGGTGCCACACCGGATGCGAT
The DNA here is from genome assembly GCA_964526985.1 of uncultured Ginsengibacter sp. Classification (GTDB taxonomy): domain Bacteria; phylum Bacteroidota; class Bacteroidia; order Chitinophagales; family Chitinophagaceae; genus Ginsengibacter. The sequence goes on along the minus strand of CAZGNJ010000003.1, from coordinate 107,874 downwards.
GCTGCCCATCCGGTTCGATGTCAAGACAAACCACATCTTTGTATGGAATCAGTGAGCTAAAGTTTTTGACCTCTTTGAGGTTTTTGCCAAAGAGTTTCAGAAAATCATTACCGCTACCACCTACCAGGTATTGGGAACCTGATTCGACAACGCTCACATTTTGCGAAGTGATGGTGTGCCCGAAATCGTGGTAAGTAAAATCGGGCAGGGATTCCCTGATCAAAAATATTCCCTGGTTGGAGCCCACCCACAGACGGTCATCTTCAGGGTTGAACAATATTGTCCGGATATCTCCAAAGGCGGATTTTGGAATTGGAGACACACCCGTTTTTGATGGTGTATGATTAAGAACAAAAGAGTTGGTAATGATTGGATAGCCGGGTGCCACAGGCATTTCCGTAATGGCCAGGATACTTTGATTTCTATTACCGGGGTTGTAAATGGTTTCGGTTTTCTTCAAAGGATCCCATTTGATGAGGCCTTCGTCCCATGTTCCGATCCAAAGGTTTCCTTCGTGATCGAAAATACAGTAGGTAAACAGGGCTGGTCTGTTGATCTCGTGTGTGAATCGATTTGACTGCACATCGTAGCTCCACAAACCGGAGTAATTAGTAAAGTAAAGCAACCCGTTGCGATCGAATACCAGGTGCGAAATCTGGTTGTTTCTTTGTTTATTACCCTTCACCCCGGGTATATTTATTCTCTGGCCTTTTTTAGTACCGGGGTTATAATGAATCAAGCCGTTACCGGTGGCAATAAAAAGCTGATCCGCCTTGTCCCTGGCAATACTAAAAATTTGTTCCGTTTTTGAAATACCATTCAATTGATCTGGTAAGGAAATAAATTTTCTTTTTAACGGATCAAAACAATTAAGCCCCTGTGCCGTTCCTACCCATATCTTGCCATCATAATCTTCGTTTATGCTCAAGATGTGGTTGTTGCTGATGGAGGTTTTGTCACCGGGGATGTTTTTGAAAACAGTGATTTGCGAACCATCAATAAGGTTGAGCCCGGATGCTGTACCAACCCAGAAAAAACCATTGTGGTCTTTATAGATGCATTCTATATTGTTGTCGCTAAGGCCGTCTTCTTCAGTGATTCGCAGTTGGTAGCCGTTGAGTTGTGCGTTGACAATATGATGCGAGAGTACGCATAAAGCAAACAGGATAATTGTTCTCAACGAGAAGCCATACATACTCATTATAATTTACATCGCTATGACAGGCAGAGGCTAACAAAATTCATGCACGAGCGAACCGTAATACCTGATATAAAAGTAACAATTTCGGAAAGGAAATGAAAAGGACACTTGTGATTTTGAAATTTCGAAACGGTATTCATATCACATAATGAAGTGTGAACACACTGTATGCGGCAAACGATTATCAAGAAAATTTTTGACTTAAGTTTCCCTAATCTGATTTTCCAATCAATGCATCATCTCCAATCGGCGCGGCAGCGAATTCATTTCTGTAAATCTTCACCAGCACAACAAAATAGCTGATCAACACCGGCCCGAAAACAAGCCCGATAAATCCAAACATACTCAACCCGATGATCACACCGAATATAGTAATCAGCGGATGGACATCACCTATTTTGCGAAGCAGCGTAATCCTCGCTACGTAATCAATATTGCCTGTGATCAGTATTGAATATATTCCCAATCCGATACCCATACCGGTTTGGCCTGTTGCAAATAAATAGATCGTAAGAGGTAACCACACCAGTCCGGTACCTACAATCGGTATTAACGAGGCGACCCCTGTAAGGAATCCCCACACGCCATAATCATTGATTCCGAAAATGAAATATCCCAACATACTCACTAATCCCTGGATCACAGCAAGCAGGGGAATACCGATCGCATTGGCACGTATCATCATCACAGTTTCATGGCCCAGCAGTTCCCGGTTGGACGCTTTGATGGGCAACATGTTTTGAAGATACTTTTCCATAGACGCTCCTTTGGTGAGCATGTAGTACAACACAAAAAACATCAGGAGCAGGTTGGTTACAAAGTTGGCTGTACCGGTAAGAAATGCCGGAATGTTGGTAGCCAGTTTTTGCATGGCTGCTTTAAGATTTTCAGGGTTGTAGATTTCTATCCCAATAGACTCCTGGATTTTTGAAGCAAAAGATTTTAATGCAACAATAAGAGGAACCGGATTGTTGAACAATGCCACCAACTTAGGCATCAGCAATACAACAGCGAAATAAACCGGAAGGCAAATGAGAATCGTGTATGCAAGGATATAAAGCAGTGCTGTCCACCCGGGGCTCCATTTCTTTTTTTCAATTAAATAGAAATAGGATTTACGGCTAATAATGTACAAGGTAATAGCCCCCAGGACACCGGGAATGAAAATATAAAGATGCCGGAGCATGAGAATTCCTATCAGTATGATAACCGCCAACAGGATGATTTGCCGGAGATGATTGTTGAAGCTCGTCATGCAGACAGGAATTTATTTAGGGATGTAAAATAGAAAATTTTAGTTAACTGAGCGGGTAGTTTGCTTTCAGCTTTTTTTCCATACACCCAGGCCTTCGCTGCAGTTGGCACAGATGTCAATGTTCTTGCGAGATTGCATCAGTTTCTTGCGAAAGTCTTTGTAGTTCTCATTCTGCCAGATATCTTGCATCGAATTCTCCTTTAAATCTCCGAGGCGGTGTGTGGCATCTTTATCAAAGCAGCAGGGTACTACCATGCCATCCCAGGTGATCACATTGGCATGCCAAAGTTTCCAGCAGTGATTGTCTAATTTGTTTTTGGGTTTTGTTTCGCCTTCCTTGTCTTTATAATATCTGCTGAATTTTTTATTGTCGGGGATCAGGTGGTTGGGATCGTTTTCATAGTCATACACCTGTGCTGTTTTGAATCTTACATCATCCACACCTACTTCCTTCGCGAGTTTTTTGATGTCTTCTACCTGGTGTTCATTGGGCTTCACCACCAGGAATTGAAAGAACACATAGGGCTTCTTACTGTTCATTTCTTTTTTCCACTTCACAATATTCTTTGCACCGGAAATGACTTTATCAAGATGGCCGCCCCGGCGATATTGCTGATATACTTCTTGTGTGGTTCCATCGATGGAGATAATCAGCCTGTCTAACCCGCTTTCAATTGTTTTCTTTGCCATTTCGTCGGTGAGGTAGTGAGCATTGGTGGAGGTAGCTGTATAAATCCCTTTTGAGGACGCATAAGACACCATCTCCAAAAAGTTTTTATTGAGATACGGCTCTCCCTGGAAATAAAAGATAAGATACAGCAGGTCTTTGTGAATGCTGTCGATGGTTTGTTTGAAAAATTTGCTGTCAAGCATTCCTTTGGGCCGTGTGAACTGCCGCAATCCACTCGGGCATTCCGGGCAGCGAAGATTGCAGGAAGTAGTAGGTTCGAATGAAATGGAAATGGGCAATCCCCATTGAATGGGTTTATGCATCCACCGGCTGATGTAATAGCTGCTCACTACTTTGGTGGCATTCCATGCTCGCCTGATGGTTAATTTCTTTATGAAATTGACACTATCGTTATAATTGAAAGAGGGCACAGGGCAAATATAGTTATATGGATTCGATAGGAGTTTATGCGATTGGGAAATTCGAAGGGAAAAGAGAGGAGGGAAGAGTGAAAAGTGAATGGTGAATAGTGAGAAGCTTTTCACATTGCTGCATTGTGTGTTCATTGAGCTTGCCGTTAACCGTTCATTGAGCCTGCCGAAATGAACTTCTCAAAATGTGTCCCATCTTCTAAATCTATCTCCCTTCGGCAGGCTCAGGGAGCGGAACTCTTTGTTCATAGAGCTTGTCAGACAAGCATTATCTCTATTCGGCAGGAACAGGAAGCACGCGCCCGTTTCACTCAAACACCTCCGGATACAGTCTCATCGCTTCTGCTTTCAATTTGATATTGAGTTGATAAGATGCCATGATAAAAATGATTCCAACAAAGTTTATTAGAATAAAGAAAAATGTATGGTGGCTATAAAAATTTATCAGGTACTGGAGATAGAAATAGCACCAGATTGAAGCGATCCCCGGTGTATAATATTGCATAATCATTAACTGCTTTTTGGGCTTTCGGTATTTCCTGAGATTGATAATATTGAAAACCATGAATGCAATAGCAATGACACCGAAACCAATTCTCAGGTAATCAGCGTCGACAGTTTTGTCCAACGTGTACAAGAGTCCTAAAAGCGTGAGTGAACCTAATGCCTGTGGCCAACGGAAAAGAGAAAATACTTCTTTCATCCACCTCTTAAAATGCAGTCGCTCTAATTGTTTTTGTTTTTGCTGAACGATCTGGCTGAATCCAAAAATGCCAAACTTTCGATAGACCCTTTCGAGAGCATCTTCAAATTTCAATTTCTTATCGAGTTCCATTTCCTCTTCTATGCTGGCGGCGAGATGATCTACCAATTCGATTTGCAAATCGTAGAAGTGTACCAATTTCTTTTTGGTAAAATCAAATAGTGCCTGTATTTGTTCATCATTGAGCTTCATGGTCAGGCAAGTTTAAAATTAAAAAGCATGTGAAGCTGGTTCACAAAACCTTCCAGTTCTGATTTTCTTTTGATTCTTTCTTTTCTTCCTGGTTGCGTCAGTTTGTAATATTTCCTCGGCCTGTTACCGGTATGTTCGACAATAGACTCAATCAGTCCGTCTGCCTCCAGTTTATGCAATGCTGGGTACAGTGCACCTTCGGTAATCTGAAGCTGGTCGCTGGTATGCTCTCTTACTTTCTTAGCCATTTCGTATCCGTACATTTTTTTTCCCTGCGAAAGCATTTCGAGAATAATTGTAGAAAGTGCGCCCTTGATTAAGTCTGAATTCTTTTTCACAAATGTGAATATACATAAATTACTTAGGTATTAATAAACCAGGCAGGAAAGAAGAATAATTTTACCATGCTTGTAAGCCGATTCTCCACTCTGGAGAGGAATAACAACTCACTCGCTATTCCTTCCTCACCAATTCACTCTTCAATTCCTGTGCTCTTTTTACCAGGCTGATAAATTCTTTCCTGTATCCTTCCTTATCGTTACCCAGTGAATGGTTCGCCATTTGTAATACACTTCCGAATGTAGTGTTTCCCTTAAACTCACTGTCTCTGAGCAGCATGGCAAACCCTGCTACTGATGCGGCAAATCTTAAATTTGGAGATACACCTGAAAGTGGTAAAGCGCCATTCTTTACCGTATGCACAATGAGTTTGCTCTTGTTATTATCCGGTGCTTTGTAACGGAATTTAATGGTAACAAGTTCATCATCATACACACCTTGATTTTTCTTATCCTGGTATTTTAACGGATCAACATCTTTCAAGAAATCTGATTTCACTCCTGCCGGAATGATTTCATAAAGCGCTGTGACGGTATGCCCGCTCCCCAGTTCGCCGGCATCTTTTTTATCGTCATTAAAATCTTCTTTATTGAGCATCCGGTTTTCATAACCGATCAGGCGGTAACCTGCCACCAATGCAGGATTGAACTCTACTTGTAGTTTTACATCTTTGGCGATGGTAAATAATGTTCCTCCAAATTCATTCACCAACACTTTCTTAGCTTCATTCAATCCATCGATGTATGCATGATTGCCATTTCCTTTATCAGCGAGTTGCTGCATCTTGTTGTCCTTATAATTTCCCATTCCATATCCCAGCACGGTTAAGAAAATTCCTTTTTCTCTTTCCTGTTCTATCAACCTAACCAGTGCATCATCACTGCTGACGCCTACATTAAAATCGCCGTCTGTGCAGAGGATGACTCGGTTGTTTCCTTCCTCCATAAAATTGGCCTGAGCTATCTTGTATGCAAGTTTTATTCCTTCACCTCCCGCGGTAGAGCCACCGGCTTCCAGTTCGTCAATTGCATTCTTGATTTTTGTTTTTTCATTTCCTGAAGTAGCAGGCAATTTCAGGCCGGCTGCCCCCGCATAAACAACAATTGAAATGCGGTCATTGCCACGCAATTGATCGGTAAGCATTTTCAGGGATGACTTTACAAGAGGCAATTTATTGGGCCAGTTCATAGAGCCTGAAACGTCAATAAGAAAAACCAGGTTGGATGGAGGTAGCTGGTCTGTAGGAATCTTTTTACCCTGCAGGCCAATGAGCAATAATTTATTTTCAGGATTCCAGGGACAGCGGCTCAACTCTGTGTTGATTGAGAAAGGATCGCTGCCTGACGGTTGTGAATATTCGTAATTGAAGTAATTGATCATCTCTTCTGTACGCACTGCTCCGGCGGGCGGCAACTGGTTACTTTGCAAGAATCTTCTGACATTACTGTATGAAGCTGCATCCACATCGATAGAAAATGTGGAGAGTGGATCGTCAACAACCCGCTTGAAACCATTCTCCGTAATGTTGTCGTAATCTTCTGTATTAAAATCTTTATCATAATATCCGGGAGACGGATAAGGGGAACTTACTACGCCGGAAACCATACCACTCAGCGCTTTCCGGGATTTTGTTGCTTCATAGTGCAACAAAGTGTTTTCCTGCTTTTTTACAACTATTTCATTCAGTTGGGTAGATGCCGGTTTCAACTTTACATTAATGACCTTTTGATTGCCGATGGTAACCTTCTGGTCCTGGTAGCCCGCTGAAGCGTACAAAAGGTATTTTACCGATTCGATCACTGATATCTTATATTGCCCTTGCAGGTCAGTAACCACATACGTTTTGCCTGCAGAAACGGTAGCACTTAAAGGATTTCCGGAGATGTCTGTTACACTTCCGGAGATGGTAATAACTTTATCAGGTTGAAAACTTGTATTGCTTAGCAAAAACGGCAGGAGAATCAGGATGAACTTTTTCATAACAAATAATTTTTATAATTTTTGATTTCTGCAAACAAGGCAGTATGTGAATTCTTAGAATGGATGCATCTTTATTGAGAATTACATAAACCCGATTTTTGAATAAATTTTTTCACGACTGGCACTACTAAAAAAAATATCATCAACACTGCCTGATTCCGAACTTGTAGTGCAGTATCAGGCTGAAAAAGACCTGAATGTACTGGGCGAATTGTATGGCAGGTACATGGATATGACGTACGGTGTGTGCCTGAAATATTTCAAAGAACCGGAAGAAGCCAAAGACGCTGTTATCAATATTTTTGAAGAGCTTGTTACGAAACTTTTGAAGTATGAGGTTGCCAATTTTAAAGGATGGCTGCACAGCCTGGCCAGGAATTATTGCCTGATGCAGTTGCGCAGTAAAAGGAATCAACCCATAAAAGTAGATGCTGACGTTGTGTATTTAAGAGAAGATGAGCATCCTGATATAGCGGTAGAAAAAGAGATATTGCTGAATGGTATGGAGCAATGCCTGGAAGCGCTTCCCGCAGATCAGAGGAAGGCAGTACAATTGTTCTACCTGGAAGACAAGTGTTACAAAGAAATTTCGGAGATGACACAAACAGAATTGGGAAAGGTGCGGAGTTTTATTCAGAATGGCAGAAGGAATCTGAAAATTTGTATGGAGAAAAATGCACTGGAAAAATAATTATCCATGAAAGAAGAGCGTAAAAAATATAGTGCATCCGATTTTGCAAAGTACCATGCGGGCGAAATGACCCCGGCAGAAATGCATGCATTGGAGAAGGCGGCCCTCGACGATCCTTTTCTCGCAGAAGCATTGGAAGGATTCGCCTATTCAAAAGATGCAGCAAAAGAATCGAGTGAATTAAGAGACAGGCTTGAAAAAAGAATCAACTCAAAAGACATTCACAAACCATTTTCTCTGATGGATCACTGGTGGAAGGTGGCAGCCCTGATTGTGCTGATTGGCGGAGGCGCCTTGCTCTTTCGAATGCTGAATGCTCCTTCAAAAAATTCTCTCGCGTTCAACGAGGAGTCTGCAAGGAAGGATTCGGCAAACCTCGTTTCTCAATTGAAATCAGATACCGGCCACAAAAATGAAAATCTTGTTTTAGAAAGTTCTCCATCAAAAAGTTCAGAAGAAGCTCCTGCACTACATCCAACTACTTCGGCATCAGATGCTACTCAGAAAAGAAAACTTGTGCAGCAGAAAAAAACTATTGAAAAAGAACAATCGCAGGAACAGAAGAAAAGTTTACAGGAAGAGGTTGTGGTTATGAATCAGCGAAAGATTAATTCACCAAAACCCATGATGGTTCAGTCTGAGCCTACGCCACTGCTTCGCTCAGAAGATAGTATTCACAAACCCGGGCTTAATGGTTATGTTGCTGATTCGGTAAGCCGGCTTGTTGCAGTAAAAGAAAAAAGAGATTTCAACAAGGAAATTTCTGCAGATAAATCACAGGTGAAAAAATTGAGCAGCGCAAGTGAAACCCGTGAGTCATTACAGGGAAAAGTGAGCGGTGTAAGTGTAAACAAAAATGTTGCTTATCCTGTTGGTGGACTGGAAGCATTTGAACAATATGTCAAAGACAGCGCTCATGTAATCAATGATGCTGAAGGAAAAAGATTGTCGGGCAAAGTGCTTCTTACTTTTACAATTGATAAAGCCGGTAAACCATCTGGCATCAGTGTATTGCAATCTTCGTGCAAACCTTGTGAAGAGGAAGCTATCCGGTTGTTGAGAGAGGGACCGCTATGGCAAGGGAAGAAGGGTAGCAGGACAAGAGTGTGGATTCAACTCTGAGGGAAATAAAGTATTCAGACCCTGGGTTGCAATGAGACTCCTGTTTTATTGGAATATCTACACTCACAACTCAAAACCATCCATCACTTTTTCACTCAATCCCTCTTTGTTTTTTGAATGCGTAACTCGTATTTAATATATACTGGTAAAACTGTACTTCCGAACTGTTGGCTGCGAACCAATAAGTAGGCCGGTAAATTTTCTTGTAATCATCGAGGTCTTTCCCTTTTAATCCTGTGATGCGTGAGAGCAATCGTGAGTTGAACCGGTAGTCCACGTAGGCATCCTGTTCCTGCTGTTCGAGCCGATGCTCGAATGCTTTCATGCGCTTGTTTTTCCGGAATTGAAAAAGGCTGATGATGGATCCGAGATCTGCTCCTACTGCTCCCGTAGTAGGATCAATATTTGTTTCTATAGCAGGCCCCCTGTTGAAAACCTTATCATACCGCAGCCTGTTTTCCAGGGAATCTTCGCGATAGGTATCAGAAAAAACAGTGACACCCTGGAGTATCTTATATTTGGTTTTTGCCTTTACCCTCAACGATATGTCAAAGGACTCGTAGTCATAAATTTTAGCCACCGGGTACTTGATGGAATTTTTACCCTGGAAAAAAAAATAGATACTGTCTTGTGGGCTTGCATTGATATGATAGATCCCAAGGGAATCTGTTTCGGCATGCCTGCCGGAAGTAGTAAAGACCTGGACATCCGGTATCACATACATTTTAGACGAATCAAATACAGTACCGGATATACGTAAATTCGATTGGCCCATAGCAGTCAATACAGGCAGCAATAAGATAATAAAGTTCAAGGTTATTTTCCAGCGCATCCGGAAGGCAATATAGTTGTTTAGTTGTTACTCCTTTGTTATCGTGTCTATTCACTTGCTTTACCCCGATTTGGTTTTTTTCTCCATTTATATATCCTGGCTAGGACGAATACAATAACAGGGGTTGCCGGTGGAATGAACAAAGCAAGAACAGTGCTGAAAAAACTGACGATAATGATAAGTGCGAAAATGATAGGGATAACAATTGCTCTGAAAGAATAATAATCCGCTTTCTCATTTGTCAATCCTTCGGTGAGGTTTCGCTTGACATTGGTGACATACCTGTGCATCCAAAAACTGAAAAGACCTATATAGCAAAAGTTGAATGAGTAAAGTATGAGCGGCGATTTCAAATGCGGATCAAGGAAGGCACTGTAAAAACTGGTTGAGAATGGAAGGAAAATAATTCCGAGAAGAAAAAAAAGATTCAGCCAAAGCAGAAACGACGTATATGCTACTACATATCCAAACAAGCGGTGGTGTACGGTCCAGTACAGTCCTATCAGAAGAAAACTCAACAAGAAACCAATGATGTTAGGTAACAAAGCTGCAAGCACGTTTATCAACTGTTTATCTGAGACAGGCCACTCCAATTCCGGCACTTTCAGGTCGATGATCAGAAGCGTAATGGCTATGGCAAAAACGGCATCACTGAAAAGGATCAAGCGTTCGAGTTGAAACTTCATTTTTTCTTCACTCATTACTTCAGCCATGTATGGTATGTTTTTATTCTGAAAGTTCTGAAATAACCTGCCCGATGACTTTTGGAAAATGTTCATGTTCCAGGTGGTGAATTTTTTCAGCAAGCGATTCGGGGGTTTCTGTGGGATCAATACGCACTTTCTCCTGAAATATCGTATGACCATGATCATATTCCTCATCCACAAAATGAATGGTAATACCACTGAATTTTTCACCGGCTTGTATCACGGCATTATGCACTGCCATACCATACATTCCCTTTCCTCCATAATGAGGAAGCAGTGCAGGATGGATGTTAATGATTCTTCCGGGAAAGTGATTGATGAGAATAGCGGGAACCTTCCATAGAAATCCTGCGAGAACGATAAATGATATATCAGCGTCATGGAGCGCATTTACACAGCCTGTTTCTCTGAATTCATTTTTGGAGATCAGCAGGCATGGGATATTATTTTTTTGTGCAATGGCGATAACACCTGCCTGGGGATTGTTGCACACGATCAGCGCAACTTCTATTGAATCATTATTCTTAAAATACTCTATGATTTTTGCCGCGTTGGAACCTGCGCCGGAAGCGAAGATGGCGATACGTTTCTTTTCTTTAATGCTCACTATTCTTATTTGTCGGTGCAATCTAATTCATTTCAATTTTGCAGAAATAGCATTTCATTTTTGATTTTGTTTCGAATTTTATTCAATAACAGAACTGTCATGGTTTTGTAAGAAGACACATGATAAAATTTTGTGGTTTATACGAAAAATTCTCTGAAACTCAACACCGATAAGGGAAAAAAAAATTATTGGATGTTAACAGTTTGTCAACATGCTTCCTTACTTTTGCAGCCATACGAGTGAGTCGTTCCAATATAACCTTGAAGGTAAAAATGATATGAATCTAATTTTTAGACACAGCGTAAAAGTTGCTTCAGTAATTATTTTTCTCATCTTCATTTCCCCGCAAAATACATTTGCAGCCGATGGAGAAGCACTTTTCAAAGCCAACTGCGCGGCTTGTCACAAGCCAGACGAAAAATATGTAGGTCCCGCTCTGAAAGGAGTCCGAGAGGCAGCCCCATCGAAGGATTGGGTGTATAAATGGGTGCGTAATGCCACTGCTATGGCCATGACGGATCCTTACGCCATCAAACTCAAAGAAGAAGCAGGTGGTGTAATCATGACCTCATTCCCGGACATGACCAATGAAGAGATCGACGCCATTCTCGATTGGGCAGACAAATATCAAAAGCCGGGAACCACAACAGGTGCCCCGGGTGGTGCGGCTGCTGTAGCTCCTAAATCTGACAATACCATATTATATGGCTTGCTCACCCTGATACTTGCCATTGTAGCCTTCGTGTTGCTGCAGGTAAATAGCAACCTGAAGAAAATGACCGATGAGCATGATGGTATTCAAACTCCTCAGCCTGTTCCGTTCTACAGAAACAAAGCTTACCTCTTAATAGTGGTTATAGTATTGTTCATCTTCGCAGGTTACTTCCTGGTAGAAGGTGCAATGGGATTGGGCCGTCAGCAAGGATATGAACCGGTGCAACCTATTTACTATTCTCATGAAGTGCATGCGGGTGTAAACCAAATCAGTTGCCTTTACTGCCATGCAGATGCGCAAAACAGCAAACACGCCAATATACCTCCGGTGAATGTGTGTATGAACTGTCACGTAGCTGTTAAGGAATATACGGGCGCTCCGATAGTACGCGACGACGGCTCTACCGTAGATGCCAATGCTGAAATTCAGAAATTGTACCAATATGCAGGATGGAACCCGGATACCAAGACTTATGACAAACCAGGGAAACCTATTGAATGGGTTCGCATCCACAATCTTCCTGACCACGTTTACTTTAACCACTCTCAACACGTTAAAGTTGGCCAGGTAGCCTGCCAAACCTGCCACGGAGAAATCCAGAAAATGAAAGAAGTGAAACAATTTGCTCCTCTCAGTATGGGATGGTGCATCAATTGCCATCGTACTACCAATGTACAGTTTAGTGATGACAAAGGGCACGGCAACCAGTTTTACAGCATTTATGAAAAGTTCCACGAAGACATCAAGAACCATAAATATGATAGCATCACTGTAGAAAAAATCGGTGGAACTGAATGTGCTAAATGTCACTATTGATTGGTGTAAGGATTGTTTTAATTTTTTATTTTTTTGAATCTTTAATATGAGTAATCAGAAATACTGGCAAAATTTTGGGGAGTATCATAATTCCGATGCCTCTAAAAAAGTTGCCAAAGACGAGTTCAGGGAAGAACTGCCCATTGGAGAGCTTTCAAAAGAAAGCCTGTTGAATTCCAAAACTCCAAGAAGAGATTTTCTAAAATACATGGGATTTAGTACTGCCGCAGCAGCTATTGCAGCGAGCTGCGAAATGCCAGTACACAAATCCATTCCATATCTGCACAAACGGGATGATGTAACTCCGGGTATTCCCAACTACTATGCATCTACTTATGTAAGTGATGGAGACGCCATTCCGGTTGTGGTAAAACAAAGAGAAGGGCGCCCGATCAAGATTGAGGGTAACGAATTAGCTTCTGTTACTAACGGAGGTACTTCTGCACAATGCCAGGCCTCTGTATTGGATCTCTACGATACCCGCAGGATGCGCTATCCGATGATCAATAAGAAGGAAGCTACTTTTGAGCAGATAGATAAAAAAGTTGCGGAAGAATTAGCAGGATTGGGTGGTAAACCTTTGGTATTACTCACCAGTTCATTGACATCTGTTACTGGGAGAGAAATTATCAATCAACTCAAAACAAAATACGCGGGATTGCGCCACGTACAGTATGATGCCGTATCATACAGTGGTATGCTTCAGGCCAATGAAGCATCCTATGGTCAAAGAGCCATCCCTGCATATCATTTTGAAAATGCAAAAGTGATCGTGAGCCTCGGTGCTGATTTTCTCGGTACATGGTTAAGCCCCGTTGTTTTTGCAAGACAATATGCGACAGGCCGCAGGATCGATGAAAAGAATCCTTCCATGAGCCGCCACATCCAATTCGAAAGTTATTTCAGCATGACAGGTGCCAATGCTGATGAAAGATATTTACACAAGCCATCCGAAACAGGTGCAGTGGCACTTGCATTACTCGGTGCATTGGGTGGTGGTACCTCTGCTAATGTAACCGGTGCTGCTGCTGATGGTGTGAAAAAGACTGCTGCAGAATTGATGGCTAATAAAGGAGCTGCCCTGGTAGTTTGCGGAAGCAATGATCCGAATGTTCAGATTATTGTGAATGCGATCAACGAAGCAATTGGTGCGAATGGCAAGACCATTGACTGGAGTACTCCGGTATATTACCGCCAGGGAATCGATTCAGATATGGCCACCTTGGTTAATGATTTGAACGCAGGAAGTGTGGGCGGTTTGCTGGTGTACAGTGCTAATCCGGTTTACAGTTATTATGATGCACCGAAATTGGTAAGTGGTATTAAAAAATGTGCATTTACGCTTTCCTTCAGCGAAAGGATGGATGAGACTACAGAACTGTGCAAGTACACAATTCCTGCAAGCCATTGGTTGGAAAGTTGGGGAGATGCTGAATTGCAAAAAGGTACGATCAGCGCCATACAACCATTGATTCATCCATTGTTCAAGACAAGGCAATTTGAAGATTCACTATTGAAACTTGCTGGCAGCACTGATGATTATATCACCTTCTTCAGAAAATATTGGATAGGCCAGTTAGGAAGTGAAAATAATTATGAAAAATTCATCCAGGATGGTATTCTCGAAGGTGGTAAACTGAAGACTACAACCACTCTGCTGAATGTAGATAACATGACTCCTGCGGTAGCAGTTGATGAAGCTACATTCCAGGGAGGAGCAACAGGAAAAGACACTCTTTCTGCCGGCCCTAAAGTTGCTGACACACTGAAGGCGCCTGTGGTAGTTTCAGCACCTGTACCGGTGCAAACCTTTGGCACAGCTACTTTTTCGGGTAATGTGAATGATGCGGCATCCAAGATTGTTGGTAAACCCGGCGAAACTGAATTTGTATTCTATCAAAATATCGCCGTCGGTACGGGTAACAAAGCTACTAATGCATGGCTCCAGGAAGTAAGTGATCCGATTACAAAAGCTACGTGGGATAACTATGCGATAGTTTCACCAGAGATGGGAAAGAAGCTTTTCAACATAGATATATTTAATCCTAAAGATGCTGACAACTTCGAAGTGCATCCGGAAAAACCGGTAGTGAAACTAACTGCCAATGGCAAGACTGTTGAATTACCGGCATTGATTGTTCCGGGCACTCATCCTAATGTGGTAGCTATAGCAGTTGGTTATGGACGTCAGAGCAGTGATCCTGCCAAGACTTCTGAATACATCGGGCCATCAGCTAATGGAGCCGGTAAGAATGTATATCCGATGACGGTTTATAATGGAACTTTTGTAAGCTACAATACTACAGGAACAGTAGAACATACCAGTAAGCTATATCCGGTTGCAGTATCTCAAACCCATAATATTACTGAAGGTCGCCCAGTAGTAAAAGAGCAGACTTTGAAGAGTTTCAAGGCAGATCCGGGTGCATTCAGGCGGGAAGAAGAAGAAGAACTGGCCCAGTTTGGTAAAGACTTCACCAGGGATGCCACGATGTATCCGACTTTCATTAAGCCGGGTATCAAATGGGGAATGAGCATAGACCTGAATACCTGTATTGGTTGTTCAGCATGTACCGTTGCCTGTGTAGCTGAAAATAATATTTCTACAGTAGGTAAGGAAGAGGTAGCCCGCTTCCATGATATGCAATGGATCAGGATAGACCGTTACTTTACCGGCAATCCACAAAATCCGGATATCGTATTCCAGCCTATGCTTTGTCAGCAATGTGACAACGCACCATGTGAAAACGTTTGCCCGGTAGCTGCTACCAGTCACAGTAGTGAAGGCATCAACCAAATGGTTTATAACCGTTGCATCGGTACTAAATATTGTATGAACAACTGCCCATACAAGGTTCGCCGGTTCAACTGGTTCGATTGGAATGGAGCAGATAGTTTCCCTGACAACCAGAGAGGAATCATTTCAGATGCTACAACAGATTTGGATACTGACCTGACAAGGATGGTATTGAATCCTGATGTAACAGTAAGGGCAAGAGGTGTGATGGAGAAATGCATGTTCTGTGTACAACGCTTGCAGGAAGGTAAACTGAATGCCAAGAAAGAAAACAGGACATTGAGAGACCAGGAAGTGAAGACTGCATGTATGCAGGCCTGCCCCACCAATGCTATCAACTTTGGAAATGTCAATGACCCTGAAAGCCAGATTTCAAAGATTCGCTTCGAAGAGCAAAAGAATCGTAAGTTTTATGTATTAGAGCAACTTCATACTTTACCTAACATCAATTACCTGACTAAGATCAGGAATACGGATAGAGAAGTAGGAAGCCATCATAGTATTGAAGATTAATAAAAGAAAAACGACCAGCTTCAGAAATGCCTGAAGTTAAAACAAACAAGTATGTCATTATTAAAGTACGAATCAGAATTACGGGAACCGCTTGTTGATGGTGATAAAACGTATCACCAGGTCACCGAGGATATCATCAGTCCTATTGAGTCCAAGCCGACCAGGGCATGGTGGATTGGTTTCTTAATGGCCATTGGATTGCTGATTTTTGGTGTGTACTCCGTGTATCGTGAAGTCGTATATGGAATCGGGGAATGGAATCTGACAAGAACCGTAGGATGGGGTTGGGATATTACCAACTTCGTGTGGTGGATCGGTATCGGGCACGCAGGTACCTTGATCTCAGCGATCCTGTTACTTTTCAGACAAGGGTGGCGTACCGGGGTAAACAGGGCGGCAGAAGCGATGACGATCTTCGCGGTAATCTGTGCCGGTCAATTCCCGATCTTTCACATGGGACGTGTATGGATGGGATTCTTTGTATTCCCTTACCCCAATAGCCGCGGACCTTTGTGGCCTAATTTCAATTCAGCACTTTTGTGGGACGTATTTGCGGTATCCACTTACTTTACGGTATCATTATTATTCTGGTACACAGGGTTGCTGCCCGATCTTGCAACAGTAAGAGATCGTGCGAAGACCAAGTTTAGAAAAATGTTCTATGGCCTTACTTCATTTGGATGGACAGGTAGTACCAAGCACTGGCAACGCCAGGAAAGTCTTGCACTGGTTTTAGCCGGTTTGGCTACACCACTGGTACTTTCAGTTCACACGATAGTATCCTTTGACTTCGCCACCTCAGTGATTCCGGGCTGGCACACCACCATCTTTCCCCCCTACTTCGTTGCGGGTGCTATCTTCTCAGGATTTGCGATGGTACAGTCATTGTTGATCATCACCAGGAAAATATTACACCTCGAAGATTACATCACTATCGGTCACATCGAGGCGATGAATAAAGTGATCGTACTGACAGGTTCTATTGTCGGTTGTGCATACCTGTCAGAACTCTTTGTAGCATGGTATTCCGGCAATATGTATGAGTGGTGGGCATTCAGGGAAAACCGTGTCAACATTTTTTCACCTTATGGATGGGCTTACTACGGTATGATGTTCTGTAACGTAGTATCTCCTCAGTTGTTCTGGTCTCGGAGGCTGAGAAGAAATGTGATGTTCACATTCTTCATGTCTGTACTGGTAAACGTAGGTATGTGGTTTGAAAGATTTGTGATCATAGTTACCTCTATCTACAGAGATTTTCTTCCATCATCATGGACTATTTACTACAGTCCTTCTATCTGGGAAATCGGATTCTATCTCGGTACATTCGGATTGTTCTTTACACTCTACTTCCTGTTTGCCAAATTCTTCCCTGTTATCGCGGTGGCAGAGATCAAGCATATATTGAAAACAAGTGGTGAAAGCTATAAAGAGAAAATGGAAGGAATCGAAAGGAAAGATTCTCAGAAATTCTACCTGGAAGATGTAGAAGCAGGACATCATTAAAAAGATTTGTAAACAAAAGGATATGATTAAAAAATTTGTAGTAGGAAGTTTCGAAGATGAAAAAGTGCTATTTCCGGCAGTGAAGAAGGTACGCAATGCCGGGTACAAATTGCATGATATCTACACTCCCTACCCTGTACATGGACTGGACAAGGCGATGGGATTGAGAGAGACGAGCTTGCATACAATGGGATTCATCTATGGTACATTAGGAACGCTCATTGCGCTCGGTGGCATGGGGTGGATATTTGCCATAGACTGGCCGCTCAATATTGGTGGTAAGCCGCACTTTCCATTACCTGCATACATTCCCATCACATTTGAATTGACGGTGTTGCTGTCTGCGGTGGGTATGACCATGACATATTGCTGGCTCAACCAAATGATGCCGGGTGTAAAAAAACATCACTTCAGTCCACGAGCTACCGATGATGCATTCGTGATGGTGATTGAATTAACCGCGCAATCCAATGAAGAAGAGATCAAATCATTCCTTCATACAAATGGCGCGATTGAGATCAACACCCAGGTAGCTGAGGCAGGATGGTGGTTTGGAAGATATGACAGAGAACAAAAGTTGTATAGAACAGAAGAGTTGGTAGCATAATTATTCAATAATCGAAGTAGTAGGTATGAAAAAGACAAAAGTTTTATTTCTCTTTTTAATAACCCTGGGAGGCTTTGCCATTTTACAAAGCTGTGGCAGCAAGCGCGATACGGGAAGGACATATATGCCGGACATGCAATATAGCCGTGCTTATGAAGCTTATGCTGCAAACAATCTTGCGAAGGATCGCATCAATTACGTTCCTTATCCTGTGGATGGTACCATCCGTCGTGGCGATTTATTTCCTTACACTTTGCCGAACGACTCCACCGGTTACAGGCTGAGTGCACAAACAAAGAATCCGTTACCTCCACTTACTGAAGCTCAGCTGAAAGAAGCAGGCAGGTTATTCAATATTTATTGTGCCATCTGCCATGGCGAAAAGATGGATGCACAAGGCCCATTATCTACCGGAGGAAAAGTGCCTGCGGTGGCTAACCTTACTTTGAAGCAGTATGTGGATATGCCGGAGGGAACCATGTTTCATTCTATAACCTATGGTAAGGGCAATATGGGAAGCTATGCTCCTCAGTTGACCAGGGAAGAAAGATGGATGGTCGTTGAATATGTAAAAAGAAGACAGACCGGTGGTGTAGTGCCAACCGCAACCACTGATTCTACAACAAAAAAATAATTGAACTTTAAAACAAGATTTGAATGAATAACAGATACGAGACTCCGGCGAATTATAAAAAGTGGTATGGTGCATTCATCATCATAGGAGTCGTAACACTCATTCTTGGATTTATTTTTCTGAATCCTTTTGCAGGTTCACATGGAGACAATGTGAACAGTACCCGCTTCTGGGCTGTACTGCTGCAGAACAGCATGTACTGGCTGATGTTGGTGAATGTGGCTACTTTCTTTATTGTGATCTCTACGCTGGCAATGGGTGGATGGCAGGTTGCTTTCAGGCGTGTCAACGAAGCTATTGGTTCTGTAGTTCCCGTGATGGGCATTATTACTTTCGTCATTCTATTATGTGTAGTTTTTGGTCACCGCACCGATATTTATCTCTGGCTGGATGCAGAGCATGTAAAGCATGACAAGATACTTTCTGTAAAGAAGGGATTTTTGAATCCGGTTGTCTTTATAGTTTTTTCAGCGGTTGTGATTGGATTGTGGATTTACATCGGAAGGAAACTGAATCAACTCAGCCGTGAATCTGACAGTATGGGACCGATGGATTTTGATACATCAAGGAAATGGATGAAGAAGAACATGAGTTGGTCAGCGTATTACATTGTTTTGTATTTATTATCTGTAGGATCTATTCTCCCATGGCTGTGGATGATGAGCCTGGAACCACACTGGTACAGTACCATGTATAGTTGGTACACCTTTGCAAGCACGTTCGTTGCAGGTATCGCATTGATCACTGTGTTTGTAATTTACTTCAAGAACCAGGGCCAATTGGAATTTGTAAACAAAGAGCATTTGCAGGATTTGGGAAAGTATATGTTTGCCTTTTCCATCTTCTGGACTTACCTCTGGTTCGATCAGTTCATGTTGATCTGGTATGGTAACATTCCTGAAGAAACTGTTTATTTCAAATTAAGAATGCAAGGGCCTTATGCAGGGATTTTCTATCTGAACCTCATCATCAACTTCCTGGCGCCATTCCTGATATTCATGAAGCGATCTACCAAGCGTAACTACACTATAGTTACCTTCATGGCCATCTCACTCATTTTCGGGCACTGGCTCGATTTTTACCAGATGGTGATGCCCGGAACCGTATATCAAAACCCACACCTGAGTTGGTTTGAATTTGGTATTGCTCTTGGTTTTGTTGGAATCATCATGTGGGGAGTTTCCAGGTTTGCATGTAAGACACCTATGACAGCTTTGAATAATCCTTTTCTCAAAGAAAGTATTATTCACCAGGTATAATTTTAATAATTGAAACAAATGAAAACTGTCTGTAATTAAGCGATTACGGATCAAAACAACATCATGGAAACGTTTTTTTTAATTGTCATTATTTCGCTCATCTTCCTGGTGATATTTCAGATCGCCAAGGCAAGTGAATATGTCAGCGTATTAAAAGGTGAAGAAAAAACCAGGAAACAAAACAACAAGATCAATGCATTCTTCATGATCGGGTTCCTGGTGTTAGGCCTCATCGGAGTCTGGTATTGTAATAAGCTCTATTATCCAAATAATTTGTTCTCGTATGGTTCTGCCTCCAAAGAAGGCCTTGCCATTGATGATATGATGTGGATTACATTGTACATCACTGCCTTTGTATTTTTTGTTACACAGATTCTCTTGTTTTGGTTTGCTTTCAAATACCAGCACAGCGACAAGCGCAAGGCATTGTATTACGCCCACAACAATACTTTGGAACTGATCTGGACTTCAGTGCCTGCGATCACGCTCACCATCCTCATTATTTTCGGATTGAAGTACTGGTTTAAGTTTACCGGAGATGCTCCCAAAGGTTCCGCAGTAATAGAAATTACCGGACACCAGTTTGGATGGGAAATGCGTTACCCCGGTAAGGATGGTGTACTGGGTAGAAAGAATTTTAAACTAACTAATGCGGCAAAAGGAAACCTGCTTGGTATCGACTGGAACGATGCAGCCAGCCGCGATGATATACACGTTGCAACCACGATGCATGTAGTGGTGGGTAAACCTGTGAAATTAGTAATCAACTCGCAGGATGTGATTCATGATGTGGGCCTTCCAGCATTCAGGTTAAAAATGGATGCTGTGCCGGGAATCCCAACTACTTTATTTTTTACACCAATGTACACCACTGCTGAGATGAAGAAGAGAACCGGCAACCCTGACTTTGAATATGAAATTGTGTGTGACCAGTTGTGTGGCAAAGGGCACTTCACTATGAGAGGTGTGGTATTGGTAGAGACAGAACAAGAGTACAAAGCCTGGATGCGGAAACAGACACCTGCTTTTGTAAAAGCACAGCAGGCCGCGATTACCGCTTCTACAGAAAAAACCTTAAATCCCATTGCTCTAAATACCGGGAAATAAAATATCCAACAACCGGGCCGTTTGCCCCTAAACCATATTGAACAATGAATAGCGAAGAATTATTGCACAGCCAGACGCAAGTGATCCACGACCTCGGTCAAGAAGCGCATTCACATCATCACAAGCAATCTTTTATTACTAAATACATTTTCAGCCAGGATCATAAAATGATCTCTCACCAGTTTCTGATTACGGGTATCATCTGGGCTGTGATTGGTGGATTGTTTTCTGTGTTGTTCAGGTTGCAACTGGGATTCCCTGATCAGACATTTCCCTGGTTAGAAGACATCCTGGGCAGATGGGCGGAAGGAGGTAAAATCAGCCAGGAGTTTTATTACACGCTGGTAACCATGCATGGTACCATCCTGGTGTTCTTTGTATTGACAGCAGGATTGAGCGGTACCTTTTCTAACTTTTTGATCCCACTACAGGTTGGTGCGCGTGATATGGCATCGCCATTCCTGAATATGCTTTCTTATTGGTTCTTCTTCGCAGCTTCTATCGTAATGTTTTCAAGCCTGTTTGTTCAAACAGGAGCTACCGGTGGTGGTTGGACTTTCTACCCTCCGTTGAGTGCTTTGGGAGAAGCTATGGATGGATCTAAAACGGGAATGGACTTATGGCTCACGAGTATCATACTATTTATCATTTCGCAGTTGTTGGGTGGGTTGAATTATATTGTTACCATCATCAACATGCGTACGAAAGGGATGTTTATGACAAGACTTCCGCTTACGATCTGGTCATTCTTGTTCACAGCTATTTTGGGTGTGTTGACATTCCCGGTACTTCTTTCTGCTATTGTACTGTTGTTGTTTGATCGTCACCTCGGAACCAGCTTTTATCTAAGTGATATTGTGATCCAAGGTAAGATTTTACCAAATGAGGGAGGTAGCCCGATCTTGTTCCAGCATTTATTCTGGTTCCTGGGTCACCCTGAAGTGTATATTGTTGCCTTGCCGGCAATGGGAATTACCTCAGAAGTTATTTCCACAAATTCAAGAAAACCGATTTTCGGATACATGGCGATGGTAGGCTCATTCTTTGCGATTGCTTCTTTGTCAATGATCGTATGGGCGCACCACATGTTTGTATCAGGAATGAATCCGTTCCTTGGGTCTATTTTCGTTCTGTTTACGTTGTTGATCGCAGTTCCATCAGCTATCAAAGTATTCAACTGGCTGACGACACTCTGGAAGGGCAACATCATATTTACTCCGGCAATGTTATTTGCCATTGGATTTGTGAGTTTGTTCATCTCGGGAGGACTGACGGGTATCTGGATGGGAAACTCCAGTATCGACATGCACATCCATGATACTTATTTCATCATTGCACACTTCCATTTGGTAATGGGTGTGGCATCTATATTCGGAATGTTTGCTGGTGTATATCACTGGTTCCCGAAAATGTTTGGAAGGCACATGAATAATACGCTGGCATATATTCACTTCTGGATTACATTGATCGGTGCTTACCTGATCTTCTGGCCAATGCACTACCAGGGATTGGCAGGTATGCCACGTCGTTATTATGATTTCAGCAACTGGCAATCATTCAAGCAATTCCAGGGGTTGAATACATTCATCAGTTATGTGGTGATCATTGTGTTTGCAGTTCAGTTCTTGTTTATCTTCAACTTTTTCTATTCTATTTTCAAAGGAAGAAAGCTGACAGAGAAGACCAAGAATCCATGGCGCAGTACTACATTGGAATGGACTACACCTCCACGCCCGGGACATGGCAACTGGATTGGTGAAGTGCCTGAAGTACATCGCTGGCCTTATGACTATAGTAAGGATGATCGTGATTTCATTCCACAGACTGAACCAATCGGAGCGAATGAAAGCGCTCACTAAGAGAGTGGGCATTAAAATAAAAAATTTATGTTTTTAATTTTAAAAGCCCTGCTTTTCAGGGCTTTTAATTTAAAGAACCAATAATGGCTAATACGGCAATACATATGCCAACCACATTTTCGATCGCGAGCAAAGTCAAGGATTATTTTATCCTTACCAAGTTCACGCTTAGTTTCATGGTGGTATTTACCAGTGTGATCTGCTACCTGCTGGCACCCAATGTTACCTTTGATTTATTATCAATTTTAGTTTTATTTTTTGCAGGAATGTGCATCACAGGCTCAGCAAATGCCATCAATCAGACCGTAGAGAAAGATACCGATGCAATGATGAGACGCACTGCCAACAGGCCTGTAGCTGCAGGAAGGATGAGCACTTTAGAGTCATGGACATTTGCTATTGTGCTTGGGGTAATCGGCATTAGTATCATGTGGTTGTATTTCAACCCGGCTTCAGGAGTGCTGAGTTTGTTTAGCTTGTTCCTGTATGCATTCATCTATACTCCACTTAAGAAGGTTAACTCTATATCTGTGCTTGTAGGTGCATTTCCGGGTGCATTGCCCTGCCTGATCGGATGGGTAGCTGCTACTGGTTTGCTCAGCCCATTGGCACATTTCCAGGGCATCACAGGCAACGGTCAATATGCTACCTTTTCTAACGGTGGTGGGTATGTGCTTTTTGGTATCCAGTTTTTGTGGCAATTCCCACACTTCTGGGCTATAGCGTGGCTGGCACATAAAGATTATGAGAAAGCGGGATTCAGGCTATTGCCTGCAAAGAGCGGCCCCACACGGTTTTCGGCAGTGCAGGCTATTATCTACAGTATGATCATGATACCGGTAGGTATGTTGCCTTACTATTTTAATATCAGCGGAATTTTATCATTTTGGATATTACTCATCTGTAATCTATGGATGGTGGCAGTGAGTATAAGATTGTTTATAAAAATGAATGCAGGGGCAGCAAGAATGGTGATGTTCAGCGCATATATTTATTTGATGATCGTTTTTTTATCCCTATTACTGGATAAAGTATAACCCTTGAAAACCCTAAATCACTGAATCATGATGATGACAATGAAAGCTACCAAACCAGGAACTCATCCACAAAAATATTTGTTGTGGATAGCTATAGCAAGCATCGTCATGATGTTTGCAGGATTGAGCAGTGCTTTCATTGTGAAGCGCAGCCAGGCCAATTGGCTTTCCTTCAATGTACCCCTTGTATTTTATTATTCTACTGGAGTCATGCTATTGAGTAGTGTATCCATCGTTTTGGCACGTAAGTTCTTTATTGAAAGAAAAACGAGCCGTTACACTTTCTGGCTTGCAGTGACAATGATGCTTGGGATTTTGTTTGTTGTATTCCAGGTGATGGGATTTTCAGAATTGTGGAGCCAGGGAGTAACGATTACCAGGAATGTGTCGTTTTCATTTTTGTACGTGATCGTAGGATTGCATGCACTCCATGTAATAGGAGGCCTTGTGGCGCTGGTCATTTTGTTTCTCCAGTCGTTGAGTACGAAAGTGAAAATTTATAGTACCGTAGGCATTGATATTATGGGTACTTACTGGCATTTTGTGGATTTGCTGTGGTTGTACCTGTTGATTTTTTTGGCAGTGGAGGGATAAAGGTTTTGATGAATAGAAGATTCTAGGATAGCTTCTTGAGTTGGTAAGTGTATAAGGTTAGAAGAGGAAAGAGTAAATACGGAATCAGGTCGGCGAATAGAAGCATCCATCAGAAGAACTAAAGAGAATATTGTAAATAAGAATAGAACAATAAACTATATTTTTGTAACATTATCTTAACTATTAATAAATGGAAACAGCGGTAGTACAAACGAAGCAGCGGCTATGGTCCGGAGGGCATAGTCCTTTTAAAGTGAGTTATGGGAAATTGATGATGTGGTATTTCCTGATGAGTGACTCATTTACTTTCGGAGCATTTCTAATTTCTTATGGTACCATCAGGTTCAGTGAGAACTATTGGGTAGATCATAACTATGTATTCAATGAGTTTCCGGGTATCCACGGTAATGCGCCGCTGGCCTTTGTGAGCCTGATGACCTTCATTCTCATCTTTAGTTCTGTAACGATGGTGTTGGCAGTGCATGAGGGGCACAGGATGAACAGGAAGGGTGTAGAAAAGTGGTTGTTCCTGACCATACTTGGCGGCCTGGCTTTCCTTAGTTGCCAGGCATGGGAGTGGACACACCTGATCACTGGTCAACATGCTGTATTGGTAGATGGTAAGATTGAATATTGGGGTACTACCATGTCGCACAACCCATGGGGGCCACGAGTCATGTATGAAGGAGGGTTGATCAATACACCCGGGCCAATTGCATTTGGCGGGTACTTCTTTGGTATCACAGGATTCCATGGATTTCACGTATTCACAGGTGTTATAGTCAACATTGTTATGCTGATCAAAACAAAAATGGGACACTTCCAGCAGAGAGGCCACTATGAGATGGTTGAAAAGGCAGGATTGTACTGGCACTTTGTGGATCTGGTATGGGTATTTGTGTTCCTGTGCTTCTACCTGATCTGATGAAATTCTATTAATCAAAAATTATTCAAGCAAGATTTAAACTGAAAAATATGTCATTACAAACGAGTCCTCAAGTTTTGGTTCATGCAGATGATAGCGCAAAGGTGAAAAGAATATGGAAAGTATTCTGGGTATTGCTGGTATTGACCATCCTGGAGCTGGCCTGCGGCCTCACCATTTACCAATTAGACAAAGGAGATCCTGCATACAGTGCTATCTTGTCTATTAAGATTGTGATTATCATTTTTACTCTTGCCAAAGCCTTTTATATTATTTCCATCTTCATGCACCTCGGTGATGAAATCAGAATGATGATATTGTCCATCGGGATACCCATGTGCCTGTTCATCTGGTTTATTGTTGCTTTCCTCGCAGATGGCAATTCATTCAAGAATCTGAAAAATACGGATGCCGGCAGTAGGAAATATGTACCAAAAGAAATCAGGCATCAGCCCATGAATCTTCCACCGGGTGCAGAAAACAAATACAAAAAGGATTAACCTTAAAATTTGGTTACAATAAAATTTCAATTAGCTATTGCACTTCGCAATGGCTAATTTTGTTTATAGCAAATCCATTTAGAAATGAGTAAAAAAGCCGCCCTGGCTTTGTTGATGGCGATAGCGCTTCCACTTGGAGGATACCTGCTTTTGAGTTATCTGAGCCACCGTGATATTAAGATGCCCAACCGCTATTTTTATGACAGTGTTGTTGTCTATGAAAATCATGGCAAGACTACATTCGATACTCTCTGGCATCATGTGCAGAATATTACCCTTACCAACCAATTGGGACAAAAGGTATCGCTTGATGACCTGAAAGGAAAAGTATTGGTAGTAGATTTTTTCTTTACCAGGTGCCCGACCATTTGTCCAATAATGGCGAGGAGTATGAAGCGGCTGCAAAGTTCCTTTGCACCAAGTGATTCCCTTGTTCAGTTTATTTCGATATCTGTGGATCCGGAACACGACAGCCTCTCCCGCCTGAGATGGTGGGCTGAAAAATTTGATGTGAATCCCGACAACTGGTGGTTGGCTACCGGCAATAAAGACAGCATCTACAACTTTGCACTTCACGAAATGAAAGCAAGCATCGCGGATACGGGTGTTGACACTGCATTCATTCATACAGAAAACTTTTTTCTGCTCGATAGAAGCCGTGTAGTCCGTGGCTGGTACGATGGTACGGACTCTGTAGCACAACAAAACTTAGTAAGAGATATTCCTCTGCTGATGCTCGAGAAAGAGCATAAGAAATCTTTTGGACAATTTTTGAAAGAATTATTTCAGAAAGCATAGGGAAGACTTTTTGCCTGCTATGGCAGCTGATGTTGCTGAAAGAATGACCACAACAAATCATTCGCATTGATAGCAGTCGAAGGTATATCCCCATTTGCGCTACCCGGCAAGCCACCCGGCCATCCATGTCCACCATCGTTGGTGAGATAATAATGGATCACGGCATCGCTATCGCAGTTGAGCCATTCGGTTAGGGTGTATTTATCGTTACTGAATGTCACCTTGGAGGGTATTGCACAACTATTGATCTGCGACCATACATTGAATACAGAATCCAAAGGCGGGCAATATACGCCGCTCACTCCATTACCATATCCTCCGGTATAGACCACGTGCTCGTCTAATTTGGAATGCATGTGTAATATAGGAACCTGTCTTGCCGGATTGCATGGACTTGTTACTACCATTGTAGATGAATTCGGAGCTATCGCTGCAATTTTATTTGACAACTCGCACGCGAGGCGGTAGCAAAGCATTCCACCGTTGGAATGGCCTGTGGCATATATTTTCTTTGGATTGATCTTGTACTCGCTTACCATACGATCTATCAGCTCACTGATAAAATGTACATCATTCACCTGGTTCGTAACAGCCGAACCACAACAGGTACCTGCGTTCCATGTTTTTATTAAACCAGTTCCATTCGGATATACCACTATGAATTTTGCAGCATTTGCTTTGTCAGTCAGTTTGCAGGTTGACTCAAATTGTGATGAACTGCCACCACCGCCATGCAGGGCAATGACCAATGAAAACCCGGATGATTCATAATAATCCGGAGGAAGGTTCACAGTATAAGTTCTCTCAAGCCCATCTACATTCATCGTTTCATTGAAACGAAATATGTGTTCTTTTTCGGGGGTGTCTTTTTTCTTACATGACGAGAATGAAATTGCCGAAGCTAAAAGGAGAAGGATAATAACAGGATTTTTCATAAAAACATTTAGGATGGGACTATAGCTGTCCGGGTTCGTTTAAAGAACGCTCTCTATTTTAGAAAATTGCCATTATCCCTCTGGAGCAATATAAGTGGAAAGGGGCGTAAATACTGATACGATGGAAGATTTCCAACCAGTATTCACTCAGGAATATTTTGAAGTGGAAGAGTGAGACAAGGGGAAACAGTCAGAGCAAATTGGTCTCTTGGTGCAATAGATTTTTTTGATGGTATGCACTAACGAATAAACATTCGATACCCATAAAGAATATTCCGGTATATTTAGTTTT
This sequence comes from uncultured Ginsengibacter sp., assembly GCA_964526985.1. Taxonomy (GTDB): domain Bacteria; phylum Bacteroidota; class Bacteroidia; order Chitinophagales; family Chitinophagaceae; genus Ginsengibacter. The sequence goes on along the minus strand of CAZGNJ010000003.1, from coordinate 80,190 downwards.
TGCACGATAGAAAGACAATCTTTATCACCAACCTTACTCAAACTTATCAAAGACCTTGTCGATCTCTTTCGACAACTTCCGGTCTTTTTCAGTAACAACATTTCCCGCATCGTGTGTGCTCAGCCATATTTCTACAGTGTTATAAACGTTGGTCCATAAAGGATGATGCTGCATGGCTTCCGCCCTAAAAGCTATTGCATTCATAAATGTCATGGCCTGAACGAAATCTTTGAATACAAACTTTTTGTACAAGGAGCTGTTGACTTCTTTCCACATAACTGTTTATTTTGATAATTCAAAAATGAATCACAATTATCGGGCTAAAAAAAAAGGTTTTCCCTGCTCTTTAGCTTATCAATGCTGAGTTCTGTTACCATTTGCAACACGGGAATGCTCTTCACGGAATCTATAAAAAGTGTCATCTCTTCCTCATCTACTTCGTCATACTTGATCAGCCAGAGATAATCGAAGTGCCGCAACTCCGGTAACAGGTACTCACCGTCATTCCTGTTTTCATAAATGGAATGCACGATGGAAGTAAGTGGTTTCAGGTATTGATATATAGAAAAATAATAACTACGCCCCCGGTTGTTCATACTTACCTCGAGATCCGGCCGGGTACGAAAATCAAAATTCAGTAATTGATTCAGGTGCCAACAAAATTTATAACTCTCGAGAGGAGCTACAATACCCAACAAACGGGTTTCATCATAAAACTTTCTCGCCATATCCTGCTGGTCTATAGAAAGCTTTACAACGGCTGGTTTTGGGCGTTTAGAATTCAATGTTTTTAGTTTTTGATTCAGCACCTTCATTGTAGGTAACTGTTGTCTTGTCTCCTTTCTTAAAGTGACTCAGCGCTTTCATGTAGTCATTGATATCATGTACCTGGTAGTCGCCAATTTTGGTGATGACATCTCCGGCTTTTATTCCGGCTTTGTCAGCCACCTTTCCACTGATGACACCATCTACCCGAAGCCCTTTCCCACTGTAGGTATAATCAGGCATGATCCCCAATGTAACGGTGAACCTTGGGCTATCACCCATATCCGGCTCCCTGGTTTTAAGAAACTGCAGTTTGCCGGCTTTGTTCACACCTTTGATCACATCCATGATGTATTGTATCACATACAATTCACCGGTATAGTTGATCTTGTTGGCATCGTCTGAAGGTTTATGATAATCAGGATGTGTACCCGTGAAGAAAAAAAGCACCGGAATATTTTTCAGATAGAATGATGTGTGATCGCTGGGGCCGATGCCACTGGAATCAAATTTTACCCGGATCGTTTTTGTTTTTTCAGGTAGGTGCGACCAATATGGGCTGGTACCGTATCCCCCGATAGTGATGGTCTTGGTGTCAGGATTGAGCCTTCCAACCATATCGCAATTGATCATAAAATTCACAGACGATAAAGGAACAGGCAAATGATCTGCAAAATATTTGGAACCAAATAATCCCAACTCTTCTCCGGAAAAACAAACCATGAGATAATTGTTGTTTTTGTATTTGGAAGCCTTTAGCAGCTTTGCCATCTCCATTACCAAAGCAGTGCCGCTCGCATTGTCATCAGCCCCATTGTGAATTTCCGGTTTACCCGCCCAGAGGCTATTGTGGTCTTCACCATATCCAAGATGGTCGAGGTGTGCACCGATAACGATTGTGGTTGCCGCTCCATTGTCGATAAACCCTGCAACATTATGGCCCGTTCTCGTTTTTTCTCCGGTCTTGGTAGTACAAGAGATATTAAAAAAGTCATCTTTATGTTTTACTACTTCAGAAGATATCGCCTTACGCAGGTATATAACAGGAATGCTCAGACGATCTTCTTTCGACTTGCCGTTAAAGCCAATTTCAGGATCGGAATTGCCACTGGTGAATAGTAATACTGCCGTAGCGCCTTTCGATTTCATTTGTTCCACTTCCTTCTTCAGCGCATCTGAAAGGTCGAAGTGAGGATTGCCTGCATTGTCATTGATGATGTCTTTGATATCAAGAAACCAGGGAGCATTGCTCTCGTGAATGGCAGGAGCTACCATACCGCTGAAACTCCCATCAGCACTAAAGGTGAGCGGAAACCAGGAAGCAGTATCCATTTTCTTTTCATTCAACGATAGGTGTGTAAGAGGTAAGATCATTCTTCCTTCATCAATGGTAAAAGACTGGATAAATGTGCCATCATCACCTTTGGGGATCAGACCTGCAGTGGCAAAGTGTTTTGCTACATAATTGGCTGCTGATTTTTCTCCTGCGGTACCTGTTCTGCGGCCTTCCAGTTTATCATCGGCCAGGTAGCCGATGTAGGTTTTTAAATTGGATACAATGGCCTTTTCACTTTTCTTGAGCTGCTGAGCATTAGCAATCGTGGCTACCAGGAATAATAGAGATAGGGTTACGAACCTTTTATAAAACATTACTTTCTGAATTTTGTGATCAAAGGTAATTTTATTGAGCAAAAATTGTTCTAATTTCAGTACGGAATGCACAAAGCCTTGTTTATATTTTTTATGGTCCTGCTGAGTACAAGGCAAGCCCATGCACAGGAAAGGTATGATAAGAATCCATCAGAGTTACTTACAAAATTTCCGTTTTTTCAACTGACCGGTGGCGTAATACTCATCAAGGCACGTTTTGACGACATCCCCGATACTTTAAATTTTATCCTGGATACAGGTAGTGGCGCTATCTCAATTGATTCATCCACCACTGCTGAGTTTCAAATTCCAAATCGCCCGTCAGGCCGCACTGTCAGCGGCATTGCAGGGATCAGGGAAGTAAATTTCGCACCCGACAACACACTTCATTTACCGGGGCTATCTGTCGATAGTCTCGATTTTTATGTGAATGATTACGATATTCTCACCAGTGTATATGGTATCAAAATAGATGGTGTGATCGGATACAGTTTTTTGAGTAGGTACATAGTATCGATTGACTATGACAAAATGATGATCAGTGTGTATTCACAGGGGTCATTCGATTATCCCCGGGGCTACACTTATCTGCGGCCTATTTTTACAGCATTGCCCATTCAACCCACGATCATTAAAGATGACAGGAAACTCCAGTCAAATTTTTACCTGGATACCGGTGCGGGCTTGTGTTTTTTACTCACGAAACAATTTTTGCAGGACAGTTTTTTCCTTATGAAAAAAAGAAAACCTGTAACCATTCAGGTGCAGGGACTGGGTGGCAAAAAGCAAATGCAACTCACGATCATCAAACAGGTTCAGATAGGGCCATTCAAATTTGCAAGGGTGCCTACAAATATTCTCGATGATGAACACAATGCTCTGTCCTATCCTTTTCTTGCAGGCCTGGTGGGCAATGATATCCTTCGCAGGTTCAATATTATTCTCAATTATCGTCAACGATTGGTTGCGCTTAAACCCAACACACGCTATCATGATCCTTTTGATTACAGCTATACCGGGTTGAGCCTGTATCTTGAAGATGGATTGATCGTAATAGATGATATTGTGAAAAACTCACCTGCAGACAAAGGAGGACTTAAAAATGGAGATATCGTTCTTGCTATTAATAATAATATTTCACAGGATATGGCAGCCTACAAGAGTGAACTGCAAAATGTAGGTTCGACTATTAAAATGATCGTTTCCCGGAATGGAAAGATAGAAGAGATCAAATTCCGGGTGGGCAGGATTTATTAGACCATTGTTGGCAATCCATTTTCTATTCCCGACTTTTGCGCTCATGATATCATTTTCGAAATTTACACTTCCCAATGGATTAAGAGTGATCGTACACGAAGACAGGACAACACCACTTGTAGTAGCTGATGTATTGTACGATGTAGGTGCGCGGGATGAAGACCCCGAACGTACAGGTTTTGCTCACTTATTTGAACACCTGATGTTTGGTGGCAGCATCAACATTCCTGATTACGACGAACCTCTGCAGATAGCGGGTGGAGATAACAATGCGTTTACCACCAACGACCTTACCAACTATTATTGCCGCCTGCCGGCAGGAAATATCGAAACAGCGCTGTGGCTTGAAAGTGACCGCATGCTTTCCCTTGCGTTTGGAGAAAAATCTTTAGACGTGCAAAAGAAAGTAGTGTCTGAAGAATTTAAAGAACATTACATCAATCAACCTTATGGCGATGCATGGCACAAACTTCGTGAGGTAGCTTACAAAGTACATCCTTACCGATGGATGACCATTGGAAAAGAATTGTCGCATGTAGAATCCGCCCAATTGCAGGATGTCAAAGATTTTTTTCATAAGCATTACAATCCGGCCAATGCGATTCTTACCGTGGCAGGAAATATTAATGAAGAAAAGGTAAGAACACTGGCAGAGAAATGGTTTGGCGATATCCCTTCGGGGAAAAAGTATGAAAGATGGATACCGGCAGAGCCACCACAGTCAGAAGCGCGGATGCTCGAGGTACATGCGGATGTTCCTCTGGATGCATTGTATAAATGCTGGCATGGATATGCAAGAACTGACAAGCGTTACTATGCCATGGACCTGATCACAGATATATTGGGAAGCGGAAAATCTTCAAGGCTTTATCAATCATTGGTCAAGGAACAAAAACTATTCAGCAATATCTCTTGCTATCATACCGGTAGCGTTGATCCGGGATTAGTAGCTATAGAAGGGAAACTGGTGAAAGGTGTAACGATAGAAGAGGGTGATGCTGCAGTTCAAAAGGTCATTGGAGAAATGTTGGAAAATATTTTGTCAGAAGATGAATTGCAAAAAGTAAAGAATCGGATCGAGAGCATGCTTGCATTCGAAGATGTGTCTTTGATGAACCGTGCCAATAGCCTTGCCATTTATGAATTGTTAGGTGATGCCAACCTCATCAATACCGAATGGGACTTTTATAATGCGGTAACATCCGAAGTCATTCTCAACACTGCCAGAGAAATGTTCAGGGAAGAAAACTCCAGTACTCTTTATTACAGAAAGAATCAAAGCGAAAATAAATAAACAAGAACGTGTATGCCAGACAGAAGTGTAGCGCCTGCTACCAAAGACTTTTCATCATTTGAAATTTTCCTGCCTCCTTTTGAAAAAGTGACATTGAAGAATGGAGTGCCATTATATTATGTGAATGGTGGAGCAGAGGATGTCGTAAAGATAGAATGGTTGTTCAAAGCGGGAAACAGTTATGAGAATAAAACAGGAATTGCAGCAGCAACTGCTGATTTAATAAAAAACGGTACCTCTGCGAAATCGTCATTCGAGATCAACCGGCAAATAGAATTCTACGGCGCTTTTCTGCAGACCGGCAGTTATCATGAATCTTCGGTGATCACGCTGCAAACGTTGACAAAGCGGTTGAAGGAAATTCTTCCTGTGGTCAGGGAAATACTTTCAGATGCTGTATTCCCTGAGAAGGAATTAAGCACCTATTCTCAAAATGCTATTCAGCGAATGAAGGTGAACCTCCAGAAATGTGATTATGTCGCTAACCGGAAAATTGTGAGCCTGCTGTATGGCCCTGAACATCCCTATGGGAGAAGGAGTGACATTGCTGACATTGAGGCTATCACACGTGAGGATCTTGTAGATTTTTTCGAAAAGAATTACCTGCATGGCGATTGCAAAGTTTTTGCTTCCGGCAAATTGCCTGATGATTTCATCCCAATGATGGAAGATCTGTTCGGAACATTGGATATCGGAAATGAACGCGTATTTCCGGAATTTGAAATGAAACCCGGTGAGCCTAAGAAATATGATATAGCTAATGATCCGAATGGAGTACAAACCGCTATCCGCATAGCAAGGCCATTCCCCAACAAAAAGCATCCTGATTATAAAGAAGCAACAGTATTGAATGTCATCCTCGGCGGATATTTCGGATCGCGTCTGATGGCCAATATCAGGGAAGACAAAGGATTTACGTATGGCATATACAGTTATATCGAGAGCCAGATTCAGTCAGGTGCCTGGATGATATCGACAGAAGCAGGTAAAGATGTAGCAAAGGCTGCGATTGAAGAAAGTTTTAAGGAGCTGCAGATTCTCTGTGACGAACAGGTAGATGAAGAAGAACTAACACTGGTAAAAAATTATCTTATCGGGCAGCAACTGGCGTCATTAGACGGTCCTTTCCAGATCATGGACCGGTGGAAGAGCCTTCTTTTTTCCGGGCTTGATGAATCTTTTTTTTACGATGTCGTGAATACCATAAGAACCATTACACCTGCACAGTTGCAGGCGATGGCACGCAAGTATTTTGATCCTAAAGCATATTTCATATTGTCAGTAACCTGATCTTCTAAAACTTTAATTTATGGGATACGTCATTCGCTTACTCATCACATCACTCGTCGCGTACATACTTTCATTGTTGCTGCAGCCGCATGTGCTTATCGGGAGCTATGGCAATGCCCTGATATTCGTATTCGTACTGGGGTTGTTGAATGTATTTGTAAAACCGTTGTTATTTCTCCTGACATTGCCCATTACGATTCTGACGTTGGGATTGTTCTATATTGTCTTGAATGTATTGATCATATTGCTGGCCGATTACCTGCTGGATGGAATAAGGATAGAGAATTTCTGGTGGGCTTTGTTGTTTGGATTTATGCTGTCATTTTTCAGTACGGCCATTCAGAAGGAGAAAGGTCATTGACGCCAATAAACCTTCGCATGCAAGCTATGTTTTACAATCTTTTTTAAATCGAACTGAATTGTTGAAATTTGCTGCTATGCAATTCCAGAGACAACAATTTACAGACGACCGGCTCCGTGAAATTTACCGTGCATTATTACTGCCGAGACTGATAGAAGAGAAAATGCTGCTGCTGCTCCGGCAAGGCAGAGTGTCCAAATGGTTCAGTGGCATCGGACAGGAAGCCATTGCTGTGGGTTCGGCCTTGGCCATGCAGGATGATGAATGGATCATGCCGCTGCACAGAAACCTCGGTGTTTTCACTTCAAGAAAAATTCCGTTTCGCGACCTGATCAATCAATGGCAGGGTGACCTGGATGGTTTTTCCAAAGGCCGTGAACGCAGTTTTCACTTCGGCGTGAAGCAATATCATATCTGCGGAATGATCTCACACCTTGGCGCTCAGCTCTCAGTCGCAGACGGCGCTGCACTTGCTTATAAATTGAAAGGACAGCAAAAGGCATCACTCGCATTCTCCGGCGAAGGCGGCACCAGCGAAGGAGAATTTCATGAAGCATTGAATGTGGCGTCTGTCTGGAACTTGCCTGTGATTTTCATCATCGAAAATAATGGGTATGGGCTGAGTACACCATCGAGTGAACAGTTCAAATGTAAAAATCTTGCAGACCGTGCGAAGGGTTATGGTATGGAAGGCATAACCATTGACGGAAATAATATTCTAACGGTACTCGATACTATCAAAGGTGTGAGAGAATATTGTATTCGTGAACAAAGACCTTACCTTATTGAGTGTATGACGTTTCGAATGCGCGGGCATGAAGAAGCAAGTGGCGTGAAGTATGTTCCGAAAGAATTATTTGAACATTGGATGGAAAAAGATCCGATTAGAAATTTTGAGTATTTCCTGGCGCAGGAAAAAGTGATGACGAATGAAGAGATCGTTGCAACGAAGAAGGAAATTCATGATTATATAGAGGAAGAGATTCAGCACAGTGCACTTTATGGGCAGGCAGGCGCCCCGCATTTTGTTCCGGATGTTGAAAAGGAGATTCATGATGTTTATGCAAGTAGCACCAGTGTTGTAAGTGAAGATATTGCTGCTGCTGAAAGAGAAGATGCAATTCGTTTTGTTGATGCCATCAAGGAAGGTTTGCATCAAAGCATGAAGGCTCATGATAATTTAATATTGATGGGGCAGGATATAGCAGAATATGGTGGCGTGTTCAAGATCACTGAGGGATTTGTGGAGGAGTTTGGAAAAGATCGCGTGCGTAATACACCGCTGTGCGAAAGTGCGATTGTAGGAGCTGCATTAGGACTGAGCCTTGAAGGATTCAAGAGTATGGTGGAGATGCAATTTGCGGATTTTGTTTCGGTGGGGTTTAATCAGATCGTCAACAACCTGGCGAAGATCCATTACCGATGGGGACAAAATGCTGATGTAGTAGTGCGTATGCCTACCGGTGCCGGTGTAGGCGCAGGGCCATTTCACAGCCAGAGTAATGAAGCATGGTTTACACACATCCCGGGATTGAAGGTAGTGTATCCTTCCTCACCAGAGGATGCAAAGGGTTTGATGATAGCTGCTATCAATGATCCGAACCCTGTGATGTTTTTTGAACACAAACATTTGTACAGAAGCATCAGTGGCGCAGTACCTAACGGTTATTATGAAACGGAAATCGGGAAGGCGCGTGTAGTAAGGGAAGGAAGTGATGCCAGTATCATCACTTATGGAATGGGTGTGATATGGGCACAAAACTTTGCTGACAAAAATCCCGAAGTGTCTGTCGAAATATTGGATCTGCGAACCCTGTTGCCGTTAGATTACAAAGCCATCAAAGCCACCGTCAGCAATACAGGAAAGGTATTGGTGCTGCATGAAGACACCATGACCGGGGGCTTCGGCGGAGAGGTAGCTGCATGGATCGGGCAGCATTGTTTTGAATACTTAGATGCGCCGGTGATGCGATGTGCATCTCTCGATACACCGGTCCCTTTCAACCGCGATTTGGAAAATCAGTTCCTGGCTGAAAGCAGGCTGAGTGCAGCTATGGAGCGGCTTTTACAATATTGATCAGTTTTATATTTGGCAATCTTACATAAGGAACTAATTCAGTGGGTGTGTAAAATAGTAACCGTCGGTACCGCAGGTCAGACGGTGGGTAGCGGCATAAACCCAAAGAAAATCCCACTGTGGCTCTCTGTGGTACTCAGTGGTACTCTGTGTAATAAAAAAACAATTACACAGAGAAGAAAGACAGAGAAGACACAGAGAACCACTGAGAAAAACCTCTGTGGCTCTCTGTGGTACTCCGTGGCCCTCTGTGTAATAAAAAAACAATTACACAGAGAAGAAAGACAGAGAAGACACAGAGAACCACTGAGAAAAACCTCTGTGGCTCTCTGTGGTACTCCGTGGCCCTCTGTGTAATAAAAAAACAATTACACAGAGAAGAAATACAGAGAAGACACAGAGAACCAGTGAGAAAAACCTCTGTGGCTCTCTGTGGTACTCAGTGGTCCTCTGTGTAACAAAAAATAAAAATGGAAACCAAGCATTCATACAACCTTACCATCAAATGGACAGGCAATAAGGGCAATGGCACTGAGAGTTATCGTGCCTACGAGAGGAGCCATTCCGTATTGATCGATAACAAACAGGAGATCCTTTGTTCTTCTGATCCTTCATTCCGGGGCGATAAAACAAAACACAATCCCGAAGAACTATTTCTTGCCTCCATTGCCTCTTGTCACATGCTCTGGTATCTGCATTTGTGTTCGGAGGCAGGAATCGTTGTTGTTGATTATTCAGATCATGCGACCGGTATCATGCAGGAGACCGCCGATGGTGGCGGGCATTTTACCGAGGTGATCTTACACCCGGTGGTTACGATAACAGATTCCAATAAAATTGAACAGGCAAACGCGTTGCATCACAATGCCAACAAATTATGTTTTATCGCTAACTCCTGCAATTTCCCAATACAGCATCAGCCATCCTGCATTGTTTCCTGAAATGAATTTTGTTTCGTTCTGTTGAATAATGAAGCACAAAGCAAGGAGCGGAAGGCAGCGCTTCACAGATGTTCCTGCTATTTCCAATGATGATCGTTTGCAGAACTTCAATGAAGCGGAGACCACCATGATTTCAGACTTTCGGTAGCTATCTGTTATTTTTGTTTGATCAATTCATTTACTCATGACAACAGTTTTAATAGGCGAAGGCATCGTTCACCAGGTACCGGATGATTTACGAAAGGTATTGATTGTGAACAAAGACTTGTTAGAAAAATGGAACGGCCTCACGCCCGTAGCCCGCAACGAGTGGATTTGCTGGACAACAATTGTAAAAAAGCCGGAGACCAGGAAGGAACACATCGAAAGATTGAGTGCTGAAATTATGGAAGGAAAACGAAGACCCTGCTGCTGGCCCGGATGTCCGCATAGAAATGAAAGTGCTAAAAAATGGTTCAAATAAAATCGGATAAGAATTGAGCAAATCAACAGTAGAGGAAATCAGAAATCGGTTTAACAATGACGTTGAACGATTTTCAAATTTAGATACGGGCCAGGTATCCACGATTGATGCAACGGTTTCCCTGGAACTGATCACAGAAGCAGCAAAAAGAATAACACCCAATGCACGGTATTTGCTGGACGTAGGCTGTGGTGCCGGAAATTACACACTGAAGATGCTGTCAAGAATTTCTGATCTGCACTGTACATTGCTGGATCTGAGCAAACCTATGCTGGACAAGGCTTTTGAAAGAGTGAGCCCAAACACAAACGGAGAAGTCGCCATAGTACATGACGATATCCGCGATGCCATCCTGAAAGAAAATCAATATGACATCATCCTGGCAGGAGCTGTGCTGCATCACCTGCGCGATGACCAGGATTGGGAAAGTACTTTCGAAAAACTCTTTCGGATATTAAGACCGGGTGGATGCCTGATGATCTCCGACCTGATAGCACAAGACACCCCAGGAATCAACAGTTATATTTGGGAACGGTATGGCGACTACCTGGAACAATTGAATGGGAAAGCCTATCGGAAAAAAGTCCTGGATTATGTGGAGAAGGAAGACTCACCACGATCCATGAATTATCAGTTAGACCTGATGAAGAAAGTGGGATTTGAAAAAGTAGAAATTCTTCACAAGAATATGTGTTTCGGAGCTTTTGGAGGAATTAAGAAATAGTGGAGCTGTAAATGATAGGATTGGTACTCGAAAGAGGCATCTGATATCTTTCCGTCCTGATAAACTTTAAATAATGGCGCGATATTTAAACTTTGACTTTAAATATCACGCCCCTTTTTAAAATAGACTATTAATAATTAAGGTAGTATAAATGGGAAACTGATCGCCCTGTTGCACTATAAAAACCTGGTATTAGCTTATCCTATCAATATCCTCCCTTGGTTCCGCCAATATTCTCAATCGGATGCCATGTAGTCTTGATCTCTTGCGCATCCATGATCATGTATGGTGATTGTGCTTCATCAGTATTCCAATCAATCCCAGGATAGAATATGGCTCGTTTCATATTCAACGCACCTTTTTCCTGAACCATTTTTTTTGCCGCAGCATCGATTTCACAATACACAATTGCATTCACATCCATGTGATCAGCAAACCATGAAAGCAATTCCGAAGGTTTGCCGGTGAGAATATTTACCACACCACCCGGCACATCAGATGAATTCAACACTTCAGCAAACGTAACTGCACACAACGGTTTTGTAAATGATGACAACACAACACAGGTATTGCCTCCGGCAATGACAGGAGCAATCACAGAAACCATTCCAAGCAATGAACTGCCTTGTGGTGCTATGATGGATACAATGCCTGTTGGTTCCGGTGTGGAGAAATTGAAATGAGAACAAGCAACAGGGTTCACCGAACTGAATACCTGTTGAAATTTATCACACCAACCCGCGTAATAGATCAGCCGGTCTATCGAAAGATTCACTTCTGCCTCTGCTTCAGAATAAGTTGCATCCTGTTTCATCAGTTCGTCAATGAACTGTGCCCTGCGGCCTTCGAGCATTTCCGCAATGCGGTATAATATCTGTCCGCGGTTGAAAGCATGTCGGGTGCCCCAATCCCCAAATGCAGCCCTGGCAGCCACTACAGCCTCCCTGAAATCTTTTCTTGATGACAGGCACACATTAGCCAGTTTTTCCTTTTTGCTGTTCGTTGCTATGTAGTACCTGCCGGATTCGGTACGTGGAAATTTACCGCCGATATAGATCTTGTAAGTCTTCAGCACTTCCAGCCTCTTTTCAGTTTTCGTTTTATCAATACCGTTAGTTGCTGCTTTGGCTTTTACCGGCAATTTTTTCAGAATGACTTTGCTCATAAAATATTTTTTCAATAGCGTTTTTTAAAAAGTAATGTAAGGCGCCAATCCGTGTAATCCGCCTTCTCTGCCATATCCACTTTCTTTGTATCCACCAAAAGGAGATGTAGGATCAAACTTGTTGAATGTATTAGCCCACACCACACCTGCACGCAGCTTGGTTGTCATATTAAAGATCTTGGAACCCTTGTCTGTCCACACTCCTGCTGAAAGTCCGTAAGGATTGTTGTTGGCTTTCTCTATCACCTCATCATCTGTACGAAAACTTTGAATGGTAAGCACCGGTCCGAAAATTTCTTCCTGTGCTATGCGGCTTGATTGTGCTACATTAGTAAAGATGGTCGGACGAAGGAAGAATCCACGCCCCGGCAACTCACAACTGCTTTGATACATATCAGCACCTTCATCAAGTCCAATCCTGATGTATTTATTGATCTGATCCAATTGTTGTTTGGAATTGATAGCACCAATGTCTGTGTTCTTATCCATCGGGTCACCAACGATCAATGTTTCAATCCTGTCTTTGAGTTTGCGCACTACCTCATTCATCACTGATTCCTGTACATACAATCGTGATCCAGCACAACACACATGTCCCTGGTTAAAAAAGATTCCATTCACAATCCCTTCCACCGCCTGGTCTATCGGGGCATCATCGAAAATGATATTCGGCGCTTTGCCTCCTAATTCAAGAGTTGCTTTTTTATTAGTGCCTGCAATGGCCTTTTGAATGATCTTTCCAACTTCGGTAGAACCTGTGAATGCGATCTTGTCGATACCCGGATGGTTGACCAATGCAGCGCCAGTATTTCCGGCACCTGTTATAATGTTGACCACACCTGGTGGCAATTCTGCCTCCTGAATGATTTCTGCGAGCAGCAAAGCCGTAAGTGGTGTGGTTTCTGCAGGTTTCAGTACAACGGTATTCCCTGTAGCCAATGCAGGCGCTATCTTCCATGAAGCCATCAGCAAAGGGAAATTCCAGGGAATGATTTGTCCGGCCACGCCTAATGGTTTTGCATTCCTGTTGGGAAAAGCGTATTCTAATTTATCTGACCATCCCGCATAATAGAAGAAATGATTGGCTGCGGTAGGCACATCGAAATCACGGCTCTCACGAATCGGTTTACCGCCATCCAATGTTTCTACAATGGCAAATTCACGAGCACGCTCCTGCACCATTCGTGCAATTCGATAAATATATTTTCCTCTTTCCTTTGCAGGCATTTTCTTCCAAACCTTTTCGTAAGCATTGCGTGCTGCCTTTACCGCTTTGTCCACATCTGCATCATTAGCCAGTGCTACTTCAGAAAGTTTTTCTCCTGTAGCCGGATTGATGGTATCAAAATATTTTTTACTCAATGGCTTTTCAAATTTGCCATTGATGAAAAGATCATAGCGTGGATTGATCGTAGCTGAGCTTCTGCTTTCGGGAGCCGGTGCCAGCTTGCGTGCACTTTCGAATTTCAACTTGAGGGAATTGTTTTTTGCTTTTGCCATTTTTGTTTTAAAAAAAATAAGTTGGAAATAATTTTCTTAGTCGATCGGGAAATAATCTTTCCCCTGGTAAACACCTGTTTTCTCTTTCATCAGTTGCATCAGCACATCGTTGGCGAGACTGCTGGCGCCAAAACGGAACCAGTGATTGTTCATCCAGTCTTCTCCCAACACTTCATTTACCATCACAAGGTAATGCAGTGCTGCCTTGGCTTTGGAGATACCGCCTGCCGGTTTCATCCCGATCATTTTCCCGGTCTTGTAATAAAAATCACGAATAGCCTGCAGCATCACGAGCGTAACAGGCAATGTAGCCGCAGGAGCAATTTTTCCGGTAGATGTTTTGATAAAATCAGCACCGGCATACATGGCGATATCACTTGCTCTGCGCACTTTGTCGAAGGTGACTAACTCGCCGGTCTCCAAAATTACTTTGAGCCTTGCATCACCACAAGCTTCTTTCACGGCAGCGATTTCATCAAACACATAATTGTAATCACCTGCAAGAAAACGTCCACGACTGATGACCATATCTACTTCATCAGCCCCCTGCTCCACAGCGTATTTTGTGTCGCTGATCTTTATGTCAAGGGTTGTTTGCCCACTCGGAAATCCTGTGGCCACTGAAGCCACTTTGATACCGGAATCGCCCACAGCTTCCTTTGCTGTTTTTACCATTGACGGATACACGCAAACAGCCGCGACCGTTGGCAGTCCCGGATACGTATCGAGCAGGTGGCGTGCTTTGTAGCACATCTGTTTCACCTTGCCATCCGTATCTTTTCCTTCGAGTGTGGTGAGGTCTATCATGTTGAGTGTAAGCAATAGTCCATTCACTTTGCTTTCCTTCTTAATGCTTCTCTTGGTGATGCGGTCTGCCCGCTCTTCAATGCCAACTTTGTCCACATGCGGAGAAAGGCTGAAGTCGGGAATAATGGTTCTTGTCATGTTCATTTTATGAAACAATAAAATTACCACTATTTGGGGGAAAGAATTTGTGAAGAGTTTGCAGTTAAAATCTCCGGCCTGACCTTTGGTATCGACCGAAGTACCATCGAAAGATAGCCGTCGGTACCGCAGGTCAGACGGCGGATGAAATCAATGAGGAAAAGTTGGTTACCGAAACTTACCGGTCTGACCTTCGGTGCCAACCTGTAAGTTTCCGTCCAGAAAGTTGCCGCCGGTATCAAAGGTCAGACGGCGGATGAAATCAATGAGGAAAAGTTGGCTACCGAAACTTACCGGTCTGACCTTCGGTGCCGACCGGTAAGTTTCCATCCAGAAAGTAGCCGCTAGTATCAAAGGTCAGACGGCGGATGAAAAGAAATGACTTCAAGAATAATTGTTCAGCCCAACATAATTTCAGAAACTTTGATGTACTAATTTTAGACCATCAACCATTCCTCTTCATTATGAGAATCCTCTTTGTATTTCCCATTTGTTGTTTGCTTACTGTAATCAGCAACGCACAACAAAAAAGACCCATCACTCCTGCAGATTATTATCGTTTACAAACCATCTCAAGTCCTCAATTATCACCCGAAGGGCAATGGGTGCTATACAGTTTGACTACTGTTGATACCACAAAAGATAAACGCAACAGTGACTTGTGGATGATCAGTTGGGATGGCAAACAGAATGTACAACTGACGAACGGGCCGGGAAGCGAGTCCGCAGCCGTATTCAGTCCCGACGGAAAATATATTTCTTTTATTGCAAGCCGTGATCCGGAGGATGACGACAAAAAATCGCAGGTCTATCTTATGGACAGAAGAGGTGGGGAAGCAAAGAAACTTACCAATATTATCAAAGGTGATATTGAAAGTTATGCGTGGAAGCCGGATGGGGCAGGCATTGTGCTCGTGATCAAAGACCCGGATTATTCGGATACGGCAAAAACAAAAATCCGAACCCCTTATATCATCAACCGGTATCATTTCAAAGAAGACTATGAAGGATATTTAGACAACCGAAAGACGCATCTGTATTATTTTGATTTGGCTTCGAAGAAACTGGATACGCTTACGAGAGGAAACTATGATGAATCTAACCCGGTTTTCTCTCCTGACGGAACAAAGATTGCATTTGTGAGCAATCATACTGCAGACCCTGACAGGAATGAGAACAGTGATATTTTTATCCTGACTCTGGATGGAAAAACGCCTGTCCGCCAGGTAACCACATGGGAAGGCAGTGATTTTAGTCCGCGGTGGAGCCCTGACGGCAAGTGGATCGCCTACCTGCAAAGCAGCAGCAATAAGGCATTCACGATGTATGGCGAAAATTATCTCGCGGTGATACCAGCCGAAGGAGGTACACCAAAATTATTGAGTAAACTAACGGACAGGCCTGTACGAAATCAAAGATGGAGCAGCGATGGGCAAACTATTTATGTACTGATGCAGGACGACCGGCAATGCAATGTTGTATCATTTGATGTGAAGGATGGCATGGTGAATAAGGTCACTGCCGGTGACCAGAGTTTTTCAAATATTGAAATGCAGCATGACAAATGGATTGCTACTATGAGTAATCCTCAGACACCATTGGAAATTTATGCACTGGAAAAAAATGAATTGCGAAGATTGACTCATGTACAGGATTCATTCCTTGCTCCATTGCAATTAGCGAGTGTGGAAGGATTTAAATCAAAGAGCAAGGATGGTACTATTGTTTCAGGATTGTTGTATCGCCCGGCCAATGCGGTAAAAGGACAGAAACTTCCACTGATACTGTTCATTCATGGTGGGCCCGTAGGGCAGGATGAATTTGAGTTTGACCTGACAAGGCAGATATACGCTTCTGCCGGATATGCTGTAGCAGCAGTGAATTATCGTGGCAGCAACGGCAGAGGTATTGCTTATACAGAAACGATTTTTGGTGATTGGGGGCATAAAGAAGTAATGGATATTATTGGCGCAGCCGATTACCTGATCAAAGAGGGTATCGTTGATGAAAACCGGATGGGCATTGCAGGATGGAGTTATGGTGGCATCTCTACAAATTATACCATCGCCACCGATCAGCGTTTCAAAGCAGCCGTAAGTGGTGCAGGCAGTTCATTGCAACTGAGTATGTATGGCTCTGATGAATACGTAAATCAGTACGAAAATGAATTGGGTGTGCCCTGGAAAAATTTGGACAAGTGGTTGAAAGTTTCTTATCCGTTTGTACATGCTGATAGAATCAAAACACCCACCTTATTCATGGCATCACAAAATGATTTCAACGTACCTGTGATCGGTGCAGAACAAATGTACCAGGCTCTGCGCAGCATGGGTATTCCTACAGAACTGATTATCTATCCGAATCAAAATCATGGATTGGTGGTACCGAGTTATATCAAGTTTAGGTTTGAGAAACATTTGGAGTGGTTTGGGAGGTATTTGAAGTGAAAGATAGCCACTTGCTGTTCAACCTAATTTTTGTGGCATCAATCTCTTAGTTTCAGCTTTTCTATGCAGAGTGCAAAAAAATTTCTGCAGGCAATTGAAAGTAGTCCTTCAACCGTTGAGCCATTTTCAGCGTTATTTCTCTTCGCCCGGACAATACAGATGACACATGGCCTTTACTTCCAATAACAGGTTCAAGGTCCCTGGCTTTGATTCCTCTTTCCTCCATTTTTAATTTAATTACTTCCAATGGATCAAGTTGAGGCACTACAAAATGTTTATCATCATAATCTTTTACCAAAACCATTAATAATTCCATTTCATCCCCTTCAGAGGTTCCGGGTTTAGCGTGAAAAATTTCCATGAGCCTGTTTGTTGCCCTGGTATAATCCCCGTCAGTTTTTAATACTTTCCATTTCATAGTTATTTGACTTTAAAATTTTGAATCTTTTTATCAAAGGGAATTGTTGCTGCGTTTATTTTGTCATATTCTTTGTGTGTACCAAACCAAATAACATAGCAAGCCTGTTGAATAAAATTTATAGAAACTATCAACCTGTAATCATTTCCTTTTATATTAAATATTACCCTGCCATTTCCTATAATGCTTGCATTTCTATAGGTAGCTTTTATTTCATTAAAATTGACAAAATTTAGATTTGAAAATTCGCCAACCCACAGTTTCAACGCATTTTCAGCATGAGGATACCTGGATATGTAATAAAGAATCGTTCTCTTTACCAGAATCTTCATTTCACAAATATACCGGATTGTTTTCATTTTGAAAACATCAAATAATGGCTAATTTTGTTTGCCGGTGCCATATGAAGAATTGGAAATTAATCCAATGATGAATTCAGAAGTGAAGGTTGCTTTCCAATTCTAATCAAACGATACAAAAACATTTGACAGGTTCGATACAGAAACTATTCTATTTTTGGCGCACGGGTGCTTAGCTCAGTTGGTTAGAGTGCTACCTTGACATGGTAGAGGTCGCTGGTTCGAATCCTGCAGTACCCACAAAGATTCGGAGAAGGGTTTAGGTATTTCATAGAGAAATCAAATCAAGGAGATTTCAGAAAAGCACCTGGCGGTAAATAGAGTACCAACTTCTTGGCCATACAGTTCTATTTTTCCAAAAAAACAAAGACCTGCAACGCGGGTAAGTTTTTTACTTTTTTACCCACGTTAGATTTGTCATGGGTAGTTTTTAATAAAAGCGGTACCCCTCTGCTACACCTAAACAACCTCATCACTTCTTCGCCTAAATAGTGAATCATTTTTCGGAACTGCTACCGCCGAATTGGAAACCTAACACTAACGGATAAACGCAAAGGAAACCGAGAATGGATTTGAACCTGGGATGTCGTTAGTCGCGGGGTTGCATAGCGCGATTAAATTCCTGTGGAAAATACACCTTGTAGTATGCACCCCAGTAGCCTACCGTAGCATAACTCAGCGCATGTGCTTTTGGGAAAGTAAAAGGCAACATCTTAGTTACCATATCGGCGAAATGACCGATTACTGAATCTTCAATTTTATTACACTTTTCGCAGTCGTTTGTAAACCTGCTTTGGAAGTTTATTAGTTCTATGCCGGTTTTATCACGGACAATTTTTTTCTCAACTGCTCTGCTTCAGAAAATGAAATACCCGAGACCTCATGCAACAATAATATAAATGACTCCTGGTATATCAGCAGCCCGTAAGATTCTTTAAGGATATCAAAAACCGGATTGATCGAAAATTCCGGCAAATCTTCCATCGCTTCTTTGCCTACGGTGACTGTTGGAATATGGCCCTTCTGCAATGGGATCTATTTTGGTGATATCCAGGCAGAAATTAACCAGGGAACAGGGTGCAGTATTTCTGCCCGGTGAGCGCAGAAGATGGAGTTCATTGATGATTTCGATGATACGGGCATATAGGATAAAATAGTCAATACATTTTTGATTTCGGATGATATTCAATTCGTAGCTGATCCTGTCAATATAAGTGTTTGTAAAAGGAAGCTTTTTCTTTTCTGCTCCTGTATAAACAAGAGATTTGAGGAAGGCATAATTTGTCAGTGTTTCACCTTTCATGCTACAAGTATTTCAGAACAAGATTTTTCATTTTTTGAGATGATGAATTGATGATTGGTTCTCCTATGGTTTTGGCACCGGAATCACAGAGCCATTTCTTCCAAAGGAAACAAAGTTTATCTGCTTCCAATAAATCTTTGTTTCCGGCCTTTGGTTGTATGCCACAAACCAGCCAGTTCGCGTCAGATTTTAGCTTTACCGGAAGTAGTCCCATATCGGTTTCGCTTATATTTTTTTCCCAATCAGGTGAATTGAGTCTTTTTAACAAAGGAGCTGTAATAGTGGATTGATTGTTTTTGGTTATGCCATGATTCTTGTCTTCAAGATCAAAATATCCATCAGTAAGAATTAAAATTTTATTGTTGCACTTACTATCTAAATCACTATTTATTTGCTCGTTAAAATATTGCCAGATATCCACGCCAGCAAAATCACTGGCCTTGTTGCCAAGGCAGGCTTGTTGATACAATACCTTGATTTGGCTACCGAAGTTCTTTTTGAATTCATTCAATCGCTTAAGTTTTTCTGCAGCATTGTACTTACTCAAGTCAATGGATAATTCATTTTCAAAGCCGCTTTCAGGAAGCGAGCTCAATTTTTGAGGAATAATTCTCACGCTAAATTTATCGCCTGATTTAACAACCTGATTTTTCTGAACAGATGCTTCAAATTTTTCAAAAGCTGCCCTGATAGTATTGGTGTCAATATCTATTTGGTCTTGCCTTTGAATAATCCTGTCGCTCAAATCCAGTAATACCACATAGTTGTCATTCTTAGGTTTAGAACCATCCTTTCTTACCTCTGCGTTTGGGGAGCAAGAGTGAATGACTGCTGAAAGAGCCATAATTGCCAAGATCTTTTTCATTTCAAATACTATTATCGAGTTAATTAAGTTGTTGATTCAATTGAAGATTGAGTGACTCCTGAAATTGCCTGTAAACAAGAGCACATGATTCTTTGTTTATACTTTGCTCACTCGTACCATTCAGAAACACGAGCCATCCTGCATAAAATTGCTCCATGTTCCTTTTCAATTCTTCCGGCTTTAGCGAAGCTTGCTCCAGTTGTTTTTTCAGCGCTTCAATTTCTATTTTCAAACCATCTATCTGCTTTTGCAATTCGGCAATATTAGCTTTGTCCTTGATAATTTCATTTTCAATTTCACGGATTCTTTTTTTCAATCCTTTAATTTCTATTTCAGCTTTCAAATTCACATTTTTCTTTTCATGTTCGGCTAAAGAAGCTTCATAGATAAATCCCCATAGCAAATAGGTTCCAAAACCGAATGCAAGCACCAGGTAGAAATTGACACTTTGAAACCAAATCCAGGAGGTGTCTGCAATACCCATCATCGTTTTTAATTCATGGATACCACTATCTATTTTATACGCCAGTAATCCATCGATAACAAGGCACACGATCACGGCTACAATGACTTTTAGCATCCTGAATTTTGTCTTTTCGTGATTAAAGATGTGGGGGAGGATGCCAAAACCGAAGAAGATAAATGCTCCCAGATACGTAAATATTAATTGAGTCCCTGGCGTAAAAATTCCCTTGGCATCAAAAATAGAATTCAGCATCAGGCTAACATCATCATTACTTCCGCTGTTCACCATTTGCGCCATATTTCTGAAAAAAGACGCATTAATTGCAGACGAATAGAAGAAAATCAAATAAACCGATATAAAGAAGCACAATACTGTATAGAGCCAGAAGTGTGCGCTAATATAGGTACTTCTGATTGTACCATCAGCTATCTGGATTTTCTTTTCTTCAATACTATCTTTAAAATTGCCTATTTGATTTTGCTTGTCTATGATGACAACCTCTCTTATCTGTTGCTGGTCTCTTTCCTTGGCACTCTTTTCTTTTTCTTTCTCCACAATCCCAAACCCGATTTGTTTTTTACGGGCTACCTCATCTCTCTCATTGTAAGTTTCATCTACGATATGGCCTTCCCGAATCCAACGCAAATGACACTCTAATGCGGCAGCATCGCCACGATTCAGGCCTGCCTGCTCGTGCCCCCAGTCTCTTAGAGGTTTGCGATTAGCTCTTTTTAATGATTTGAATTCCTTTTCTGGGTCATTATTTAGACCAGGTTGATTGATAATTTGTTCTGTGATTTGTTCCATTTTATTACTTATTTTACCATTTATAAATTGTTTCATGAGAAGTAACCATGTTTTGGAATAAATATTTTTTCCCGAAGATGGTTACCAATTACCAAAATAATTATCAATGAATAGGGTTGTAAGAATGTATTCGACAGATGACAGTATCATTGAAGGCATTAGGGAATATGATGATGAAGCAGCAACTGCCTTGTACAAGAAGCACAGGGACTATTGCCTGAGGTTTATGAACAGCAGATACCAGGATGAGGATACAGTTCTGGATATTTACCAGGATGCAGTGATTGTTTTTATTGAGAATGTTCGTAGTAAAAACTTGCGATTGGTAAACTCAACCATTCAGACATACTTGAACTCTATTTGCTACAATCAAATTAGGATTCGGTTCAACAAGAAAAACCAACCAGTACTAATTGGGGACGATTTGGAAGTCTTAAACAATTTTAATGAGGATATTGTCGAATGGCTAAATGATTATGGCGATCTAAAATCTGAAAGAGTGAAAATCATTCAGGAAGAACTATTGATAATGAAAGAAAAGGGGCAACAATGTTTTGAACTTTTGAAGAAATTTTTCTTTGAAAAGAAAACGATGGAAACGATTGCGACGGAAATGAATTATACCAATGCGGCCAATGCCAAAGCACAAAAATGGAAATGCCAGGAAAGATTAAAAAAGCAAATCCTAATCAGAACCAGGAAATGAAAAGGTTAACGAGCAGACATATTGAACAAATACGAAATTATTTTGTTGCAGATAGTGAAGACGATCGTAAGGAGATATATGAAAGAATATCTCACGATTTTTTACGAGAGTTTTTGGATGATTTAAATAGGGTGTTCATTCATCAGCCCGAAAATGAGAATGAATTATTTGCTATTGCTAATCGGATGGGTGCAACAAAATAT
The DNA here is from genome assembly GCA_964526985.1 of uncultured Ginsengibacter sp. GTDB lineage: Bacteria > Bacteroidota > Bacteroidia > Chitinophagales > Chitinophagaceae > Ginsengibacter. The sequence goes on along the minus strand of CAZGNJ010000003.1, from coordinate 58,184 downwards.
CTTGATGCTCTTAAGGAAATTCAATATCAATTTTTTGATAGTTTGGCCGAGCAGTATTTGAATGGACACAAAAGCGCTGACATCGAAGAATCGCTTTCAACTGGCAATAGATATTTTACAGAGGCAATAGATTATCATAGATCAATTGGAAATGCTTTCGCTTTAAATGAGAGACGCACTCTATACGAAAAGATTAAAAATATCGAGCGTGAGACATTTATTGGCGATACAGAAATAACAAATGCATTTAAACTGATTGAGAGAAAGAAATTAAAAGGGCTCTTCGTGAGCAATGAGGAGGAAAATAGGCGGAAAGCAGTAGACCTCTTATTTGACAAGTCGCCCATTGGTAGAAAAGAAATACATAAATATACGCTTCAATGGCCTGAAGGTTCTCTTAAGAAAAGTATTTTGAAACAAATTGCAATTGCAGCGAGCTTGATTGGTATCATTGCAACAACCACAATTATAATTTTCAATCAGGCGAAAAAGCCATCTGAAGTTGTAATCAACAATCCCAAAATCAATCGCCCCGAAACTGACACAAATCAGGAAATCAAAAACCAGACGGCTATTATTTCCCCTACACTCAAACCTATTCCATCTGAAGAAAACAGAGTAAAAATACTTATGGAATCATCATTCGGTTTTGCGAAAAAAGATGAATACATCAATGTTGAGGTTCATTATTTGGAAAACTATTTGAAGTCGTTTAAAGATTCAATTAACAACGAAATGAATACAGAGCAAATAGAAATAAATAACAAGACACTTGATTCGTTATCTAATTTTTTGAATAAATATAGCCTGCATGGAAATACATTGCAGATTTATATTGGAACCAATCAGGAGGTAAAGGTTTTCAAAATTGACTCAAACATTTATTGCCAGATCGGAGAAACCATTTATGAAACCAAAAAATCGGAAAGCCTGCTTCCTTTGAGAAAGGTAACAGACAAGCAAACAATTGAAAGCATTGAAAAAATATTATTTAATGAACAGGAATAAAAGATATAGAAACTGGTTCTTGCTATTCCTGTTTTGGCTGGTGTCTGCAAATCTGCATGCACAATCATTTGCTCAAAAAGAAATCACCACCAAAAGAATATTTGACAAATTGGTAAATGCTTATGGGAATGCCAAAGCGCCCCCAAAATTGATCCTAATACCAAATACACAAAAGGAAATGGTGGTAGCCTTGTACAGTAACACGCCGAGCCCTGTGATAAAAGTAGATGAAAAGCTTTTTGACATTTGCAAAACGTTGCAAGCCGACAGCCTCAACGCATTAGCCACCATCATCAGTCATGAATTGGCGCATTATTACAACGATCATAGCTTCTGTAGCGATTACGCTTTTGCAACAAAAAACAAACTACTGCTGAAAGCAAGTAAAGAAAGTAAGATAGAGAAAGAAACCAAGGCCGACCGCGATGGACTGTTCTATGCCATGATTGCCGGATATCAGCCGCTGCAAAGTTTTGAAAAAGTGCTGAATAAAATTTATAAAAGTTATGAACTACCGGTAACGCTTCCCGGTTACCCCTCACTGGATGAACGGATCAAAATGATTGACTACCAGGCAGAGGAAGTAACGGATCTGCAGGCTGTGTATAATGCCGGCTTGCTTCTCCTCTATTTAAATGAACTGTCCAAAGCGGCATCCTGCTTTACCTATTTGAGTATGTACTTTCCCAGCCGAGAGGTGTATAATAATCTCGGAGTAGCTACCTTTTTGCAAGCAGTGCAAAACAATCCCGGAAATAATTTAAATCTCATTTACCCGATAGATATTGACCCTGTAAGCCGGTTGTATGGCAGTAATTCCAGGGGATCTGCCAACAAAGACCCCAAAGAACTGTTGAAAGAAGCTAAGCGATATTTTGAAAGAGCGCAAATGCTTGACCCCAAATACTTCCCAAGTTTTATTAACCTGGCATGCGTAAACACAGCGCTGGCTAATTATGATATGGCACTCGGTGTACTTTACGAGGCGGAAGATTTGCAAAATAAAAATGAAGTCCAGATTCTGCACCTGAAAGCCATCATCAATGCCAAACAAAACAATCAGGCTGCTGCATTAGCATTGTTTGAAAAAATAGAAAAGAAGGACAGTCTTGCCGCCTATAATTATCACTTGCTAAAAACTGCACTTGAAAGCAATAAAAGTCTTCTGAAAATTGATGATTACAAAGCCGGCTGGATAAAGAATTTGCAAAACGAAAGTAAGAGCGATCCGGCTTGCGACACGGAATTTAATAATCTCGTTTTTTCTAATATAATTAAAGTGAACGATGGATTGGTTGTGCGACGAAATAAAAAAGGGAGTATCAATGTTCAATTGGATGGTAAGAGCATCAATGCAGTTATTTCGTTTGAAGAAAGTGATTCACCTCAAAGGGTGAAAATTATTAATAAGACGAGGGGTTGTATGTATCTACTAAATAAAATGTTAGTGTATGAAGTTGAGAGCAATTAGTGCAGGAATGACTGGGATTCTTTTGATATTATTGTTTCTAAGCTTTGGTGGATATGGTCAGAGTTGTGAGGATAACATAAATAAAATGAATACTCTTTACAAGGAAGGTAAGATAAGTGAAGCAATTATTATCGGTGAAAAAGCATTACCTGGATGTAAAATAGAATTAGGTGTGGAGAGTTTGGCATATGTTAGCTTACTGAATAGTCTCGCAATTTTATATACTAATGAAGGTAATTACCTTAAAGCACAACCTCTATTTTTAGAGGCCCTAGAAGTTAATGAAAAAATATTCGGTCCAGAAGATTCTAAGAATTTGGTTCTACTTACAAATCTTGCATCAATTTATCAATATCAAGGAAACCTTTCAAAGGCAGAAATCCTTGTCTTGAAAGGTTTAGACATTACAAAAAGATCGTTTGGTACTGAAAACGAAAATTATGCGTTGCTCCTTAGAAAACTAGCTTTGATTTATTTCAACCAAGGCCACTATTCTAAAGCTGAACTACTTTTTATGGAAGCATTGGAACTGATAAAAAGGACAGTAGGCATTAATAATAACAACTACGGCATAACACTTGCTAATCTTGCTGAATTGTATATAAAAGAGGGTAAGACAAATGAGGCTCAGCCATTATGTTACGAGGCTTTAGATGTATGTAAAAAAGTATTTGGAGTAGAACATCCAGAATATGCAACAATGCTAAATAATGTGGCCATTCTGCTTTACAAAATAGGCGATTATGGAAAAGTTGAATCTATATTATTGGAGGTACTGAGGATTCGAGAAAAATCATTAGGGAATGAAAATTTAGATTATGCAAATTCACTTAATAGCCTTGGGATATTCTATACGGGCAAAGGGGATTACAAAAAGGCAAAACCATTTTTATCTGAAGCCATTAGATTGCGAAAAAAGATTTTAGGAGTGAACCATCCAGATTATGCGGACGCAATTAATTCGCTTGCAAAGTTATATGAACGCGAGAACGATTTTCAAAATGCTGAACTCTTATTTTCAGAATCACTTGAGATAAAGAAAAAGGTATATGGTGACACAAATCCCGAGTACTTATCATCGTTGTCTGATCTTGCAAGATTCTATAAACTACAGGGCAATTACCGAAAGGCCGAATCATTGTATATAACAATTAAAGAAAAATATGCCAATCTCTTTGGTATTGAAAACCCCACCTATGTAAGTTTGCTAATTGATTTTGCTCAACTATATATTGAAATTTATGATTTTTCTAAGGCAGAAGATTTATTGCTTCAATCACTTTGGCTTCAAGAAAAAATTTCGGGGAAAGTAGATCCAGAATATATGAAGCAACTTGCGCATTTGGGCGTTCTATATTGTGAAATGGGTAAATTTGAACAGGCTGAATCGTATCTTAAGGAAGCACTTAGTTTAACTGAAAAGAATCTTGGAGAGCAGCATTTGGATTTTATCCGTACTTTAAATATAGTCTCGGCATTATACTTTAGGGAAGGAAAATATTTGAAATCTGAAAAAAACCTTTCGAGAGCTATAAGTATCATTGAACGAGCTTTCGGTACTAACCACCCAGATTATTTCATGCTACTAGAAAACCTCGCAAGTATATATTTTGAACAAGGCAAATATGAAAAAGGAGTAGAAAGTCTGGTACCCGTATTGGGTCTTCAACAAAAACAACTTTCTGAGCAAACCTCTTACCAATCCAATAGTGAATTGAATGCTTATTTAAATAAGGAAAAATTGGCTCTTATTGACAGTAAATTTTCTCTTCTATATCCATTCAAAATTATCAACAACACGATCAATCAGGAACTATTTAACACCGTCATTCTCTTAAAAAACCTCACCCTTCGTAACAGAACTCAGGTGCAATACAGAATAAAACAAAGCAATGACACTGCATTAACTGATATGTTAGAAGAATTTCAGTCACTAAAAAGAAAATTAAATAAATACGCCATTCTCCCCAAAAGTGAACAACCTAAAAATTTAATTGAACTGGAAGAAGCAGCCAATTCCTTAGAAAAACAGTTAGTAAAAAGCTCACAGGCTTTCAAAGAATCACAAGACTTTACAAATACCAGATGGCAGGACGTACAAAAATCACTTAAAAAGGATGAAGCTGCTATCGAGTTTGTTTCATTCAGATACTATAATAGAAAATGGACTGATAGCATATTGTATGCGGCAATGGTCATTCGTCCAAATTATTCCTTCCCAAAAATTATTCCCTTATTTGAGCAAAAGCAATTGGATAGCCTGATGAAAAGAAATCCATCTCTGCCGGAAGAAAATTATCTGAACAATTTGTATAGTAAAGAAAACTTCGGACTATATAATTTAATCGGCAAACCCATAGACAGTTTGCTAAGGGGCGTTACTACCATTTATGCTGCGCCTTCCGGCTCTTTGTACAATTTGAATCTTGCACAAATAATGTCTGACAAACCTGGTGGTGGTTCCTTCAATGTGCATATTCTGGGAACCACCGGAGGGTTGCCCAAATACTCAGCTTTGCAAATTAATAATACCGCTATCTCAAGTGCCGTAGTATTTGGCGGTGTGAATTACGATACAGCAAGCAACTCAGGTATCAGTTTTACGCCACCGGTTTATACACCGGGTTTTGAACAGGTAGCTTCTATAACCAACAGAGGTGGTACCACGCAGTGGTCGTATTTACCCGGTACCCTTACCGAAGCCACACAGATAGCAAAAATAAATACTGAAGCAGGTGTAAAAGTAACCCTGCTCAAAGGAGATGAGGCTAACGAATCCACCTTTAAAAATCTGAATGGATTTTCATCGCCTTACATTTTGCATTTGGCTACACACGGATATTTCTTTCCTAATCCGGTTCCCGAAAAACCAAAGGATTTTAATTGGCAGGGAGCAGAAAAAAAGTTGGTTTATAAATGGTCTGAAGACCCCTTGCTACGCTCTGGATTGATACTGGCAGGCGCTAACAAAGCCTGGCAAAACAGCGCCTTCATTACTGACAGTACAGAGGACGGAATTCTAACATCTATGGAAGTAGCGAATGTGGATTTGAGCAACTGTAAATTAGCTGTGCTCAGCGCTTGCGAAACAGGGCTGGGAGACATCAATGGCAGCGAAGGTGTTTTCGGTCTGCAAAGAGGATTCAAACTTGCTGGTGTAAAGAACATTATTATGAGCCTTTGGAGGATTCCGGATGCGCAATCGGCTGAATTGCTGGAATTATTTTATCAGAATTGCTTTAGAGGTTTGACTGTTCATGAATCGTTGAAACAGGCACAGAAAGCAATGAGTGAAAAGTATCCGCCGTATTACTGGGCTGGGTTTGTGTTGTTGGAGTGAAAATGTTTGTTCTCCCTTTATCGCCATATCGATTTCAAAAGAATTTATTGGATGGTCTGCTAAATGAAGGGCAATTACAGTTCTTAAATCCATTTTATTATTAGGTTTAAATACTGGTTCGAATGAATAAATACAATTTTTTCAAAAACGAATTAATTAATCTTAAGAATCAAAATATAATTGAAATCTATTATAGAGGAGCAAGTGCAAAAAAAGAGTTTCATATTCTGAATGAAGAGTTTCAAGACCATAACATCAAATCTTTCGCCAAAAAATTGTTTTACTTCGGTCTAAAATCTCGACACTTTTGGGAAAATGAAATCCAAAACAAAATACCTCTCAATGATACAACAACGGAAACGTTTAGCTATCTATTTCAGCAATACAATAAATTAAAAACAGCCAAGGGTTCTGCAATCTTAGATTTTAGAAAAGCAAACAAAGAATTGTTTGATTATTTTTTTAATTCTGCAAATAAGGAAGATTTCGTTGAAAAATGCATGAATCAAAACATAAACAATAGAAAAAACACCAGAGATTATCTTTTTATTTTACTTCACAGAATGGGCAGGTTACCCGCATACAAAAAAAAGTCGCACTTTCTTTCTTCAACATCGAGTTTTGAGATTGCCGAAAAATTTGCAGACGGAATAATTATTACATTCTGGAATCCCTTCATTCACATAATTCGAGAATATAAATCAATTTTTAAGTTTGATTCTATGATTCATTGGGATCAAAGAGAAAACAGTGTATTCAGCGGAATATTCCCGCATTACATTCTTTCTTTTAGATATAAAGGTGTTGAATATTTTAATCCGTCTATTGAAAACTGTCCTGATCCAAGACACTGTATCTTAAACGGTTTTGATATTGACCAGCGTGATTTTATTGCGAGATTATACAAAGAAACTGGCTATGAAAAAGGTGTCATGACTTCAGACTATATTATTTATTCTGAACAGAAATAATTGCCCACTTTTCAAACCAGTCTTAATCCTGTAGATTTTCTCAGGTTTCATTAATCTACAAAAAAACTATTTATACCTCTGCAAGGCGTCCGATCCCAGGTGTCGTCTTTTCAGAGCCACATTCTAAATGGAAACTTGTTTACCCCAGGTGTATCAATGATTTGATTTGAAGTTAAAAGTATTTATGCTATTGGTGAAAACTATAATCAAAAGAAATTTCGAATCCTTAGTCAATGGTATTGATGGATTTGTTTTATCAAAATTGTTTTAGTGGGCTATCGGTTCACGAATCCTTGAAACAAAGATAGATAGAAGGAAATGAGTGAAAAATACCTGCCATATTGTTGGGCAGGTTTTGTTTTGTTGGAGTGAAAAAGAATTTTTGAAAAAATTGTTCAAGTCGCAATTTTGTTTATATTATAATGTAATGGTCACTTAACTAATTATAAAAATCAAACTAATTTCTCATGAAGTTTACGTATGAAACACTAAAACATTTAAAGCATGGGGGTATTTGCCTGGTCAAGTATTCCACAGTAGTCAAACCTGAATTGGCTAAAGCAGGGACGCTTGAGCCACTGAGCCAGCTAAATATCGACCGGTATCCAATTTTTAATGAGACAAAAACAAAAGTGTTTTTTCACTTCTTTTCAGAAACATTTCCGGTAGCTCTAGATATTGATAAAATAGAGGGAGTTTCGCGCATCGAATTTCAGTTTAATTACCAGTTTTTTTTAAACATGAAGGATTTCATGAACTCGTTGTTGAAAGAAAAAAAATTGGATCATTAATGAAAGTTGGTTCGTGTGTTATAACTGTTTCTGTACCCTGATACTGTATTGAAAAACCATTGATACCGCCTGCAAGGTGTCCGATCGCAGGTGTCGCCTTTTCAGAGCCACATTTTAAATGGAAACTTGCTTACCCCAGGTGTACCAATGATTTAATCTAAAGATAAAAATATTAATACTATTTATTGCCATTGAAAATAGAACGAATCCCTTATTTGACTTCACAATTACCAATGGTCAATGGTTACCTTTTTTCCGATTCTTTATTAGTAGGTATTACAACAAAATATCAAAACAAAACCTACTACCATGCTGCAGAAGATTTCCGGAAGAAATAAAAACAACACCGGCAGCGAAGTTCTGGAAGCGTACTTCACATCCAGGCAATTAAGATTTCAAAAAGATGAGGAACACAGTTTCATTGTACCCGTGTCTGAAGAAAACGGGCAATGGAATATTCACCTGGAAGTGGATGAAGAAAGAAGTGTATTGGAGATTCATTCCTTATGCCCGGTAAAGATCAAAGACCAGCAAAAACTCCGGATAGCCGAGTTGATAGCCAGAATAAATTGCCGCATTTTATTGGGCGGTTTTATCCTGGTTTTTGAAGACTGTAATCTGTACCTCAAAACAACCCATCTTTTTCAGGGTCATCCACTCGATCCTGAAAACATAGAGATCCTACTGACAACTAATATTTATACCCTCAATCAATACTTGCCTGCAATCGTGGCTGTAAACAGTGGTTTTACAGAACCGGTATTGGCCATTCCCTGATCATCCTTTAAACTTATCAAAATGAAATTAATTGCATTAACAATCATCGTTCTTCTGACTCATGCCGAAGCATTTGCTCAGAAGCAGGAGACATTAGCCAAATTCAAAATCACTGAGGCAACTAACAATGGTGAGGATATTTCTCAGTGGTATTTTGAAAGAAAACAATACATGGTCTTTTATAAGAATGGAGACGGTTACTTATGTTTCGCCAATGTCTCCGGAATTAATAATGAACAATCTCATGGCTGGGTATTTTCGCTCAGGCATGACAGATTACCCGAATCAGATAAAAATTATCAAGCGGACTTCTTTACATTTCGATGGAAGTATTACAATACATACGATTTCCAAACCGGCTATGCGACTGTTTCTTTTGTGAAGTTATACAAAGCAGCTGGTGTTGCATTCTATCTCAAAATGGTGTTGCCATATCTCGATGTGCTGGAGTTTAATGGGTACATGGAAGGCAGCCTGAATTTGAATGACTATTTGGGAAACTAAAAATACTTTCCCATCCATGGTTACCTCTTTCCAAAATTTTTATAAACAGGCAATAAAACAATTTTAAACAATAAAAATCAGTAAAATGAAACAGTCAATCCTCACAATTGCAATCTTAATGTTTGGCCTCATTTCCTTTGCCCAGACCTCTACGTATGTTAATGGTTACTACCGCAGCAATGGCACTTATGTTCAGGGGTATTATCGTACTACACCTAACTACACACGAAACGATAATTACAGTACGAGAGGAAATGTAAATCCATACACCGGAACTTATGGCACAAAACCACGGGACTATTATTACAATACTTCCACTTATAGTTCATCTGCATACAGCTCACCCTCTTACAACTCATCTCAGTTTTATACTTTACCAAATTATAGCACTTCATCTTATAGTTCATCCAGCTACAGCATTTCTACTTACTCTTCATCAAGCTATTACAGGACATCCACTTACAGCTTACCAACTTACAGTGTTACGACTTACAGAAGTACTTATAGTTGGTAGGAAATTGATGGATGATGATTGCAAGCTATTATCAGTAAAGTGGTGATAGCTTTTTTTCATTCTCTTCTGGCGCAGGCCTCCCGGCCTGTGCCTAAGCGTTACTCATGTTCAAGTTTTGTTTTCAATGGTGCGGGCCAGGTACCCTGTACCCAATTGTTATTTTTTTCTGTCCTAATCCTTACTCTGTTACGAATATTCAAATTCTATCGTCCAATTCGAATTTCTTCAAAAGTCCAACTAATACCAATAGTCCTTTTATTTTACGGGCTGTCACAGGTCAGGAGACCTGCGCCAGTTGTGTTATCCAAAGCGTTTTGAAAACAAATATATGCTACCGCCGTGTGGTCTCCGACCAACGGCTTCGATATCTTAAAACTTTTTTTTGTTACCGTTGGCCGGAGACTACACGCCGGTTATTCCTTTTAGCGGATACCCTCACATCCCATCCCAATCACATCCTATTGGTGCACCCGGAGGCATCTCTTTGTAAATCGTTGGCGTTGCTTTCTCCGGTGCTTTCATTCTTTCCAATGCCAGCATCAGGTGTGCAGTGTATTCATTACTGTTAGTTTTCTTTAGTTCTCCTTCTATAAATGATTTCAGATCACTGACAGATTTTTGTACCACAGCTTTCACCATAAAGGAATTATTATTGTCAATACCTGAAGAAAGCAGGTAAGTGAGTAACACTTGTTCCGTTTGCATCTGTATCAGTCCTTCCAAACTGGTGCGGCGAGGGGCTTTCCAGGTGCTGTTCACCAAAGTGTTGATCATTTCACTTACACCAAGCCCATTATTTGCAGCTTCGAACTGTATCATCCTGTTAAGCCTTTCTGAGTTGAACAGGAATGAAAGGGGGAAGTCAACGGCTGTTTCTGCCGGAGTCAATACGTCAAACGCCAGTCCTGTTCTTTTCTTAAACAGTTCCAAAGAAAATTGATAGCCGGAAGGCCTTGGAGGAATCATGCTGACAAGTTTGTCGGGAAGTGCCAATACTTTGGGATCCATACAGGCAATGATTTCATTCAGTGCATCCAATTGCTCCTGTTTGCTGACGGGCCATGTAGTCTTGCGTCCATCACCTCTTACCGTATAATTATAATACATACCACCGATAGTTTTGGTAACGGCTTCTAACTGGTAGCGATGAAAGAAATATATAGGCACCAGCACATCTTCCAGTATGGCCATCGGCATCCCGGGACGGATGTTGTTTTCTCCGAATTGTGTCAAAGCTTTTTCCCTCACTTTCATAATGTGCTTCAGTTCATCTACAGGGTTTGATCCATTGTCCCAAAGATGTGAAAGCGGGTTTACGCTTCCGGCAGGTCGTGCATCCTGGTCTGATAGAAATTCAATATGATTTTTTTGTGCATCATCGAGTATTTTATTCAATGCAGATTTTTCATCTGTGCCTTTTGGAAAATCCTGGTAGCCCCATGTGATCGCGACTTTATCCCATGCACCGATTTTATTATCATAAGCATTGCTGAGATCAAATTCACCTTTCTGATTGATCTCCACTACAGGATTGGGATAGTCCATCACACTGGCTCGCCCTTCTGTACTTGCAATATAATTGTGTTGTAAACCGAGTGTGTGTCCTAATTCATGTGCGGCCAATTGATTCAATCTCGCTAACGCCATCTTCAGCATTTTATCTTTGGACGGATCGCCCCATTTTTCAGGATCACCGGCTTTCGGATCTGTGAACGGAGCTAACAGCCCCTGTGCGATCAGGTAATCCTGGCGAACACGAAGAGAACCGAGCGTAACATTTCCTTTGATGATCTCTCCAGTCCTGGGATCTACTACCGAAGCACCATAACTCCATCCGCGCGTAGAGCGGTGTACCCAGTTCACCATATTGTACCGTATGTCCATCGGGTCTGCATCATCAGGTAATACTTTTACGATAAATGCATTCTTGTATCCTGCTGCTTCAAAGGCCTGGTTCCACCAACGCATGCCTTCTAACAGTGCGCTGCGAATAGGCTCAGGTGTTCCGTTGTCGAGATAATAGGTGATAGGCTTTACCGGTTCACTCATTGCAGCATTCGGATTCTTTTTCTTGAGGCGATGGCGACAGATAAAATATTTATTGATTGGTTCGGATACAGGCGTACTGTAATCCTTATACGAAATATTGAAGTAACCACTGCGTGGATCAAAAACTCTTGGCTCGAAATCGCTATCCGGCAATTGAAGAAAAGAATGGTGAATGCGCAAAGTGATAGCGTCTGCAGAAGGAGTAACAGAACGGACAAACCTGCCGGGGTTGCCATCTCTGCTTACGAATGTTACTGTAGTTTCTATTTCAGAGTTCTGCGGAAAATTCTTTGTATTGGGCAGGTAAAAAGCAGACCGTGATTTGTCAAGAGAATAATTTCCCTGCTTACTTCCACTCAACCTGTTGGCTACATTCATGGCATCGCGCATCAGGAAGTCAGTGGCATCTACAAGGTATCGATTTCCGGTAGCCGCTTCTACAGTGAATCCCCAGATGATGGATTGTGCAAAAGATTCTTCAACAGATTTTTTTTCATTGGCATGGTTGGTAATGGCTCTGTAATCGAGATTGGGTTGTAATAGAAAAATTTTTGGTCCCGCTTTCACAAATTTCACCACCAGCCCATCACCCATGATTCCCCTGTCCAGCCCTACATCATTGGAACCTAAGCCTGCGGGCAGAGAAGCGATGTATAATATTTCTGAATCCAGCCTGGTGACTTCCAGGAATATTTTTCCTGAAGATTCATCCCAATAGAAATTGAAAAAGCCATCATACTTTTTGAAGTCTTTGGTTTTTTCTTCAATGGAGGAAATGCCTTTCTTTTCCTTTGTTTGATTTTGGGCAAAAAGAAAGTGAGGAATCAGCAAAGCAAGTAAGAAATATTTCTTCATAAGAATAGGTTTTGAAAGTGAAAGGTAAGAAATATCAAAACGGCATGGTTACATGAAATGAAAGGAAATGGATTGACAATGATGGCATGATACATCCGCATATTTACCGGCAAACTTGCCTCAATAAAATTATGTGTAATTTGCGCCCCTTTTTCACCAACCGGGAAAACTTTTTGGGTTATTGGTTGCAGTGAAAGATGACAAATAAATTTTGTACAGATGATGATAACACCCGTTGCTGATAATAAAGTATTGCATCAGCAAATCCGTGAACTGGCCAAAAGAAAAAACGCCCTGATCCTTGCACACTATTATCAAAGACCTGAGATACAGGAAGTAGCAGATTTCGTTGGCGACAGCCTGGAGCTTGCCCGCAAAGCAAAAGATGCCGGGCAAGAATTGATCGTATTCGCGGGAGTGAAGTTTATGGCAGAGAGTGCTAAGATTCTCAATCCTGGCAAAAGAGTTTTTCTTCCTGACCTGTCTGCAGGATGCTCACTAGCCGACAATTGTGAACCGGAAGCATTCGGAGCTTTTCTAAAGCAATATCCTGATCACGTAGTGGTATCTTATGTCAATACTTCTGCTGAAATAAAAGCGATGAGCGATGTGATCTGCACATCTTCTAATGCGGAAGCGATTGTAAAGAAAATTCCTGCCGAAAAAAAGATTGTATTTGCACCAGATGCCAACCTCGGAAGGTATGTTATGAAACAGACAGGACGTGATATGGTGTTGTGGAATGGAGCGTGTATTGTTCATGAAGCATTTTCGCTGGAGAAACTTTTGAACCTGGTACAAGAGCATCCCGATGCACTGCTGATAGCTCACCCGGAATCTGAAGCTCATATTCTGAACATGGCGCACTTCGTTGGGTCCACAAAAAAGATGATTGATTTTGTGCAGCAAAGTGATAACCATGTTTTCATAGTTGCCACCGAAGCAGGAATACTTTTAAAAATGCAGGAAGCAGCGCCTGGCAAAACACTCATACCTGCTCCGGCCAATGAGGACAATACTTGTGCGTGCAGCGAATGTGCATTTATGAAAGTGAATACGCTGGAAAAAATATATGAGTGCCTGCTCAATGAAACACCGGAGATCACATTGGAGGAGCAATTGATCAGGGAAGCTTCGCTGCCACTGAACAGGATGTTTGAGTGGAGTTGAATTCGAAAGGAATATTTTTAGGTGAATGAATTTCTAATTGTTGTGACTTATGCCCGATCAGGATAAACTTGAAAAATTTATTAAACGCTCTTTGCAGGAGGATGTGGGCGATGGAGATCACACCACATTGTCATGCATACCTGCGGAGCAACTGGGAAGTGCAGTATTGAAGGTAAAAGAGGATGGTATCATTGCAGGCATTTTTGTGGCAAAACGGATTTTCCAATTCCTGGATCCAGGTCTTGAATTTCGGGAAGTGCTTCAGGATGGTAGTACCATCAGGCGTGGAGACATTGCTTTTGAAATTAAAGGAAATGTGCATGCACTGCTCAAAGGCGAACGCCTCGCATTGAACTGTATGCAACGCATGAGTGGAATTGCAACACTCACCAATCACTATGTTGAGAAACTAAAGGGTTATCATACGAAGTTGTTGGACACAAGAAAAACGACACCCGGATTTCGGTTTTTAGAAAAAGAAGCAGTCAGGATCGGCGGAGGGCAAAATCATCGTATGGGATTGTACGATATGATCATGCTGAAGGATAACCATATTGATTTTTGCGGAGGTATCCGGCATGCGATACTGAAAGCAGACCATTACAGGAAAGAAAACAATCTCGATATTCCTATTGAAGTAGAAGTTCGCTCCCTGGATGATGTAAGAGAAGTGTTGTCAGTTAGCCTTGTAAACAGAATCATGTTTGATAATTTTTCACCGGAGATGACCAGGATTGGAGTTCAACTTATCAATCGAGAATTTGAAACGGAGTCATCCGGAAATATCACCCTCGACAATATAGAGGCGTATGCGAAGGCAGGAGTTGATTTTGTTTCTTCTGGTGCTATCATTCATCATGCAGTCAGCCTGGACCTGAGTTTGAAGGCTACATTTTCCTGAGAATTCAGGAAGGTTTTTGTGCGTGTTTCTTGCGATGAAATGCCATCGCATAACTTTTTAACCTCACGATCATATACCGTAAACCATTGGACCTGGATGGAGCAAGGTGCTGCCTCATACCGATGGCATCTACAAAATCTAATTTTGCATTCAGGATTTCCTCCGGCGAATGACCGGACAGCACTCGAATCAGCATTGCTGCCAAACCCTTGACAATAGCGGCGTCACTATCTGCTGTGAAATAGATTTTTCCATTTTCAAAATTTGCAACAAACCAAACATCAGACTGGCAGCCTTTTATCTTGTTTTCTTCAGTTTTATAAATGCTATCACATGGAGACAGCTTCCTGCCAGTATTGATGATGTGTTCGTACTTATCATCCCAGCTTTGTAACAATGAGAATTCCCGGATGATCTCATTTTCTGTTTCTGATATGGTTTTCGCCCGGCTCATTTTTACAAAAATAAAGTGGCATTTTGTCTTTGGTATCTTCTTTGGGAATTCCTTCTGATGTTGGTTGTAAGACTGGTAATAGTGGTCGCACTATTTTGAAAGAATACCTGTTAAGGCAGCAGTAAGCGCTGCTACCTTTTTCATCTCATAATTAAAACCAACCATTGTGGTAGCGGCTATAGCAATCAGCAATAGCTTGTCATTTCTGACTGTAGAGATTTTATAAACCAGTTGAAAACTCACACGGGATATTTCTGCTGCAAAAATTTCAATACCCAGCACATCTCCGTAATAAGATTCATTCTTGAACTGTACAGAAAGATCACTCATGATAAGAGAAATTCCACCTGCATTTAATTCTGTGAATTGGTGCTGCTGCAAAAACATCATCCTTGCTTCATGCACAATGGAGACGATAGCATCATTTCCTAAATGATTACCATAATTGATATCTGTGATCCTGACGGGAACACTGAGTGTAGCCAATGGCCTGCTCTCCGGGATGGATATTTGTATTCTGGGCATAATTATTCCGTAACTCCTGATGCTTTCTGGATAATGTCGAGCAGATTGGCAGATGTGGGCGATGCACTATTGGTGAGCATGATGTGCTGCCATTTGTTTATTTTTTCATCCCATACGGGTTTGGGAGGAAATTCGCCATCAGCAGAGACAATCAGGGATGCTACTTTGGGCGATATTTTTACGGGTTCTCCTCCCGGGCCTTCAATGGTGAAATACTTGAGATTATTTTTTTCTTCAACATTATGGATGGCCACCATTTTCTTGTTTTCGGGAGCCTTGATAATCGTTTCTAAGAGTTGATAATTTTCTTTTATTGAATCTCTTGGAGTAACGGATGCTTTTGCAATTCCTGAGGCATCGGGCGTTTCTTCAGGCTTGTTGGTAAAAATAAAGCTAATGACCAGGATAGTAATGACTGCAGCAGCAGCCGTAGAAAAAGCAACAATCCTCGTACGTTTTCTGGATGAGCTTATCGGGATTGTTTTTCCTCCGGGAACCTTGAGGCTGATCTTATCCCACAGGCCTTCGGGAGGCTCTTGCTCATAATTGTACAGCTTTTCCTGGACTGTTTTCATGATGAAAAATTCTTTATCTGTCTATTTTATTAAACCTTGTTTCCAACAATTTTTTCAATGCGCCTTTAGCCCTGGCCAATTGCGATTTGCTGGTACCTTCTGATATGCCGAGCATGTCTGCAATCTCTTTATGGCTGAACCCTTCTACCACGTACAGGTTGAATACCGTATTGTAACCTGTGGGCAGCTCGGCGATCAACTTCACCATGTCTTTTGCGTCCAGGATGTCGAGTGCGTCAAGGTCTTTGTCTTCCACTGTATTCTCCTGTGCTTCCGTAATGTTATATGATTTTACCTTTTTGCGGTATTGTTCTATGCAGGTATTTATGAAAATCCTTCTGATCCAGCCTTCAAAGGAACCTTCTCTGCGGAATTTAGAAAGATTGTTATACACCTTAATAAAACCCTCCTGCAATAGATCGTTGGCATCGTTAACATTACCGGCGTATCTCAGGCAGACACCATACATTTTTGATGTGAATCTGTCGTACAACTCGCGCTGCATCCCCGGATTGCCAGCAAGGCACCCGTCTATCAAGTCGTTTTCGGAGGTAATATGGTTGCTTCTTTCAGTCAATATTTATTTCTTTAGGATCAGGATTGGTTTTGAAGGAATGCCGCCAGTTTCTCTATCGCTTTTTTCCGGTGACTGTATTTATTTTTTTCTTCGATGTTCATTTCCGCGAAAGTGCGGGTATCACCATCCGGTACAAAAATACTGTCATACCCAAAACCTCCGGTTCCTCTCTCTTCTGCAATAATAGTTCCTTTGCATTCACCTTCAAAGATATGTTGCTGACCATTTCTGATCAGGCAAACAATGGTAACAAATCGTGCTGACCTGTCTGCCGCTTCTCCAAGATTAGCAAGCAATTTATCAATATTTGCACTAAAATCCCGGTTTTCTCCGGCGTAGCGTGCACTTTTCACCCCTGGTTCGCCATTGAGTGCATTCACCTCCAGGCCCGTATCCTCTGAAAAACAATCTTTTCCGGTTGTCCGGTTCACCACCTCAGCCTTTTCTATGGCATTTTCCCTGATGGTATTGAATGGCTCATCTATTTCCGTTGTGAAACCGATTTGTGAAAGCGACCGGATATCAAACCGGTGATTTAAAACAGCAGCTACTTCTTTTACTTTGTTCTCGTTATGCGTGGCAAAGATGAATGATTCCATAATCTTCAGAATGGTGCAAATATATCATTACAATATTTCCTAAGAAGAAAACTATGAATTTGGAAATCTCTCAATTTTCCGCTCGGGATGACTATTTTAAATGGGTAGATTGCTGCCAGGTTTTCTCCACAATAAAAAATACTTTAGTTCAAAATGCGGAACATGGTTTTCAAGGCCATCCAAAGCGCCTTCTTCTTTTCAACACTATTGTTCAATACACTGATTGGGCCTGTTCTAATAAAGGCGCAACGATTATAATCGATCACTATGTTTTCTTTGTCATCAAGTGGTAGGTCGATACTGAGTGATGGGATTCCGAACAATATAGCATTTGCGATTTTTAGTTCCTCAACGATTTTGGCTATAGACAATTCAGTGATATGTATGTTTACCAACGCGATGTCATCGGTGGAGAGTTGGCAGGCAGCCAGGAGTTTTACCAACATGTCTCTTTCTTCCTTTTTCAATTTTGCGACATCATAGGCCACCAGTATCTTTTTTTGATTTTTTCCTTCGAAAGAGAGCGATACAGGTTTCTCCGGTTTTTGTGCCGGCTTTTGGGCTGTATTCACTATTACATTTTCATAAAGTCTTTCACAGAGTTCCGGGCTGAGTGTAATGTCGTCTATCCCCATTGAATCGTTTGAATTTTCGTTTCTTTGCAACAAATTTAATCTTTATGACAGCATCCGAAGTGTTTCCGGTTAAAAAAGCTGAGAGGAGTAAACTGAAAGACCTTTCCCTGGAACAAATGGCATTTGGCAAAAATTTTTCTGATCACATGTTGGTGGCGGATTATGTAAACGGAGAGTGGAAGAATGTAGAGATTCGTCCTTATGAACCCATCACGATATCGCCTGCCTGCTCTGCGCTGCACTATGGCCAGGCTATTTTTGAAGGTATCAAGGCATTCAGAGACCTGAAGACAGGAGATGTAAAGATTTTCAGGCCACGAGATAATTTCCACAGGTTTAATATTTCCGCGCGGAGGATGGCAATGCCCGAAGTACCGGAAGAAATTTTTGTGGATGGAATGAAGCAATTGCTGGAGATAGAAGAGCAGTGGGTGCCCGCCGCACATGATTATTCATTGTACATCCGTCCGTTCATGTTTGCAAATGATGCATTCATCGGGGTACGGCCTGCTTCTTCATACAAGTTCCTGATCATTCTCAGCCCTACAGGTCCTTATGTGAGCCACCCGTTGCGCATTTTTGTAGAAGAGAATTATGTACGTGCTGCAGAAGGTGGTGTTGGTTTTGCAAAGAATGCCGGTAACTATGGCGCCGCTATGCTTCCAACCGCTGAGGCGCAGAAGAAAGGATACGACCAGGTGCTGTGGACAGATGCTAAAGAACATAAGTATGTACAGGAATGTGGCACTATGAATGTGTTTTTCATTTTTGGAAACACTGCAGTTACTCCCGGCCTTGAATCAGGTACCATCCTTGAAGGAGTAACGCGCATGAGTGTCATTCAAATGTTGAAAGATATGGGGTTGACTGTTGAGGAGAGAGAACTTCCCATTGCTGAAGTGAAAGAAAAATATAAGTCAGGTGAATTAACGGAAGCATTCGGTACGGGTACTGCCGCTACCATTCTGATGATACAGGAATTGGCTGATAAGGAAGGGAAGATGATTTTTCCTGAAAGCAAATGGAAGACAGGCCCGGCTATCAAAGCGGCATTGGATGCGATCCGTGAAGGCTCTGCACCTGATGTGCATGGATGGCTGGAGAAGGTGGGTAGCTGATTGTCGATTTTTGGTTTTTGATTGACAATTTTTGATTGGTTACTGGCAGAATTGATTGGGAACAGTGTCTTGAAATGTTTGATTCTATTCTTGTGTCAAAAGCACAGATATTACCGATATCCAATCCGAAATGCGATCGGAATGACAACACTCATAATCCATAATTCATAATCCATAATCCATAATCCATAATCCATAACTCATAACTCATCCGCCGGTGCGGACATAATTCTCTACCTCCCCATCCATCCACCATCTACAGTCATGATTTCTCCGCTCATATAATCAGATGCTGCTGAAGCAAGAAATACTATCGGCCCTTTGAAATCTTCCGGAACTCCCCATCGGGCTGCGGGAATCCGGCTCAGGATAGCATTGCTTCTATCTGTATCATTTCTCAATGCTTCTGTATTATCGGTGGCTATGTATCCCGGAGCGATCGCATTCACATTTACACCTTTTGAAGCCCATTCATTTGCAAATGCTTTTACCAGTGAACTGATGGCGCCTTTACTCGCAGCATACCCGGGCACATTAATGCCTCCCTGGAAACTGAGGAGCGATGCCGTGAAAATAATTTTGCCACTTCCCCTTGCGATCATTTCCTTTCCTATTTCCCTGGTAAGAATGAACTGTGCTGTTTGGTTGATGGCAATTACTTCATCCCAGTATTCATCGCTGTGTTCGGCAGCAGGAGCACGTTTGATGGTACCTGCATTATTTACGAGGATATCGATGGAAGAAAAATCTTTTTTGACTTTTTCAACAAATGAATTGAGGGATTGCCTGTTGCCAAAGTCGCATTGGTAAGGATGAAAGTTTTTTCCGATAGACTTCACCGATTTTTCTACTTCACTGTTGGGTTGTAATGATGCAGATACGCCGATGATATCAGCGCCAGCCTCTGCCAATGCTTCTGCCATAGCCATACCAATGCCGCGTTTGCATCCCGTAACTAACGCTACCTTTCCATCCAACCGAAAAAGATCAAAAACGTTTTTCATAGCTTATTTGGTTTTTGATATTTTAATCACTACTGGTTGCAATAGTTTTTGTTTGAATGTGGCCAGGTAATCGAACCATTGGCGGGCGGAAGTAATTCTGCCGGCCTTATCCCATGCGGCTCCATTGTAGTACGTCAATGAAAAAGGTGGTTGCAATATAGTCTCGCTTAGTAGTTGCCCATCCTTTACCAACATTTGAGATACAGGAACTGTGAAAACACAAGCCACACCCGTTGTGCCATCTGCTCCATGCTTTGGTTCCCAATAGGCCATGATGCCATTCTTTTCATCGAGTAGCATTTCACCTGATTCTTTTCGTTTAATGATTCCTGTTACTACCGGTAATGCCTGATCACCATCAGTTGAGTAGTTGATCAATACTTTGTTGAGTTGAGAACCTGCATCCAGGGAGATTGTTTTGGTGCACGTTACTTTACGTCCTGCGGCATTCCATTCTTCATAGCTCAATTGAAAGGTAGAGCGAAGTGGCCCGTTGTCCAATACTTTCCATTGCCTGTAATTCCTGGAATACCAAATTGTGTCATTGATATAAGGGTCTGTATCTCCTGCACCCAGCGTGAGTCCCACATGATAATAGTCCATTCCATCTCCATGATCAATATGGTATTCTCCCCGCTTGTAGCGTTCATTAAGAACGAGCCTGTTGGTTCGTTTTACCCACACATCAGTGCCATGGGCCATTTCGCTGGGTGAGGATTCGAGTGCCTTGCCATACATTCTAAAGGCAATCTTATCATTCTCCCAGGCAAAATCTTCTTTACGTTCAGGTACATAACGGCAATAGGTTTTTGAAACAAAAGGCTTATGTTTTCCCTTTATTAATATTAAAGAGATATTTCCATTTGCAGGCACATTCACCTGCACCAAAAGGTTTTGAATTTGGGGAGTGCCTTTGTACTCTAACTGGTACTCTAATTCTTTCTTCGTCGTGCTGTTGATTACTTTAAAGTTAGCAGTATCCAGCGCAGGATAAACATCCATCACTTTATTCCAGGGTATCTCAGCTACTTCTTCATTTCTGGAAAATGCAGAAGGATTGCTGATTTCGATGGCTTTTTGTCCAAACATTGCAATGCTGGTAAAAAGCGCTGTAAGAAGAAAAATTACCTTCATAAATGTGATTTTTATTTTAATGTAATTGCTCCTGTTTATCCTTGGTGAGTTAAAAAATATTAGTGCCAATTATTCCTGGCTCAACTTTCTCATTTATCTTAACTCCTTAATTCTTTTTTAATGTGGCTAAAGCCGAAGAAATTTTTTACTCAGAATCCGTTGGATAAATCCAACGGCAATTAGGGCAAATAATATTCCCCAACTTAACTATTCTCAACCCTCTAAACTCTCTTCGTCGAGGCGGACTCAACCTTTTCAACCCTCTCAACTTCTTCAACTGCCTAACCCCTATAACCCTTTCTAAACTCTAAACCACTTCCCTTTCTCCCGACAGATCCTTCTCTCCGTTCAGGATGACAGCAGCAACTGGACTTTTTGCGCTTTGATCGGCATTTGTTCTCAGCTCTCTCAACTTCTTCAACTACTTGAATCCTTTCAACCATTCTAAACTATAAACTATAAACTCTAAACCCTCAACCCTCTCAACTTCTTCACCTACCTAAACCCTATCCCCCCTCCGCCGCAACAGACTCAATTCATAATTCATAATCTATAATTCATAATTCTTTCCCTACCTCAATTCCTTCACTGCCACCCGGTCCATATCATCATAATCTAAATTTTCGCCCGCCATACTCCAGATGAAAGTATAATTGGATGTACCCGCACCGGCATGGATACTCCAGTTGGGCGATATCACAGCCTGTTCATTCTGCATCCAAATATGGCGTGTCTCCTGCGGCTGTCCCATAAAGTGGCAAATACTTTGCCCATCGGGTACTTCAAAATAGAAATACACTTCCATTCTGCGATCATGTGTATGCGCAGGCATGGTGTTCCACACACTTCCTGTTTTTAATTCTGTCATCCCCATTTGCAATTGACAGATGGGCAAAACAGATGCCACAACCATCTTGTTGATGACACGATGATTGGCTGTAGCTGCACTCCCTGTTTCTACTACTGCGGCATCTTTCCTTTCAATTTTCTTTGCCGGAAAAGAATGATGGGCAGGCGCCGAGTTGATGTAAAATTTGGCCGGCTTTGCCGCATCGTCAGAAGAAAATTGAACCGCTTTTGTTCCTTTCCCTAAATACAATGCTTCTTTAAATTCTAACAGGTACTCCTTTCCATCCGCAGTGATGGTACCTGCGCCACCTACATTGATGATCCCCATCTCTCTTCTTTCCAAAAAGTACTCAGCCTTCAGTTCGTTAGGATTCGGTAAAGAAATTTTTTCTTTCACCGGCATGATACCTCCTGCGATGAAACGGTCATAATGCGAATAAGTAAGGCATACTGCATCTGGTTCAAAAATTCTTTCAATGAGAAAATGTTTTCTCAATTGGGAGGTATCCATATTCTGCACTTCATCCGGGCTTGATGCATACCTGCTTTCAAATTCAAGTTTCATAATTTTTCAATTTCTGTTTTTTAAATGCCTATCAATTTTTCAACCTTTATTATTGTGCCATTGATCCTCTTCAAAGGTTGAAAAAATAACTCAATTTCTGCGTCTTAGCTCTGGTCCTTACGAACCAATAATATTTTATCAATACTCCACGTGATAATCTTTTTTAAACGGCTGTCCACTCCACGCTTTCTTTGAAGTCCAGTCTGCTGGGGGATCTGTCCAGAATTTATTATCTGCCGGTAATCCTAAAGGAAGAAATCCCAGTGTTGCCATGTACAAACTTCCCGTTGAAGTATAGTAATCCGCGATCATCGGTTGATAGCCACAGAAACCGAGTACTAACCATCCATTACTGTCAAAGTTGTTGCATTGGTCGTACATGCGATGCATGAGGGCTGTGAGCGCACATCTGATCTGGGCAGGTGAAATGTCTTCGGGATATTTTTGCATCAGCGCTATTTGTGCCAGTGCCTGAAATGATCCGGTGCGATAGGTAATGGAACGTCCGAATGGAGGATACGTTCCATCAGGCCCAATGAAGCGCTCGAGAAATTCTGAATAACGAACCATCCGCTTGACAGCAAGATTATAAGCATCTTCATTGATCCGTTTTTTGTCGAGTAATACTTTGAGGAAATCGACCAGCATGGGATGAATCACATGACTATTGTAATAATCCATGCTAAAGATAGGCCCATCGCTGTACCAGCCATCACCAACGTACCATTCGTTGATTTTCTTTTGTGCATACTGAATGCGTACCGGGTCTGCCTGTTCGTCGATGCTCAGAAGAAATGCTTCCGTGATGCCTGAGAACAGCAACCAGTTATTGTAAGCACCGGCTCTTGTACGCAACGCTTTGAATTCTTCCACTACTCTTTTTTTAGTAAGCTGATCCAGCGGTTCCCATAATGCTTTGGGCGCTCTGAGAAAAGCCTGCGCCATGTAAGCGGCATCAACGATGGGTTGTTGCTCTGTTCTGAAGTTGAGATAATCAGGATTGTTTGGATCAACGCCATTAGCAATACCTTTCAAAAGTGCTTCGCGCAATTCTTTTCTTTGTTTGCCTTCTTTGGAATCATCGTCCGGCAAAGCCAACCACGGTGCTACGCCTGCCATTGTTCTGCCTACTGCTTCGAGGTAAGTAACCTTATCAGCTTTCAGATAATAACCCGGAGCTTTTTCGACCGGCATATTTTTTTTCAAGGTGCTGTTGGCAAGATTGAAGATAACAGGAGAAGCCATTTTGTAAAGCAGGTCACTCCAGTACTCCCGATCCTGTGCACCGGTAGTAATCGTTTTTTCTTCTGTCTTTTGCTTAATTTTTTTCTTTTGTGCAAATGCATTGGTTGTAAAACAGCACACAAGAACAAAGGTTGCGAGTAGAAACTTTCGTGTCATTCTATTTTATTTTAGGTATTCAATTATTATCGCCGGTCTGACCTTTGGTTCCGACCGGCCTCCACCATTCTTAGTATCGCCAGTCTGACCTTTGGTGCCGACCGTATTTCATCATTCTCAGTATCGCTGGTCTGACTTTTGGTACCGACCGGCTTCCACCATTATCCTCAATAGTCCACCGCATAATCCTTTGGAAACGGTTTACCACTCCACGCTTTTCTTTCTGTCCATTCTGTAAATGGACCTGACCAAAATTCATGTGCCGCAGGTAATCCCAAAGGCAGAAATGCAAGTGATGTAATATACATGCTTCCTGTGTTAGAATAATAATCCGCCAGGTGTGATTGTTTGTCGCCAACCAGTCCGAGCGTAAGCCATCCTTCTTTTGTGAATGTAGCAGGTATGAACATATTTTTCATCACTGCTGTCAGAGCACAACGAACCTGAGCAGGTGTGATGCCTTCGGGTAGTGCATTCTCCAAAGCTAATTGTGTCAATGGTTGAAACGCTCCTACACGATACGTAGATGAACGGCCGACAACAAGATAAGTTCCTTCAGGAGAAATGTATCGCTCCTGGAATGATGCATAGCGCTGCATGCGTTTATAAGCGAGATCATATTCTTTTTGGCTTCTTCTTCCTTTGGCAACATTTGCTCTCAACACATACACCAGCATCGGATGAATGACGTAGCCATTGTAATGATCAAAATGAAAACGGCTGCCATCACTGTACCATCCATCTCCCACATACCATTTATTGATTTTGTCAACAGCCGGGTCGATTCTTTCCGCATCTATTTCCTCACCAATACTCAGCAGAAAACTTTCGATGGTAGCAGCAAATAGTATCCAGTTGTTATCAAATGGTTTTATTTGCCTGATGGTTTTGAATTCGTGGACGATGCGTTGCTTTGTCTTTTCATCCATCGGTTCCCACAATACCTTCGGCGCCACCAGCAATGCCTGTGCAATGTAAGCGGCATCTACCAACGGCTGCCTTGTTTGAGGCGAACCCCAATACAAATAATCGGGACTCTCAGGATTCACAGCATTTGCAAGGCTCTGCTGGGCTTGCGATCTCAATCGCTTTCTGATTTTTCCTTCCGCAGTGTCGTCATCAGGAAGTGTAAGAAATGGTGCGAGTCCGGAAATGAGACGACCAAAGGCTTCCATGTACGCTACTTCTTTGTTGCGGCCATCCCAGGTGGGACTGTATTCGACTTTCATATTTTTCCGCAATTCGCCTTTGCTCATGTTTTCAAGAACAGGGCTTGATATCTTGTCGAGTAATGATACCCAATAAGCACGGTCGTTGGCAGCGGAATTTTTTTCTGTGCTGATGTGATTCGCATCAGCGGAATTAGCCGGGGTTTTCCCGGCAGGAATCAATCCTGCAAATCCCAGAAGCGATGACCATCTTAAAAATTTTCTTCTTTGCATAATATAGTTTTATCGTTGTTCGGCTTCCTATTTTGGAACAAGCTAATAAGGTTGACTTTAGGTTTTTATTGTTAAGCTACTAAGGTAATAAGGTTGTTGGCCTGGTGCATTAGAATACAGCCGGCTCCTACTCATTTAAACCTTAGTAGTTCGAAAATCTATTATGATTTTACCTTATTACCTTATGTATTTTATTTTTAATTTTTCACCATTTCTTCCCAATTGCTGTTTTAATTATCACACAATGTGTATGAATGCTTTTTTACGTTTTTGCCTCCGTTCCTTTGTTAGTTTCACTTCCTACTTTTGTTTCTATCACAATGACGAACGGCGCATCCGCTTTGAAATCTTTTGGTAAATGAATCAATGATGCTCCGTAGTCTATTTTCTCCATGCGCAATTCTTTCCCGGCCTCAGTTAGAAAATATGCTTTATCAATTTTCAATTTTTTGGACGGCTTTACCTTTAAACTTCCGGATACCGGTACATTGAACACTAACATATAGACTTTATCATCGCCTGATTTTTTTGTGTAATAACCCCAGTCCTGTTTTTCCCATCCGGCGTATTCACAGTCATAAATCGCAGCGCTGTTCACCTTCATCCAGTCACCGATTACTTTTGCAGTTTGTTTTTCTTCCGGTCTGAATGCACCATTTCCCATTGGTCCGAAGTTGAGTACAAAATTTCCGTCAAGAGAAACGGTCTGTGCCATCATCTCCAGTATTTCATCTGTAGTCTTCCAATGACCGAGCCATGTTTTAGAATATCCCCAACCGTTTTCGGGAATCGTCATCACACACTCCCAATCATTATGATGCACATCTTCTATCGTCTTTGGTAGTTTTCTTTCCCATCCTTGTTCGTAATCTCCCATCAATGCACCGTTGCTGTCAAATCCCCGCGCTCCATTCTCATCGGCTCTCAACCGGCTACCGATGATCAGGCCGGGATGAATGGATTTCAGGTATTGTTCCAAAGAGTCTGAGAAAGCGCCACTCTTTTTCCAACTGTTGTCCCATGTGCCATCAAACCAAAACCCTTTTATCTGCGGATAGTTTTTTAATAATTCTGTGAGTTGATTCTTTGTAAATAATTTGAATCGGTCAAATGCAACAGAGTCTTCCTTTGTTTTCAGATCATATCGCCAGTCAGGATTGTGCCAATCCATGACGGAAAAATAAAGATATACATCAATTCCTGCTTTCGTGTAAGCATTTACGATAGGCCCTACGATGTCTTTTTTATAAGGTGTATTCGCAATGGTATAGGTCGTGTATTTGCTGGGCCACATACAAAATCCATCATGGTGTTTGGTTGTAAACGTCAGGTACTTTGCACCCATTTGTTTGGCCATGGCGGCCCAGGCTTCGGGACGAAATGCCGTTGGATTAAATTGCTTGTAGAGATTATCATACACTTCATGCGGTACTTCTTTCCATGAACGAATCCATTCTGCAGCACCACCCGCATCGCTGTAATGTTTACCATTGTAATCGCCGCCCAGCATGGAATACACGCCCCAGTGAATGAACTGACCGTAGCCATAACTGCGCCAGTGCACCATGTCTGCATCCATTCTTTTGCCTTCACGATGTGCTCCGTGCTCTAAAATGATCTTTTCTTTTTGCTGTGCAAAAACTGATGGAGATAACAGAAGTACTCCTGCGCAAAAAATTAAATGATAGCACTTACTAAATGATATGTTGATAGTCTTGTACTTTTTCATCCACTTTAGTCTTTAGTCTTTGAAATTGTGTTTTTGGTTCCCCATGAATGCAACGCACCGGAACCTGCGACCGGAACGATTTTGAAAGCCAGGTCATTTTCATTTTGATATAATACCACCTCTTCATTTTTGTGTAGTGAAACAGCATAAAGCCCGGCTCCCAACGAAGTTAATTTCCCATTTCCTTTAAGTTTTATGACACCATCGATACCCGGACGAACTATACAAGGCTGGCCTGCAAGGCTCTTGATACGTACCCATTTTGTTTTCCCGTCTTTCCTTACTGCACTGATGAGAAATGCGCCTTCTGTTCTTAAGTTTTCGAATGACACATCTTTCCACGCCGATGGGACAGCGGGAAATATTCTTATTTTATCTCCCCAGCTTTGCAATAATAATTCCTGTATGGAGGCGGCGGCTGATAAAGGAGTTTCAATAACAGGTCCCGTTTCGAGATACATTGTATTTGGCTTGATATATCGTTCAAGCAATTGATCGAGATAGTCCAGAGCTTTGTCTCCTTTGCCCATCGTGGCGTACATTGATGCACCTCCGGTGAATGAGTAGCCTTGTAAAGCGCCTTTGAAACTGTGCCAGTGTTCTAATGATTTTTTTATGAGTGACCTGTCCTCTTCCTGGTCCCAGTTCATCAAATGCAAGGGGTAAATCATGAGCATGTGTGAGTAATGGCGATGTGATTGATTGAATGCAACGTCTCTGCCTATACGAAGACCACCTTCATCCGAAGGATAAGGCACCAGGTTGTTCAGCACATCTTTCCAAACTGGTGCTAAGCTGTCTGACGGATTTATTTTTAATAGAGTCTCACATCCCCAGCGAAAGAGTGATAAGTCATAATTGCAATCTCTCGTTACTCCTTTTGGATATTCGGGAGAGTAGGTATAAGGCAGATGCCATTTCCCATCTGCACCTTTCGACATGATGTCTATATAATAATTGATACTGCCTTTTAATAACGGGAACAAATTTTCTTTCAGGCTTTCATCCATTGTGTAGCGGTACTGAAGCCAATAATAATACAGGCACCAGGTAAGATTGCCCAACTCCAGTTCAGGATTTGAGGCCGTAGTATCCAGTTGCGAAAAGACTTTTATGGGACGATAAAGATCGCTCGAAGAGGATCGACCTATTGCCAGCGCATTATGTCTGTACACTTCAGGAACATTCCTTTTCAGATTTTCTTTCCCTTCGTCGATCATGTTGATAAAACTTTTTACGAGTTCCAATCTGTTGGCAGTAAAAAGTGGTGAGTAGGTTAATTGTATATTGAGGTTGAACCAATATGCCGGCCAGGGTGTATAACGAAACCATGGCCCCATCAGGTCCAAAGCAGGGTTATCTGCTCTTGTGCCGGATGCCATTTTGTATTGCTGTATCCAATAAAAACTTTCCATCCGTGCATCTGGGATTGAAACAAAACTCTGCTGATAATATTGATGCCACCATTGCCTGTGCGACTCTATCAACTGCCTGGCATCAGCATTTGCTGCCAGCATCACCGTTTGCACTGCCTGCGATACGGAAGAATGTTTTTTATGAATAGAAATGGAAATATAAAATGTGCGGGTGGTGTTTTTGTCTCTTGATGTCCATGCTGTAGTATAATCACCGCCTGCTACCATGGGCTGCCAGCAGTAGGAAACATTTTTTTCTTTTGATAGCAGGCAGGCAGGATTTGCAGCATATCCTTTCGGAGCTTCATTGAATTTTGTACGACTACTGATAGAAACTTCCGGTTGGAATTGCCAATGAAAATTTTTTTCTCCACTGCTTGTGTGTGTTTCAAAAATGATGACATTGTCTTGTGAAAGTGTGAGCGTGCGCCATTGAATTGTACCCTTGCTTGTTACGATGGTACCGACAGCTTCAGCATTCCACAAATCAAGACGGGCCGTGTGCTTCAAAATGTTTCCTTCTGGTTTTAATTCGAAGTGACCTATTGGTAGGCGTGCTTTACCAAACAGTTCATGAACACTATCATCTCTGTGGTCTGTAACATCAGTGCGCCCTATTTCCAGTCGCAGTGTGTTGTTATCTTTCATATACAACATGGCACCCACCAGGCCATTACCTGTAAACACTCCTTCTTCCCATTTTGTTGTAAGCGTATCAAATACCATGTCGTTGCGGGAAAGGAACTTCTTCCAATTGACAGTGCCTGCAGGTTGCGCATAACCGACATTCATCACAAGAGTGAATGCAAAAAAGATGATATAGTTTATTGTCGATTTCATTTTTCTGATGCCCGTAACCGTGGCTTGTGTCCTCACAAGCCACGACCCAGCCCCGGTTTGCGGGACACAAACCGGCATCTGTCAATAATTATTTTACAAATACCAATCTTTGTATCTCTTCAACGCTTCGAGGAAATAATAGTCAGCATAAATTAAAGGCACATCTATTTCTGAATTTTGCGGCAGCGCACCTGTACTATGTTTCAAAATGAATCCACCATTCGTACCTGCAGTTGCTCTGTACTTATCGGAAGAAAGTGATTGCAGCATTTCCACTGCATTCGAAACGTATTTTGTTTTTTCAGCACCTGTGGTATAAGTGCCCAACTCCAATAATGCAGAAGCCATGATGGCAGCAGCGGATGCATCACGCTTAGCTGTCGGTATCAGTGGTGCGTTGTAATCCCAATAAGGAATCTTGTCTGCAGGAAGGTTAGGATGATTTAATACAAATTTTGCAATATGCCTTGCCTGGTCTAAGTAAGTTTTGTTTTTTGTAAAGCGGTACATCATCACATACCCATACAATCCCCATGACTGCCCGCGTGCCCACGGTGAACAGTCTGCTGCTCCCTGCCAGGTTGCTTTTCTGCGAACGCCACCGGTGGCCAGGTTGTAATCCACTACATGGTAAGAACTGTAGTCGGGACGAAAATGGTTTTTGATGGTTGTGTTGGCATGATTGACTGCGATGTTCAAGTATTTTTTATCGCCTCCTTGTTTTGCGGTCCACAGCAGCATCTCTAAATTCATCATATTGTCAATAATCACCGGGCATTTGAAACGCATACTGCTGTCCCATGATTGGATGGCTTTGATGGACGGACGATACCTTGTAGAGAGCGATTGTGAAGAACGGAAGATGATGTCTTTATAATGCTGGTTGCCTGTAATACGATATCCATTACCGAAACTGCAATAAACCATGAAACCGAGGTCATGATTGCCGGTGTAGGTCTGGTTGGGTTCTAAAACCTGTAATGTTCTTTCAGCTTCTTTTTTGATCGCGTCATCTCCTGTTTGTTCATAGATGTACCAAAGCGTCCCTGGGTAAAAGCCGGAACACCACCACTGGATATCATGCGCAATGAATTTATTCCCCTTCTCTTCATAGCTCTGCGGCATCTTATCCTTAGGCGTCAGTGTCATCATATAACGGTATTGCGTATCCGCAAGCGCAAAATTGTCCTTGATCAACTGCTTCATTTCCTCTTTTGAAATTGTTGATTGGGCCTGCACTGTCATAACCAGGCATACACATGCAATAAGTGTGGTGATTTTTTTCATGATATTATTTTAGCTGTCTTTATTAATTACAAACTTATACTTTCCTTCCAACTGTTTTTTCTTTGCTGTAAGCGTCAGGCGATAAATTTCGCTTCCCCATACATTTGATAGTCTTGTATCATCCTGCGGAATGCTTTCTACCTGAGCATCAAAGGCAGAAGCGCTATAATTCATCTTTACTTTCCTGCCGTTTTTTTCAATGATCACTATACCGGCTTTGCTCACATCAGGCCTGCCCCATGTCAGAAAGTTTATTTCATTGGATGCTTTAATATTTTTCAAATGAAATGAGGCTTCAATTACAAGACTTCCATCGCGGCTAAGCGTAAATTTTCTTTTCCATTCCGACACGGCAGCATCATCGGGATATGCTCCGCTGATGTCAAGCGAGAAGGTGTGCTTCTTTTCATCAAACACAACATCCTTCGCATGATACTGTGCTCCGAATTTTTGAGAAGTGCCGTTGATCATCGGGAGGTTGTGATAATTGCTTTGCATAGTCCAGATGGTATAGCGCTCACTGCTGAAGGTCTGCCGCGTGTAAGTACCTACGCCCGCATCAATGAACATTGGAGTTTCGTCCACATAAAGAGAGAATGTTCCTACATCGTTGTGGTTATGGCTTTCATTATTATTGCCTCCCTTGGCCGCAAAGAAAAATCCACGGTTGTTTTTCATATAACAAAACTGTGTTTGCGGATACCATGTAAAGGATGCGATGGGTAGTGCGGCAGGTGTTTGTTTCATTTCATTGTATGAATTCATATTCTCAATAGTTCTGAAAAAATCTCTCCCTTCAATATCAGTATATTTTCCCTGCTGATTTAATATGTAAGAAGCAAACTGCTCCATCATAGTACTATTCACTGCTTTCCCATACCTGAAAATCAATCCCGGATTCCCCTTCCATTTTGCAGACGCATCTGCAAAATTTACAACCCATCCATCACCTACATAGCTCCGGGCTATGTATTCTCCCATGTTTTTGATCATTGGATTATCGAAGATGCTGACCCTTTCTTTCGTTGCATAACTGAGCAACTGGAGGTAATCATACAACTTGCCCGCTGCATGCCCCCAATAGGAAGGGCCTTCTTCGCACGCGCCATCTTCCTTCACATAATTGAGAAACTGATCTACGCTCTTCATGGTCTTATATACTGCATGGGCTAATTTATCTTTATCATCTTCCATCAATAAGAAACAAGCCAATACATTAGCGTTGCACCACGGATTCCAGTTATTGACTAATTGGCCTGGTTTCAGATTGAATGCCTGCCACCAGTAATCGCTGCGTGCCATGTAAGGGTCAAGGATTCTCTTCTTTATTTCATACCTGACTCTTTGTGAAATGATGGGATTGACTTTGTCCCATTCATCGTGCATAAAATAGAAAGCCCACGATAGAAAAGAGCCTATGTCTCCGGAAGTGAGGTCAATGATCTCTTCGTGAAAATCCGGCAGCGAACGTTTTGATTTTTGTACCGGCAGGTGAGCGGACAATGCCCATGAAGACATTTCGCAGGTGTGCCATACCCCGTTGATGATCTGATCCATGAAGCGACCTTTGCCTTCTGCCAATTCTGCAAACAATAAATTACTTAAAGCCAGGTTGTTGCTTCCAAACGGGTCTTCCATTATCTTCCTGTTGCCACTACGTTCGTATTCGAGGTAATCAGTTGCTGTTACTACTTTCCATTCGTAATTCAGGTAGCGTTCGCCTTTTTTTATCAATTCATCCTTCAATGAACCGGTCAGGGCATCCCATCCTCCGCGATTATTATAAGCCGGGTATTTTATCCATTGTTCCTTTGGAACAATATCTGATTTTACCTGGTCTGGATTTGCTTCTTTTTGCAAGAGGTCACGCGGAGTAGTTGCACCTGAATGAATTGTAAGAAGTGCTGCCGACAATATCAAAAAAAATCTATTCATAATAATGTATTCAGTTTGATTATTTCATTTTATACCATTTCACATAATCAACCTTCATAATTGTTTTGCTGTTATCCAAGCTCTTGAATCCACCCGGCAATATTGGACCCGCCCAACTACCGGATGGATAATTTTTTACTTCTGAGCTTAAGATAATGTATTCTTGCTTTTGAGAGATGGTATTTTTAAAAGTCCAGGTCAGATTTCCATCAACGTAAAATTTATAATAATCAGGAGTCCATTCCAGTGTGTAAACATGGAAGTTGCCGCCGTTGACACCCAAATCTCCTGTGATGAAACCGGCGCTTTTGTGGTCAGCACCATAGCCATCCCAATGCAGGTTTTCATGAGATCTTCCATCGTTGGGTAGTGTTTCTACTACATCTATTTCCATTCCTGCCGCCTGTGGATTTCCTACAGGATTGCCCATGGTGCTGCTTTGCAACCAGAATGCAGACCATGAGCCGGATTGATTCGTGAATGCAATCCTTGCTTCAAATTTTCCATACTTAAATTCTTTTTTCGTCGCAATCATTCCTGTGTGGTTTCTTACAACTCCATTTATTGTATCTGAATAAACTCTTATGATCAAATTTCCATTGCCATCAAGCAGGACTGAAGTTGTATCGTTAAAACCATCATGCCTTTGGCCCTGATCGCGGTGGTACCAATTTGTTGTGTCAAGCCTGTTCCCATTGAAATCATCCTGCCATGTAAGCTCATATAGATGCTGACCCGGTTGCTGCGGTTGTTGATGTGCATTGCCATTTTTCTTACAGGAATAGGGTACCATGATAGCGGCCTGGATTGCGAAGCAGATGATTGATTTATGAATCACTGTTGATTGAATTTTCATTTGCAATTGTTTCAGGAAGTCGTATTCAGGTTTTTTTAAATAATCTATTTCCCATTAAAACAAAACCCCGGCAAGCCGGGGTTGTTCATCAGCTCAAAGTGAAACCAACACTAAAGCAAAATTATAATGACTCTTACACTTTCCTAATTAGGCCACCCCGGGTTTTGTGTAAGGCTGCTGTTTCTTTCTATCTCTGCCTGTGGTATCGGCCAAGCATACAGGTAATCGCCTCCCCATGAATATGGAGTTGAAGGTTGTCCCCATACCTGCTGAATGCCGGCTCCATTTTGGAATGTAGTTTCCTTCCATGTTTTCCAGCGCAGTTCATCGAAGTAAATAATTCCTTCGTTAGGAAATTCTACCCGTACCTCATGACGAATTCTTTCTCTCATATCATCCTGCCCGGTTACGTAAGTAGGAAGGTTAGCATCCGTTTGCTGCAATGCCGGCATACCTACTCTTGCTCTTACTTCATTTACTTTTTCGATAGCGCCAGGTACATTGTTTGATTCATTCAAGGCTTCTGCCCAAAGCAACAGGACCTCTGCATATCGGATCAATGGCATGTCTGTTGGCCCATAAGTACGATCTAAAGTTTCTGCATTTCCTTCATACACAAATTTGCGATAGAGATAGTAGAAGAAAGTGCGGGTATCAGTGCGCAGGTCATGATCCGGATTGCCATCTGTGCGATAAGGAAACCGGCTGAACACTGTTTGGTTAGCGCTTCCCAGTACACCATTATAGTCAGAATAAGGAGTGATGACATTATCAGCAAGGCGGGGATCACGATTTAGATAAGCTTGCTTGATTCTGGCTTCGTTGCCCGTAGGTAAATATTTTGACATGTCTGCTCCTCGGCCTGTGGCGGCATTGATCTCTTGTGCCGTCATATTATCTCTGAGGAAATATACCTGGCGAGCTACAGGGCTCATTGAGCTGAATCCGGGAATGATATCATCCCAGTTGAATTTGGATCCATCCGCATTTTCATAGGTATCCACCAGGTAAGGAGATACCAGGTAAGTATTCCAGCAGGAGCCAAATGAAGAACGGGTACCACAATATTTCTGCGTAGTGGAACCAAGTCCTGGAACGCCTATATTCTGAATTGAGAATATCATTTCGTCTGAGCGTTCATTGGCTTCTTTAAATAATTGAACATAATCCGGGAAAAGCTTAAATCCTAAATCTTTTACTTTTTGAAAATCTGCAGCGGCATTACTCCATTGTTTTGTGTACATATACACTTTGCCCCGTAGTGCATAAGCTGCACCCTTGGTGGCACGGCCATAATCAGGAGAACCGGATGCATATTTGTCAGGCAGATTCGCTTCATTGATACAGTCTGTGAGATCAGCGATTACCAGGTCCCATACTTCCTGCTCTGTAGATCTTGCTTTAGTAAATTCGTTGTATGGTGTTGGCTCTGTGTAGATCGGTACTCCTTTCCACACCTGGTTCAAGCGATAATAAAAGTAGGCCCTCAGAAATTTGGACTCTGCTACAAGTCGGGCCTTTTTTTCGTCAGAAGATGGAGATTTCAATGGAATATTTGTGATGGCATCATTAGCCCTGATGATACCGGTGTACATATCTTGCCATACGTTGCTAAAGAGGCCATTACCCGGTGTAATGGTTCCAAGCATCATGCTTTCTCCATCACGGATCATACCTGTAGGGCCAAAGCGGTCGTATTGATAGATTTCTCTTCCAGAGGCGCTTCCTCCATCATTGCCGGCACGTAATGCATTATAAATCCCCATGACCCCCTGGTCTGTAAGATTGTCGGATTTCCACATATTTTCCGTAGCCAGTTGATCATAAGGGGCAGTATCGAGGAGGTCTTTTCTGCAACTCGTTAGAGTCAATATTGCAAGACCTGTTGCTAATGTCAGAATTCGTTTCATATCAAGAATATTATGTTATTAGAAAGTAAGGTTTAGTCCAAAAGAAATTTGCTTCATCGTCGGATAGTTGGTACCAGTGCCGGTTTCAGGGTCGAGACCAGGGAATTTGGTAATCGTCAGCAAGTTTTCTGCAGAGAAATAAACCCGTGCTCTTTGCATGAAAGCTTTGTTTGCCCACGCTGACGGTAATGTATATCCTAACTGAAGGTTCCTCAACTTAATCCATGTGGCATCATAGAGCCAGTGATTACTTGATACGGCTGAATTTTGTCCATCAGTTGCCCTGAGTCTGGTATTTTTTGAGGTAATGTCAGTTCTGGAATCTGAAGGGTTTGATGGGTCATAGAAATAATGATCATTGGCATACAATGTAGGAAATGCAAAACCATTTCTTACAGTAGAATTATTATAAACACTATTCCAATAGTATTGCATTCCTGTGGCTCCGGCCCATGTCATTGAAAGATCAAATGCTCTCCATGATGCTGTCGCATTGATACCAAAAATATATTTTGGTGTTGATGATGTACCTGTGAAATACCGATCATAACTATTACCATAGTCACCATCGCCATTAAGATCGGCATAGATCAAATCACCATAATAAATAGAACTTTTGCTGATCTTATTTGAAGGGCGCAGTGGATGGCCAGCATCCAGCATAGCCTGTGCCCATGCCAGGTCCTGATCGGTACGGATCATTCCGTCTTTAGGTCCTCCGTTGATGTCCACACTTCCGTCGCTGTTGAAATATTTACCGGTGCCATGATATACCTTGTAAACATAGTATTCATTGATCTTATGATCTTCCAGTATTCTTGTTGTTCCACCGGATGAAACCTCTCCAAGGTTTGATGCATAAACGTCATTGCCCTGATCATCCTTAGTCCATCCTTCTACCAGTTTGCCTTTGTATTTAGTAACCTCATTGGTGTTGTATGCAAAGTTTCCTGTTACATGAAAATTGAATTCTCCCGCATGGCCATTGTAGCCTAACATCAGTTCAACACCCTTGTTAACCACGTCTGCCGTATTTTCAATAGGTGCTGAAATGTTACCTGCGGTTAAAGGGATAGGAGCCGTAGTAAGAATACCATTAGTGTAGCGGCGATAAAATTCCAGGCCAAAGATTAACTTATTTGCCCACAACCCTCCTTCTATTCCGAAATTGGTAGCATCGGAAGTTTCCCATTGTAATGCACGGTTAGAATAACTTCCCTGTGCCAGACCCGCTACCTGTGCATTCGCGAGTGAATACAATCGTTGTGAGTAGGTAGCTTGCCATGTATAATAGCTACTTGCTACGTTTCCGGTTTTGCCCCATGAGGCTTTGAACTTCAGGTCACTTAACCAATCCTTAGTGTGCTGCATAAAATTCTCTTCTGAAATACGCCAACCGGCAGACACAGAAGGAAAAGTTCCTTTTCTTGTTTCGGGAGAGAATCGGGAAGATGCGTCAACTCTCAGGTTCCCTTCTAATAAATACTTCCCTTTGTATGCATAATTCACACGGCCAAACCAGGAACGCATAGCGTCATCTACTTCTCCACCGTTTATACTTACAGGTTCAACAGCAGATCCGGGCGTTGTAATGTCATAATCAATAAGTCCCCTTGCTGTACTATTAAAATTGTAATAGTTGTAATACCATTGGTTGTACCCAACGAATGCGTTGATATCATGATCCATTCCAATGGTAGTCTGATAGCGAATCAGATTTTCAAATGTCAATTGGTAGTTCTTGTCATAGGAATAATAGGTTGACAGATTTGAAAGGTCGGGAAGGAAGGATTTTTGTTCACCGGTCTGAAAATCCCAGCGCTCTGATGGTCCTGCATTTGTATGCGAATTGTATTCGTTTTGACGCAGTTGGTAATTGAACCTTGGTTCAATTGTAAGTCCTTTGATGAGTTGAACTTTTGCGTACCAGGTAGTGTTGATTCTTGTAGTTTGATCATGCCCTCCGGTATTGTTTAGAAATCCGAGAATATTGTTTGCAGTTCCGGATTCTCCGGGAGCTTGAGGAAACCCATATTTTCCATGCCAGTAAGGTACTAATCCTGGTGTTGTCTGTGGTAGGTAGTTAAATGCATCCCCAGTATTTCCCAATTGGTTTATTTGTGTCAATCCAAATGTTTGAGTGCCTACTGTAAGGATCTTTGCAACCTTAGCCTCGAGATTCGCTCTGAAATGATAGCGATTCACGCCGGTATTCTCTACTGATCCCTGATTACCCATATATCCCAATGAAACAAGGTAGGTAGTCTTGTCCGAACCTCCGCTCACGGATACATCGTGATTTTGTAAAACACCATCATTTCCATAAAGCACATCTGCCCAATTAGTATTCGGGTATGCGATATAGTTAGGAACGCCGATCGGGTTGAGTTGGTTAGGAATTTTGCTGGCAGAATCCCATGTATTGATGGTGATGTCCGAAAAAATGATGGAGCTTCCAACACTGGTTTGCCCTTCATTGATCAGCCGCATGTGTTCTGCATAGTTTGTAATAAAAGTGGGCAGGTTAGAAGGGCGGCTGAAAGACACATTACCACTATAATTTACTGCTGTGTGATTCTTTCTGCCCTTTTTTGTAGTAATCAGAATTACCCCATTTGCTGCAAGTGTACCATAGATAGAAGCAGAGGCAGCATCTTTCAAAACAGAAATGCTTTCGATATCTGCAGGATTTACTGCATCCATCACCCCAATTACTCCATCTACTACTACTAAAGGTGCAGTGTTGCTCATGGTACCGGTACCGCGAATCTGTACGGTTGCTCCATCGCCACGAGGATCACCTGATCCCTGGCGGACAAAGACACCCGGCATCAATCCACTGAGCGCAGATGATACATTTGTGATTGGCCTGTCGCCTAATTGTTTTGCTGATACAGTAGCTACAGAACCCGTCAGGTTTACTTTCTTTTGGGTACCATAACCCACCACCACTACATCGGAAAGTACATTGCTTTCATCACGCACCATCGCTACATTGATGTTACCGTTGCTTACTGTTACTTCCTGGGGTTTGTAGCCCACATACGTAAAAATTAAAACGGTTCCTTTCAATACTTCGATCGAGAAGGAGCCACTACCATCGGTCGTTGTTACCTGCGTGGTATTCTTTGCCTGGACAGTGACACCCTCAAGAGGTTCACCGTTTGCGCCTGTTACTTTTCCGGACACGGACTGGGCTGATACCCATCCGTACATAAGTACCGTCAGTACAAGCAGTAATAATTTTCTGAATTGTTGCTTCATAACTGTTTTAGGTTGTTTGGTTTCTAATTGTCCTTCTTAGTGATCCAAACCACATTACCGAAGGAACTATCGTAATTGATTTTTTTTGACAATATGTTTTCTCTGCCCGACACGATCCTCACTCTCCCGAGCGGATAGCGTCAGGAGGCTGTTCTCAATCTGGTTGAGAATTCCTCTTAAAATTGGTTCTCTTAAACTTTGATTTTACCTTGCGACGGTTGGCAACCGAACGCTTCACCCTACATGCTTTTGTGAGTCAAGATTACGAACACATTTTTACTTGTTAACTTTTTTTTACGAAATCGTTATAGTTCAAAACTGCCTTAAAAAGTCTGATTTTACGCCACTTTCAAGGGAGGAGTGTTTGTAATATCCGTACAAGTAGATCTTTACGGTAAGAGATTCTGAAAGTTCGTCCTCCACAGATTCACAAAATCAATTACAGCACCGAATACACTAACATGCGGATGGCGCTGATTTAATTGAATTGCAAATGAATAGTGCGGGGAATTAAAATAGTATTCGAAATTTTTTTGAAACAGGAAACCAATTTTGTAATTCGCATCAATGAATCAATTGGGAACCATCTTAAAAAAAGCATTTACTTTTACGAAAACGTTTTCGCAAAAGTTTTCGTAATTGAAATTTACCCCCCCTGATGAGAGAAACAATCACACTGAAGGATATTGCCAAGGCACTGAATCTCTCTGTTTCAACAGTATCGAAGGCGCTCCGCAATAGTTATGAAATAGGCTCTGAAACACAGGCATTGGTAAAAGAGTATGCAGACAGATACCAGTATCGTCCCAACCCAATGGCGCAGGGATTGCGCAAAGGAAACAGCAAGTCAATTGCAGTGGTCGTTCCGAATATTGATAATAATTTTTTCTCGCAGGTCATCAACGGAATTGAATCTATTGCTCATCAAAATGATTACAATGTAATTGTAACGCAGACCCACGAATCGTATGAACGGGAAGTATTGACGGTGCAACATCACTTTTCAAGATCTGTGGATGGTTTGATCGTGTCGCTTTCATCAGAAACTGACAATACGGATCACTTTGCAGGATTACAAGAGAATGGTTTGCCTATCGTTTTTGTCGACAGGGTACCAGAAAAAATCACAACACACAAAGTAATTGCTAACAATTTCCAAGGGGCTTATGAAGCCACCAAACACCTGATAGGGCAGGGTTTTAAAAATATTGCACACATCACCAGCACTGGTTTTCTCTCCATCACCCGCGAAAGGCTTGCAGGATATAGCCGCGCGCTTGAAGAAAATAATATTCCGGTAAGAGAAGATCTCATCAAATATTGCGCACACGGCGGAATGATCAGAGATGAAGTATATGCTGCAGTGTATGACCTGATGACTATGCGCAAGAAACCAGATGCTATTTTCATGGCGTCAGACCGATTGAGCACTACCACATTGAGTATTCTCAACCAGATGAAACTGAGAATACCCGAACAAGTGGCCCTTGCAGGATTTACCAATTCATTCTCGGCAGAAATATTCAATCCTTCTTTCACTACCGTAGTGCAGCCTGCAATAAAAATGGGTCAGTTGGCTACTGAGATGCTGATCAGTTTAATAGAGAGTAAACGTCCAATAACTTCATTTGATAAGAAAATACTGGATACAGAATTGATCATTCGCGATTCGAGTAAGAGGAAATAAAGAGAAAAAAATGAATGAAGCATAATGATCCGGAATGTCGTGTAGTAATTGCTTCCTGCATGCTGATCGCATTGATTTTTTACAGGTGATATTTATGAAAGCAGAAATTATCGTGAACCATTACCAATTTGCTTACTTCATTTTTTCTTTGAGTTGTTGCAGTTCCAGTTGTAAAGATTTAATGATTCCCGCTTGGCTTTCCAATTGTTTTTGTTGTGCATCTATCTGTGCCTGCTGTTCCTTCATGGATTGAATGATTACCGGTACGAAACCACTGTAGTTAACACTGAGCATTCCTTTATTGTCTTCTTTGACCAGCTCCGGAAAATACTTTTGTACTTCCTGTGCCAGTAGGCCAATCTGTGTTGCCTGATCCATGTTCTCATTTTTCCAGTGATACCGATAACTGTTGACAGCCAGCAGGGAAGGAAGAAGATGGGCCAATGGCTGAAGGTTCGTCTTCAACCTGGCATCTGAGTTTTGGGTAAGTGTACCCATTAAAACAGCATTGCCATTTCCTTGCAGACTGAGAATGTCTCCCACATTTGACAACCAAAAATTCAACCGGGCATTGGCAGTTGTATTATTGGGATATCCCGCTACGTGCCAGTAATTAGAAGCATTTGTATTACGGAACTGAAGTCTTACGAAATCATCCCCGTTTTCGATCATATCAAGCTGTACCCTGGCCGCATCAGAGGTTAACCAACTATCGGTGAGTATGGTAAGGGGGTTTGTTGGAGTCGTAGTGCCTATCCCTACGTTCACATCATTGCTGATCCCTGGGGCGGAGTTTTTGATACTACCCAATACCAGGCAATTGCTGCAGCCGACTCGTGCCTGGGCACCTATAGCTGTGGCATTGGAAAGATTTGTTGCCGATACGTCTGCATAAGAACCAATTGCAGTATTTAAGTCACCATCCTGATTGGCCAATAGTGCATCAGATCCGAACGCTGAGTTATTAATTCCTGTCGTGTTAGAAGAAAGTGCCATATAGCCATCAGCCGAATTTCCATAACCCTCAGTGTTTGCTTTAAGTGCAGAACTTCCTACGGCAGTATTGTAGATTCCGATTGTGTTGGCATGGAGTGATTGATAGCCGTTAGCGGTATTGTTGTTTCCAGTTGTGTTGAAATAGAGCGACTGGTACCCACTGGGGGTATTTTGAATTCCTGTGGTGTTGGAATAAAGCGATTGGTATCCACTGGCGGTATTATAGTTTCCAGTTGTGTTGGCATAGAGTGATTGATAGCCGATAGTCGTATTGTGGTTTCCGGATGTGTTGGAATAGAGCGACTGGAATCCATAAGCGGTATTACTAAATCCTGTGGTGTTGGAATAGAGCGATTGGTATCCAGTGGCAGAATTATAGTACCCGGCGGTGTTGCTATAGAGCGCTTTGCTTCCCAATGCAGTATTTCCTGTTGCATAAAAATAAAAACCTGAACTGGCGCCTGTCCCATTATTATACAGAGCGCTGTCGCCGATAGCTACGAGGTTGCTCCTGTCGGTGTTGTACTTCAGTGCATATATGCCAATGGATACATTGGAGTAACCCGTGGTGTTATTGAAAAGAGATTGATATCCTCCGGCAAAATTGCCATTTCCTGTTTGGTTGTAAAAAAGCGAATAAGAACCTATTGCTGCATTACGGTTTCCAGTAGAATTGGAAGAAAGTGCTGCAAATCCTTCAGAAGTATTGTCATTACCAGATGTGTTTAAACCAAGCGCATGAACCCCGCTCGCAGTATTATTCCATCCTACTATGTTGGAACCGAGTGCACTTGAACCGTTGGCTGTGTTATTACTACCTGTTGTGTTGGAGAACAGTGACTGGTACCCGTTGGCGGTATTTTCAGTTCCTGTTGAGTTGGTGTATAGCGATTGAAAACCGATACCGGTATTGGCAAAGCCTGTTGTATTGGAAAAGAGCGATTTACTCCCTACTGCCGTGTTTAATGTTCCTTGTAAGGTGTTGCTAGTACCAAGCCCGTTATTAAAAAGAGCGCTGTCGCCAATGGCTACCAGGTTGCTGCGGTCGGTATTATTCTTTAGTGCATCCATGCCGATGGATATATTGGAATAGGCAGAGGTGTTGCCGGTGGCACTGCCCTTTCCGAGAAACACATTGCCATTATTACCCAAAACACCGGCCTGCGTATTGTTTATTTTAAATACTAAAGGATTGTTGTCAGTGGTGCCTACAAAGTTCACTAAGGAGTCCGTTCCGGCATTTCCGGTAAGCAACCAGGCTGTATTACTGCCGGATAATATTTGCACCCATACAGAGCCGTTGTAGTGATAAAACCCAGGAGTATTGTCGGTCTGGTAAACCAACAATCCCGTAGCCGGAGCAGCTATGGCGTTGCGTTGTGTCATGGTCAAGCGGGGCACCAGTACACCTTTGGATGTGCTCGTGATGTCCAATTGTGCACTGGAATGAGGAGTAGTAGTACCGATACCTACATTTTGAGAGGTAGCTGCGTAAGTCATGCAAATAGAAAGCATGAGAATGAAGATTCTTTTCATTTGATATAATTTGAATCGTTAACGATCAATGATCTCATGAAAATGATAAGCAACACGTATTTCAGGTGGCAGAATGACCCAATAAAATTAGGAAAAGGTATGGGATACAAATACCTTCAGTGCCTGTAATGGCCCATATATTTCGTACTATTTTTTTGTTGCCGGAAAATTCTTATAAGACGTTATTTCATCTTATTTTTTCCTTTGGTAATTCAGCAATCAATTGTCCAACTTCTCTTTCTGGTAATATTTACTGAATGAACCTCCATAAGTTTTTTTGTAGAAACAGCAATTCAACAGGCTCTTTTAGGTCGTTGTCCTGTTCTTTAGATAAGTCATTTTCAAGCGACGATCATCTATCACTGTTTGATATACAAATACAAATCTGAGAGATTGAATATTTGGGTTTGTGATGTAGGTGTTGCTGATAAAAAATATCTTGAACCTTGTGGATATCCGCCGTAAAAAGTATAGGCATTTGTAATTGGATTTAGAACCGATGTGCCACCCCCAAAAACAAGTACCATTGTTCCCGCATTAATGGATAAATGGCCGGATTTTGAAACACCCATTATACCCCTGTAAACCCAACTATCTGTCGATGGATTATACATATAAGAATCGGACGCATAAGGAGTTCCCACCGGATTTGTATAGCCTCCTGAAATACCTCCGCAAATCAGCATTTCTGTTCCGGTCCATAGTGCTGATGAATGCAATCTCCCTGATGGCGCGCCGGTAGTACTGGTCGTCGTCCATGTATTGGTAGTGGGATTGTATTTGCCACCTGAATTCAAATATGCAGATCCTGCTATTCCGAGAGAGCCACCAAAAAGAATCATTTCAGTACCTGTCCAAACAGCAGAATATCCAAACCTGCCGACAGGTGCTCCCGAAGTGGCCATCGTCGTCCAGCTATTGGAACTGACATCAAACACCGCCCCGTCTCCTGTTGCGTTTTGAGAAGAACTACTTATCCGCCCTCCCCAAACGATCAACTTATTGGTAGAAGTTCCAACAGCACAAAAATCGAATCTTGCAGATGGAGCATTTGTAGTACTCATGGTCGCCCACGTGTTAGTGGTCAGATCGAGGACTGCTCCTGTATTTACTAAAGTTGTATAATCTGGTGCAAGACCACCCCACACCACCAGGTGGTTGTTGATTAACTGCATGGCAAAATTATTCCTTGCAGAAGGTTGATTCAGTGTAGGAATGGCTGTCCATGTATCAGCACCAGGATTATAGCGAAACCCGTTATTTGCAGATGATGTATAGTTCCCGCCATAAACCAAAATTTCAGAACCTGTCCACACGGCTTTAGAGGCATACGATGCACTATAACCTGATGAATTATAAAATACAAACCGCCATGTGTCAGATACAGGGTTGTATGCATACAGGCTGTTATTTGCAAATACGTATAATACAGTGTCAGCCCATACAATCAGATCATTTATATCGAAAGGGGGTGGTGAATATTTTGCAACATTTCCTTTATAGTAAGTCACAGCCCACGTATTGGGGTTTGCCGTAAAAGTAGAATTAGAATATTTGGTGTATCCCGGAAGGCTGCCGTAAAGAGCAAACCCTTTGCTGATCAGTACCGGGTCATTATAATTTTCGGTCGCTACTATGGTACCGGACGGAACGGTACCATTCAAACTACCCCATGTACCATTGCCCAACAGCGCGTCATTCACATTACCACTGTTGGCGAGTGGTACCAGGTCGCCATTGGTATTGTATTTCAAAACCCCGTTTGTTCCTGAGAGGGCATCAACCCTTATATTGCCTGCTACATGTAGTTTTTGCTGGGGATTCGTGGTGCCGATTCCAACGTTTTGCGGAATGCCTGTGTAGGATATGCAAGTTGAAAGCAGGAGTAAAATAACTTTATTCATGTAACTTTATTTTAAGCGTGAATCACGAAGGGATATGTGA
This sequence comes from uncultured Ginsengibacter sp., assembly GCA_964526985.1. Classification (GTDB taxonomy): domain Bacteria; phylum Bacteroidota; class Bacteroidia; order Chitinophagales; family Chitinophagaceae; genus Ginsengibacter. The sequence continues at coordinate 13,556 of CAZGNJ010000003.1, read as the reverse complement.
CAACAAAAAGTAACAAATACTTTATCAAACGGAAAGTCTGTAATAAAATTAAATGTATTTCAGAAATCAACTGTTGTTTTTTCAGGGGTGTATCCCGGATTTTCGAATCATGAATGTGTACCCACCCTCCTGCATAATTTGAAATACGCTTTTTTTCTCAGAAGAATGGCTGGGTTGAATCGCTCAGTAATTCGATGGCTGGGAGATTAATTTTGTTTCGAAAAATCTACTTTATTTTTTCCTCCAGGCGAAGTACTTTCTTTTGCAATTGTTCAATGATTTTTTGTTGTTTGGTAATCATGTCCTGCTGTTCCTGCACCGCTTTCACCAATGGCATAATGAACTGGCTATAGGAAAGACTGTAATGATCTTGATCATTTTGCGGCGCATGTATGCCATCAAAATCATACCCTAACTCCTTCGCTACCTTTTCTACATCCTGAGCAAGGAATCCGGTGTGTAATATTTGTTTTCCTGTATAAGAGGCGGAAAGAATATTACTGTTGCTGATGATACCAGTCTTGGTGTAGTTGTCTAATTTTTTTGTATCGAAATAATAGGTAACCGGTTTAAGTTTGGTGATAAAATCCAGTCCGGGTACATTTTCATGAATATTGAATTTGAATCGGGCATCGGAAGGAAAAGACCAACCCACCTGGCCTTCTATGACTGTTACACTATTATCCCCAATTCGTACTTTGTCGCTTGCATCAACAACGGCATTAGCACCAATAGCTGTGGCGTTGATGAGGTTGCCCATTGAAACACGTGCATTGTATCCAATAGCAGTATTGAAGGAGCCGATTGTGTTGGAAATGAGCGAATAGGCTCCACTGCCGGTATTGAATTGGCCTGTGGTATTGAAATAAAGTGACAACTTCCCAATAGCAGTATTGTCGGCTCCTGTTGTGTTTGAATAAAGTGCTTTGGTTCCTACTGCAGTATTCCAGGCACCGTCATTTGGGTCATTTGCTCCAATTCCATTATTGTATAATGCACTATCGCCAATAGCTACCAGGTGGCTGGTGGTTGTATTACTATATAATGCATGAGTTCCCATTGCAACATTGGAAGAACCCGTTGTGTTGGAACCAAGAGCCTGGTAACCGTTGGCGGTATTATCATTTCCGGTTGTGTTGGAATAGAGCGACCAGGAACCACTGGCGGTATTATTGTATCCGGTAGAGTTGGCAAAAAGCGATTCGTTTCCATTTGCGGTATTGTGGTATCCTGTGATGTTGGAATAGAGTGAAACGTTTCCACTGGCAGTATTATAGTATCCTGTTATGTTGGAATAAAGCGAGGCGATTCCAATGGCGGTATTGGCGTATCCGGCAGTGTTGGAATTGAGCGACTTGAATCCATTAGCGGTATTATAGTTTCCTGTGGCGTTGGAAAAGAGTGACTGGAAGCCATTAGCGGTATTTTGTTCTCCTGTGGTGTTATAATAGAGCGACCCATATCCACTGGCAGTATTGGTGACCCCGGTAGTATTGCTTCGCAATGATCCAAAGCCTATTGCCGTATTGTATAGCGCAGAGTCAATAATACCGGCGTTGCCGCCATTTACCATAAAACGTAATGGATTGTTGGTGCTGTGGTTATCGGTAGTGCCTATGAAGTTTGCCGTTGTGGTACCTGCATTTCCTGTGAGTGACCAGCCACCTGCCGGTGCCTGGATATTCGTCCATGCACTACCGTTATAAAACCAAAAGCCTTTGGTGTCGGTATCATACACCAATAATCCCGTAGCCGGTGTGGCTATGGAAGTTCTTTGTGAAGTTGTCATCCGAGGAATGAGCAATCCTCTTGAATTGGATACTATATCCAATTGGGCGCTGTTGTTTGGCGTAGTAGTACCGATGCCTACATTCTGCCCCAAAGAAAACAAGGAAGAGAGTAACAGGCCGAATAGAATGAGAACTTGTTTCATATTTGAATGTTTTTTAGACTTAAAATGAACTTACTTTAAAATGCATTTTCTACCAGGTTATGGAGTCCTTTCCGGGTGATTCATGGTGGTATAGTTTAAAGTTAGGTTGGCTCATTGCGCAGCCAAATAACATAAACACGTGATTTTTTAAGCAATCGGTATTGGGTTTGAAGGGGATTCTCTGCCGGAATAGCCCTGTATTTGTGAAAATATCCTTACTTTTTAAATTCTTTTGGAACTTTCTCAGCAGGCGCTTACCTTTGCCGTCCAAAAAAATTTAAGGTAAAAACAGAATGCCTACAATTCAACAGTTAGTACGTAAAGGAAGGACCATCATCAAGGCTAAGAGTAAGTCAAGAGCTTTGGATAGCTGTCCTCAACGCCGTGGCGTTTGCACCAGGGTATATACCACCACTCCCAAGAAGCCGAATTCTGCCCTCAGAAAAGTGGCGAAAGTGCGTTTGACCAACAAGATCGAGGTGATCGCATACATTCCGGGTGAAGGACACAACCTGCAGGAACACAGCATTGTATTGCTACGCGGTGGCAGGGTAAAGGACTTGCCGGGTGTTCGTTACCACATTGTACGCGGTACTTTGGATACTGCCGGAGTAAAAGACCGTAAGAAGAGCCGCTCTAAATACGGAACCAAAAAAGAAAAAGCTAAAAAATAATAATTGATTCCATGCCGGATGGCATGATATAAATAATACTAACAGAACATGCGTAAAGCCCAAGCCAAGAAATTACCGTTAGCTCCGGATCCCAGATTCCAGGACAAAATGGTTACCCGCTTTGTAAACAACCTCATGTGGGAAGGAAAGAAAAGCGGTGCTTATGCTATTTTTTATGATGCTATTGACCGTGTAAGCAAGACAACCGGCGAAGACGGGTATGAAGTTTGGAAAAAGGCTTTGGCCAATGTAGCTCCGGGTGTAGAGGTGAAAAGCCGTCGTATCGGTGGTGCTACCTTCCAGATTCCTTCAGAAGTAAGGCCGGACAGAAAGACTTCCCTGAGCATCAAGTGGCTCATCCGCTACAGCCGCGAGAGAAACGGCCGCAGCATGTCTGAAAAATTGGCTAATGAAATCGTAGCTGCCAGCAAAGGTGAAGGCGCTGCTTTCAAAAAGAAAGAAGATACACACCGTATGGCTGATGCGAACAAAGCATTTGCTCACTTCAGAGTATAAGTATTTAATGACTTTTTATAACGAGGCTATCTGAATAAGGTGGCCTTTTTTATTATCCGGAACATTTCAGTGTTGCTCAAAAACTATTGGCTTATCCATCATGAATGGACCTGATAAGACACTATCCGCCAATTCCCGCAACCGATTGCGTGTAAAATTCAAAACTCTTTGGATTATTTTGGCGAATTTGCTGCCGTGCAACTATTGAAAATCTAAAATCTACTTCAACAATAAAAGCGTTATAATTTATGAAAGCGTTGCTATTTATCATTGCCTTTGTAGCAATCACCACCAACACAACCTATGCCCAGAAAAAGCAGGGACATACTTTTGAAATAAAAAATGGAGATTTTGTTTACGATGGCAAACCCATTAAAATTCATTCCGGCGAAATGCATTATGCCCGGATACCCGAACCTTACTGGCGTCAACGCCTGAAAATGGTAAAGGCAATGGGGCTGAATACGGTAGCTACCTATGTATTCTGGAATTATCAACATCCGTCACCAGGCGTATGGGATTTTAAATCCGGTAACAAAAACTTGCGTGAATTCATAAAAACAGCGCAGGAAGAGGGTTTATTTGTGATCCTTCGTCCCGGCCCTTATGTGTGTGCCGAATGGGAGTTTGGAGGTTACCCGTGGTGGTTGCAAAAGAATCCTGATTTGAAAATCAGAACGCTGAACCAACCATTCCTCGATAGTTGCAAAGATTACCTGACTCACCTCGCAGCACAGGTAAAGGACCTGCAGGTGACCAATGGCGGCCCCATCATCATGGTGCAAGCCGAGAACGAGTTTGGCTCTTATGTAGTACAACGTAAAGACATTCCCCTGGAAGTCCACAAAAAGTACAATGCTGCATTCATCGGAATGCTCAAAGAAGTGGGTTTCAATGTACCATTCTTTACATCAGATGGCACCTGGTTGTTTGAGGGTGGAGCAGTCAAGGGCATACTGCCCACAGGCAATGGAGAGAATAATGTTACCAATCTGAAGAATAAAGTAAATGAATACCACGATGGCGTAGGTCCTTACATGGTAGCCGAATTCTATCCCGGATGGTTAGATCATTGGGCAGAGCCTTTTCAGAAAGTGGGCGCTGATGGTTTAGTAAAGCAAACACAGAAGTTTCTCGACAGTGGTGTCAATTTCAATTTTTACATGGTTCATGGTGGTACCAATTTTGGTTTTACCTCCGGCGCCAACTATGATAAGAAGCATGACATCCAGCCGGATATTACCAGCTATGACTATGATGCTCCCATTAGCGAAGCAGGCTGGGCTACGGATAAATACAAAGCGCTGAGAGCTGTAATGCAAAAAAATGTTTCGTACAAGATACCGGATATCCCGGCTCCTGCTCCTGTGATTGCGATTCCTTCCATAAAGTTGAATCAGACTGTAGATGTATTGTTATGGAAAAACTCGATCAATCCGGTTGTCAATGACACGCCACTTACTTTCGAAGACCTGAACCAGGGGCATGGTTATGTTTTGTACTGCAAAAAATTTGTACAGCCCATCAGTGGTAAATTGAAAATAGATGGCCTTCGTGATTTTGCTACGGTGTATGTGAATGGAGAATATGCCGGATTCCTGAATCGCCAGGATAACAAATTTGAAATGGATATTGATATTCCTTTCAATGCTACTTTGGACATATTGGTAGAGAATATGGGACGTATCAATTATGGAGCAGAGATCATTCACAACCGGAAAGGCATCATCACCCCGGTAACCATTGCCGGCAATGAGATAACAGGATCGTGGGAAATGTATAAACTTCCTTTTGACAAAGTACCGGATTTGAAAGGGAAACAAGACAAGAACACGAAAGGAAGCCCTACGATTTATAGCGGAACTTTTTCGCTCAATGAAACCGGAGACACTTTCCTGGACATGGAAGATTGGGGCAAAGGAATTGTGTTTGTAAATGGCCATAACCTTGGCCGCTATTGGGAAGTAGGACCTCAACAAACATTGTACTTACCTGGGTGCTGGTTGAAAAAAGGGAAAAATGAAATCCTGATTTTTGAGCAATTGAATGATAAGACACATACAACCATACATTCCGTGAAAGTGCCGGTTTTGGATAAGTTGAAACTATAGCGTAGCCGTCATTTCTATAACCAATTGGGAAGCCCATTTGAGACTATGTTTTCAAATGGGCTTTTTTGTAAGAAGTATTTTGCTCATTAACCACAAACTGGTTATCATCAGGGTTCAGGTATTGTTTATTTCTGCTACATTTACAAACCTCCATTTGTATATAGTAATCAAAATATCCTGATAGTACCGGCAAGCGGTTTGCAAAATTTGAATTACTGCAAGAAACTACAGATTGCATTGCTTGATCAAATGGGAGTACATCATTTACTTTAAAACAAACAAACTATGCTAAAAGAAATCCTGGACCTTGTAAAAGGTTCTGCTCTGAACAATGTGGTCAACAATCCTGACGTACCCAATGAAAAGAACAATGACGTCATAGCCGAAGCAACTAATACCATTACATCCGGCCTTAGAAATGTAGTGGCTGGTGGTGGGCTGGGCAGTATCATCTCCATGTTCCAGGGTGGCAAGGGTGGAGGGAAATCTTCTTCCCTGTTAAACAATCCACTGGTACAAATGATGATAGGCCACTTTGCAGGTAAGCTAATGAACAAGTTTAATATGGGTAGCCAACAGGCCAATCATGTGGCTGGCAGCCTGATTCCCGATGCCTTGCACAACCTGATCGAAAAAAGCAACAGCCAGGATGACAATGGATTCTCGTTAGAGAAACTATTAGGCTCTATTACAGGAGGCAAAAGTGACGAATTGATTCAGCAAAGTGGAGGAAACGCAGGTGGTTTTTTCGACAACATTTTAGGCAGCCTGCAGGGCGGAGGAAGTGGAGGAGGTATCGGTGATATTTTGTCTCAACTGGCCGGAGGTGCTCAGCAACAACAGCAAAAGAATGGTGGCGGAGGACTGATGGATTTGATAAGCGGTTTCTTAAAATAAACTCCTGTCATTACCTTTCAAAAATCTTCACCATCAAACAATAATTATTAAAATGAATTTATGTAAGAACCTGCTGACAGTTATAGCTTTCTCCGCTATAGTATTGCCGGCTTGCAAAAGCGGTAGTGATGAGTCTGCTGAAATGGATTTTATAAAGACTGTCTATTTTGACACAACTGTAAACCCGGCAGATAATTTCTATATGTATGTAAATGGTGGCTGGCTGAAAACAGCTACGATACCCGCCAATGAATCGCGGATTGGTGCTTTTATGGATCTGCGAAATGAAAACAGGGCACGTCTGAAAGGCATACTGGAAGACGCTGCGAAAAGTAAGGCCGCCGAAGGCAGCATTGAACAGAAGGTTGGAGATTTTTATGCGTCGGGTATGGACTCGACAGCCATTGATGCGTTAGGATATGAACCTGTGAAACCCATACTGAGTAAGATTGACAGCATCAGCAATATAGAGAGTATGGTTCATTTTGCCGCAGACCAGTTGAAGTCCATGAATATGATTTTCTATCCGATGGGGCCAATGCCGGACTTTAAGAACAGTAAAATGAATTTGCTTCAATTTTTCCAGGGAGGATTAGGACTACCGGACAGGGATTATTATTTCAAAACTGATGACGCTACGCAAAAGGTGGTGGCTGCCTACAAGAAATACGTCAGCACGCTTTTTACACTCACAGGTGTTGACTCCGCTTCTGCACACCAAAAGGCAGAGAATATCTATGACCTGGAAAAGCAAATTGCTGCTTCGCACAAGACCAATGTAGAAATGCGCGACCCTACCGGGATGTATCATAAGATGTCTGTTTCGGAATTTGATAAAAAAGTTCCCAATCTCTTTATTGCTGCTTTGTTAAAGCAATTGGGTATCAGTACAGATTCTATAAATGTGGGACAGCCTGACTTTTTTTCTAAACTGAATTTCCTGTTCGCTTCAGTGCCGCTATCCACATGGAAGGATTACCTGAAATCCCACACGTTGAACAATTATGCTACTGCACTGAGTAATGATTTTGTGAAAGCACATTTTGCCTTTCACAAAACAGCACTGTCAGGCCAGCAGCAAATGAAACCACGCTGGGATATGCTGACAAATGCTACCGACATGTTGCTGGGAGAGGCCTTGGGCCAGCTTTATGTAAAGAAATATTTTGATGCCGATGCCAAGAAGCGCATGATGGAACTTGTGGACAACCTGCAAAAATCTTTTGCGAAGCATATTGATGCGCTCGACTGGATGAGTGACAGCACTAAGAAAGAAGCACACGCCAAGTTGCAGAGTTTCATCAAAAAAATAGGTTATCCAGATAAATGGAGAGACTACAGCAAAGTCACCATTACAAGAAATAATTATTTTGGGAACCTGATCTCTGCTGCCGAAAATGAATTTGAATTTCAGAAGAGCAAAATAGACAAACCGGTAGATAGAATGGAATGGCAGATGACACCTCCTACTGTGAATGCCTATTATAACCCGATGGCCAATGAAATCGTATTCCCTGCGGGCATTCTGCAGTATCCATTCTTTGACCCTAAAGGTGATGATGCGCTGAATTATGGAGGTATCGGAATGGTGATCGGGCATGAAATGACACACGGCTTTGATGACCAGGGCGCACAGTTCGATAAAGACGGCAACCTGAAAATGTGGTGGACGCCTGCTGATTACGCTAATTTCAAGGCTAAGGCCAATAAGGTAATTGCTCTTTACAATTCTTTCACCGTGCTGGACTCATTGCATGTCAATGGCGCATTGACCAATGGAGAAAACATCGCGGACCTGGGAGGTATCAGCATTGCCTACGATGCTTTTAAGATGACAAAGGAAGGGCAGGATACTACCCGGATCGATGGTTTCACGCCTGACCAGCGCTTTTTCATTTCATTGGCGCAGATCTGGAGAGCCAAACAAAAAGATGAATCTCAAAGACAACAGATCAATACAGATCCACACTCTCCCCCTATTTGGAGAGTAAACGGACCTTTGATGAACTTCACTCCATTCTATAAAGCTTTTGATGTGAAACCTGGTGACGGAATGTACAGGGCGGATAGCCTGAGAATTAAGATTTGGTAAACCGGTATTCTGAAAAAGAATGAGGGAAAGCAATTATTGACTGCTTTCCCTTTTTTGTGAAAAGGTAAATGTTCATTTCGGGGGTTTTCCTCCAACAGAACGTGATGGATTCAGGCAGGAATAATTGAGGAATCCTACTTTGTTAAACATTTAATCTTTGCCCAAACAGGCATTATTTTTTTGATAGAATCTTTGTAACTTTGCGCCCTCAAAAAATGGGAAATAAAGCCCTATTGAGGTTGTAACAGGTAAAATTGTTAACGACTATTTCAAATATTTAAAAAACAAGCCAAATGGCCGACTTAAAATTTCAAAGAAACTTTGGTATTGCCGCTCACATTGATGCGGGTAAGACAACTACCACTGAGCGTATTCTCTATTACACCGGTGTAAACCATAAGTTAGGTGAGGTGCACGAAGGTGCTGCTACTATGGACTGGATGGCACAGGAACAAGAGCGTGGTATTACTATTACCTCTGCCGCTACTACCTGCTTCTGGAACTTTCCCCTTGCAAATGGGCAGAAAATTCCTGAAACAAAACAATACAAGTTCAACATCATTGATACTCCGGGACACGTGGACTTCACAGTAGAGGTAGAACGTTCACTGCGCGTATTGGATGGTTTGCTTTCTTTGTTTTGTGCTGTGAGTGGTGTGGAACCTCAGAGTGAGACCGTTTGGCGCCAGGCAAATAAGTATAAAGTGCCCCGTATCGGTTTCGTAAATAAAATGGATCGTGCAGGTGCTGATTTTCTGAACGTGGTAAAACAAGTAAAGGAAATGTTGGGTGCTAACCCTGTGCCTTTGCAATTGCCAATCGGTGCGGAAGATTCTTTCAAAGGTGTAGTTGACCTGATCACTATGAAGGGTATCGTATGGGACGATGCAACCCAGGGAATGACCTACAATGAAGTGCCGGTACCTGAAGATATGAAAGCAGATGTAGATGAGTGGAGGCAACACCTCGTAGAAGCAGTAGCTGATTACGATGAAAAATTGCTGGAGAAGTTTTTTGAAGATCCCAATTCTATTACAGAAGCTGAGATGCACGAAGCTATCCGTAAAGCCACCATCGATATGTCTATCATCCCGATGATGTGTGGTTCTTCATTCAAGAATAAAGGAGTGCAGGCAGCATTGAACGCGATCGTTCGTTACCTGCCCAGCCCGTTGGATATTGAAGCCATCAAAGGTATCAACCCTGATACTGGCGAAGAAATAGAACGTCATCCGGATGCAAAAGATCCATTCAGCGCTTTGGCATTTAAGATCATGACAGATCCGTTTGTTGGACGCCTTGCTTTCTTCCGTGCCTACAGTGGTACTTTGAATGCTGGTTCTTATGTGTTGAATACACGCACAGGAAAAAATGAAAGGATCAGCCGCCTGATGCAGATGCATGCTAACAAGCAGAATCCTGTTGACCATATCAGTGCAGGTGATATCGGTGCCGCAGTAGGATTTAAAGATATCAAAACCGGTGATACACTGTGTGATGAAAACAACCCGATCGTGTTGGAATCAATGACATTCCCTGAGCCGGTTATCGCTATAGCAGTGGAACCAAAAACCCAGGCAGACGTTGATAAGATGGGAATGGCTATCGCCAAATTGGTAGAAGAAGATCCTACACTGAAAGTGGCTACTGATGAGGAAACCGGGCAGACAACACTGAGCGGAATGGGTGAATTGCACTTAGACATCATCATTGATCGTCTGAAGCGTGAATTCAAAGTAGAGATCAACCAGGGTGCACCACAGGTAGCATACAAGGAGGCGTTCAACGCTACTATCGAACACCGTGAAGTGCTGAAGAAGCAGACCGGTGGTCGTGGTAAGTTTGCCGACATTCAATTCGAAATCGGGCCTGCTGATGAAGACTTCCTGAAAGAAGATAAAGGACACTTCCAGTTTGTAAATGACATTTTCGGAGGTTCTATCCCGAGAGAATTCATTCCTGCTATTCAGAAAGGATTTGACAGCGCCATGAGTACAGGTGTTTTGGCAGGTTATCCTGTTCAGAATATGAAGGTGAGAGTTTTTGATGGTTCGTTCCACCAGGTGGACTCAGACTCTATGTCATTTGAACTCTGTGCTAAAGCTGGGTACCGTGAGGCAGCGCGTAAAGCTAAGCCGGTGTTGCTGGAGCCTATCATGAAAGTGGAAGTACTGACTCCTGATCAATACATGGGAGATGTAACAGGTGACTTGAACCGTCGCCGTGGCATCCTGGAAGGTATGGATACCCGTCATGGTGTACAGGTGATCAAGGCAAAAGTTCCGTTGAGTGAAATGTTTGGTTATGTTACGCAATTGCGTTCACTGACCAGCGGACGTGCTACTTCAACAATGGAATTCAGCCACTATTCACATGCTCCTAATAATATTGCAGAAGAAGTGATAGCTAAGCAAAAAGGAAAGATCAAAGTTGAAGACTAAGACTTCAATTCGAATATTTACGATCCCTCGCATCTGATGCGGGGGATTTTTTTGATAGTGCTTTTCTAAATTTGGTAAAAGCCCTGCTTGATTGCAAATAAAGCAAGACCTACACGGCTTCTGATATCAAATTTGTTGAAGAGGTTATCGCGGTAATTATCAATAGTTCTTGGACTCGCATTCATTCTTTCTGCTATCTCTTTGTAGGTAAGATCTGAACATACCAATTGAAGGAATGCTTTTTCTTTTGGGGAAATGTCGAGATGTTTTAAAGTACCGTGTTGCAACTCATATATCAAACGGCTGCTGACAAGATCGTTGCTGTAATATCCCTTTTCTATGATGTGGTCAAATGCAGCTCTTAATTCCACAGGCTTACTATCTTTTAAAATATATCCACGCGCGCCCAGGTTGATCATCCGGATTACCGTAGATTCATTATCAGACATACTAAGCACAAGGATCCTCGACTCCGGCAAATTCTTTTTGATCCACTCCGCAGTTTCAAATCCGTCCATTTCAGGCATGCTGATATCGAGAAGAATGATATCAGGTTTAGGATATATGACAAGTTTATCAATGAATTCCTTTCCGTTTCCCGCCTCAAATATCACTTCATAATTTTCAAATCTCTCGATGATCCTTGCCAGTCCGTTTCGTAATAATTCGTGGTCATCTACCAATGCCACTTTAATTCGTTGGTTCTGCATGAGGTAAGCTTATTTCTATTTTGGTTCCTTTATTGATTTCTGAATTGATGGAGAACTTACCCCCAACAACCCGAATTCTTTCAGCAATATTCCTGAGCCCAATACCTTTTCCTTTGAGTCCGTTCATGTCAAATCCGCGGCCATTGTCTGCAATCCTGATGATAGTACCTCCTTTATCATCACCCAATACAACGCTGATCTTATCTGCGTTGGCATGCTTGGTAATGTTATTGAGTATTTCCTGGATTACCCTGAATACGATAAGCCCGGCATCATCACCAATCTCAAAATGCTCCTCATTGTTTACAAATTCAACCTTGAATTTACCCGTTTTTTCGAATTGCCTCAAAAGAGCTCTGAGTGATTCCAAAAAACCATTTTCTTTTATATGATTGGTATTGAGACTATGGCTAAGTGTGCGGAGATCAGCAATGGCTTTACCAAGCAGTTGGTCTGCTGCTTCCGTATCCTCCGTAGGTTCTGATGTATTGATCTGGAGCCTCGCTAAAGAAAGCGTTTGTCCAATATTGTCATGTATCTCGCGACTGACATGATTTAATGTTTGCTCCTGTATCTCCAATTGGGTATTCAATAGCGTTTGTTCGAATTCCTTTCTTATGCGTTCATTTTCGTACAGCAGCCTGTTTTTTCTATTGTTATTCCGCGCCAGAAAAACGAGAAAGAAAATAGCAATAAAAACGAGAACAAGGATTACGACAATAATGGTGAATATGACCTCTTCTTTAGCCTGCATTGGATAAAAGCATAAGTAAATGAACCATATAAAATAACATTAAGGATTGGCATTATCAGGTTGTACAGCTTTTTGTTATGCAGCGTAAGGTCATTCATTCTGATGAATTGACTCATTCCCATCACAACCAAAGCTCCCAGGCTGAAGATAAGCAACCCTGCACAAGTCCAGAAAACAGGTTCACTGGTAAATATAAAATAATCTTCCCTCATCGCCATTTTAAATAGAAGTGTACAACTCAGCAAAATGCTAAAGAAGTAATAGGATATTTGTGAGAAGATGGTCAATCCGGTCATACCTTCCCAGAAAAAAAAATTCAATAGCCCTGCAGCTGTGGCCATTAACGCTATAATGATATACACTATCCTGTGCCTTTGTGATAAATTCAAGTGTCTGTAATGTGCCAGAAATACCAGGGGAATAGAAAGCAAAGGATAATAATTCAAAACGAAATGGTTCGTTGTATATCCAAGATGCATTACCACTATGGAACTGATGTCGACAACAGTACCTACCGTACAAAGAAGCAGAAAAAACAGCATCTTCTCAAGCCGTAACCATCGCAGGAAAAATAATCCTGACAGCACGGAAGCAATTTGAAAATATTGATAATAATATAATATCATCAGGAACCTGGAATTTCTCAAGGAAACGTTTGCCCGTTATTTACCGGAGGTAATGGTTTCCCATTATCATCTGTAGCCGGCTCACCATCTTCATCGCAAGCACAAAGAAATACCGTAAGCCTGCCTTCATCACCTTTGCTTTTTGCATGCTTTGATGTATAAATACCAAACCGGATCTGTACCTGCTCTGTATTTTTTTCTATTTTCTTCAGCCACTTCAAAAGTTTCTTTGCATCAAACCCTACGGCAGTAGTGATCTTCGTACTGGAAGATTTTGCCGTGAGAAGACTGTCAGAATATTGCCTGATGCAATCATCCGCCATTTTTTGGGAGACTTCTTTCATATTGTAATTATTTGAGAACTAAGTTATTGAATAATTGTATCCGTCCAAAAAGTGATTCTTCCCGCTAATTTAAAAAATAGGGTGAAAACACCCTACCAATCGGGTAGGGTATATGCGATATTTGTGTTGGAATTGAATGGAAGCCACCCGTTTTTAATCCGACCCAACAAAATAAATCTGGCGGTTTTTCAATATATAAAGAGGTGATAAAGTACCCTCAAAAATCCTACTTGGCAACGTGGTTTTTCAATTAGGTAGCGAAATGCCCTTCGGGGCATTTTGCAGTTTTAATACATCAGTTGAAATTAAAGTCACTACACGAACAACGAGCAACGCCCAACGAATAAGGAAGACTTCAATTCTGACGCTTCGGTCTGAGTCAGACAAGCCTGGCTTCGTCTGACAGGCTCAGCAACCATGCTTCGGCAGGCTCAGCAACCATGCTTCGGCAGGCTCAG
>CAZGNJ010000002.1:167231-201796 GCA_964526985.1 uncultured Ginsengibacter sp. | reverse complement strand
CCTTTACAGTTCTATCTTTCAGCCGATTTTACCAACCATTTTTCAGTATTATGCCGGAGCGATAGCCCATCCCCTTTAGCATAATTCAGTGGCATTTCTTAAAATTCAAAAGAGAAATAAAACCATTCATTACGAATTAAAGCAAGACGAATGAATACCACAGGTGCGTATTAATCTTCTTCAACTTTAAACTTATACGGTTGGCTATTATGCCCTGACGGTACCAGAATAGCGTATTCTATAAGCCTCGTCAGTTCTTCTTTCATAAAATGATTTATACCATTTCAATATTTCTGTCAGGCAGGCAAATAAGCATGAATGGCCTGTGCTTTCTAAACACAAAGCGATAATCAGAAATACCAGGATAAGCCGACACCAACTGAAACATAGTTTAAATCACCAGCCGTCTTTGTTTCACCAATGGCAAAATCTCTTGACAGCGCCTGATACCTGATGGTGGGTGTCAAATGCAGTTGCTTAGTAACAGGCACGTCTATGCCCGCGTCAGCACGCCAGCCCCATCCATGTTTTGAATCAACAACAATGTCTCCTCCGTTGTTCTCTATCTCAATATGGTTATAGATAGCCCCCGCACCAACCAGGTAGTTCAACTTTGAATTTTCTACCGGATGAATAAATTGAAGGCCGAGACTGTAGCCGGTTTCTTCAAAATCCATATCGGTACCTGCAAAAGAGTTATCTGCAGCAAAATGATTCCAACCCCAACCTGCATAAGCTCCCAGGTGTGGCAAAAATTTGTAAGCGACCGTTCCTTCAAAACCGAAACCTGTCTTAAGATTCGTGTTAGCCAGCTCTTTAGTAGGAAAATTTCCGGCGGGTCTTATCGTTAGGCTGACCCGGTCGTCTTGTGCTGAAACAAAGTTTGAAATCAACAAGAAGACGATTAAAGTAAGAGAACTGTAAACAGATTTTCTCCTGTTTTCAAACAGAGATTTTACGAATGACTTTTTCATGATCATGATTTTACGGGTTAAAAAAGTTTTTACTACCATTGAGCATTCTCATTTTTTTATTGAAAATCCTGATGCAAACTATATCCTGCGCCGGCGTATTACAATGACAGGGATACGCGAAAGAACTGATACTCATCAGGCATTGAAAAAGATTATCTGTAAAGGAATAAGGAAGATTGTAACACGAGTGAGTATCATATAGCGCAGTATCCTTTGCTTGTATGGCCATCTAAATGCCGTGCATTCAAACCCAATAATATTTTAGATTCTCTACCCGTCAATGCGAGTTCTCTGTCTTCTATCTTTCTCCCTCAACCTGTGGTTGCTATTTATTCCTCAAAATAAAAAGCAGGTACGGCAACACGAAAAGCCAAACAAGAAAAACAATCCAAAGCCGTCCGGCCAAGAGGTTATAATCCCGGAAAAGATATTCCCATGATTTATTGGTTAAGCGACCCAACGAAAATTCAAATGCTACAGTCAGCAAAACCCAAACAAAGCCGATCAATATCGTTTGCACAGGTTTTTGAATATGCAGTAGTGGAAATACAAACCAAAGGTAGATGGAGCAAAAAATAATCAGCGTAACGGTTGATAGTTGGTGCGCACGAATTTCATCGAGGTGTTTTGCAAATACCAGTTCTCTGATTGTTGCATTTCCAAATGCTAGGATGATCATGGGCATCCAAAGCAATAATTGTTTAATGTCCATATTCTGCAAGTTGCCGGGTTAGGGAAATTATGAGAATTGCTATAACAGCAGTGGCTGGCTGCATCCACGACACGTATCCGATTATTGCTACCTGTATGATAAGCCATAGAATGACGATCATACCACTGATGAAAGCTAAAGTATTAGCTGCTTTAAATCGTTTGAATATGGCAACTGATGAAAACAAAGACAACCCACCGATACACACAAAAAGAAACAACCCGGGGATAAAATAATTATGAAATGGGCTTCCCTTCAGCCATTCAAGAGGAACATATTTAGCGCCACTCATGCCATAGTATCCGCCACCAAAGGCATTTATTGCTATCACCAGGAGAAGCGTACCTAATGCATAGCGGACAAATTTTTCAGGAAGTGCGTGATTGAGCATGATTAAGATTGTTGTTTTTATAAAATAAGAGTGCCAGCATCAACATCGCCAAGGGCGCCGTTATGCCCCAGGGCAACCCCAATAACAATATCGCTTCTGAAAAATCCGGGTAGAAATAAACAAACGAAATCAGCGGTGTAACCAAAGCATTGGCCAGGAATGAAATCCTCACCCATTTTTGAAATCCATTCTTCTCAAAGCCTGGCACCGCCATCAGCATTGCAATACCCATAAAAATATATCCCAATGCATCAAAGTTCCAAAACATGGAATGAGGCGTTTGTTCAAGAATTTCAATTTTATTTCCTTCCCCTCTCAATTTCATTGGAATTACTGTCGCCAATTGAACAACATAATTTGCTGTAACAAAAATTGCATAGAGAACTGAAAAGATAAGTGCTCCATGGCTCCAAAACTTTCTATCACCTGGAGTTGTATAATGAAGCGCAAGCATAGCAAGTACAAATGGGATAACAATGCAGAGCGACGTCCCGTAAATTAAGACTTCGTCCCACGGGAAAGGAAAGAAGCCCAATATCTGCAACAACTGAACGAGGACAAATGCTGCTATTGCAACAAATGCAATGAGAGCCGACAGGAATCCAATTTTGTTTACCAGTCTGTTCATTATCAATCATTGAAAGTTCACAATTTGTTTATTCATTTTTTCTGATCAGGAGTAAGCGTCTCTTAAGTTTTGTTCATAAAATTAAACAGGGAAAAAGACCAGAAGCATGATCGTAATACTTAGATGTAGTGATAGAAATCACCGGGGTAGCGTTCCCGCAAAGTCAATGCAATTGAGCATAAGATACTTCCAGAGACCTGTATGCGTACCATGATGATCACAATCATCACAACCGATGACAAACAAGCTCTTGTACCAATAGTTTCACAGGTAACTTGCAATAAAAAAGTGCAACAACAAACTTCCCACACAACTCATTCCTCAGTATATCCGGGAGAATACACCCATCTGTATGAAGGAGTTCATTTCAAAAGAACTGCCAGAAAACCAACTGAGACCTTTGATCCGGGTACTCCGGGTAAAATTGAAGATTTGGGAGATTGCTATTTTGTAGAGATACCACTTCCCGGGATTAGAAAAGAAGAGTTTGTTGTAGAAACCTGTGGAAATATTTTATCAGTGGTCGTTATTCCTTTTCGTGCTGAAAAGAAAACTTCGCAAAATCCTTTACGGCCTGCATTCAGTTTTGGTAAGTACTTCATACAAGAGATCCTCTTGCCGGAAGATGCAGACCCTCTGTTTGTAAGTGCGGAATACAACGCAGGGACACTTGAAATTTTTATTCCAAAATCAAAGCATGCTGTACGAAAAACGAAAACAAAAATCGCTGTTTATTAAAAACATAAAACGATGAATTTCACGTTTTCATTTCCGTACAGGATCAATCAGCAATTTCCAAAACGCATCGCCTATTTCTGTATGGAGTTTGCTATGGATCAGCCGCTGAAAACCTATGCAGGCGGATTGGGTTTTTTAGCAGGTTCTCACATGCGGAGCGCTTTTGAATTGCGACAAAATATGGTGGGTATAGGTATTTTGTGGAAATACGGATATTATGACCAGGTGAGAAAACAGGATCAGTCTATGGAAGTTTTATTTCAGGAAAAAGTATATGGATTTCTCAGAAAAACCAACCTGAAATTTACCATCAGCGTTTCAGAACATGAAGTTTTTGTAACTGCCTTTTATTTACCTCCTGAAGTTTTTAAAACAGCACCAGTCTTTTTTCTGAGCACTGACCTTCCTGAGAATGATTATCTCGCCAGAACAACTTGCCACAAACTTTATGACTCTAATCCCGAGGCAAAAATCGCAGCATCCATTATTCTTGGAAATGGTGGTGTAAAATTATTAAACAAGATAAACTGGATACCAGATATCTACCACATGAACGAATCGCATGGCCTTCCATTGGCATATAGTCTCTATAAGCAATTCAGGAATACAAAAGAAGTTGAAAAACGGCTTCGTTTTACAAACCACACACCCGAGCCTTCGGGAAATGAGAAAACCAACTTTTCATTATTACAGAGATTCGGATATTTTGATGGCCTGCCTTCTGAAGAAGTGAGAAAAATCTCATTCCTTGAAAATGACAGGCTGGATCATACAAGATCTGCAATGCGTATGGCCGGCAGAGTAAATGGGGTTTCAAAACTTCATTGTAAGACGATCCGGTCTATGTGGAGCGAATCAATAGAGGAGAATAAGTTAATATCTGTTACAAATGCTCAGAATTTTCGTTATTGGGCTAACGCATCAATGTATAAAGCGCTCAATGAAGGTAGCAATGAATCTCTCCTAAAAAGAAAGTCAGAATGTAAGCAGCAACTGTTTGAAGAAGTGGCAAATCAGAATGGTGAAATTTTTGATGAACAAATCCTGACCATTGTTTTCGCGAAGAGGTTTGGCGGGTACAAAAGGCCTGAATTATTGTTGCACGACATGAATCGTTTTCTTGCAATGGTGAAGAATCCGGACAAACCTGTACAAATAATATGGGCGGGAAAGCCCTACCCAATGGACTATGCGGCAATCGCACTTTTTGACCGTATAGTGGATATCTGCAAAACGCACCACAATTGTTCTATTCTGACAGGATATGAGATGAAAATGTCCAGGTTACTAAAGCAAGGATCGGATGTTTGGCTAAATGTACCAAGGATTACTCATGAAGCATGTGGAACAAGTGGTATCACTGCTGCGATGAATGGGGCGGTGAATGTTTCCATTCCTGATGGTTGGTTTCCTGAGTTTGCCAAAGATAAAATAAACAGTTTTGTCATTCCTGCTGCGAACCCTGATCTCCCGGATCATCAGCAAGATGAAGCCGATGCCAACAGCCTGTATGATCTGTTGGAAAATATTGTAATTCCAATGTACTATGATGATCCTGAAAGATGGCTGACAGTTGTAAAAAATGGTATGCGCGATATTATACCGCAGTTTGATAGTAACCGGATGGCTGTAGAATACTATGAAAAACTCTATTCAGATATTTAAGAATATCTCTAAAATACTTTCATGGTAAAGGGTCAGGCATTCTTGTCACCCCTCATACTACCGACAAGCAAAAAGAAAAGAATTCCGATTGTTGGGCATCTTGTAATCTTTTCTTTCACTGTCGATTCATGTGTAATTCCGGTTTACTTGTTATGCGCAATAAACAAAGGAGAGTTCAATTTTTCCATCAGTACATCAGCCATGCTGGTTTTAAACCAGCGTGATAATTCACTTCGCTGATACGCTCCCAGGACAATAAGTTTATTCTCCCGAAATTTCCTGAGGTAATTACTGATTGTTTCTTCAGGCTCGCCTTTAGTTATAGTATATACCGCTTTAGGAAAATGTCTTTGAACAAATTCTCTCATCAATCTATTCCCGGGCAAATGTAACCCTGCTTTCTTTTTCTCTTTAACGGTCAAGACCTCAACCGGCAAATCAAAGGGATTCCCTAAAATGTAGCTGAACATTTTTATAGCATACAGCGACGTCGGCCCTCCATCATACAGCAATACGATTTTATCAACCGGCTTGAAGGTGCCCGGCACCACCAACACAGGGCACTGTGTACCGCCGAGCAAATCCTTCAGAAACCGGGTTGGCGAAACTTCAGGATACTTCGTAAACGTTTCATGCTCGCTGATAATAATGAGGTCAGCAAACATACTTTCTTCCTTCAGTTCCTGGATGGCTATGTTTCTATCCTTATGAATTGAGAATTCAACACCTTCCCTCTCGCATACTATCTGAAACTCCTGTGCTGCTTTGTTTCTTTTTTCTTCATCCTTTTTATTCAATTTATTGAGAATCCTTTCATAGTCCCTGTATGTATTCAACACATCTAATGTGCTAAAACTATGGTAATAGAATTCATTGAGAAAGGTACCAACGAGATGTGCATTCGCCAATTTAGCAAGATGGATCGCATACTCCAGGGTACTTCCGGACATCTTATATCCGTCAAATACTGCGAGGAACTTTTTCATAAATCTTTTTTAATTAAGAAAATGAATTCAAAAACGATTGCCTAAAAATATACCGGGAAAAGAAATGGGCCATTGACTAAAATCATTGGTTCTGATGATTGATTTAATGTTTTTGCAACCTTTCAAGAATACTGAAGTGCAAAATTTAAAATGGCCGCTGTTGTTGACTAAACTCATTGCTTTGATTGATCATTGTTACCGGCTCAGCAGGAAAGCCGGTTTATTTTTGTTACGTAAAAAAATATTTTTTATCTATTAAAAACATATAACTATGACCACAAAAGCATTATCAACAAGAATGGACAGAGTGCCATTCCTATCCGACGATTTCTTTTCAAAACCCTGGAATGACTGGTTTAATGCCGGCCTCACTTCAAGGGTTATGAATGTGCCCGCGGTAAATATTTCTGAAAGGAAAGACGACTTCCAGGTTACAATGGCCGCCCCCGGATTAAAGAAGGAAGATTTTAAGATTCGTCTTGAAGGCACCATCCTCACCATCAGTAGTGAAAAGGAAGAAGAAAGTAAGGAAGACGATGAAAATTTCACCCGAAGGGAGTACAGCTATTCCTCTTTTGAGCGCAGTTTTTCACTGCCGGAAGAAGTGAATCAAAACGCCATTGAAGCGCAGTATAAGGACGGAGTTTTGAGCCTGACACTCCCCAAAAAAGAAGAAGCAAAAAGAATGGCTGTCAGCAAGCAGATCACGGTCAAGTGAATCATTGAGCAATATTTAAGTGGTGGTTAACATGCCCTGTCTCCACAGAGACAGGGCATTTATGAATGAACGGGTAATGTCGTTAGCAAAAAAGTAAGTGACGTCTTTTGCCATTAAGCTATCAGGACACGAAGAAGAAAGAAAAGAGAATTACTGCTGAACCTTTGTGGCAAACTTTTAGTGCCAAAACGATATTATATAACGGTGAGTACATCCATTCTATTCTGTTACGAAAAATTGAATCCACAATTCAAGATGACCACAGTCATCAAAAAGGCTGACTCCAACGATGGGTTATTTTTCTCCACTTACGACCTTTAGAAAATAAAAAGCATCCTTTGAGAAATATACAGACAGTAACCGGCGGCTACGATAACAACGGTATGATTCAGATTGAAACGATAATAGATCAATGGAAGCGATTGCTGAATACGAGAAAGCAGCAAAATGTTTTGCTTAAGACACGCTTGTCAGAAATTCTGAAAGATAAGTATGATCAAAAGCTGCTGGAAGAGTTAGAGTATTTCCAAACCGAGTTTATCGGCGAGGACATCTACATTGATTCTCTTAGGAAAGAAGTCAATGATTTGGAAGCCCTGTCAGCCACAGCATATAATGAAGCGGAACCAGCAATGGATGCTTCTGCTGCTAAGCTGGCGGATGCTATCGCTAAGTCAACGATTAGGTTTTGTAAACTGAAATCAAAATTCAATAAATTCAGCAGGAAAGTATTCAGCAATAACGGATAATTCTATTTTGAATTTCAAAATAATGTAATTGCTCTTGCGTCAGTTAATCATTTCCTCCAACTTCCGGCGATTGACCACGAGGATATTTCCATCTTCCCGGATGTCAATTAATTTTTCATTTCTGAAATCACTGAGTGTTCTGATGAGCGATTCTTTGGCAGTGCCAGCCAGGGTAGCAAGGCTGCCCCGGCTGACGGTAATCATTTCTGCCCCCTGCGAAGTTCGATTAAATTTTTTGTGGAGCGTTAGCAGGGCATCTGCCACCTTTTTGCGTAAAGAATTATAGGCTATATTGACTAACTGATTTTCCTTTTCAGAAATATTTTTTGCAAGGAGTTCTAAAAATTTGTGCGCGACTTCTTTGTTGTTATTTACCAACTGATCGAAGTCCTCGCGCGGAATGATGGCTAATTCGGTTTCTTCAATAGCAGTTGCCGTATCTTTATAAACAGCACCTTCCAGCATGGCTACATACCCGAAAAAATCGCCTGTTGTATATAGTTCGGTAATCAATTCCTTGCCGTTGTCGTTGATTTTTGAAGTTTTTACTTTTCCCTTCTGCACATAATACAACCGGTTCGGGTGATTCCCTTCCGTATAAATCACCTGGTTTTTCTTATACCTATTGGTGCTTCTGTTTTCAGCCAGATTCTTTAGCTGATCTTTCCCGAAAGATGCCTGCATTAAAGTGTTCAGTCCATCCATACCGGGTAATAACTCCTGTTTCAGCAGATCTATCTTCTTAATCCTGCTGTCCACAGCATTCAATAATTCAGTACCGGTAAAGGGCTTGGTGATGTAATCATCCGCGCCTAACTCCATGCCCTTTCTGAAATCAGCACGTTCTGTTTTGGCGGTAAGAAAGATGAAGGGAATGTTTTTTAGTGAATCATTTTTATGTACTGCATGGAGAACTCCATACCCATCCAATACAGGCATCATGATGTCGCAGATAATCAAATCCGGCTGGTGAGCGAGCGCTTTTTCTACGCCTTCTTTTCCATCTTCGGCTACGATAACTTCATAGTTAGATAGTTCAAGAATCTCCGCTGTATTATTGCGTACGTCTTCATTATCCTCAATCAGAAGTATCTTTTTCATTTTCTTTTCTTTAAGTGTTGAATGTTATAATAAACTCCGTGCCTTGCTCAATCTTGCTTTTGCATTGAATACTTCCATTCATTATTTCGGCATACCTTGATACGATGTATAGCCCAAGGCCGGTGCCCTGAATGTTTGTGGCATTGCTTCCCCGAAAAAACCGGTCTGCCAAATGCTTCTGGTCTTCCTTTGAAATACCGATTCCTTCGTCTTTTACTGACAGGGTAATCTGTCCATTGCGATGGTTTGTTTTCACAGCAATCGTGGATCGATCAGGTGAAAATTTACTTGCGTTAGAAATCAGGTTCAATACAATATGTTTGAGTAGTGATTTATCAAGGGTTATCATCTTCTCTCCACGAT
This sequence comes from uncultured Ginsengibacter sp., assembly GCA_964526985.1. Classification (GTDB taxonomy): domain Bacteria; phylum Bacteroidota; class Bacteroidia; order Chitinophagales; family Chitinophagaceae; genus Ginsengibacter. The sequence goes on along the minus strand of CAZGNJ010000002.1, from coordinate 192,771 downwards.
GGTGATAACTGACTTCCTGCTCTTTCTTCAAACTCATTTTCATTTCCTCAATAACTGAACGGATCACCTCTTCTATACTGAAATCAGAAAGTCTTGGCTGAATTTTTCCTTCTTCAATCTTCCCGATATTTAGAAATTCATTGAGAATGTCGGTCAGCATGCTCACTGAGGAGGTTATTCGCTGAAGGTGTAATTCCCGTTTGGGCTGATCATCTGTTGTTTTATACTTTTCTATGAGATAGGCCGAAGACAGAACAGTGCTTAGGGGTGTGCGGAATTCGTGTGATGCCATAGATACGAAACGCGATTTCAGTTCGCCCAAATCCTTCTCCTTTTTCAGGGCTTCACGAAGGTCTTCTTCAGCCTTTTTTAATTTAGAAATATTCTTGATGATGACGCCAATGTTATTGACCGTTCTATCCTCCTCAATCAGGGGAAATGCATCCATGATGTAAGTCTGCCCGTTGATGGCAAAAGGTAGTTCAAAATCTGTCAGGTGTTGTTTGCCTTCAAATACTTCTTCCAGAATCACTTTGATGATCTTTCGCAGAGGTTCGGGAAACCGTGGAAACATTTCCTTCCCGATCAATTGAGATATCTCCGATTGAAGACTTTTGTGCAATTCTCCTCCGGTATAAACAAACGCATAGTTCCGGTTAATAATGCTGATACTACCGTCGGGATAGTTGTTGAGTAATTGAAGAAACAACCGCCGTGTTTTTAATAATTCCTTTTCTGCCTTGATTCTTTCTGATATATCTATAGCCACTCCTACAAAACCGCTTATCTTTCCTGACGAATCGCGCAACGCCGTTACCGTTAATGAAACGGGAAATAATTCTCCATTCTTCGAAGTATAAGTGAATTGCTCCTCATTATGAATATTGCGCCTGGCTTTTTCTACTAATGCCTGGAAACCATTGGTCGCTTCAATGCCAAACAAATCGTAAATCTCCTTTTGTTTTCGCTGAAGATCAAATTTGGTGTGAAAGATGACCGGAGTTTCTTTATACAAAATTTCTGACGGATCGTATCCGAGCTTTTGAGTTGCCTCATGGTTAAAGAGGGTAATCACTCCTTCTTCATCTGTTGCAATGATCATGGCGCCGGTGGTGTCAAGAAGTGTCTTCTGAAAAGCCAAAACTTTTTTGAGATGTTCCTTTGAGGTCTTTAGTTGTTGCAGCGCTGCTTTCAGTTCCTTTTTGCTCGGGACACTGGTAATTTCCATTTTTGAATTTGTTCTTTTTATGCTTTGAGGCCTTTTGCGATTGTTCAGCATTTTTATTTTATTATAAGAGTCTTGTTCAATTAGTTGTGATCTGATGGTGGAACTCTTAACTGGCAATTGGGTAGCAAAGTTCAAATTTGAAAAGCCAAAATTCCTGTTGTAATTTAAGTGTGCAATAGGCGTAATCTTATGATTTACATCATGAGGGAAACTTATTTTTATCAGTTATGCCTTTAGCGGAATCTATTTCGCCAGCAAATAATACCGGCATCATTCAAAGCGAACTTCCTGTAAAATGCATTGAAACAATTTATGATCCAACATTAACCAGAATCAATGGAAACGTTAACCGGTATCAATGATTTATCAGAAGGGACAATCTACTTTTACCACGGTTTTTCATAGGATATTGGATTAACAACAGGGCTGAATCTTTATTCTGGCCCTCTTTTTTTTATTTTTCTACGTTTTGTTTCCTTCGTTCTAATTTCTTAAAATATCCGCGCAATAAAAAGTTGTGTTTTAATGCTTCCATATTTTGATTGAACCCATCGGTGCCTTTTTGGATGTTATCCAGGCTGGTATGCAATTTTATAAGAATCGTTGAATCATTGAGCAATGCGTTGATGGTACCTCTTTCGCTGCTGACACCGGATTTCACTACCGCTACCACCTGGGTTACTTCGGCGGCGATAGAATCTATCCGCTGCGTGGCCGACTTAATTTTTTCAATGGCCTCTCCCAAATTTTGGGCATAGAGCGTGTCTCTTAAGACAGAGCCAACGGAACCTTTACCGTTTTTGATATCTTCAACAACAGAAAACAGGTCATCCATTACATCACCGGCTTTGAATGTAGATGCCCTTATATTTTCTATGGACAACTTGATATCCTTTGACAAAGTCCGGTCATCGAGTAATGACCATAATGCGTTGCTTCTGTTGATGCGATCTATCACAGATTTTAATCCTTCCGCTATCATCGCAACGTCGTCATTCGTTTTTGAAAGAGTCTGAAGCATTCTGTCAGTATCGATACTCTTAGCTGAGGAAAGAACATCCCCTTCCACTGCAAAAGGTCCGGGTAGTTTTGAAGGCACTATGTTGACTACTTTATTTCCGACCAGTCCTTCGGTACCTATAGACGTTACGGCATTTTTTCGGATGATCTGCAACATCTTCTTCTCTATATTCATCGTAACTTCTATGAGTGTATCATTGATGATCTTGATTTTTTTTACGGTGCCTACATGAATACCTGAATATCGCACATTGTTACCTGTTACCAGTCCCTGGATATTTTCAAAGGATGCTTTCAAAACATAAGTATTTCCAAACAGGTTTTGATTTTTGCCGAGCATAAACAAAAGAAGAACGAGGAACGCGAAGCCCGCAACGACAAATACGCCGAGTTTTATATTGCTGATGGTTTGTTTCTTTGCCATAGTTGGTTATTGAAAAAATTGTTTGACTTTTGGATCTGTCATCTGTATTAATTCATTGTACCTGCCACTTGCATAACATCTGCCTTCAAAAAGAATAATTACCCTGTCACCTACGGTTCTTACACATTTCATATCGTGCGAAATAATGAGGGAAGATGTCTTATATTTCTGGTGAATATTTTTCATCAGGTCAAGTATTTCGTTTGATGTGATTGGATCAAGGCCGGTGGTTGGTTCATCATAAAGAATGATTTCCGGATTTAGAATCAGTGTACGTGCCAATGCAATTCTCTTTCGCATGCCTCCGGATAACTCTTCGGGCATCATCTCTATAGTATGAGAGAGCCCCACATCGTCAAGGGCGTTGATCACTCTCTGGTTCACTTCTTCCTGCGAAAAGTGTATCCAATGCCGGCGCAGCGGAAATTCAAGATTTTCTCTTACGGTCATTGAATCGTACAAGGCATTACTTTGAAATAAGAATCCAACTTTCGCTCTCAATGCATCGAGTTTTTCTTCGTCTAAGTCGGGTATGTTTTCACCAAACATTTCAATCGTTCCTTTATCCGGCTGCAACAAACCAATGATGCACTTTATCAGAACGGACTTGCCGGAACCTGATTTACCTAATACTACAACACTCTCTCCCTTTTTCAATTGCAGGTTAAAATCTACCAGCACATGGTGGCTGCCAAACGACTTATGTAGATTTCTAACATCAAGGATCACCTGTTTCATTTGAATTCTTACATTTTCTTTTTACCCGGGATTCATTCCTATTAATTAAAACCTAATGCCATAGTGACCTGCACGGTAAGAAGGTCCACTATAAAAATCAAAACGGAAGAAATGACCACAGCGGAGTTAGCAGACCTCCCTACTCCTTCCGTACCTTTTTTACTATTGAACCCTTTATAGCAACCAACAATTCCTACGACAAATCCAAAAAAGAAGGACTTGAAAAATGCAGGTAATACATCGCTGAATAATAGGATATTAAATACCTGTGTCCAGAACAAGTCAAAACTGGTGATTCCCTGGATATTCACACCTATCCATGATCCAAACAACGAAATAGCGTCTCCTATCAGAACCAGTACCGGAAGCATCAATGTGGTTGCAAGCACTCTCGTAACCACCAGGTACTTGAAAGGATTCGTTCCACTCACTTCCATTGCGTCTATCTGTTCTGTAACCCTCATCGATCCCAATTCCGCACCGATGCTACTACCTATTTTTCCGGCAAAAATCAATGCAGTAATGACAGGGCCTATTTCACGAATAATAGAGATGGCGACAATAGCTGGCAATTGCGATTCTACACCATAATTGACCATAGATGGACGCAATTGCATGGTCAGGACAAGGCCCATGATAAATGCCGTAAGCCCTACCAGGCCCAGCGACTTGTATCCAATAATAAAACACTGCCTGAAAAACTCATTTACTTCCAGTCTCTTTCTGAAACACTGTCTGAAAAACCGGCCGGTAAATCTTGCTATGTCCCCGACATCATCAAAAAATTTGTTCACACCAGAAACTGTTGCCATGAGCTTTGAGATTTTCTTATTGTTTGATCTTCTTCATCCGCGTTGGAATTCTTTATGATTCAGGGAACCCCAAGTAGGTATTGTTGCCAACACAAGACTGAAAGAAGATAGATAGTCCCGATATCCAGCCTTATGTCGAGTCAGGCCCGGGATTTTTATCAGAACACTTTAGCCCTTCATGGAATCCGTACATTCAGAATCAGTGAGTTTAAATTTTCTGATACTACCGGAATTCAGTTTGTCAGACAATCTCTTTTTCAGCTCATTCTTTTCACCCATCCATTTATTTTCCAACTGATTTATCAATAGCCTGTCCTCTTTATTCGCTTTATTCCAGTCAAAAGACTGCAGCATATCCAGTGCAATACAGTTTTTGCGAAACGCGAGTAATAATTCCATGCACACCTGCAATTCATTATTATCGGGCAAAAAGAGTTTTTGTTTATCGGCAAGTGGCCTTATGAATTCATCATTGTAATAGAGGTCCTCAATGAATTTTCGTGTATTTCCCAAAATATAATCATCAGAATTTCCTGAAGGTGATTGAAGCTCATGGAGCGTGTAGTGGATAAAGTTTTGAATACTGAGGTCTGTTAACCTGTCGGGCAATTCGGAAAGCAGGTTCATTTTGTCTGCCTCAAAATCATAAACGTCATGCAAATAATCAGCACTCAATTTTTTCCAAAATGCTAACTCTTTTCTTAACTCATCTATATAATAAACCGAATTAACCCCGGAATGTTCTTTTACGAAAAAGTTTATCTCGCTGATTTGTGATTGGATGTTCCTGATGATTCCCTGGTACCCGTAAATTGTTTTTAATCTCCTGGTGATTCTATAAGAAAACCCGTCTTCTGATTCCATATTGAGCAGGTGCAGAAATACTTTCAGCCGCTTTACTTCGGTTCTGAACCTTTGGATATCATCAGGTTCAAAGCCCTGCATAGACTTACGAAAGGATTTGACGATACCTTTAAAAATATCATCAATAACCTGTGCAATTTCCTGTTTTGACATCCTGTTGAAGTTTTTAGAATACGCTTAAATAGTGGATAATAAATTCATAAATCTTTACAAGAATGTAAAAAAATACAGACCTCAGAATTGGCCAGGCTATTATCAAAACAAGGATAGTAAGCACCCAGATATATTGTCGTGCAATTTTGATTTTCCTTGAATTTGGATAGAGCATTTGCATTCTGGTCTGAGTTTGATAAATGAAATTAAAATGGAATGGCAATCCCTGCAATGAGAACCGTCAGTGCAACAGATGATTTTGATTTGCTACTGTACGAACACTTTGCGATTGGCATTGCAAACGAATAGGAATACCTAAGAAAACACAAGAAAATTGGTTGCATTGCGTGAGACAATCTCCGGGGGTGAAAACCATTGATAGAGCATTGAAATATTTTTTCTTATTTGTATTTAGAATACACCAATCTTACGTCCAGAAAATCTGCTGTCAATTTGTGTGCAGATAAATTGAACCCAATCATCCAATCTGAATGCAGACTGTAATTTAATCCCCACCGATGATAGACGAATCCCATCCCCGCATTGCGGTGATTGAGAAGGAATCCTATCTGCTGGCCGAAATTGAACTTCCTGAAAAGAAACTCGTGACCTGCCAATACTCCAAAACGATTGTGATCTGCATTATTCTGGCTGGTCATTTCAAATTCCTTTTTCTTTCCGAGATCTGATATCCATTCTGCTCCCAGGTTAAAAGAATGATACCAGCCTGTCTTGCGGTTTGCCTGAAGTACCAGGCCATAGACCCAGTAGAAATGACTCTTGTCAGAAGCAATTGATTTGTAAGAACCGAAGGGCGTTACATCAAAACGCCATTTGAATTGCCGTGGATGGGCGATGCTATCAGAAGTGCGCGTGTGCAGGTTCCACAACAGGCCGAGGGCTGCAGTAGGGAAGTTCATCCCATAATTGGGATGTTTTATGCCACCGTTGGAGTTATGATTAAAGTTGATTCCTGCATCAAGACTGAATTTTTCCGTAACCTTCAGCGTACTATTAAAGCCCACACTCAGGAAAGGATTGATGGCAGAGCTGTAGGAGAAGTTTTGATTATTGGATATTTCGTGATAAGGATTGCTGTTATAGCTCAGGCCCAATTTTGCAATCAATCCAAGAGTAATCTTATCGTTGTTAATGAAATATGGTTCCACGAAATAGGAAGCAAAAATACCATGGCCTAAAAAATTCTTGCTGAACTGCATAAAGGTTACTGAGAAGCCTGAATTGAAACCTGAAGACACATAACGCTTTGCTTCTTTGTCCTGCCTTTTTCTGTTTAGCTTCACCTCTGCTCCTGTAAGGGTCGTTCCTGCAGTATTACTGACCTGTACATCATGAGCAAATACAAATCCAACAATGGGTCTTCCTGAAATTGAGTAATGTGTAATTTTTTGGCCTGGCAATAAGGGCTCCTGTGCCATTGAAAATTTTACTAAAAACATCCACAGTAAGACTAAAATATTTTTATGAGAAGCCATTGACTTTGATTGATCTTATTTCTGAAGTATGTAAAACTTTTTATGGAATGTATTTTGAAAATGGACAATAACTATTGATGCCTGTCAGCGGATCGGTTGATTGGAATCAAAAAAAGGGTAGGGATTGAAATCCATTCCATATCACACGGAGCGTAAATATTACAATGATCAAACTTACCGGTATGCATGACTAAAGTCATCAATGTTTCCCACCCGGATGTTTAGGTTTGTTATTGAAGTTTGAGGGAATTCGCACCTCACTCATAAAGATATTCATCATCAAAAAATCAAGATCATGAAACTACAAATTAAAAAGACTACAAAAATTCAGGACCTGCAAGATCAATTTACCTTTCACTATCCTTATCTGAAAATTGAATTTTATAAGAAGCCTCATGGCGAGTCCGAATTGTCTGCTTTGAAAGACAGAATTTCTCCGCGAACAGTAGTCAGTAAGATAAGTGAATTGAAAGGGCAGGCCACGATTGACATCAGCGACCAAAGAATTGTAGCAGATCTCGAAGCAGAAGTATATCACAAACTGGGAGTGGCTGTTCAGGTATCGCGGCGCACAGGAAATATCTGGATAGAGACTTCATTAACAGACAACAGAACACTTGGAATGCAAAACGAACAAGGGAAAATGTCTGCTTCCGCGAATGAAGAAATTCTTTTTAAACAGGTTTTCGGAAGTTAGGGTTGGAGTTTCAAAACAGCGTCTCAAATCAGGAATCTCAACAAACAGACCTGCAATTTTCTCACTCAGAAATACTACGGTACACGCGGATGCCCTGGGTTAGCCATCCTTTTTGCGGGATCAGTTACAGTTGTTCTGGTCTCTTCTTCTTACAAATGAAAGTTGCCCGGATGAAAAATTCAATTCTTGATTCCGGGTATCTGAACGCGAATCACTTTGGTTGTTCTTCATCTCTTTCCACTGCAATAGTGCACTCTCCAATCAATGCTGCAAGCGCACCAATAGCAGCCAACACAGGCGCAAGCAATGCGCCAACAACTCCAATAGTGAGAGGAAAACTCATAAATTCCTTACCCGATTTGTCTGTAATGGTTATCCGCCGTACATTACCCTCTGCTATTAATTCCTTTATCTTTTGAAGCAGGCTTTCACCGGTAGCTGTAAAAAATTCCTTTGTTCCCATTTTCAACATTTTTCAGATTCTAAATTTATTCAAAGTATATGAGTAATTGGTATCCTGCTCATTTTTTCTGCTTCATTCATTTCTGCTTTCAGGATATTGTCAATCCCTTTCAATACTGCATCAGGATTGAAAGATATACTATCGATCCCTTTTGATACGAGAAAACCCGCAAACTCCGGAAAATCACTTGGAGCCTGTCCGCACAATCCGATTTTTCTTCCGGCTTTTCTTGCTTTGGAGATCATAGTCGCCACCATTTCCCGCGGGGCTTCATTTTGTTCGCTGAACAAATCGCTGACCAGGGCAGAGTCACGATCTATACCAAGTGTCAATTGAGTCAGGTCATTGGAACCAATAGAGAAACCATCAAAAATCTTCGCAAATTTCTCTGCTAACAAAACATTGGACGGGATCTCAGCCATCATATAAATCTCAAGGCCATTCACCCCCTGTTCCAATCCAAAACTTTTCATGATTGCTATCACTTTATTGGCTTCTTCAACAGTTCTGCAAAAGGGAATCATCACTTTTACATTTGACAATCCCATTTCATCTCTCACTCTTCTGATAGCTTCACATTCAAGGCTAAAGCCTTCTTTGTACAACTCATGATAATACCTGGAGGCACCGCGGAAGCCCAACATTGGATTTTCTTCCTCCGGCTCAAATTCCTTTCCGCCGATAAGGTTAGCATATTCGTTAGTTTTGAAATCACTGGTACGCACGATCACATCCTTCGGATAAAATGCTGCTGCAATAGTGGCTACACCTTCAGAAAGTTTCTCCACAAAATATTTTTTCTTGTCAGAATACAGGTGCGTCAGCTCTTCAATTTTTTGTTTCGCAGTAAAGTTTTTTAATTCATCAAATTTTACCAATGCCATCGGATGAATCTTGACAGAATGAGTAATGATGAATTCAATCCGCATCAGCCCAACACCGTCATTCGGATAAAATGAAAGATCAAACGCCCTGTCAGGATCGCCTACTATCAACATAACTTCAGTTGACTCCGGCTTATTTATACTTGAAAAATCAATGTCATTTACTTTGTAATCTAACTTGCCCTGGTACACATAACCTGTTTTCCCTTCACAGCATGAAATAGTAATCATTTCACCATCTATAATTTTCTCAGTAGCATCCTCACATCCTACGATTGCAGGTACTCCCAGCTCTCTTGCTACTATGGAGGCATGACTTGTCCTTCCACCCTTGTTGGTAATGATGCCGGAAGATTTTTGAAGCAATGGATCCCAATCAGGGCTGGTAGTATCGGTAACAATTATTTCTCCCTCCCGTAGTGTATCTGCATCGAGAGGCGAATGTAAAATCCTTGCTACCCCTGTGGCAACTTTTGAACCAACGGCTTCGCCACTGGAAAGTACTTTACCTTTTTCGAGGAGCTTATACTCCTTTGCATGTAATGGATTAAGTTGCGAATGAATTGTTTCAGGTCTTGCCTGAATGATGAAGATTTCATTTGTTATGCCATCTTTTGCCCATTCAATATCCATTGGTTTCCCATAATGGTTCTCTACTACCAAAGACCAATGCGCTAGTTTCAGAATTTCCTCATCATTCAGTGCATATTGAGCTTGCTTTTCTTTGGGAGTATCTATGTTTAGCGTTGCCTGGCCTTCCTCAGTGCCATAGATCATTGTCTTCGATTTACTTCCCAATTTTTTTTGAACAATTGCATTCTTACCCTGAACAAGGGTGGGCTTAAAAATGAAAAACTCATCCGGCGTAATGGTTCCCTGGACTATATTTTCGCCCAATCCCCAAACCCCGGAAATATGAATTACATCTTTAAAACCCGACTCCGGATCCAAAGTAAAGATCACACCCGATGCGGCTTTATCAGATCGTACCATCTTTTGAATTCCTACTGACAAGGCTACTATTTCATGCTTGAATCCATTTTCTTCCCGGTACTTAATTGCTCTGTCCGTATATAAAGAAGCAAAGCATTTCCTAACTGCATCTAAGAGAGTTTGGACACCTTTAATGTTTAGGTAACTTTCATGCTGACCCGCAAAGCTTGCCTGTGGCAGATCTTCGGCTGTAGCACTACTTCTTACGGCTACAGCACACGCAACCCCACCACACAGTTCGTCATAAGCCAGTGTTATAGATGATTGTAGCTCTTCAGAAAGTTTCCCTGACAGAATCAATTGTCTTGCTTTCATTCCTATATCTTTCAGATTACTGTAGGAAGGGCGTTCCAATTGAGTCATCAAGTGTTGTAATTTCGAATGAAAACCATTCTCAGTTAGAAATTCTTCAAAAGCAAAGGCAGTAGTTGCAAACCCATCAGGTACAGCGATTCCTTTCATTGAAAGCTGCGAAAACATCTCACCTAAAGATGAATTCTTACCTCCAACTTTAGCAATGTCTTTAATTCCGATTTCTTTAAATTTTTTTATCCTCGTATTCAAGTTGCTTTTTTTAATAGTCTGAAGGATGAATCAATATTTTTTATCAATGCAATGGGACCATAGCTTTTCAAAAATCCCTTATCCACCAACTCAACATTACCACCATTTTCGAATACCTTCTCTATAATTTCATCCACCTGGTTTTTTACATTAGAAAACTTATTGTATTTCTGAACCATTGGATCAATTGAATCTTCCATTATTTTACCCATATAGCCTGACGCTTCTTTTTCTAAAATCAAATGCCCTCCTCTGGATCTTAGCGCTTCATACCTGATATGCTCTATTCCCAAAATGAGTTTATTGTGATCAGTTGCCACTTTTAGCTGATTCAAAATACATTTATCTCTTATCTGCTGCCAGTTGATAATTCCTGTTTCGAGCATTTTTTCTATGTCGGCAAAGGAATAATCTTGAAAATCTCCCTTTACATATTCTGTAATACTTTCATCATTGCATGTGATCTTTTTAAATTGAGTAATCAGTTTGTAGTCTCCAACCACGACAATTGGCAACCTGTCATTCAGAAGTACGGTATTGAGAACCTGATCCACATGGAGCAAATAATTCTTGATTCGGGTTGCATCTATTTTTGCTGAATTCTGAAAATTTAAATTGCCGATCAGCTTCGATTCATTGTGAATTTTATTAACAAAATCTTCCAGAGAAATATCTATGAACCCATTTACCGAACCTAAAAATATCTTGCTATTTTTCTTACCCAACAACAGGATGTGAAAGCGATTTAGTTGTTTCTTGTTGTCAACCAGGTCTCGTATTTGCAACGATTGGTTTACTATAACTCTCTCTTCAACATTCATACCCAGGTAATATACCTTTTCAAATACAGGAGAAACAAAAATGGCTAAGCTTTGGGTATTTGTTGCAAAATTCAGATTCCGGATAATTGTATCTAATTTTTCCCTAACGAGTTCCGACATCTCTCCCGGGTATTTAAGTCTCAATTGGGATGAGGCTTCTCTTAATACTCTTGAAAGTGAGTATAGAATTTTATTCTTCTTCTCCATCTTCGGATTAAAAGTCAGGAATACAGTTACAGATGGGAATTTGTGACTAGGGCTAAAATCACGAACCCGATTCCTCCGGGGTAGGAAGGTAGTATTAGAGGCGAATGGAAGTTCCATAAATTTCATATTTCGAATAACAATACTAATTCTATACTTATCGAATTTCACTGATTTGCGTCTCAGGTGCCACTGATATCCCTCATCAGTGATGCAATTGATACCGTTTTGTTTTAAGGCTCCAAAATCACTTTCAGTGCTTTTTCTTTCGCAGCATTCTGGTCATTCTGACAATTGCATCAGTTAGTTCCTGCATTGCAGGCATTGGTTTCTCTTCCCATGATTGTTTACCGACTCCATGATATACAAGAGCTTTCACAAGCTTGATTTTACTGAAAGGGACCTAATAAAGTTGACAAGGAATTGGAATTTGAGAAATGACTGCCGTCAATGGTAATGATGATTGTAATTTCTCCCTGGTATAAAATTTCAAGAGACCAAAAATGGCCTCTTATGGGCAACCTGTACGCAAAAATTTATTAAGAATTGAATACCTTCTTGGTTGGTATTTTGAAAACAAAGGAATTTAAACAAAACAAGCAAAATGGAAATAGATGTATTAATGGACTGTCCAGGCTTATTTGTGATATTGTGCGACTATGACAGAAGAAATTTCAATATTTCAAAGGAATACAACCATCACTCTCCATCAATCCCCATGCGTAAAAATCACCGTTCCACTCTTTCCTAAATCGCTTTCCATACGCACCTCATAGCGTTTATCGCCATCTCTTACGATCATCACAGCAGTGTTTGGTGGTATGCTTCCAAGGTTCTCAGCATACATGGTAATGACGTTGTTGACGTAGTTTTCATTTATGGTAAGAGTCAGCGATATTGGTTTGGCAGATAATCTCTGGTGTGACACTACCAGGTTGCCATTATAAAATACAGAAATGCTGTCTCCGTCTATTTCTCCATTATCATAAAATTCTACCTGGAATGTCGGCCTTTCTATCCTGATCGTTTTCACAACATTGTTCTTCCTGTTTTCATAACCTCTGAAAACCGGTGCAGGTGGCAATTTTAATTTGTGGTCAGTTCCCGGTACCCCGGTAATATCTTTTTCCAATGGTATGCCAGATGCTTTCGGTTCTTCGAATTTCTTCTCCACTTTCGGTTCGGGGGCTTTAGCTGTAATCTTTGGCTTTTGTGGCTGTGGCTTAGGCTGAGGACTGTAATTTGGTTTTGCAGTTGGCTCCTTCCGGGGATGGATGTTCACCGCAAATGGCGTCTTTGAAACGACCTGTCTTGATAATTCCGTATGCCCCTTTCCACTGCAATTAGGTTGATTGGGTACAGGTACCCAGTCGCCGGTGAGGTATTCTGTATTATCATCTCCACGGGAATAGTGCAATGTGTGAATCTGGAAGCAGTTGCCCTGGTATGGAGGAATATTCCATTTAACCCTTTCCACCTCGGTTACTACCAGTTTATTTACCCTTTTATCAAAAGTACCTGTGATCCTGCAGATGGTATAATATCTTCTATCTCCCGCGTCATTAAAATACGTGTAACTATAACCGTTCACCATGCTACCCGTAACCTCCAGTTCGAGCACATAAGTAGTCCGAGTGTTGTCAACAAAACCATAGGAATTGGGAGTCGTTTCATTAAAACTTCCACGCCATTGGCCATTAAGATTTACATTGCCGATATCTGATTTCTTACGTGGATGAGAATTGGAAAAATTGTTGGCTACAGACTGAGCGCCTGCTGTACCAATTATTGCCAGTAAAAGAAAAAAAGTAAAATACCGCTTCATGTACCTCTTTTAGTTCAGTCAATCAAAATTAATTGTTATTAAAACCGGAGGATTGTAAAGAAATCATATCTTAATCTAATAGTTAGTTAAATTTGCCGTCCAATTTTTAATGATAAATAAGTATTCTCGTTCGTGCAAAGTATGATTAACATTACATTTCCTGATGGTGCTGTGAGGCAATATGCCCGGGACATTACTTCCATGCAGATCGCTCAATCCATCAGCGAAGGACTCGCCAGGAATATATTGGCAGCTAAAGTAAATGGTGAAGTATGGGATCTTTCAAGAGCCATACCATCAGATGCTTCTATTCAATTTCTGAAGTGGGACGACCCGGAAGGCAAATCAACCTTCTGGCATAGCTCAGCACATCTTATGGCCGAAGCTGTTGAGTCTCTTTTTCCCGGAGTAAAATTCTGGGTAGGCCCTCCTGTTGACAGAGGGTTTTATTATGATATGGATTTAGGCGGGCAGACTATTTCAGAAAGTGACCTGGAAAAGATAGAACAGAAAATGAAGGAACTGGCCAGGCAAAATAATGCATACACCAGGAAAGAAATTTCGAAGAAAGACGCTATCGACTATTTTGAAAAGAAAGGTGACGAATACAAACTGGATTTGTTGCAAAACCTCGAAGATGGCCATATCACTTTCTACACACAGGGAGAATTTACTGATCTCTGCCGTGGTCCTCACATCCCTGCTACAGGAGCTGTCAAAGGCATCAAACTGACAGGAATTGCCGGTGCATATTGGAAGGGCGATGAAAAAAATAAAATGCTCACCCGTATTTATGGCGTTACATTTCCTAATCAAAAAGAACTCGATGAACATCTGGCTATGCTGGAAGAAGCAAAGAAAAGAGACCATCGCAAGTTGGGTAAGGAATTGGGAATTTACACCATTGACGACCAGGTAGGTCCCGGTCTCGTACTTTGGATGCCCAATGGAGCGGTTATTATCGAAGAGTTAGAAAAACTCGCAAAGGATTCAGAAAAAGAAATGGGATATAAGCGCGTAGTAACTCCACACATTGCCAAAGAAAGTTTGTACCTGACCAGTGGGCATCTTCCCTATTACCAGGAAAGCATGTATCCTCCAATGGAGTTGGAAGGAGTGAAATATTACCTGAGAGCTATGAACTGCCCGCACCATCACAAAATTTTTGATGCAGAACAACACTCCTACAAAGACCTGCCGATCAGGCTCGCGGAATATGGCACCTGCTATCGATATGAACAAAGTGGCGAATTATTCGGGCTCATGCGCGTGCGCTGCCTGCACATGAATGATGCTCATATTTATTGTACCCGGGATCAATTTGCACAGGAGTTCAAAGCCGTGAACGATCTGTATCTGAAATATTTTAAAATATTCGGCATTGAAAAATATGTGATGCGCCTCTCCTTACATGACCCTGCCAAACTTGGTAAGAAATATGTAAACGAACCGGAACTTTGGTTAGAAACAGAAGCCATGGTGCGCAAAGTGATGCAGGACGCCAATATTCCCTTTATAGAAGTGAAAGATGAAAGTGCGTTTTACGGGCCCAAGATCGATGTTCAGATTTGGAGCGCGATCGGCAGAGAATTTACATTAGCTACCAACCAGGTGGACTTTGCACAGGGCCGGAGATTCAACCTCACATTCACAAATCAAAATAACGAGCCTGAAACTCCGTTGATCATTCACAGGGCGCCTCTTGGCACCCACGAAAGATTTATTGGTTTTTTACTGGAACATTATGCAGGCAAATTCCCACTTTGGCTGGCGCCGGTACAGGTAAAAATTCTTCCTATCAGCGACAAGTTTATGGACTATGCCAAAAATATTTTGCATGAATTAAAAAATTCTGATATTCGTGCCGAGATTGATGAGCGCAGTGAGAAAATCGGGAAGAAGATCAGGGATGCGGAAATGCTCAAAGTACCTTACATGATCGTCGTTGGAGAAAAGGAAGTAACCGAAAATAAATTGTCCATCCGACGCCAGGGTAAGGGAGATGCAGGAGCCACCACAATGCCTGAGCTACTTGAAAAACTGCTATCTGAAATCAAAGAAAAAATATAGAAATTAAATATTTTTCAGCAATAACAGTACATTTCAAACGATATAAAAAAACCAGGCCCGTTATGGTAAGGCATAAAGATTGCTGTATTTTTAACCCCGAAAATTATTCTTAACCTAAAAACAATTAATGGCATTTTCACCACGCCCCAGAGGCGGTTTTAACCCGCGATTCAGAAAAGAACAACAACAAGAGCACCGTACCAATCACATGATCAGAGTCCCACAGGTGCGCCTGGTGGGAGAAAATGTAGAACCGGGCATTTACTCAACAGCAGAAGCGCAGAGAATTGCAGACGGTCTCGGTCTCGACCTCGTGGAGATTTCTCCCAATGCAGATCCCCCGGTATGTAAAGCGATAGATTACAATAAATTTCTGTACGAAAAAAAGCGTAAGGAAAAGGATATGAAGGCAAAGAGCAAAGTATCCGAAGTAAAGGAGATACGCTTTACTCCCAATACAGATGATCACGACTTCGACTTCAAGAGCAAGCATGCTGAAAACTTCCTGAAGGATGGTAATAAAGTGAAAGCTTATGTGCAATTCAAAGGACGTGCTATCATGTTTAAGGAAAGAGGAGAATTACTTCTGCTGAAATTTGCTGAAAGATTAGTAGAGTTCGGAAACCTGGAGAGTATGCCCAAATTGGAAGGCAAGCGGATGTTTGCCATCTTTGCACCCAAGACACAGAAGAAGAAATAATCCCAATCAGATTTGGATATCAAATATTGAACGGCCTGATGGCCGTTCTTTTTTTGTCGCGACGAATTATCAGTCCCAATCGACGATAGAGATGAGCGATGCGTTCGTAACAGGGGCAGCTTTCTCGCACTAAGGTTTTAAACGGTTCCCTTTCAACTTGTGCTTGAAGAAATCAGTTCAACAATCCATACCATTTAACCCGATAATAGCCAAACAATTCATTAAATTTGTCCCAACCACCAACCATCAAACGGTATGGCATTTATTGACACCAGGATTCCACATACTTTATTGAGAGCGTTGAATCTAAAAGGGAATTTATCGCCCAAAATGCAACAGATGAAGGTGTTGAAAAAATTGCTGACCAAAGCCCGCTTCACGGAGTTCGGGCAGAAGTACCTCTTCGATCAGATATTACTAAGCAGGCATCATGGCAAAACTTTTCAGAAGGTAGTACCTGTATATGACTACGAAAAAATATACAAGGAATGGTGGAATCGAGCACGCGATGGAAGGCCTGATGTATGCTGGCCGGGTACTATCAAGTTCTTTGCACTGAGCAGCGGCACCAGCGATGCCAGCAGCAAGTACATCCCGATTACGAAAGACCTGATCAAGTCGAACACACTCACCAGTATTCGCCAGTTGCTGAGTCTCGCAGGCTACAACAATGTACCGAAACAATATGTAGGCAAAGGATGGCTGATGCTGGGTGGCAGCACTGAATTGCAACGTGGACCTACTTATTATGCAGGAGACCTGAGTGGCATCCAGGCTAAGAATATTCCTTTTTGGTTTCAGGGAATGTACAAGCCCGGGAAAAAAATAGCAAAGGAAAAAAATTGGGAAAAGAAACTCAATGAAATCGTAGAGATGGCTCCGCAATGGGATATTTCTTTTCTCGTTGGGGTACCGGCATGGGTGCAATTGTGCATGGAAAAAGTGATAGAACGCTACCAGCTAAAAAACATTCATGAGATATGGCCCAATCTTGCTTTTTATGTTCATGGTGGTGTAGCCATGGAACCGTACAAACGAGGTTTTGCAAAATTGCTTGGCAAGCCCATTACCTACATAGAAACTTACCTGGCCAGCGAGGGATTCCTCGCTTATCAAAGCAGACAGGATGCTAAGGGAATGAAATTGGTTCTGAACAATAATATATTTTTCGAATTCGTCCCCTTCGATCATAACAATTTTGACACAGATGGAAATATCGTAGCCAACCCGGAGACATTGTTGATTCACGAGGTGAAAGCAAACCGCGATTATGCTTTGCTGATCAGCACCAATGCAGGCACCTGGCGCTACCTTATCGGAGATACCGTCCAGTTTGTAGATCTCAAAAAAAATGAGATCATCATTACCGGACGTACACGCCATTTTCTTAGTATGGTTGGTGAGCACCTGAGCGTGGACAATATGAATCGCGCTATCAACATGGTGAATGAGGAATTGAATATTTCTATCGGAGAGTTTACAGTAGCAGGAATTCCTTATGGAAATTTTTTCGCTCACCATTGGTTTGTTGCAACAGACGATCCTGTAAATTCAGAGACACTCAGAGTTAAAATAGATCAGAAGTTGAAAGAACTGAATGATGACTACGAAGTGGAACGGAACCATGCTCTCAGGGAAGTATTTGTAGATGTAGTAAAGGAAGATGTATTTATCAACTTCATGAAATTAAAAGGGAAAATGGGTGGCCAGCATAAATTTCCAAGAGTGTTGAAAGGTAAATTACTGGAAGAATGGATGTCTTATATGAAAAGCGTAAAATCTTGAAATGGCATTTACATGAGCACATCTCAAATTTTCGCAAGCAACCGGTTTATAGTGCGAAAATTTCGGATGCACCCTTTTCACATTGCACCATAAATCTTATCTTTCTCTTTTTAAACCTTATTCAGGACTGCTAGATGACCACCATAATTGAGGCTATAGGTAAAGGACTGGCAATGGGATTGCTGCTGGCGCTATCAGTAGGCCCGGTAATATTCACTGTTATCAAGCAAAGTATCAATAACGGACGTGAAGGAGGATTCAGTTTCATAATTGGGGTATGGATCAGCGATATCATTCTCATTATTCTTTCCAATCTTTTTTCAGAATTACTCACCAGGTTACTCGATTTCAAAGCGATCATTGGTGTAGGGGGCAGTGCATTGCTCATCGCAATGGGAGTGTATTATTTGTTTTTCAAAAGAGTACACATCCATCCCGAAGATGTAGCCATGCCCGGATTAAAGAATTATGATCATGCGAAAATCGGGATGCAAGGCTTTTTGTTAAACACACTAAACCCGGGAGTCATGCTTTTCTGGCTGACCGCTTCTACAGCCATCGCTGTAACACATACTACCAGGGATCGTATAATTATTTTCGGTGTGGCCATGGGATTCAATATCGCAATGGACATCATTAAGGTAACACTTGCCGGTAAACTGAGAAAAAAATTAACCCTCAAAAACATACGCCTTATCAATAAAATATCAGGAGTGATCTTCCTGGTATTTGGTACCGTTCTTTTGGCAGGCGTAATGTTTTTCATAAAAAAAATATGAAGACGTTTTTCACTTTTAGTCTCTTTCTACTGATTCCGGTAGTCATGTTTGCACAGGGAGATATGCTCTTGCTTAAAAAAAGAGGAAGGGTTGTCAATACTTTTTTCGAAGGAAGCGAGATCATGTTTAATGTTGGGTTTGGAATGCAGAAAGCCAATATCTACCACATGAAAAAAGATTCACTTTTTTTGGTTCAGTACCAGGTAGTGCAACGGATGACAAGCCTTGGTGTATATATATTGGACACCGCTGCCGCCTACCGGTCCGCTATCAATTACCGCGACATCCGGGCTATTGGAAAAGAAGGGTCTCCTTTCTGGAATTCTTCAGGAGCTGCACTTTTCGGAGGCGGCACACTGCTTACCACAGCCGGGCTTATCACCTGGATATTTGCAAAACCGAACACCCGCTATTATGCCCGGCCTGCATTGGTGATCACATCAGCAGCGCTTGCAGCCGCAGGATACCTGATGATGAAAAGCAGCGGAAAGAAAATGGTCATTGGGAAAAAATATTCTTTGCAATATATTAGCCCAAAATAAATAAACCAATCCGCACCTTGGACACCAAAAACAAGAAAAAGAAAAGAAGCTTAGCAGCAAGAATATTCAGGTTGTGTGTCAAAGTCTTCGTTTATGGGTTCCTGTTATCAATCGTTTACATCCTGTTTTGTAAATGGGTCAATCCGCCTTTTACCATCACACAATTATCGTCCATCATAGAAGGAAACGGTATTCGCCGCGATTATGTCTCTTATGATGAGATGGGAAACAATATCAAACTCGCCGTGATGGCCGGTGAAGACCAGCTCTTTCCAGATCACAATGGTTTTGATTTCAAGAGTATCCAGAAGGCAATGAAGCACAATCAAAAGAGCAAGTCACTCCGGGGCGCCAGTACCATAAGTCAGCAGACTGCAAAGAATGTTTTCCTGTGGCAGCACGGGGGTTGGTTCAGAAAAGGGCTGGAAGTATATTTCACCTTTATGATCGAAAAACTCTGGAGTAAGCAGCGAATATTAGAAACGTATCTGAATGTGGCGGAGATGGGGCCCGGTGTATTTGGAGCCGAAGCCGCAGCGCGTTATTACTTTCATAAGAGTGCAAAGGAATTGAGCAGGGCAGAAGCGGCACAGATAGCAGCGTGCCTGCCCAATCCTGTAAAATTTACCATCAAGCCAATGTCGGGGAGAGTTTCATCGCGGTATCCCTGGATCATGCGACAGATGTCCAACCTGCAAGCGGATGAGGATGTGAGGAAAATATTGAGGTAATAGCCTCTGAGTTTTGGAAAAGCTATTAACTCCATAGGTTTACCAATATCCCATAAACCCCAGATGACTCTGAAAACGATCCCTACACGATAATTGCCTAATTTTATTTACCGGATGTGCAATTGTCTATTGCACTGCATCTTTAATGAGTAAATATTATTATGGATATCGACAAGACTACACTCGCTGACCTCTCCATATTCCATCATGACGATGACCTTTCATTGGCTGCAAAATTTGATCTGACGCGTACCACAGGCGGCAGAGACAAACTACACAAACTATTTGTACACTCCCTGAGTACCATCAAAGAGATCGCAGACACTCAAAATATTCTGAAACTTTTTATTGAGAAGGAAGATTCGTGGCCAATGAATATCAGCAACGGATCTGTAATGATGATCTACAAGTTTTACGAAACAGCAGTAGATACCATTCCCGCACATCCTTCTGTCACATCGGCATATACGTACCGATGGCTGCACGGCCCGGATTATGGATTGGTCAAGTATTCTGCAGGGCATGCGTTTGAATTTATTAAAGGTATGGGCCAGTTGATCGAAACATTTTGTCGGGAAGGATACCCTGAGCCTTTGGTTAAGAATTTACAACGCGCCGCGAATATCCTTGATCGTCCTCAATTTGCAGAGGTGGCGCATTTGTCATCAGCCACTCAAATGAATATTATGCAGGTTTTGTCCTTTGCAGCATACATCAGGTATCATTTTAAACAACTGTTTTTTGAACTGATAGAAATATACAATACACTCGATGCATGGTATGGAATGGCAATGGCTGTAAAGAAATACCACCTGGTTTTTCCTGAGTTCAAAGATTCTCACGAACCTGTATTGCAGATTTCCGGACTGTATCATCCTATGGTGGTTGATGCAGTACCATACAATGTAGTCCTTGACCGCGATAAGAACTTTGTTTTTCTGACTGGGGCCAACATGGCGGGTAAGAGTACATTCATTAAGGCAGTAGGTATCGCCGTATTCCTTGCCCACACCGGCATGGGTGTACCTGCATCATCGATGAAAGTAACGCTGTTTGATGGCCTGCTGAGTAATATCAACGTACAGGACAACGTAATCAAGGGGGAAAGTTTTTTCTACAATGAAGTGATGAGG
Organism: uncultured Ginsengibacter sp.; assembly: GCA_964526985.1. Lineage (GTDB taxonomy): Bacteria > Bacteroidota > Bacteroidia > Chitinophagales > Chitinophagaceae > Ginsengibacter. Next base: position 171,845 of record CAZGNJ010000002.1, on the reverse strand, counting down.
GTCAAGAATACCGTGCTGAAGGTAATGGACAAACGAAAATGGCTGATCCTGATTGACGAACTGTTCAAAGGTACCAACATCCAGGATGCCATGAAATGCAGTACCGCTGTAGTAAAGGGATTGATAAAGGTGCGGTCATCACTATTCATTCTCAGCACGCATCTGTATGAAATAAGCGATGACCTGAAGGAACATGGAAATATTGATTTCAAATATTTTGAAACACAGATTGCAGGAGAAGAATTAAGATTCAGTTACCAATTAAAGGAAGGAGTGAGCAATGACCGCTTAGGATATTTTATTCTGCAGAGCGAAAAAGTAACAGACCTGTTGGACAACATCTGACTATAGAGCATCCAATAAAACTAACTTTCCTATTTACTCATCCACTAAATGCGTCAGTAATCCATCACGTAATTTAGGTTCGAACCATGTGCTCTTCGGCGGCATCACCGTATTGCTGTCTGCTATATCAAACAATTGCCCGATAGTAACCGGGTATATCGAAAACGCAATAGCTGCATCACCACTGTCCACGCGGCTTTCCAGTTCTTCCATCCCACGAATCCCTCCTACGAAATCGATTCTCGGATCGGTACGCTGATCTATAATACCGAATAACGGGGCCAGCACATTTTGTTGCAGAATGGAGACATCAAGGATGCCTACCGGGTCTGTGGCATAGCTACCTTCTACCGCTACCAATTCGTACCAGTGCCCATCTACATACATTCCAAAATGGTGAGGCTTCCCCGGCTTGTATGTTTGAGACAATTTGGTAACACTGAAATTATCATTCAACCTGGAGATGATTTCCTCCACTGTCAATTCATTCAGGCCTTTCAGTACCCTGTTGTAATCTAAGATATGTAGCTGGCTTGCAGGAAATAGTGTACAGAGGAAGTGTCCCGCTTCTTCATGATCCGGCAACATGTACTTTACACGGGATGCGGAAGCCACACGATGATGCCCATCGGCAATATAAGTGCAGGGCACATCCACTCTGAATATTTCGGTGATACGGTCAATGATCTTTTCATCATTGATGATCCATGCACTATGACGGATCAGGTCATCGGTAGTAAAATCGTAAACAGGTGTCTTGGACGATTTCCATTTCCGTACGATCTCGTTGATCTCATGCACATCCCTGTAGGCAAGAAATACATTACCGGTTTGTGCTTCAGTGGTCTTTATATGATCAATCCGGTCCTGCTCTTTTTCCGGCCTGGTGAACTCATGTTTTTTGATCAACCCATTTTCATAATCCGCTACTGAGCTGCAGCATACCAGCCCCACTTGCGTTCTTCCATCCATTTCCAGTTCGTAGATATAGTAGCAGGGTTTATTTTCTGAAAATAAAATACCCCTTCCGATAAATGCGTCTAAGTTTTCTTTAGCCTTTTCATATACTGAGGCACTATGCACATCAGTACCTGCAGGCAGGTCTATTTCACTACGTGTAATGTGGAGAAAAGAAAACGGCTTTCCTTCCGCTTCAGCCTTCGCTTCTTTTACATTCAATACATCATAAGGCCTGCTGGCTACTTCGCGTGCAAACTGGGGTTGTGGCCGCAATGCTTTGAATGGAGATACCGATACCATATTCAATCTTTTACAAGGGCTGCAAATATAAGCCTTAGGTACTACATCAGGGAGTAGTCCAAAAAATTTCAAAATCATCATACCGGCCGAATTATACGGGTAGATGATTTTTAATCAAAACCTTATTGCAACCGAATTCAGCTATGGTTTGCTTCGAATTCTTTCATCACTTCTACGAGGTACTTCACACTTTCAAGACTCACTGCATTATACATGGAGGCTCTGAATCCGCCCACACTTCTGTGTCCCTTGATGCCGTAAATATTTTTCTCTTTTGCAAAATCAAGAAATGATTTTTCCATCTCCGGATTCTTAGCTACAAATGTAGCGTTCATACGGCTGCGGTCTTCGGTGTGCGCCGTGCCCCGGAATATGCTGCTGTTATCAATCACATCGTAGAGCAATTTTGCCTTTTCTTCATTCACCGGCTCCATCGCTGCCACACCTCCATTTTTCTTCAGCCACCTGAGTGTAAGCATGCTGATGTAGATTGCGAAAACAGGAGGCGTATTCAGCATACTTCCGGATTTGATGTGTTCCCTGTAATCCATGATCGGAGGAATATCCCGCTGCACATTGCCTGTTAGTTTTTTGTTGATCACTAATAATGTTGTACCTGCTGCCCCAATATTTTTTTGTGCACCGGCATAGATCAGGTCAAAGGAATTGAAATCCAACTTGCGACTCAGAATATCACTGGACATATCGGCTACCAATGGCACGGGAGATTGTGGGATGCCGTGCCATTGCGTACCGTAAATGGTATTGTTCGTGGTGATATGAAAATATTTAGCGTCTTCAGGAATTTGAAATTTCTTTGGAATGTGATTGAAGTTTTCGGGTTCGCTGCTGCAAACCACTGCTACATTTCCAAAACATTTTGCTTCACGGATAGCTTTCTTACTCCAGACCCCAGTGTGAGCAATAGCAGCAGTCTCTCCTTCATCCAGGAGATTCATCGGTATCTGCATAAACTGAGTGGTAGCGCCACCATGCAAAAAGAGTACTTCATGATCATCGTCAAGCTGCATCAGATCGCGGATCAACTGGCGTGCCTCAGCTACTACTTCTTCAAAAGGTGCTGTGCGATGGCCTATCTCGAGAATAGATAACCCGGTTCCTGAAAAATTCGTGAGCGCTGATACTGCCTGTTCTAAAACCTCTTCGGGCAAGTGGGAAGGCCCTGCATTAAAATTGTGTTTCATTTTTGATTTAATAGGTTTCAAAAATACTTTAAAACATGATGCAGTACCGGGGAGATAATAATTGTTTTGAATCATAGTCAAAAAAAATCATACATTTATTGTCAGCTAAATTGTGACGGAATTGGGAAAGCGCTTTTATACATAGCGCAAATCTTCTTACAAAAAATCTACCTTAATGTACAAACACATCTGGCAGAAGTATGTTCCTGTTATGAAAATCTTGATGAAGAAATCTGAAGGTAAGCCACAAGTTCTTGAACTGAACAAACTGGACTTCGAAGGCGCCAGCATCAGGAAAACCGGGTTTAAATTCAAGATTGAATTCCACAAGGGTAAAGTATCCAATATCATTCACGATTCGCCTATCGCTGTGGAACTTGCCCAGCAACTTATGGAAAACGAAACAACCAATGGCATTCTGAACAACAAAGACTTTTCTATTTCGCTCAATACCAAATACCAGCTAACCATTAAGCAATTGGGGTAGCGGCATCTCAATCTGAAGTATTTATTGATGTTAATCTTAATTCAAGGATTTACTTTTAAACTTTGTTAGTCTCTTACAGTCAGTACTCATCGAGTTGTTACAATAATAAAATCTTATGCCAACCAACCAGCAAAAAAACCAACACCTGTTGTGGCGTGCCGCATTCGGCCCAATGATTGAGAATGTCAACCAATTGGATAAGACATCACCGAAAGAACTCCTCCACCTGTTGATCAAGACGTCTTCCAAAACCCCTAAATACATTGATGTTGCTTCTGGTACTGTGGATGGACTTGTAAAAGGCATCCAGGAAATAGGAAGAATACAACGCCCCACTCCTGAACAAAGAAAACAAATGCGCAAGCAATCTGCCGATGATATCAAAAGCCTGAATCTCTACTGGCTTTCTGAAATGACCAACAGTGCCGCTCAACTCCGCGAAAAAGCAAGCCTCTTCTGGCACGGTCATTTTGCCTGCAGAATTGTCAATATCTATTTCCAACAGCAATTGCTGGATGTGATCCGGCAAAATGCATTGGGTAATTTTGGTGACCTGCTACGTGGTGTAAGTAAGACACCGGCAATGCTTTCATTTCTCAATAACCAACAAAACAGGAAACAACATCCCAATGAAAATTTTGCACGTGAAGTAATGGAATTGTTTACGATGGGTAGGGGCAATTATACAGAACAGGATATTAAGGAAAGCGCCCGCGCATTCACAGGCTGGGGTTTCAACCTGAAGGGAGAATTTCTGGAACGAAAAAACCTGCATGATACCGGTAATAAAACTTTCCTGGGACGCACCGGCAATTTCGATGGCGATGACATCATCGATATCATCCTGGAGCAAAAAGCAACAGCAAAGTTTATTACGAGAAAGATATATTCATTTTTTGTAAACGACCAGGTAGATGAGCAGCGGGTATCGCAACTGGCAGACGGCTTTCATCAAAGTAATTATAACATAGGCAAATTGCTGGAAACTATTTTTTCCTCCGATTGGTTTTATGATGAAAAAAATATCGGCACCCACATAAAGTCTCCAATAGAATTGCTGGTCGGTATCCGACGGATGCTGCCAATGGAATTAGAACGCCCGGATATGCAACTCCTTTTCCAACGGACTTTGGGCCAGGTATTATTTTACCCTCCCAATGTAGCGGGCTGGCCTGGTGGGAAGAACTGGATAGACAGTAGTGCGCTCATGCTAAGGCTTCGTGTACCACAGATATTAGCGATGGATGATACCTTTTCCATCAAGCCCAAAGATGATGACGACGTAATGATGGGAAAGGAAGGTGTAGATAAACTGAC
>CAZGNJ010000002.1:63321-167221 GCA_964526985.1 uncultured Ginsengibacter sp. | reverse complement strand
CAAGGGCTTTAAAATTCAAGCTGATGTGGACTGGAGTGCGGTAAGTGAAGCATTTAAAAAAGTAAAACGTGAAGCATTGGCAGCCACCATTTCAAATTATTTGTTACAGTCAAAAAGCAGGATTCCTCAGACAGTACTCAACAGGTATGCAGATGCTTCATCACGTGATGCCTATACTAAATCAATTATAGTAGATGTGATGAGTACTCCGGAATACCAGCTATGCTAAAATCCTAAACCCTGAAAAAATAATTTTATGCTAATCAAGCGCAAAGAATTTCTGCAAATCGGATCACTGGCAACAGCCAGTATGATGCTGCCAAAGTTTTTGAATGCATTTGAAAAAAGGAATATGGTGCCGCCGGGCAATAAAGTACTGGTCGTATTGCAACTCAGCGGAGGCAATGATGGTTTGAATACCATTATCCCTGTGCGTAATGATATTTATTATAAGGGCCGGCCACGATTGGGTATTCAAAGAAAGGATGCACTTTCACTTACAGACGAGGCAGGCATTCATCCGGCACTTACTTATTTCAAAGAATTGTACGATGAGGGCAGCCTGGGTATCCTGAATAATGTAGGATATCCTAACCCCGACCGTTCTCACTTCAGAAGTATGGATATATGGCAAACCGCCAGCGACAGCCATCAATACCTCACTACAGGATGGGTAGGCCGCTATCTCGATGCGCAATGCAGCGGGTGCGCTCATCCAACACAGGCACTGGAAGTAGATGATGTACTCAGCCTAGCACTAAAAGGAGAAAACATTAAAGGCCTTGCACTTACCGACCCCAAAAAATTATTCAGCACCAGCAATGAAAAATACTTCAGGCAGATCAATGAATCGCATGAAGAACATGAGGCTGCTGCCGACTACCTCTACAAGACGCTAAGCGAAACGCTGAGTAGCGCTGACTATATTTATCAGCAAAGCCGGAGTTATCATTCAGCAGTGGTGTACCCCGGTACGGCTATCGCCAAAAACCTGAAGACGATTGCTTCATTAATTCTGAGTGATATCAATACAAAAGTTTATTATGTAAGTCTTGGAAGTTTTGATACGCACGTCAACCAGGAAGCGCAGCAGCAACGATTATTTACAGAGTTGAACGCAGCCATAAAACCATTCGTTCAAGACCTGAAAAACAACAATCGCTTCCAGGATGTGGTGGTTACTACTTTCAGCGAATTCGGGCGACGCGTAGCTCAAAACGCAAGTGGTGGTACAGACCACGGCACAGCTAACAATATGTTCTTTATCGGTGGCGGACTTAAACAGAAGGGATTGATCAATGAACTGCCTGATCTCACAAATCTTGACGAAGGCGATTTAAAATACAACATTGATTTCAAAAGCGTTTATGCCACACTGTTAGGCAACTGGCTGAATACTGATCATAAGCAAATTCTGGGGAAGGAATATGAGTTGATGAAATTTGTTTAGGATGAATTTTAGATTATGAATTATGGATTATGTCCGCCGCGGCGGAATGGATTATAAACCGGATAGCTATCGGATGAATTATGTCCTCCGCAACTGAATGGGTTGTGAGTTGTGAGTTGTGAGTTGTGAGTAGGTCATTCCGACGAAGGAGGAATCTGACCACAACTGCCAAAGCCACAACACACTTTCTTGTTCAATAGACCACGCTCATTCACTTCATAGAACATTCTGGGATTCAAACCCCATCCATCAAAGCGGAAAGGAAGAACTTTTTGAAAGCACTTGTCCAAAAAAAAACTAATTTCCACGAAAATTCATTTTCATGTACAGAATTGGAAAAACGCTATTCTTTTTTTTGCTATTAGCCACAAGTAATGTCTTTGCTCAGGAAAAATCAGATTCAAAAATGGATGCATTCATCAATGACCTGATGAAGCGCATGACACTCCAGGAAAAAATAGGACAATTAAACCTGCCATCAGTCGGATTTGATGTTACAGGACCAACGATGAGTAAAGGTGTAGAAGAAAAAATTAAAAAAGGTCTTGTAGGAGGTGTGTTCAATACATACACTCCCATTGCGGTAAGAAAACTACAGGAGATGGCTGTAACGCAGACAAGAATGAAGATTCCGCTCTTATTCGGATACGATGTGATTCATGGCCATCGCACCATATTCCCTATCAACCTTGGAATGGCGGCTACATGGAATCCGGCACTGGTAGAAAGCACGGCACGTGCTGCCGCCGAAGAAGCCTCTGCTGATGGATTGAACTGGGTTTATTCTCCAATGGTTGACATTACAAGAGACCCCAGGTGGGGCAGAGTGAGCGAAGGCTCCGGCGAAGACCCTTTCCTGGGTAGCATCATGGCACGTGCTATGGTGAACGGGTATCAGCAAAATGATCTTTCGAAAAATAATACGGTGATGGCCTGTGTCAAACACTTTGCGCTTTACGGTGCTGCGGAGGCCGGACGCGATTACAACACAGTGGACATGAGCAAGGTAAAAATGTTCAACGAATACCTGCCTCCCTACAAGGCAGCCATAGATGCAGGTGTGGGAAGTGTGATGACTTCATTCAATGAAATAGATGGAATACCTGCTACCGCCAACAAATGGCTGCTCACAGATTTGCTGAGAAAGCAATGGGGATTCAATGGCTTTATAGTAACAGACTATACTGCCATCAATGAAATGGTGAATCACGGTATGGGTGATAATAAAAAGGTAACAGAACTCGCACTGAATGCCGGTGTAGATATGGATATGGTAGGAGAAGAGTTTCTCAATTATGCAGAGCAGTTAGTAAAAGAAGGCAAGGTTTCTGAAAAAACAATTGACGATGCCTGTCGCAGGATACTGGAAGCTAAATACAAACTCGGATTATTTGACGATCCCTATCGCTATGTGAGTGAAGAGCGCAACAAAAAAGAAATCATGAGTGCAGATAAACTGCAACTTAGCAGACAGGCCGCTATCGAGAGCATGGTGCTATTGAAAAACGACGCTGATGTGCTGCCATTGAATAAGGATAAAAAAATTGCATTCATCGGACCATTGGTAAAAGATCAACGTGACCTGATAGGTAGTTGGAGCGGAGCGGGAGATTACAAAAAGGCAGTGAGCATCTGGTCTGCATTGCAGGAAAGAAATATGAAAAACATTCTCTTCGCCAAAGGCTGCAATTTCGTTGATGATACATCATTGATAAAAAAACTCAATCCGCATGGAGCGATGCTTACTTTGGATCCGATGTCACCACAACAATTGATAGACGAAGCAGTGAGGACAGCCTACCAGGCTGATGTAGTAGTAGCAGTACTGGGCGAACCCTTCGGTATGAGTGGTGAAGCTGCCAGCGTAACAGATATCCGATTACTGGAAAATCAAAGGAATCTGCTGCATGCATTGAAGAAAACAGGAAAACCGATCGTACTCGTTTTGATGAATGGACGGCCACTCGATCTTTCATGGGAAGATGAAAACCTCAGTGCTATTCTCGAAACATGGTATGCAGGCACTGAGGCCGGCAATGCCATTACAGATGTATTGTTTGGAGATGCCAATCCTTCGGGAAAAATAACCATGTCGTTTCCAAGAAATGTGGGACAGGTTCCTGTTTACTACAATCACAAAAACACCGGACGTCCATTCGCCCCTAACCAAAAATATACTTCCAAATATTTGGACGCACCCAATACTCCACTCTATCCATTTGGATACGGACTGAGCTACACCGACTATAAATACGGATCTGTTTCTTTAAGTACCGATACATTGAAAGCAGGTGGTGTATTGACAGCGTCCATATTGATCACTAACACAGGGAAACGGCAGGGCAAAGAAACTGTGCAACTATACATCCGTGATATGGTAGGCTCTATCACAAGACCTGTAAAGGAGCTGACAGGATTCCAGCAGATCATGCTCGCCCCCGGAGAAACGAAAAAAGTTTCTTTCAATATCACTGTAAATGATCTGAAATTTTACAACAGTGATCTTCAGTTTGTTTACGAACCTGGCGCCTTCAAGGTGTTTATTGGCCCCAACAGCCGTGATGTAAAGGAAGCAGGATTCGTTGTGGAATAATGCTCAATCAGTTTTGGAAGAAAAGACTTTCTGTCCGGAACCGGTGTGATCATAGTGGATAAGAAAAATGGAACAATCAACGGTGTAAGCTATCGTGGCAACTTTATTTTACGACAGTGCTTATCTGAAAGCAATAAGTTTAAACCAACCAGAGGATAATAAATTTGAACATAGGCAAGAAATATGAATACGACAAAATAGTTCCACTATCCAACTTGCGTGTGCAACTGCTCCGTCCATATTATTCTGCTTTTTCTCCCCACAAAATCTTAAATAAATTCTTTTGCATCTCCAAAATGGCATATTTATAATCTTTCCGAACCACAACCAAATCTTACAAAAGAGTCGCTTCATTTCAAATTCTATCAATTTCGTAGCAATTTCCTCAATTGCTCTTCATTACTTTGCAAGAATATGAATTCTATTTATCTCTATATTCACCAGGTAAAATATGAACTCAATTGTATTTGTTGATACAGAAATTGAACCTAAGAGCCGAAAGATTCTTGATATCGGAAGTGTCAAGGGAAATGGAAATACCTTTCATTCAAACTCTATTCCTGAATTCATCAATTTCCTAAGCGGAACAAAATTCATTTGCGGGCATAATATTTTCAACCACGATCTTAATTACATTGAGAAAGCATTAAATGATGCCGGTATAAACTCCGAAAACGTCATCGACACTTTGTTTCTTTCACCTTTGCTGTTTCCGGCTAAGCCCTATCATTCTTTGCTCAAAGACGACAAACTTCAAACTGAGGAAACCAATAATCCGGTAAACGATTCCATAAAAGCCAAAGACCTTTTCTTTGATGAAGTTTCAACTTTCAACCAGGAAGATGAAAATCTTAAAACAATTTTCTATTTGCTTCTAAAAGACAAAAAGGAGTTCCACTCCTTCTTTCGTTTTGTGGCATTTGAAAGTAACCAGTTTGAAGTTGAGAAAGTAATCAGAGATAAATTCCGAGCCAACATTTGCGAAAACGCAGATCTCAAGAGATTAATTTCTGAACACCCAATAGAATTAGCATACTGCCTGGCTCTTATCAATTGCAACAACCGGTATTCAATTACTCCGCCCTGGGTTCTAAAAAATTATCCTAAAGTAGATAGGATAATGTTCCTTTTAAGAAGCAATTCGTGCTTGACCGGGTGTGCGTATTGCAATCAGGCATTAGATATAAACAAAGCACTTAAAACATATTTTGGTTTTGATGCTTACAGGACTTACGCCGGCGAACCGCTTCAAGAAAACGCTGTGCAGGCTGCCGTCGACAACAAATCTATTTTGGCAGTATTCCCAACCGGTGGGGGCAAATCAATAACATTCCAGGTTCCTGCTTTAATGAGCGGAGAAAACGCAAAGGGATTGACTGTCGTGATTTCACCTTTACAGTCATTGATGAAAGACCAGGTTGATAATCTTGAAAAAGTTGGAATTACGGATGCAGTAACAATTAATGGTTTGCTGGACCCGATTGAAAGAGCAAAATCAATCGAAAGAGTCCAGGACGGTTTGGCAACTATACTTTACATCTCACCTGAATCTTTGCGTTCAAAGACAATAGAGACGTTATTGTTAGGAAGAAAAGTTGTTCGGTTTGTAATTGATGAAGCTCACTGTTTTTCCTCATGGGGGCAGGATTTCAGAGTTGATTATTTATATATTGGTGATTTTATAAAGTCACTTCAGGATAAAAAAAACCTTGAAGACAAGATACCTGTTTCATGCTTCACTGCAACTGCAAAGCAGAAAGTCATTGAAGATATTTGTGCTTACTTTAAAGAGAAGCTGGGAATCGTGTTAGAAATTTTTCCTTCCAAAGCCACCAGATCAAATCTGCACTATAAAGTCTTTAAAAAAGGAAATGATGATGAAAAGTTTAACACAGTTCGTGATTTACTCGAGGACAAAGATTGCCCAACCATTATTTATGTTTCAAGAACAAGACGGGCAAAGCAACTTGCAGACAGATTGAATACGGACGGCTTTAATGCAAGAGCCTTCCACGGCAAAATGGAAAGCAAGGAGAAAACAGAAAATCAAAATGCTTTCATATCGGGTGAGGTACAAATTATGGTAGCGACTTCTGCTTTCGGAATGGGAGTTGACAAGAAAGATGTCGGGATGGTCATTCATTATGAGATCTCCGATTCGCTCGAGAATTATGTTCAGGAGGCAGGACGGGCAGGAAGGGATGAAAATATATCTGCGGAATGTTACATTCTATTTAATGAGGATGATTTGGACAAACACTTCATTCTACTCAACCAAACCAAACTGAACATTCACGAAATTCAGCAGATATGGAAGGCAATAAAGTTCATCACGAAATTCAAATCAAGTGTCCAGAAATCTGCTTTAGAAATTGCAAGAGCAGCAGGATGGGACGACAGTTTGAAAGAAATTGAAACGAGAGTAACTACTGCTATTGCAGCTTTAGAGCAAGCAGGTTACTTAAAGCGAAACCAAAATATGCCAAGAATTTTCGCAAACAGTATTCTTTCAAAAAATGCACAAGCAGCAATTGACAAAGTAATGCACTCGCAAAAATTCAGTGAGGAGCAAAAGATTACAGCAACAAGAATTATCAAATCTCTTTTCTCAAGCAAGACCAGAAAGCAAGCAACCCAGGATGAAGCTGAATCAAGAGTTGATTACATCTCTGATAACCTGGGCATTGATATTAAGAACGTTATCTCGGTTGTCAATCTTTTGCGGGATGAAAAAATTTTAGCTGATGCAAAAGATTTGCAGGCTTTTATCAAAAGAGGTGAAACCAAAAACAACTCAATTGAGATTACAGACATCTTTGGTAAGATAGAAAATTTCCTTTGCCCGTTGTTTGACGAGTCTGAAAAAACGTTTCATATAAAGGAACTGAATGAACAAGCAGAGCTGAATGGATGTAAAGACGTTACACCGAACAAAATAAAAACAGTAATAAACTATTGGGCGATCAAGAACTGGATTAAGCGTCACAATAAAGACTACTCAAGAAATCATATTATAGCGATTAGTTGCCAGCCTCCGGAAGAGCTAAAGGAGAAAATTGAAAAGCGACATATCATAGCAAAGTATATTATAGGTTACTTGTTTAATAGAAGCATTGAAATTAAAAATGAAAATAAGAAGGATGAAATCTTAATTGACTTTTCAGTACTTGAATTGCGGGAAGCCTTTAACAAGCAAGTTCAGCTTTTTGAAATCCAGGCAACAATTGAGGACATTGAAGATACTTTATTTTACCTGTCAAGAATTGAAGCCATAAAAATTGAAGGTGGCTTCCTTGTGATTTACAACAGGCTGACAATTGATAAAATTGAATCAAACCCAAAAATCCAATACAAAGAGAAGGACTACCAAAAACTAAGTCAGTTTTATGAACACAAGGTTCAGCAGATTCATATCGTCGGGGAATATGCTAAGAAAATGGCAGATGATTATGCAGGTGCATTGAAATTTGTTGACGATTATTTTCAGTTAAACTTTCCTTCATTCCTTAGACGATATTTCCCAGGGAGCAGAGAATTAGAAATAAAACGGAATATCACTCCCAAAAAATATAAGCAGCTTTTTGATTCACTCTCTGACATTCAAAGAAGAATTATTGACGACAAAAATTCTCAGTATATCGTTGTCGCAGCCGGACCCGGAAGTGGGAAAACAAAAGTGTTAGTTCACAAATTGGCTTCACTCCTTTTAATGGAAGATGTAAAACATGAGCAATTACTGATGTTGACATTTTCACGAGCTGCAGCCACTGAATTTAAGAAACGACTGATTGAATTGATAGGTAATGCCGCCAACTACATTGACATAAAGACATTCCATTCTTATTGCTTTGATTTATTAGGAAAGGTTGGAACTTTGGAAAAATCAGACGATATCATTAAGAACACTATTAAAAAAATCAAGGGTAATGAAGTTGAAACCAGCAGAATTACTAAAACAGTCCTGGTAATTGACGAAGCTCAAGACATGGACGAAGATGAGTATGAACTGATAAAGGTTCTGATGGAAAAGAATGAAGAGATGAGAGTTATTGCCGTTGGAGATGATGACCAAAATATTTACGAGTGGAGAGGATCAGATTCAAAATACCTACCGAGTTTTATTACAGATAGGAATGCGACTAAATATGAATTGATAAAAAATTACAGGAGCAAAGCTAATTTGGTTTCTTTTACCAACCAGTTTTTAAAGACGATTGACAACAGGCTAAAAGAGATTCCAATTGAACCCGACAAAACCGATAACGGGAAAATTAAAATTGTCCGGTACAAAAATGGTAACATCATTACACCACTTATCGATGAAATACTTTCAACAGGACTTTCAGGAACAACTTGCGTTTTAACTCAAAAAAACGAAGAGGCATTTCAGGTTGCAGGGCTTTTAACCAGCAATAGTTTGCAAGCCAAGCTGATTCAAACAAATGACGGTTTCAGTTTGTATAATCTTGCTGAGGTTCGCTTCTTCCTGAATGAATTACAGTTAGACAATGAAGTATTTACAATCAGTGATGAGATTTGGGGTAAAGCCAAACGAAAATTGATAGATAGGTTTGAGTCAAGTTCTAAGTTGGAAATCTGTACTAATTTGATAAAGGACTTCGAAGCAACCAATACAAAACGGAAGTATAAGTCCGACTTTGAAGTTTTCATTCGGGAATCAAAACTTGAAGATTTTATCAGTGAGAATGGTGAAACAATTTTCGTTTCAACAATCCATAAGGCAAAGGGGAAAGAGTTTGACAATGTTTATCTGCTACTTGACAACTTTGATATAAATAAAAACGAAAAGAAACGGCAGCTTTATGTTGCCATGACAAGAGCAAAGCAAAAATTGATAATTCACCTGAATGGAAGTTATCTGGACAGATTCAAAACTGAAGACTTGGAAAGAGTTGAGAATAACAATACATTTCAGCCGCCAGGCGGACTGGTACTGCACCTATCACACAAAGATTTATACTTAGGTTACTTTGAATACGTTAAAAGTCGGGTTGATGCATTAACAAGCGGAGATAAATTACATATTTCAGAGGAAGGTTGTAAGAATGAAAGAGGCGAACTGGTTTTGAAGTTTTCAAAGAGGTTTCTTGACAAATTAGCGGAAATTAAAAAGAATGACTTTGAACTGAGAGAGGCAAGAGTAAATTATATCGTGTACTGGAAAGACGATGAAAAGAATATTGAAGTAAAAATTGTACTTCCTGAATTACATTTTGAAAAAACAGCAATCAGTACGCAATAGATAAAGGAAACAGCCAAAGGCATTGTACAATGCAGACAAATAAATCCCGGCACAACAACTGCACGATTGAAATAGAACCACAATCCCATAACCAGATATTGCCGTCATGGATACTGACGAACATCGATGAAACGGTAGTGCATACATTCATTTTTGTATCCTAAATCAACTGTGGTGCGGACAACTTCCACTGCGGAAATATCCAACCCATTCAATGAAACAAAACCTCCCCGGGAATTCTTTCCTTTTTCTGATTACCATAAGACCAAAACACTTTCAACTCATTACCTCCACCGTTATCAAAGTAAACAACTTTTATCCGGTGGTAGCCCTTCTTCAAAGCCGCCTTTCCAAATACTTCAACGGCTCCATGATTTCCATCGTTGTTGACTATTTCTTCTCCATCGATGTACAACTTGCTGCCATCATCCGAGAGTGTAGAAAAAGTATAAACACCGTCGTTGCTTATTTTGATAAAACCATCAAATTGTAAGGCATATTTTTCTTCACGCTGCTTCACCTTTTCTGAAATCTCGGTGGCAACACCTTCCTTTTTGACAGGCGTGTGCTGAATAGATTCCAGGCTGATAGTTCCATCAGGTTGATAATATTTCCAGGCAATTCCTTTCTGAACTTTTGATGCTCTTTCACTCTTCATCCAATGATATACTTTCACTGCTTCACTTGCAATGGTGGACGGCAGCGCGTTTGACTCCATGCTGATCGCTTTGATCACTCCCGCTTTGTTCTGTGTAAATGGTTTGGAATACAGGCTTGAATGACTTGTGGGTTCGCTACCATCAGTAGTATAGTAAATCTGTGCTCCGTTCATCTTATCAATGGAAATCACCGGCACCAGCGCATTCTTAGGATAGGTGACATTGATCGCCGGCTTTGCTGCGTACCTTCCAAAGTTTTCAACCTTCAACACAAAAGCATACGGCGCTTTTATTTTGTTCGGATCATAGGCCGGAAAAGAAACCACAACATCACTACCCTGTTGCTGCCATTTCAAATTTTCTTTGGTCGATAAAAAATTAATGTGTGTTCCGATTGGCAACACCATATCTTTCAAAATCATTTTCCCGTTAGACGGATATTGAGGGAGGATGGCATACAGGGAATTTGTTTCGGGGTTGTAAGTGTAAAACACTTCTTTCACCGCATAGCCTGGATCAGGGTCAATCGTGATCTTCAAGACAGGATCTTCATGTTTTTGTGGTTTATAACTTCTGTCGCCATCACTCCACTGTGCCGATGTTTTCCATCTCACCGTATTGTAAATCGCTTCTGAATTGACATGCATCCACTTGCCGATTTCCATCAGTCTTTCCTGCATGATGGGAGGAATTTTGCCGTGCGCATCCGGGCCAATATCGAGTAAGAAATTTCCTCCACGGCTTACCTTATCTATTAATTGCAATACCAATGAGCGGGCAGAATTGTAATCCCATGCATCTTCATTACGGTTGTAACCATAGCTGGCACCCATGCCACGGCTTTCCTCCCACGGGTGATTTTCGAAATCGAGGTCAGGCTGATATTCCGGCGTATATACACCGCCGTGATGAAATCGCACACCGCTACCCCACCGATCGTAAGTAACTATCGAATTCTTTACAGGGCTTTCATTGTACAACCACGCGAGAAATTCCTGTGCCTTCCATGTGGATGCAGGTGCATCCCATCCGCCATCTGTCCATAACACATCCGGCTTGTAGTTGTTGATCAATTCTTTCATTTGCGGCCACGCATGTTCAGAAACATATTTCGATTTATCCGTTAGCCATAA
Source organism: uncultured Ginsengibacter sp. (assembly GCA_964526985.1). Lineage (GTDB taxonomy): Bacteria > Bacteroidota > Bacteroidia > Chitinophagales > Chitinophagaceae > Ginsengibacter. The sequence continues at coordinate 156,123 of CAZGNJ010000002.1, read as the reverse complement.
CGGATTATACCATTCGTAAAGTGAATAATACAGCCCGGGATGAACAGAAGTCCTTCTAATGGCTGTAAGCAATTCCCCCACCAGGTCTTTGTGAGGGCCTGCTGTTACAGAGTTCCATGGGAATCCCCAATCTCTGTCAGCTTCTTTGCTGGGCCACAGGCAAAACCCATCATGGTGCTTGGAAGTAAGCACTACATATTTAGCCCCTGACTGTTCAATCAATTTAGCCCATTCATCAGGATTGAATAACTCCGCATGAAAATCATTTACCAGGTCATAGTAAGTTCGATCACCATAATTCTCCTTCTGAAATTTTATCCTTGCCGAGTCTCCATTGCGTAAACCATTTTGGTACCACTCGGCATAGTCTCCCTTTTTTGAATAAGCAGGAACAGAATACACCCCCCAATGAATGAAGATGCCAAATTTCGACTTGAGGTACCAATCGGGAACAGGGCGTTTGTCGAGAGATTCCCAATTGGCCTGATATTGGGAAAAACCAAAGACAGGAAAAAATAAGAGCAGTGCTGTTGTGAACACAAGATTGGTAAATGATGCTTTCATTTTGATGGTTTGAGTTTGGGCTGTGGAAGTTACCACAATCATGTGGCAATGCTGTATTGTTTTTTCCGGATTTAAACTGAAACAATTTTGTGCCAGATACGGATTCATCCAAAAAAAATGGCTGCAAGCAATTTCACTTACAACCATTTTCAAAAATATAAGTTTGATCCTACCTGATTCCCTTCATCATCTTCAGGAGAGTACCACTCAGCAAATAAAGAATTGCTGCCGCAATACCGGTCATCACAATGAACACCATGAAGAAATCGTACAGATTTGAAATAGTAAATCCTAAGATTGAAGGATACACCACCGGACCTTTAGCGGCCTCCATTCCCGGAGGAATCAATGCACTCAGCGTGCCGGCCAATTTATTGGCAGCAGCATTGGCCAGGAACCAGGTACCCATCAGTAATGAAGAAAAACGTATAGGGCTCAATTTAGAAACCAATGACAACCCGATCGGGGAAAGGCAGAGTTCACCCATTGTATGCAATACATACAATGCAATCAACCACCACATCGCAACCTTGGCTGTACTGTCAACACCTTTTACTGCAAAAGCGATCACTACGTATCCGAGACAAAGTAATGTAAGACCAATAGCCATCTTCAATGGCGATGCAGGTTCGCGATGTCGCTTGCTGAGCCATCCCCAAAGCCATGAGAATATAGGAGCCAGCACAATGATAGCAAGTGGGTTGACAGATTGAAACCACGATGCAGGCATTTCCCAGCTAAACAGATGCCTGTCTGTTTGCCGTTCTGCAAAAATAGTTAATGACGCACCGGCCTGTTCGAATGCGCTCCAGAAAAAGATGACAAAAAATACAAGGATAAAGATCACCCAAATCCTGCTTCGTTCTTCTTTTGTAATACTTTTTTCAGACAAAACAACAACAGGCACTATGATCATTGCACCATAAATAAGGTAACCAATCAGATCCAGATCAGAATGAAAGAGCGTTTTGAAATTCAGCAAAAAGAAGATCAATGCTATAGAGCCAAGGATCATCGAAATGCTTGCAGCATCTAATTTCTTCACGGGTAACCCGATTGGATGACCATCCTCTTGATTGACCAATAACTTATTCTTCATGGTAACAAAAGTTATCACGCCAAGTATCATGCCCACACAAGCAGCAAGGAAGCCCCATTTGTAATCAATATTTTCCGCAAGTGCACCACAGACGAGAGGAGAGAAAAATGCGCCAAGATTGATTCCCATGTAGAAAATAGTAAATGCCGAATCTACCCGGTGGTCGCCTTTCGGATACAACTGTCCAACCATCGTGCTGATGTTGGGTTTGAAAAATCCATTACCCACAATCAGGAAAGTAAGGCCGGCCCACATCATCGTAACACCACCTCCCTGTCCATCAGCCATGCTTGCGCTGACAAACATGAGGAATTGACCTATGGCCATCAGGATACCACCGCTGATGATGCTCCTCCTGTTTCCGAGATAGCGATCGCTCAGGTATCCTCCAAGAAGAGGAGTTAGGTAAACAAGACCGGTATAACTACCGTAGATTTCAGATGAACGCTGATCACTGAAAATTAATTCTTTGATCATGAACAATACAAATATGGCGCGCATACCGTAGTAACTAAAACGCTCCCACATTTCTGTAAAGAATAAGAGATATAATCCCTTTGGATGACCTGATCTGAATTCAGATCCATCCGAACCAAGAGGACGCCCCATGGTGCCTCCTGAAATTTCCTCCTCGATTTGAGACATTAGTCTGGATTTGGTGTAGAATATGGTTTTTTAACGTCCGAAAGATAGAAAAAATAATCAACCCCAAATGGAATTGATTCAAAAATCTGATGGATTGCAAATTGAATTCTATAAATACGCGTATAAATACCCGGCAATATTGAATCTCTTTCATTTTCCCGATCAGTGCTTATCCTATTCCGGCTTATTCAGCCATATAATATTTTTGATCTTTATTGGTGGAGTGAAATCGGTTCCTTCATTGGGTTCTTTATGAATATCTCTTACCACTTTCATTCCCTTGATCACCCGGCCAAATGCTGCATACCCCTGCCCATCTTCATTGGCACCGCCACCCAAATCGTACGCAGGCTGATCTCCGACGCAGATAAAGAATTCAGTGCTTCCGGAATTAGGAGTTGTTCTCGCCAGAGAGATGGTACCATCCAAGTGTTTTAATCCTGTTTCTTTGGTAGTCTCTAACGGAACACCTTGCTGTTGTAATAGCAACTTTGGATTGCTTTTATAAATACCACCCTGTATCAATTCAGAACGAAAGGCGCTTGACGGCTGATCTTCTTCTTTTAATACCCGGTAGAAACTGCTGGTTTTGTAATACCCTGAATCTACAAAACTCAGGAATGCACTGACTGTTTTTGGCGCTTTCTCCGGATAGAGTTCTACGATAATATCACCAAAGTATGTTTCAATTTTGACTGTGGGTTTGGAGTAGTGCGGGCTACTGCACCCTATGGTCAAAATAACAATTTCAAACAATAAAAAACCTAAGTGGCCGGGGTGATACTTCATAATCAAAAATCTGAATACAACTGCCAATTTACAACATTAATATCCTTTATGATTTCCTAAGTATATTTGTCAACTCGATATCCTTTTGACAGACCATTCGCTGCTTCTATATAAACGCCAACAGGTTTAAGCGTTGACGGGATATTTCCAAAACAGCTTAAATTTAGATTTCAAAAAAAGATAATTAAAAATATTATTGATGTCTAAGATTTTGGTAGTAGATGACGAATCAGACCTGGAAATGTTGATCAAGCAAAAATTCCGGCAAAAGATCCGTGAGAAAAAATATGAATTTCTTTTTGCTGATAACGGGAGGCAGGCACTTATTCAATTGGAAGAACACCACGATGTGGATGTAGTACTCAGCGATATCAACATGCCTGAAATGGACGGGTTAACCTTACTGTCAAAAATCAATGAACAAAATAATCTGCTCCGCACTGTTATCATTTCCGCCTACGGGGATATGCAAAACATCCGTATGGCTATGAACCGTGGTGCATTTGATTTTGTAACCAAACCCATAGATTTCGAAGACCTTGAACTCACGGTAGAAAAGACGCTCAAAGACGTGCAGCAGATGAAAGAAACATTAGAGGCTATAAGAGAAAATAATATCCTAAAAATGTACGTAGATCAGAACGTGCTGAACTTCATGAACACCAAAGAATTTGAGCAATCACTTTCTTCCAACGAGAGCATTGAAGGCACCGTTGCATTTGTTGACATTTGCGGATTCACATCTATCAGCGAGACAGAAAAACCAGACAATGTAGTAAGGTTATTAAACAGTTACTTTGAAATCATCGTCAAGGAAATCATCAATCAAAAAGGACATGTTGACAAATTCATAGGAGACGCTGTAATGGCTGTGTTCAGGGGCGATTACCATTTAGACAGAGCTGTTGATGCATGCCTTGCTGTCTGCCGGGAAATCGAAAAGTGCCCTCCTTTTTTTGAAAATATTTCCTTCACTCCACATGTCTCCATCGGCATCAACAGCGGCGAAATGATCAGCGGCAATATTGGTTCATCCAGCCTGAAACGCCTGGACTATACCGTCATAGGTGATGTAGTAAACGTGGCGCAAAGATTGCAGGGTATCGCAGGGCCGGGAGAAGTCATTATCAACAAGAATGCTTACGAAAAGATCAAGGAATTTTTCCAATGTGAGTCCAAAGGTTCAGTGAATCTGAAACACAAGAGCCAACCCGAAGAAATCTACCGGGTTATTAAGTAGTGGCTCGAGAGTGGCAGAAGCATCCTGCTTCTGGTAAATTGAATATTTCGATCTGGCAGAAGCATCCTGTTTCTGATATTTTCCAGAAGCATCCTGCTTCTGGTGCTTTGATTTTCGCAGAAGCAGGGATGCTTCTGCCACTTTGGGTTTTCAAAGGCAATTCCTTTTGATTTTAAAACAATTTAGACATCTTTGCCACCAGCAATAGTGCTACTGACTTGAGAAAATTATCATGCCGGAAAATAACGAAATAGCAGAGACGAAACCAGATGCCGGAAGTATCCCATCGATCCCTAAAAAGAAAGAGCGGATATTCTTTCCCAATCTTGACGGACTCAGATTTTACAGTTTTGCTGCTGTTTTCTTTTTCCATGTGTGGCTACTCTTTTTTCATCGATATGACGTGCAGGGAGTAACAGCCAGTATTGTAAAATTTCTTTTTCAAAACGGAGAAGTAGGAGTCAACTTCTTTTTTGTATTAAGCGGTTTTCTCATCACCTACCTGCTCATTGAAGAAAAAAGATTTACGGGAAGGATACACGTCATCAATTTTTACATCAGGCGTATCCTGAGAATATGGCCTTTGTTTTATGTAATTGTGTTTTTCGGACTTGTAGTGTATCCTCACCTTAAAGCAATGACCGGGAGCGATGCCATCGGGGGTTTTCAGCAATGGACTTACTTCGTTTTTCTCAACAATTTTGATTTCATCCACAATCAGCCACCTGCCATCATTTCCATACTCTGGTCAGTGGCAATAGAAGAGCAGTTCTACCTGTGCTGGCCGCTGATCCTGAGCCTTGTTCCTCTGCGCCATTCCAAATGGGTTTTTTATACCTTCATTTTAGGCTCGTTGGTTTTCCGCGCATTTCATATTCATGATGAAAGGGTTCTGATGTTCAACACCTTTGCAGTGATAGGCGACATGGCCCTGGGTGGTATGCTTGCCTACGAGGTCATCTTCAAAAAAGGTTTTAAGAAGTTTATCGAAGAATTACCTCGCTGGTTTATTGCTATCGTTTATGCATGTACGTTAGCAGTCGTATTATTCAGACATGAAATATTCCAAGGGCCGCTACTTGTGGTGGAAAGACTTTGCTTTGCCATACTTTTCGGGGCTATCATACTCGAACAGAATTTTTCGAAACATTCTTTGTGGAAGTTGAGCAATACTCCGAGAATAACAAAACTGGGCATTTACACTTACGGCTTGTATTGCATACATGTAATTGCAATGACGATCACAGAAATGGGCTTCAAATTGGCAGGTACCGATATGCATCATCCAGCATGGATCATGTTGGCAGCAACGATTGCATTTTCGCTCAACATTCTGCTGGCCTACTTAAGCTATCATCTATTTGAAAAGAGGTTTCTAAAATTGAAAGACAAGTTTGCATTTATTGTAAAGAAATGATCATGCCCCTTCCATTGCCATGATCTTCTCAAACAATTGTTCATACAAGGTGTTTTCCTTTTCAATTGTTTTAATTCTCTGATGATATTGTCGCTCCACTTCAGCAAACTTTGCAGGGTCATTATAAATCTCAGGTTGTGCTAACTGAGCTTCCAATTCAGTTTTCTGTTGAGAAAGTTTTTCGATCTGGGTTTCCAATTGCTGAAATTGTTTTTTCAGCCGCTGCAGTTCCTTTTGCTGTTCACGATCCTCTCTGCTGTCTGCCTGTTTCTGAGGTTGAGGTTTTTTCTCTTTAGGAGCCGGAGTTATTGTTTGCGACGTTTCAGGATGATCTTTTTTCCATTGCTCCCATTCATCGTAGCCACCCACAAACTCTTTGATTTTGTGTCCCTGGATCTCCCAAATCTTATTGGCAGTTTTATTTACGAAATAGCGGTCATGACTTACAAGGATGTAACTTCCTTCATACTTCTGCAACGCTTCAATGAGCAAATCGACAGAGTGCATGTCAAGGTGATTTGTTGGCTCATCCAACAAAAGGAAATTGCCTTTGCCCGCGATGGTCTTAGCAAGTGCCACCCGCGCCTTCTCACCACCACTCAATACTTTTATCTTTTTGCTGGTATCATCTCCGCTGAACAAAAAACATCCTAAGAGATTGCGCAATTCCAATTCTGTTTTGCCGCTTCCGCAATATTCCATTTCTTCCAGCACTGTATGCTCCATATCCAACGCTTCCAATTGATGCTGTGCATAAAATGACTGCTTGACATTATGCCCTCCGATCCTTTCTCCTTTGAATGGTTCTGTTCCTGCCACCATACGCAATACAGTTGACTTTCCTTTTCCATTCGCTCCTATCAATGCAATCTTATCTCCCCGGTTGATCTCTGCAAAAGTGTCTTCCACGATCTTTATGGGTCCAAAAGATTTAGATGCATGCTTCAGAGTACATAATATTTTCCCCGGTACCTGATCTATCACAAAATTGATACGCATGTCCGGCCTTTCCAGCGATGTATTTTCTATACGATCCAGTTTTTCCAGTCTCTTCACGATACTCTGTGCCTGTGCCGCTTTCGAGGCTTTCGCTTTGAATCGTTCTACAAACCGCTCCTGCTGCCGGATGTAGTCTTGCTGATTTTCATAAGCGCGTTGCTGCAGTTCCATTCTCATGGCTTTCTCTTCGAGATAATAAGAATAATTACCGGAATAAAAATGCAATTCCTGTTGATACAATTCTACGATCTTATTGACCATGCGATCTAAGAAATAGCGGTCGTGTGAAACAATTACAACAGACCCTTTATAATGCTGCAAATATTTTTCGATCCATTCAATACTTGGAAGATCGAGGTGGTTCGTTGGTTCATCAAGGAGCAACACATCCGGCTGCATCAGGATCATCTTTGCCAGCAGCACACGCATTCGCCAGCCACCACTGAATTCTGTGTAGGGTCTTTGCAGATCACTGTTGCTGAAACCGAGGCCCTGCAACACCTCCTCTGTCTTATGATGTATTTCATATCCTCCGGCCACTTCCAGTTCATGCAGTTTTTCAGCATACTCATGTGCCAGGGATTCTTCTCCTGTCTTTTCCAACTCAGCACCCATCAGTTCTATTTCCTTTTCGAGGCGAATCACATTTTCAAATGCTGTCAGTGCTACCTGGAAGATAGAATCAGTTGTTTCAAAACTGAGGAGATCCTGGTGTAAAAATCCAATTGTAGTTTCGCGCCCTTTCTCGACAGTACCTGCTGACGGTTGATAGTAGCCTGTCAATACTTTCAAAAGTGTGGACTTACCTGTCCCATTATATCCAATCAATCCAATCCTTTCGTTTGGCTGAATATGCCATGTGGCATCTTTAACGATCGTTCGTGCGCCAAATTCGAAAGTAACATTTTGCAAACCCAATAACATCCCATCAATTTTTTGTGGGCGCAAAGATAACAAGACTTACACCTATGGCAGGAGTCCTGCTTTGATATTGAAATAATTTTAGATTTCCTTTTTTTGTGCGGGATATTAGTGCACCTTCATTATTTTCTGTTGGTATGAATAACCATTCATAGTTAAAGCGAGCACGTAAACGCCCGACTTCAATGGAGACACATCATCCATAGAAAGCAGATTCTCGCCTTTGGTTATACTGAAAGTTTTTCTCCTGACTACCCGGCCATAACTGTCGTACAATAAAGCTTCCATTACTCCTGTTGAAGGTGAGGACAGGTCTAATTTTAGATTATTTACAAAGGGGTTAATCACCTTTGTTTCAAACGATGTGCTCAATTGATAAAGAGAAACAATACTTGAATACCTGGCTGGATGATCATTGACCCCATTCATACGAACCCTGTAAAAATAGCTTCCGGCAACCCTTTCCTTATCACGCACCTGGTATTTACTTCCCGTTTTGTGAAGTGCCGGTACCGTCTCTATTGCTTTGAAATGAACACCATCCACACTTCGCTGTAATTCAAAATTTTTTACACCATCTTCCTGAAGTGTGGCCCAGTTTAGGATCGCATATTCGTTTTCTATTTTTCCAGTGAAATCCTTTAGTACACCATCAAGGATGTAACAATCATAATCATACACCTTCATAAATACTTTCTGGCTATTGATGACAGAACAATTCGAACCACTCAGATTCGCAAATGTAGTAGCCACCCTTATTCTGTAATAAGCACCACTGTCAGCTGCGACAGCAACAAATGCAGTGTCCACAATATATTCATATACCCCATTATTCAACACCGGCACTTTCGATCCGCAATTGCCGGTGCTACTCCAGGTAACACCGCCATCTACACTCTTTTCCCAGCAGTAATAAGTATAATCATTAAAATAGCTCCGTACCGTATCATAGAGACTCACGATTCCACCGGCACAAACTTTAGCCGTGTCATTAGGATTCATGGTCAGGTTAGGATAGCAGGTGGAAAGATTAATATCATCCATCACCCAGTCATTGCCATCTCCTCCGGAAGCATTATTCTTAATACCCATAACAAAGCTTGTTTCCAAAGGCCCTGTTTTATAAAGGAAACCCCGCTTCACCCATGTGCCGGTATATTGAATATCTCCCGTGGTGTAGTAATCAACACCATTGATATTGTAAGTAAGGTTGGGAAGTACTCCATGCCTACCCGGGCCAGTCGGCACACCGGACATATCAGCACCACACTCTCCACATAAGTTTCGAACCCATGCTGAAAACTCATAGTAAGTATTCGGGCACAAATTGGTAATGGTATCGAGGTAGCAAAGCCCTGTATTGTAGTCTGCATTCACAAGCAGCATGTAACCTCCATTGGTACCCGGGCTAACCGGCAAATTTCCTATAGCGGGAACTGTAGCATTGGTATGATCGCCAATGATATCCCATGCGCCAAACACCCTGTGAATATTCGGTTTGAAAGGCCCTGAATTATCAGTAGTACCATCACCACTGGAATTATTTACAACAGAATAATAATTATCATGTGGTGTGTTATCAGTAATAATATCCTTGACATATCCGGGAGCCATTACACCTGCAGGCCGGTTCTGTATAAAACCATCTCCAAAGGAACTCTCGGCAGAAAAACTTGCGCTTGAAAAATCAGTACATAATCCAAGGTTCTGAATGACTTTTATAGGAGTGCTTTCAAAATGATGACTGTAATTATTTCCTGATTCGCGATAATAGAAATTCCCCCCGATCCGGATGGTATCTCCAAAACTCGCAGTGACTCTCAGTCTGTAGGCAACAATCCCTAAGGTACCGGGCCCTGCAATCGGAATATTGCCACCATTTACGGTACCCCCTCCACTGGTACTTACAAAGTTAATTCCACTCTGGGCATTGCCCGTAGCGCTACCTACATTTACCCTCACACCAGGCGCTGCCGCGTCATAGACTCCTCCGTCATCATTGGACGCATCAGTAAAAGTTTGGAAGGAGATGCCTTCATTCGAAATAATTCTCAGGGAATTTGGAATGTACTGAGTACCCGTTCTGATGGTGTCAATAAAACGAAAACGACTGATTGAAGCTCCATTATCTACAAAACCTAATGCGCGTATCTCTATAGTGTCTCCGGGTTGTAGTGTACCCCCGCCATTATTTCTTGTAATATTAAAATACCCGTAACTGAAGTGTATTGTTTGTGCAAATAACGATACAGATGATAATAATTGGAAAAGCCAGAAGATGGAAATAGAAATAATAAAAAGAGATCTCCGGGGCATACGATTATCCTTCCTTACAAATAATCCGGAAAAGATACTTGTGAGCATGGCCTCTGGCTTTTGAATAGAAATTCCTTTAAATATTTTATCTTCTTGAAATAAACGAAAAAAACGGTGATTTATTTCTATTCTTTATAATATGATTTTCAACTTTGTTGAATGTGAGAAAATAATATTTATAAAGGCTGCCACCTTTTCTAAAATTTGGGTTGCGCCTTCAGCCTTAGTGTACTTTCATAATTTTATGCTGAACAGAATGGCTATTCATCGATCCAGATAAAATATACACCCCGGGTTTTAACGGTGATACATCATCCAACACAAGTGAGTTGCTGCCTTTTGAAACTTTAAAATTCTTTTTTCTGACTACACGGCCGTAGCTGTCATACAGTAATACTTCCAGCAAACCGGATGAAGTTGCAGCCAATTCAAACTTGAGGTTATTTGCAAACGGATTGTTGACCCTGATATCAAAAGTTGAATTTAACTGGTAGAGAGAAATAGCATTTGAATATTTGGCCTGGCTTTCACTTTGTCCATTGATGCGGATTCTGTAAAATATACTCCCAATAACCTGTTCATTATCCTGCACCTTGTAGTTGCCACCGGACAAATACAAGGGAGCAACATTTTGAATCGTTGTAAAATGAACCCCATCTTTACTTCGTTGTACTTCGAAGCTCTTCACTCCAGACTCATTCTGTGTTGACCAGGTCAGCACTGCCTGTTCATTTTCTAATCGACCGGAGAACTCTTTCAAAACACCATCAAGCACAGAACAATCATAATTATAAACTTTCAGAAACACTTTCTGACTGTTATCGACAGAACAATTGACATCGCTTAGGTTCGCATAAGTAGTTGCAACCTTTACGCGGTAATTAACGCCACTATCGGCAACTACTGTAACGAACGCTGTATCTACAATGTATTCCCACAGTCCATTTTTCAATACCGGAGTTTTGGAACTACAGTTACCTGTGCTTATCCAGGTTACACCACCGTCAACACTTTTTTCCCAACAGTAGTAATTATAATTATTGAAGAAACTTCTTACAGTATCATACAAGTTCACAATGCCACCCACACACACTTTGGCTGTATCCGTTGGGCTCATAGTTAGGTTGGGATAGCAGGTGGCCAGGTTAATGTCATCCATTACCCAGTCATTACCGCCACCACCGGCTGCATTATTCTTAATTGTGATCTTGAATGACGATTCTAAAGGCCCTGTCTGGTAAATGAATCCGCGCTTTTCCCATTTTTCATTCCAGGGCAGTGTACCAGTATTATAATAGTCAACATCATTGATCGTAAAAGCAAGATTGGGTAATACTCCTGGTGTATAAGTTGCTTTACTGTCAGCATCGATTCCGCACACACCACAAATATTTCTCAACCATGCAGAGAATTCATAATTAGTATTTGGACAAACATTTGTTATCAAATCATTATACGCCTCTCCTGTAGGAAAGGCTGCATTAACTACTAACATGTAGCCGCCTTTGTCACCCGTAGCTGTCGGCGGGTTCCCAAGTATAGGATCAGAAGCTCCGGTATGATCTCCAATGATGTCCCAAAATCCGTTGAAAACACGGTGACTATTTACCAAGGGTTTGTATGGCCCTGTATTATCTGTCCAGGCATCGGCACTGGTATTATTGACAACGGAATAATTACCATCACCCGGATTATTAAGGACTAGATCGACTTTGTTATAACCCGGTGCATTTACCCCGGCCACCCTGTTCTGAATAGTCCCCTGGCCAAATGAACTTTCCGCTGAAAAACTGGCACCGGAAAAATCATTGCACAAAGCCTGGTTGGATATTACCCTGATACCTGAATAGGCCAAATTTGCTGTCGTATCAACACCATCATTTTTCCTGAATAAAAATGTGCCCTTCGGGAAAATCGTATCTCCAAACGCAGCCGTCACCGTGAGCCTGTAAGCTACAACGAGAAGAGTAGTACCATAAAACTTAGGTTTGTCTCCCGGGTTTACTGAGCCACCACCCAATGGGCTTCCGTATCCTGCAACGGTTGCATTAGCAGCTCCGGTTCCAATGTTGATCCGTAACTTTTCAGGAGGAATACCGATGTAAACACCTTTATCATCATTATCAGCATCTGTATAGGTACCATCAAAGAGCAATCCTTCATTAGTAACTATCTTCATTGAGTTTGCAATGTATTGAAGGCCTGCAGGAATATCAGCAATATAGCGAAGCCTGGTTGCCGGCTTATCAATCTTCATCAGTGCCCTAACCTCTATGACATCTCCGGGCTCTAAAGTACCACCCCCGTTCGCCCTTGTAACATTTTGATAGGTGTAACTAAAAATATAAAAAGGCTGTGCCTTTGATGCTGCTGCAAGTACCAGAAAAGTGAATATTAAAGAAATCCGATTTGCAATAATTTTATCAATTGTACCGATATTGAATATACGCTTGCACATAAATTCTTATTTAAACAAACATGATCGATACATTAACGCTTATCCAATCAGTATTATTACAAATAGTTTTAATGATAAAACGGTATATCACTTTATAAGCCCAAAGTGAAAATACCACCCGCATGATACGATGAAAATATTGCACACATAGGGCCTAACAGTATCAAAGAGTTATGGCTTCTTCAAGTTTCCTTTGCTTTAAGAAGACATCCGGAGAAGTACCAGGCGAACCATAGAAAAAATACTACCAATTCAGGGGGAATGAGAACCCGGACGATCTGTTTTTCTAATTCACTTTCAAAATCTTCTGTTGCACAGAATGATTATCCATCACTGATGATAATACATAAACACCGGGTTTCAAAGAAGCAACTCCATCCATCATTATTGTATTTTTTCCCTTGAAGACCCTGGTTGATTTTTTCATTATCAGCCTGCCATAGGCATCATAAAGAAATGATTCAAATACTCCGGACGCAGATGCTGCCACTTCCATTCTCAGAAGATTAATAAACGGATTGACAACACTGACATTGAATGAAGTGTTCAATTGGTAAACAGAGATTACTTTGGAGTATTTAATTCCGCTTTCATTTTGACCATTCACAAGTACTCTGTAAAAAACGCTTCCCGATACCAATTGATCATCTGAAATCTGATATAACCCTCCTGACCGATGAATCGGTTCTACTGTCCGGATAGTGGAAAAATGTATACCATCTATGCTCCTCTGCAATTCAAAGTTTTTAACTCCCGACTCATTTATGGTTGACCAGGTCAATATTGCATTTCCCTTTTCCAGGTAACCGTAAAAATCTTTGAGAACGCCATCCAATATCGTACAGTCATAATTAAAGACTTTCATGAATACCTTTTGGCTATTATTCACTGAACAGTTGACATTACTCAGATTAGCAAATGTGGTGGCCACCTTTACCCGGTAGAATACCCCACTGTCGGCAATTACTGGAATAAAGGAGGTATCCACTATGTACTCCCACAATCCATTTTTCAACACTGGCGTTTCAGAACCACAGTTCCCGGTATTTAACCATGTAGTACCTCCATCCGTGCTCTTTTCCCAACAGTAATAGGTATAATTATTAAAGTAACTTCTTACTGTATCATAGAGGTTTACCAAAGTACCGGCACACACCTTGGCAGTATCAGTCGGGTTCATCGTTAAATTTGGATAGCAGGTGGCAAGTGTAATATCATCCAATACCCAGTCATTCCCACCACCACCCGCAGCATTATTCTTAACAGTTATCTTAAACGAACTTTCAGCCACACCTGTTTTATAAATAAATCCACGCTTTGCCCACTTTTGAATCCAGGGCATCACTCCTGTAGTATAATAGTCAATGTCATTGATAGTAAATGCAAGGTTGGGAAGTACCCCCGGCTTGTAGGTAGCCTTGCTGTCAGCATCTATTCCACAAAACCCACAAATGTTTCGAACCCATGCAGAGAACTCATAATGAGTATTCGGGCAAACATTCATGATCATATCATTGTAGGCCTCACCTGTAGGATAGGCAGCATTCACTACAAGCATATATCCGCCATTGGTTCCGGCAGCAGGCGCAGGGTTTCCCAAATAAGGGTCTGTCGCTCCCGTATGATCACCAACGATATCCCAAAATCCTCCAAATACACGATTGTTATTTGTGGTGGGTTTATAGGGCCCCGTATTATCTGTGGTACCGTTGGCACTGGTATTGTTGGCTATCGAGTAGTAATTGTCTTGCGGAGCATTGAGCCCGAGGTTAACTTTAATGTACCCGGGAACGTTTGCACCTGCTGCTCTGTTTTGCGCATTGCCCTGGCCGAAAGAACTTTCAGCGGTAAAACTTGCGCTTGAGAAATTGACACACAAATCCTGGTTATCCATTATCCGGATACCGGCATAGTTCATCCTTTGTACCTGGTTGACACTGTTATAGTCCCGGTACCGAAAGGTGCCTGTCGGATACACCGTAGATCCGAAAGCTGCTGTTACCCTCATTCTATATGCGACCACCAACAAAGTGGTGCCATAAAATTTTGGCTTATCACCAGGATTCACAGTACCGCCTCCAGTAGCACTTCCGAATCCGGCTCCATTTTGAGCATTAGCAGTTCCGGTTCCAATATTAATGCGCAGTCTTGCAGGGGCTGTGGCTATATAAACACCTTTGTCATCGTTCGATGCATCTGTATAGGGTCCATCAAACAGTAAGCCCTCATTCGTAACGATCTTCATAGAATTGGGAATGTATTGAAGGCCGACAGGAATGGTGTCAATATAATATAACCTGGAAGCTACCCTATCTATTTTCATCAATGCTCTGACCTCAATAGTGTCGCCGGTTTCCAATGTGCCACCACCATTGGCCCTGGTCACGTTTTGATAGGTGTAACTAAAAATATAATAAGGCTGAGCCTCTGATAAATTTGCGGTAAAGATGAAAATAGCTATGACTGAAATCCGCCGCATAGCGCTTCTCACAGCTATTCTGGCTAAATAGTTTTTCATAGGGTTATCAATTAATCCAAATTATCCATTAAAATAACGGTTGCACTGATGAAGTTATTATTACAAGACCTGTAATAATAATTGAGTATCACCAATCGTTAATGGGTTAATTGTCCAAATTCTAACTGACTCCAATGAAAAATCTTTTTTACGGTGCGGCATTTACGATAGCATTGTTGTTTTCTACGAAAACCATGGCGCAAAATGAGCAATTTACGATGAGGGTGGTCAATCCAGGCTATCAACTGAATTCTGCCTGGGAAGTATTATGGGGCCCGGACGATTCATTGTGGGTAACTGAAAATTCTGCCTATAAAGTATCAAGGATTGATCCTTCGACCGGAGGTAAAACCGAAATTATTGACTTAAGCAGCAAAAAGAATTTTACAAATCCTCCTAAATGGCCGCAAGGAGGTTTGATGGGAATGGTATTACATCCTTCCATGTATTCAGAATGGCCCAACCCTTCGAAGCCTTATGTTTATGTTGCTTACGTATATCAATATAACAATACGACAGGATGTACTAATGGGACAGGCCCATGCAATTTTAAGACAAATATTGTCCGTTATAATTATGACAGGGCAACACATTCTTTTTCCAACGAAACGGTCATCATCAATTCATTAAATGGGAGCAACGATCACAACTCCGGGAGATTGGCAATCGGTGATGTAGGCGGTACTCCGTACCTGTTTTATACCATCGGCGACATGGGCGCCGGTCAATTTAATAACATCAGCAGAACTAACAATGCCCAGACACAAGACGTACTGGAAGGAAAAATTTTACGATTTAACCTTGAAGAAGATAGCGATGCAGATCCTGCAGATAAATGGGTACCCAATGACAACCCTTTTTCATCCGGCGGCAAGAAAACCGCTGTTTGGTCCTGGGGGCATCGCAATGCACAAGGCATTGTGATGGGGAGTAATGGAATTCTCTACAGCAGTGAGCAACAGGACAGAAGTGATGATGAAGTAAATATTATAACAAAGAGTGACAATTATGGATGGCCTAAAATATCCGGGCCTTGTGATGGCAACTACAATGGCCTTAAACTTGCCAATCAAACTGTAGTAAGTGAACAAAACAACTGCACAACGCTCAATGCAAAGGAGCCTATTTACACACTTTTTACCGAAAGCGATCCGGGAAGCCTGAGCAATAATTACCTTACCTGGCCCACCGTTGCCTGCTCGAGCGTTGATATCTACGAAAAGAATGTAATCCCAAATTGGAATAAATCCCTACTTGTTACTTCTCTCAAAGCAGGGCAGATATTCAGGCTAAAGCTGAGTGATGACGGCCTTACGGTTGTAGATACTTCAACTGTACCTGTGATGCGCAACCAGGGCAGATACCGTGATATCGCCATAGCTCCTGATGGGAAGAAATTTTATGTAGCATGTGACATGACCGGCCAGGCGGAAAAACCTGATGGCAGTTATGGCTCTCCGCCATTAAACGCAGGAAGAATATTGGAATTTACTTACACTGGCGCCATTATGGCTATTCATGACGACACTTATAATTACGTTCGCAATACGGTTATGAAGTTGTTCCCCAATCCTTCAACAGACCGGATATTCATTCAGTCCGTGAAGAGTACAACCATGCCACTCTTTTATTATTTATATGACGTAACAGGTAAAGTAGTGAAGCAGGGCAAGAGTTATACCGATCAATTCAGCATAGATGTGAGAAGCATCTCCAAAGGAATGTATGTGATGAAGATCTTTAACGGATACGGTATGAATGTGTTTACTGACAAAGTAACGCTTCAGTAGATATAGTTCGTAACGGTTATAAAAATCGAGGCCTCTCTTCAGGAGATGGAAGCGCCTGAATGTACGTTTCCATTACAGCATACCTAAATTCACGACATTGGATTTGCAAAGCAAATATTTTGTGGGAATTATTAATGGATTTTTAAATAATTACCAGGAATTATTTTCATACACGCAGGATGTGCGACAGGATTATTCCGGTAGCCATTGCTGCATTGAGTGATTCTGCTTTACCGATTTTTGGAATTGTGAGATGATGGTTTGCAAGAATCAAAATATCCTGGCTGATTCCTTTGCCTTCGTTTCCGATTACCAGGATTCCTTCTTCCATTTTTCCCGAATCAAATACCGAAGTACCTTCCAGGCTGGCCGCATATACAGGCAACTTACATTTTTCGAGAAATGACTTCAGATCTGTATAGTGCGTCCTGACATGAGCCAGGCTACCCATAGATGCCTGAACTACCTTGGAATTATATACGTTGGCAGTATGAAGACTACAAATAATATTTTGGACTCCAAACCAGTCTGCAATACGAATAATCGTTCCTACATTACCTGGGTCCTGAATATCATCAAGCGCAAGCGTTATCCTACCTTTCAGATCATTAGGAATACTCCAGTCCGGAATTTTAAAAATCCCTACTACTTCTCTCGGCGTATTGAGTTGTGAAATTTTCTTTAATTCATAATCCTTCACAACGGTCAGATTCTTTAGGTTCACATCATATTTCTCCGCAATAGAACCTATCCATTCTTCTGTGGCATAGAGCGCATCTGCCACGTAGCCTGCGGTTAAAAACTCTTCCACTACCTTAGGCGTTTCGGCAACGAAACAACGATGCTGATCACGGAATTTTTTGTGGGTTAAACTTTGAATATATTTGACTGTATTTCCGGATAACATTTAACTATGAAATTGGCTGAGGGTAACAAAATTACAGGTAAGATTTTTTTTCTTCTAATTGTAATATCCCCTTTCCTGTTCAGCAGTTGTGCTACTACTCAATATTCAGGGTTTACCAAAGTAAAAAAGTATCAGGAAAATATACCTTTTGTTTATAAATCCAATATCAATTTGAGCGCAGAGCAGGCCACCAAGGACGAGATGAAAGTGATGAAGTCCCGATTGTATAATCAATTAGATGATAGTGCAAGGGTAAGGATCAAAGATGCCATATTCATTTTTCATACCATTTCCAGGCCACCGTTATTTGACACAATGAGTATAATGCAATCCGCAGCTAACATGTATGGATACATGCAAAACTCCGGCTATTTCAGTCCTACTGTTACTTATACTTTGGATACGGTAATGAAGAGAAATAAGACACAACAAAGAGTGATCGTAAATTACTTTGTGACATCCGGAAAGCGCACCACCATTGATACGGTTGCCTATCTCTTCAACAAGCCTGAGTTGGAACAAATAGCTGTGAGCACCGGCAAATTGTCACCACTTCAAAAAGGGATCCCTGTTACCAAAGGTGGCATCAACGATGAAACCAACAGGCTGGTCAACCTTTTCAGAAATCATGGTTATTATAAATTTACGGCTGATGAAATCCGGGTGACAGGCGATACATCGATTGCAGCGCTGACAACTGTTTCGGAGGATCCTTTTGAACAACTGAGACTACTGGCCGAAGCTGCGGAAAAACGAAACAAGCCCACCATCCGATTGGGATTTCAATTGAATAATCCATCTGCAAAAGACAGCATCAAAAAATATTTCATCAGAAATATCGTCATCATGCCGGATTACAGGCCTGGCGATGCCTATTCTGACTCGGGACTGACATTGAGAAAACTCCCTAAATTCACACTATCCTATCATGATTATAAATTCAAGCCGGGATTGCTGAGCAGGAATCTTTACCTGAAAGAGGGCAAGGTATTCAGGCAAGATGATTATTACAAAACCATCAATGAATTATACAAACTGGGAATTTGGGAAAGCCCTTCAATAGATATTATTGAACATCGCGATTCTGCACTCATGGACCTGGTGATCAAACTCCTGCCTCTGAAGCGATTCGGGTTCCAGGGAAATATCGAAGTCAGCTATTCTGCCAACAGCAGTACCTCAAACTTACCAACACTTTCTACCGGAAACCTTCTTGGATTATCAGCCAACCTCTCGCTCACAGACAGAAATTTTGCAGGTTCAGCCATCAGAATGACCAACTCCATAAAAGGTGGTGTAGAATTCAATACCAGCCGTAGAAATTCCGGAGGTACTTTTATAAACAGCAGAGAGCTCACGTTCAACAACAGTTTCCTTTTCCCAAAATTTATCTTTCCTTTCAACGGACTCAATAAGAATAACTGGGTAACACACCAGTCCTTTATTAATACTAATCTTTCTTTTATTAACCGAATTGATTTTTATAATCAGCAAATTGTAAATACCTCACTTGGCTTCAATTTTTCCATGAATAAAACGAGGCTATGGAGTCTTCGGTTATTCAATTTCGATTTCCGCAGGTTGTATAACCGGTCAAGAGCGTTTGATAGTACATTAAAAGAATTTCCATTCCTTCGCTACTCTTTCAACACAGCGTTGGTAATGGGCTCCAGCCTGTCCTACACATCAGCAAGCCAGGGATATAAGGACCCGGATGTGATCAACAAACTCCGCGTCAATATAGAAACGTCAGGTTTGATATGGGGAGTATTGAAGGAGGGGAAACGCTCTTCACACACCGGAAATTTTTTCAATAAATACCTGAGGGAATTTGTAAAGGCAGACATTGAGTACACCCGAACCTACAATCATCCAAAGTCCGCAGTCGTGCTGAGAGCCTTCGCAGGAATTGGTGTTCCGCTTAGCAAGAGTGACACTACACTCCCATTCTTTAAACAATATTATGGAGGTGGGCCTAATAGTATGCGTGGTTGGCCGGTTCAAGGAATTGGCATTGGAGGCCAACCACTCGCTCCTTACGCGCGGAATGGAGCCAGGTTCAACGACCGTACAGGAGATATCCAATTAGAAGGAAACTTTGAATACAGATTTAATGTTGCCCCACTTTTTTCCAATGCGATCTTATTTAAGATGGCACTCTTCACAGATGTTGGGAATGTCTGGAACTTCAAGAATACCCGGCCAGACGGATTGCCGGATACTACCCAATTCAAATTTCAGAACCTGTACAAGCAATTAGGGGTTTCTTCTGGCGTAGGGTTTAGGTTTGACTTCAGCTATTTCCTGTTGCGCTTTGATGTAGGCTTCCGGTTCAAACGCCCGGATCTGTGGACAGATGATGCCGGCTGGCAGTTGCCTGCTATCAATTTCAAGAACCTGTTTTCTTCCACTACCGCCAGCAAGATATGGCGCTATCACAACTTTAATGCTACTATCGGTATTGACTATCCGTTTTAGAGGCTTCACCAGTCATCCTCTTCTATTACCGATCGTATAACATTTATACTTAAACGATCATTTTTTTGGCGGTTCGGGAATCTGTTAATACTTTTAAAAATCCAACAGTCCTTTCAGGAAAATTACAGCTACCTTTTTACCAAAGAATATTTTATCAATAACATTCATTTGATATTGGAATGTGAGTTTGATAAATAACTTATTATCCCATAATTGAAAGACCGCCATGTGGAGCTGTAGTACTGCAGCTCCATTTTATTTGAAATGCTGCATATACAAGAGTCTTGTGAAGTTTTCAGGCCCTGGCATACTACCTGGCACGAGTGTCAATGGGTCCATCACATGTACACGAAATACTCCTCTCGAATTGTATCAGGTTACGCACTTGTTACTTCTGCGTAGAGCATTAGAAAAATATCAAATTTCAACATGAACTCATTGTCGTGAATGGCCAAATTATGTCTGACAAAAATATTTTCTTGTTGCAGGCAAAATAAAACAGCCGTCATTAACCTTCTTGAATTGTGCCATTGGTTTTACAATGGAAACCATGCATGATACGTTCCATAGGATGCCCACAATAATAGGACTGTAAAATCAAAGGATAGTTAGCCGGTGGAATTCCTTAATTCATCAAAGCACAAGGCTTTCAAATAAAATGGATCGCATGGATCCTATCCATTTGCCATCGCTTAAGATACAGGCACTTTTTCTTCTGCCAGTTTCGCTTTCTCTTCTTTGTATAGTTTACGTTCAAGCGGAAATGTTGCAAAGGGTATCAGTGAAGCAAGAAACATGACAAAACTCTTTCCGAATTTCCAGTTCTGGTCACTGGCCGCCTGCGTGAGCGTGAGCAGAAACAACATGAAAAATAATCCATGTACCCAGCCGCAATAAGTAACAGCTACAGGCATTCCATAAAAATATTTGAGGGGCATTGCGATGAACAACAGAATGAGGTAGGAAATACCTTCCAAAACAGCAATCAACCGAAACCTGCCAACAGGTGTATTAGAAAAGTAATTCATGGAAGCAATTTTTTTGGAGGCAAAATTATCCCAAACGATTTTTACAATCATCATGAAGATGTCAAAAGACTGAGGTGATCACTATTCTTTAGGCAGAGAGATCGTTTTTCTGAGACGATGACTCTTGTAGGCCATTTCTATAATCCTGATCACCTTTATAGCCTGATCTGGCGTAACAGGTGGTTGCTTTTTACCCCTGATGGCAGGGTAAAGTTCATCGTAATAAGAACCATAATTGCCACATTCTGCCGGAACGGAAGTTTCTATAATATTATCCTTGATGATTCTCTTTAATATGCCCGGCTTGGTATCTATGCCCCAACCATTTGCTTCGGGCAAGGATACCCTTGAAAGAGTTGCCTCCTGAATATCTCCTTTGGGTTTTATGAAGGAGCCTTTCTCTCCATACAAAATAGATTCGGGTAGTGTATCCATTACTAAATAGGATGAATGCAGGCGCACTCTCATCTCCTCATAAAACAATATGATCTCAAAATAATCATCCACCCGGCTGTCTTTCCTGAGAATATCAATATCAGCAAAAACTTTCTGTGGCCATCCAAATAACATCAATGCCTGATCGATCAGATGGCTTCCCAGGTCATATAAATTTCCGGTACCCGGTCCAGGCGATTCTTTATGTATTTTCTTTCCGGGATGTTGGCGAAATCTATCGAATCTGAATTCTGCCTCTACAATATTTCCCAGGCTTTTGCTCTTCAAAACCTTTTTTAAAGTCCTGAAATCACTGTCATACCTACGGTTGTGATATACAGAAAGCACCAGATTATTTTTTTCGGCAATACGCTTCAACAACTGCCCTTGCCGTGAGTTAATGGTGAAGGGTTTTTCTACAACTACATGTTTGCCTGCCTTGAGCGCCTTCATCGCATAATCGTAGTGTGTATTATTGGGTGTGTTGACGATCACCAACTCAATATCGTTATCGAGCAGTAGTTCTTCCAGTGTTCTGTAAATTTTTATTTCCGGGAATAGTTTTTTGGAAAGGCTCTTCGATCTTTCCCATACTGATGACAGATGAAAATATGGACTTACTTTCAGAAATGGAGCATGAAAAATACTACCACTCATTCCGTAAGAAAGCAGGGCTGTATTGACTGGTATTATTTTTTGGGAACCGGCCATAAGAAATGTTTATGTAAATCAACCTAAATCAATCTCTGTATTGTCTCCGATGTTCAAAGACCGTCGTTCACCTATTATTTCTGTATCGCTACCTATGAGTGAATCATCCAGCACCACATCATAGAGTTTGGAATAGGAACCAATAATACTATCTCTGATGATCGATGAGTGAATGATCGTATTTTCTCCCACAGCAACGTGTGGACCGATTATCGAATTTTTGATATCACATTGCTCGGCGATGCTCACAGGTGGAATAAAAATAGTATTCTCAAACTTATTGGACTCTGAAATATTGCCTCCCAATTTTTGCAACAGGATGGAATTGGATTCCAGCAAGGATTCCTTACGGCCGCAATCGAACCAATTTTCTACTTTGAAACTTTTAAAGACAGTCCCGTTCCGGATCATGCATTCCAGCGCATCTGTCAGGTTGAACTCATCATAGGTTTTTATGCCTTGAGAAATAATCGTTCCGAGACAATTAAACAATGCCTTTGAGTCTCTGATCTTGTAAAGTCCTACCAGCGCCATGTTTGATTTAGGGATAGAAGGCTTTTCTATCACACTGGTGATATTCCCTTTTTCATCCAACTCAGCCACACCAAAGTTTCTCGGATCATCCACTTTCTTGATTCCCAGCATAGAATATTCAGAGGCAAGGACCTCCTCTATATTATACTCGCAAATTGTATCGCCGAGAGCGATGAATACTTCCTCGGTGTCAATGATATTTCTGGCCAGGTTGATGGCATGCGCTGTCCCCTTTCGCTCATTCTGAAAAATAAAATGAGAAGTGATATGCGGATATTTTTCATTTACATAATCCTGAATCTTTTCTCCCAGGTAGCCAATGATGAAAATAAATTCTCTGATGCCCGCACGATACAGTTGATCTATATTAATGCTTAAAATGGTCTTGCCGGCAAGAGGTATCAATGCCTTGGGCTGGGTATAGGTATGCGGTCTTAATTTAGTACCGGCACCCGCTACGGGGATGATGGCCTTCATAATTGTTTGATATTTTGCTTGGACCCAGGCATAATTACAGGCGGTGAATTTACCAAATGTTTGGAAAACGGATCTCGTTTTAATCACAATTTTATTGAATCCTGCCAGTTCTTATCCATCATAGTCTAATGAACTTTTTTGTAGGTTTGCCCAAACTTAGAATATGCCAAGAGACACACAGATTTTTCAGATCATTGAAAAAGAATTAAACCGCCAGAGAGAAGGAATCGAATTGATCGCTTCCGAAAATTTTGCCAGCGCTGAAGTAATCCGTGCTATGGGAACGGTGCTTACCAATAAATATGCTGAAGGCTATCCCGGCAGAAGGTATTACGGTGGTTGCGAATATGTTGATGAAAGCGAACAATTAGCCATCGACAGGCTTACAAAAATATTTGATTGTGAATACGGAAATGTACAACCGCATAGTGGTGCACAGGCCAATGCAGCAGTGATGCTGGCTTTGTTGCAACCAGGTGATAAGATACTTGGGTTAGACCTGAGTATGGGAGGACACCTCACGCATGGCTCCCCGGTAAACTTTTCAGGTAAACTCTATGAAGCACATTTTTATGGTGTGGTAAAGGAGACCGGACTGGTAGATTATGACATGCTGGAAAGCCAGACACGCACCCTCAAACCAAAACTTATTATCTGTGGCGCTTCCGCCTACAGTCGTGACTGGGATTATAAAAGAATTCGTGCTGTAGCAGACGAAGTCGGTGCTTTCGTAATGTGTGATATGGCACACCCGGCAGGATTGATAGCAAAAGGATTGCTGAACTCTCCGTTCGAACATTGTCATATCGTCACCAGCACTACTCACAAGACACTGCGTGGCCCACGTGGAGGACTTATCCTGATGAAGAAAGATTTCGAAAATCCATTCGGACTGAAAACTCCGAAAGGACAGTTCCGGATGATGAGCAACCTGATCGACATGGCAGTATTTCCCGGCACACAAGGTGGTCCTCTGGAACACATCATCGCAGCAAAGGCGGTGTCTTTTGGAGAAATACTTTCTGATGATTTCACCATCTATGCCAACCAGATTCAAAAGAATGCTGCTGCTATGGCAAAGGCTTTTGTAGGTCGCGGTTACAACCTTATCAGTAATGGTACCGACAATCACCTGATGCTGATCGATCTCAGAAATAAAAATCTCACCGGTAAGAAGGCTCAGGAAACATTGGATAAAGCAGCTATCACCCTTAATAAAAATGCAGTACCATTTGATGACAAGAGTCCTTTTGTAACATCCGGCATCCGGGTTGGTGTGCCTGCTGTTACTACGCGCGGATTGAAAGAAAAAGATATGGAAACGGTCGTTGACCTTGTTGATACTATTTTAATGAATACCGAAGACGAAGCGCTGATCGATAAAACAAAAGGCAAAGTGAAGGAATTCATGTCAGGCTTCCCATTGTATCCGGATATGAAGGTGCAATAGGTATAACTGTATTCTGCACACGAAAAAATAAGGAGAGCTGATTTGTGCTCCCATAATATGAAACATTATGAAGAAAGTCACTTCTCAATTTTGGGGCTTCGTGATATTTCTTTGGGTATTAGGCCTTCCTTTTACTTTGGCAGCACAGGTAACCATCATCAAATCACCTGCTTCCATCCCGGCGAATGAATCCAGGACAAAAATATTCTTAGGCGGCAGCATAGACATGGGTAATGCTGAAAACTGGCAGGCAACAATTGAACATATTCTTGCACATGAAAATGTGATATTACTCAATCCACGCCGGGATGACTGGAATAAAGACTGGAAACCGGTAAGCACCGATTCCAATTTCAGAAAGCAAGTAGAGTGGGAATTGAACGCTCTGGAAAAAGCGGACATCATCATCATGTATTTTGCACCGAAATCGCAAAGTCCGGTTAGCTTATTGGAATTAGGGCTTTATGCAAAATCAGGAAAGTTAATGGTTGTGTGTCCGGAAGGATACTGGCGCAAAGGTAATGTGGATATAGTTTGTGAAAAGTATGACGTGAAGATGTATGAAAATATTGAGATGGTAGTTGAGGCGATAAAAAAGAAAATAGGGGCGAAAGAATAAACATCACTTTCCTGAAATAATCACCTCTTTCAAAAACTTCACCACCTCCCCTGCCGTCATACCTATACTGCTGGTGCGGCTATACCGCGCCATATTGATCCCCAAAAATTTCCCTTCCAGGTTAAAAATTGGCCCACCACAATCAGAAGGCTTCAGCCGCGCATCATGAATGAATACATGATCAAACCCATCACGCCTGTCACTCCTTCCTCCGGCAAACTTTTCTGCAATGTGACCGCTACCAACGAATGGGCGCCCCTGGAGTGTTATTTTGAATGAATCCATTTTTCCATCACGCAACACTGTCAAAGAAATAATATCCCTGACCCTGCTTTTCTTTAAAATAGTGATCAGGTCATCAGGACTGCTCACCTTTTGTTCGTTTACAGAAACAACTACATCACCTTCTCGGAGCATTGCCTCATCCGCAGCTGAATGTGGTTGTACATGTGTGACCGTTGTCAATCCATCTTCCGTTTCGACCTTCACCCCAAGATACCCTGTTTCATATACGCCGGGCATTTTGAATGGAGTTGTCCCGATTACACTCATGAGATATTCGCCACCCGGAAATGGTGACACCAGCAACTCTCCAATAGTGCCTACTTCCGATGGATCGCTAACATCATCGTACACACGTAAAGCAGATTTGGATGCAGCATCCAATTTCAGCAGTACAAGGTCATTCTCACTATCCCGATAGATAATCTTCGCAGCTAACAACTTTCCATTAATTTCTATTCGGGGATCATTACCCACTTCAGAATTTTTACTGACTATGAAACTTCCCTTCAGAAATTTTTTATTGGTCGTTATTCCTGACAGATCAACAACTGTTCCCAAAACACTCCTGGTAGAAGTATTTTCACCACTCTTGACCTCCAAACTAAAACCACTTAACTCTTTCGTGACGGCAAGAATATCTGTTTCTATTTCCTGCCACATCAATCCTTTGTACCTGTATTTCTCTCCACCAGTTTTATCTGAAAACACCTGCGGAATTCCTGAATAATTTACAGGCTTCTGCAATTCATCCCAATACTTCCGATAATTATCAACAGCTACTTCAAAGTTTTCATCCAGTGGCATACCGATATAGCTGCGAATTCCGATGACCTTTCCGTTCATATCAAAAACAGGTCCACCGGAGTCACCGGGCTCCATGAGGCAAGTGGTCTGCAAGCTGTGAAACTGACCTACATCCTTACCCAATACTTCACCAAACCTCAGAACCTGTTTCTCAGTAAAACTTCCCGGATAGGCCAAGCTGAAACAAGGCTCACCAATTTGTAAAGCAGAAGACCAGCCCATTTCCGCATAAGGAAACAAACCATCATCAGAAATTTTCAGAAGGCCAAGATCCAGCAATCCAATCTTTCCAAGTCCTTTTGCTTTCACCTCACTGCCATCCGGAAAAAGGATCATATAATCGCCGCCCGGAACGGTCAAGTGTCCCGCTGTCATAATAATCCCCGATGCACTCACACAGACTCCGCTCGCAGACACTCCGCCTGTAGGAGTAAGCTTCTCATTCGTTATGACTCTTACACTCGCAGGTTGTACCTTTTTTACTGCCGCAATTAATCTTTCCTGAAATGCAGATAAAGTTGCAGCATCATGAATTCCCAGTGTTGCTTTCACCTTCTCAACGGGTGGCTGCGATTTAACCTGTGCGGTAGTATTAAATAAAGCACCGGTGCCTAACAAAAGCACCAGAAAAAAATACTTCATAATATTTGGAAATTATAATGAATCAAGTAAGGAGCGGATCTCTTTGGTGCCGGGCCTGGGTGCCTGGTACTTCACCAACTTCCCTGAAGAATCATACAACAGGAAATGAGGGATTCCCTGTATGTTCATCATCTTATCAAATCCTGAATCTCCCAACTCTAACTGTATCCCATCGAGTTGGAGAGATTTCATTTTATGCTTCCATGCATCCTTATCAGCATCCAAAGAAAGACTTACGAATACAATATTCTTTCCTTCATAATCTTTCTCCAATTCTTTGAGGTGAGGTACTTCTGCAATGCAGGGAATACACCATGATGCCCACAAATCAATGTAAACTGATTTTCCTTTAAAACTTCTCAAAGCCACATCCCTGCCATTTGCATCTTTGAAAACCACATCCGGCATCGGTGAACCGATCCTGGTATAACGGAGATTACTGAATTCATCTATCAACCTGTCTCTCACTTCCTGATCTCTGACATTGCCTGCAATAGCTGTAAATATTGAAACTTGCGCATCAAAGTCAGGAAAATCTCTTACAGAAAATTTAGTGATTGCTTCCTGGAGGTACCTCACCGTTAGCCATTCTTTCAAATCAGGATTCGAAAATGAATCATTCAATAACCCGATCTTCTTCCGGAGCAAAGCCAATCCATGCTCATCGGTCGGGCCTGTCAGGCCATTCAAAAATTTATTGATGAAGCGGGCAGAAGCAGGTAAGAGTGTCGTCGTCTTATGATCATAAATCTCTTTGAAAGAATATAAAGAATCATTATTCATGCTCCGGATTTCATTTGTTCTCTCATTGCCATATCTATCCATTGCTTCAAGGTAATCATTGAAAGACCATGCCCTGAGATATTGTTTTACAGCAGTATCTTTCGGAGAAAGTTGATCTAACAACCTGTTTGCAGTTTGAATATAAGAGCCAACTTCAGCGCGCAGACTACCTGGTGCCGGAGGATTTCTAAACAGACGAATATCTTCCAGAGTTGCAAAACGGAAGTAGGAAAACAGCGCTTTGTTTTCACTGTTCAGGTTACCCGATTTGTATGACAAGAAAGTGCTGTCAGAATAATGAAGGTTCAACCGGATATGGTCACCCGGATTGATGTACAGTGTAAAATTGGTAGCAAGTTGCTGCGTTCTCGCCTTCAGTTGAATGGAAACAAGGATGAACTGAGAAGTTTTGATCTTTGTCTGCCATTGAAAACTTCCATCTTTACTCAGCGATAATTCATCTGACTTATTACCTTCATTCTTCTTAATAAAATAAATAGCATACTGATTGTTGAGATTGGTTTGACCGGACACAGTGGTATTAACTTCCGTGTCCGGTATATTTCCCTTCGCAGCGTTTGCAAACAAAGGGCCGAGTATCCAAAAAAAACAAAACAGTATTCTCACTTAGCTTTTCTTTTTGTATAAGAGTTTCACAGGTTTATCAGAAACATTCTCATACTTACTGATCAATGTTCCATTATCTGTATTATAGATCAACACACTTCCTTTCAATCCACTCGCTGCTGCATCATAAACTCCTACATATAATTGATCTCCATCCGGGCTTAAGCTCATACTGGTAATTGTACCCGGAGCATTAACAGTGATGTAAGGCGCTGCAGGGATATTTGTACCTGAATAGTACCAGTTGTAAATTTCATTACCATTTGCATAGATCAGTTTATTGTACTTCTCACTCAAAACTGTGATTGAATTTGCATTCAATGTTGGTGATGCATTGGTAAATATCTCCTTTTCCTTGTAGTCTAATGGTTGTCCAAAAAATACCTGGATGTATGGGCCAAATACGGACTTGGTCAGCTTTTCAGGATTATTCTTATCACGGGTCAACACATAAACAAGTTGAGGAGTTGCAAAAAACTGGATAAGTTCCTGACCTGCGAGTGTATCCTTGGTATTGGTATTGATATACCACAGATCCCACAACCTTGAGTTTGCATTATCCCAGAAATAATTGGAAGTAAAGTTCATGCCTCCAATAAAAGATGTTTTCATCGCAAGGTCTGTACCATCAGGGAATGCGGTGTTTTTTAATACCAGGTGTTCCTTCGTTGCCAGGTTATATACCTTTCCATCTTCACTTAACACAATAGCGCTGGTACTTCCGTTGTCAGGGATGTTCAGCCTGTAAGGTTTGAATCCCGGAAAATCAGGAGAAGTGATTTCTGATTCCAGTTCAAAAGTTTTTGTATTGATCAGGCTGATCTTTTGATCATCAGCGCTGGAGATAAATAATTGCTGATCTCTTTTCACAATATCCGTAACGCCTTTACCTAAAGTATGTCCCGGGTTATTCAGCACAAAGCAATTGTTGACAAAACCGGGAACTTTTCCTCCCGCTATCTCTTCGGGGGTATAGGTTCTCATGAATGCCAAAGTTCCTACACCGTTTTCATCTTCGCCCAACACCAGCAGTCCTTCTTCATAAGGAGAATTTACATTCAACGTAAATTCCTTGAATGTACTTCCATCTTTGTTGGTCACTTTCAACCTCACAGGAAAGCTGCCTAACTTTTCACCGGTATAGACGAACTTCTTGTCAGTAGAAAAGACTTCATAGTTCACCTGCCATTCATAAGTCATCGGGTCCTGTGCCCCTGTTTCAGAAATCTGGGGATCAATAGTAAGTATTTCATTTTTCTCAATATTGATCGTATTAGATGTGATGCCGGGGAAAGTAACCTGTATTTCCGACAGCTTGTGTGTATCTACAGTGGATTTGTCTTTGTAACAAGAGAACAATCCAAAGGAAAGAAATGCAATTGCAAAATATTTATAGACGGTATTCATTTTAATCTTTTTAATGTTATTCATTTTTGAACCATTAATAACCCGGAGGTCTTGGAATGGTGACGCCCAAATCCGGATGTTGCTCCATGAAATATTGATACAATGGGATCAACACATACTTCGTCATGGTAAGATCATAATCCCACGGCCAGCCAAAAATTACATTCTGAAGATCCGGCCCAAACTCAGCTACCATGGCAGCATAAGTTTCAGGAACCTTTTGTTCCAATGCTCTGAACAACTCGATAAACTTGATGTAGGTCAGCGGATTCCATTTGCCCAATTTATAATCAGGCCATGCAGGGTCGCCCCAATAATCCTTCCATGTAGGCGGTTCCACTCTGTTGTTGAAATGAATCAATACCTCTTTCTTATTTTCATCAACAGGAGTAAAAGCCGCATTCTTGTCCAATTTCAAAACCAGTTTGAAATCCTTATCCTTCAGGCTATCCCGCAGAATGGTAACGGGAACAAATCCATTGATGGAATCTGCCATGATGGTAAATGATTCAGGAATGGTATAATGCAATCCCTTTACTGCTGTGGTCTTTTCCTGGTCAACAGTTACAGAAAAATTTCTGTCTGCTGATGATGCAGTGCCCATAATGCGAACCGGAACTTTCAGATCGTAGCTGTGCTTTTCCAAAGGCGTTACACCAAAGGAGTAATACACACTATCGCTCAGGAAATAGATACCGGCAAATTTCTGATCATATACCTGATAGGCTGTCTTCTTGCAGGAGGCAAGCAGCAACATTCCCGCAACAATCGGAATGAGGAAACGTAAGTTGATTATTTTTTTCACAGTTAATATTTTTTAATGTCTGTAATCAGTTTCTTCTAACGGTATAGGTAAAACGTAAATATCTTTACTCGCCTGTACCGTTTGTGCATTTGTGTTGACAAAGTCAAGATTCAGGCGCTTCATATTGTAGAAGGTCTGGCCTTCTCCGATTAATTCCTTATATCTCTCTATTGTGATTATATCCAAAGTGACAGCTTGCGCCGGTGTTCTGTTTTCAAGTGCTGTAAGGCCTCTTGATACCAATACTGCATCAAGGTAGGTTCTTGCTTTATCAGGGTTGGATGCCAGGGAAGCTTCCGCGGCGATATAATACATTTCAGGAAGCCTGATCATGTTGATTCCTTTGATCAGTTCTTTCGGACGCTGAAACTCAATACCAGGTGTCAGTTGATAAGGATCCACCAACTTTACAAACCTCATCGGGCTTTGCGGAGTGGCCGGTAGTTTAAAGAAACCTTCCCA
The DNA here is from genome assembly GCA_964526985.1 of uncultured Ginsengibacter sp. Taxonomy (GTDB): domain Bacteria; phylum Bacteroidota; class Bacteroidia; order Chitinophagales; family Chitinophagaceae; genus Ginsengibacter. Next base: position 124,913 of record CAZGNJ010000002.1, on the reverse strand, counting down.
TCTGAAATCGTGCCCTTCTGTTGCTTCATTGGCTGTGTAAACAGCTTTGGTATCATACTTCAGATTATAAGAATAAAAAGAAGTTTCATAATAGAATCTGTCGCGAACCGTTGCAAAATAATTATTGGAATAAAGGCCGAAGATGGTTTCCTTAGGATACAATACACCACGCATAAGGCCCGCGGAAATATCTGTCTTACTTATCAGGGCAAACTTGCCCGAGTTGATCACTTTCTCCGCATACTCCAGTGCTTTTGTCAAATCACCTTTTGTGATATAAACCCGTGCCAGTGTAGCCTGCACGGCATACAGGTTAAAATGTATTTCACGATCTTTTAGAAAATCGTAAGCATTCTCAGTCTTGGGATATGTCATGTATTGCTCATCATCCTTCAGCAGCGTTTCAGCCTGCAACAAGTCTGCAATGATCCTGTCATACACTTCTGCTTCAGGAAGAACCTTAGGTGCAGACAATGCGAAATCTGTAGAGTAAGGAATGCCTGTTGCTGATGGGTTCAATTGAATATTTTCAGTAAACAAGCGCAACAGATCAAAGTGCATGAATGCCCTGAGCCCAAGCGCTTCTCCTTTGTAGGTATTGTAATACTTCAGGTTGTCAGGAGAGAAACGCTCCAGGTTTTTCAATACATTGTTTGCATTGGCAATATCCTTATACATGTCTTTCCAGATATTCAATATCTCTGTTTGTATAGCAGCAAACTTGTAGTTGTACTTCAGCAAATTGGTAGTATAATCATTTCCAAAGCAGTCGAAGTACTGAGCCATTACATCCACTGTATTGTGAGAAAGATTTTCTCCATACAGTGTTCTGCCATTCATACTGGCATACACGCCATACATGGCATCTTCAAAACCTCTTGCATTCTTCAGTAATTTCTCTCCGGTCAGTTCACCTTCAGGTTTTACATCAAGGAATTTTTTGCAGGAAGTAAATGAAATCATTGTGATGAATAAGACAACTGCCCATTTCATCAGCGAAATATTTTTTATCATTTTCCGGTTATTTTTAGATTGATTTCTTTTCATTGTTTTCATCAGAACATGATGTTTAGATTAATATCAAATCCTCTGCTGTAGAGATAGTCGGTACCACGTTCCATTTTCACAGTAGAAATACGGAACAATTCATTCATGCTGAGACCTACTGCAAATTTGCTGACGCCTAATTTTTTGAACAATTCAGGATTGAATTCATAAGAGAAATTTAGTCTCGAGAGTGAAAGCGTGTTATCTTTTTCTACAAACCGGGTGGTTTGGTTCGGTGTTGACCTGTCAGCAATATCCTTGTAGAATGAAACATCACCGGGCTTCTTCCACCTGTCGTCAAACACTCGCTGATCTGCATTATACCTTGGATCTGATCCTTCAATCTTGGTAGCCCTTGTGATATTATAAACATAACCACCATACCTGAATCCGAAATAAGCCGCTGCTGTTATCCGCTTGTATGTTACCACGGAGAACACGTTACCTGATGCTACAGGCAGTATATCACCTACTACCACTTTATCATCCGGATCGTAAGTGAATGTTCTGTCTCCGTTCAATTTCAGAAAAACTTCCTGCCCTGTCGCGGGGTCAATACCCAATGACCTTACTACTTTCAACGCGGTAGTAGATTCGCCTTCCTGATACTGAGGTAAAGGAGCGATTGTCTCTAACTTGTTGTTGATATCATTTTGTTGTCTCAGTGCATCGCTGATCTTTAGGATTTTGTTCTTATTGTGAGTAATGTTGGCACCTAACTGCCACAACACTTTTTTGTTTTGAATCACAAAGCCATCCATACGAATTTCAACACCCTTGTTTTCCATTTCTCCGAGATTTTCTTTTCCTGTCATCGTACCGGTAGAAGGAGGGAAAGTTTTATCAATCAACAGGTCAGTAGTTCTGCGCAGATAGAAATCAGCAGTAGCGTTGAATCTGTGATTCCAAAGGCTTACATCCAATCCCAGATTATAGTTTAATGTTCTTTCCCATTTCAGATCAGGATTTCCGATGGTAATCGGTATGGCACCTACACCATGGAGATAATTCAGATCCTGGCTGTAAGTATAAGTGGTGAGCGCCTGGTATGAGGCAAAGTTCACCTTTCCGGTATATCCGATACTAGCACGCAATTTCAAAATGTCTAACCAGTCTGCCTTAAACATTTTTTCATTGTGCAGGTTCCATCCAAGTCCGCCTGACCAGAATTGACCATAACGATTATTAGCACCAAACTTTGAAGAACCTGATACCTGGTAAACCCCATCTACAAAATATTTGTTGTTCAAAATGTAGTTTGCATTTACAAAGCCAGCTACATCTGCATTCAAGTCCTGGTAGCCTGTAGGTTTACTACCCGCAGGGTACTTCGCTGCAAAGTTGATAGACTGCAGATCATCAGAATAAAACCCGGTTCCGGTGAGGCTGTATGTCTTTAGATTGGTATGATTCAGATTTCCACCTGCATTCAGCGTCAGCAAACTATTATCAGGAAGAAATTTATTGTAAGACAATACAACGTTTCCTGAATAAGTCAAACCTTTGCTATCCGTCACAGTCATCGAACCTTTGTCCGTAGGATCAATTACATCTTTATAAGTATTAGAAAGTGGCGAAAGGAAATAATCACTGTTACCATTATCGTAAGTAAAATTGAAATGAGTGGTCAACCTCAATTCTTTGTTGATATTCCATCGCGCATCAAAGTCATTGCTGACGGTTTGATTTCCTGCCTTATTAAATGATCCTAATTGTGCCTCATACAGTGGGTTGGGATGATCCCATGATAGCGTCTTGATAAGGTTACCCTGTTCATCATACACACGATCATAAGGATTCATCAATGTGTAAGTTTGAAAACTTCCATAAGGTGAACTTTTTGTGTCGACCTGGTTTAAGGTTGTTCTATTGGAAAAACTCAAACCACCAGGAGCATAATATTCCAGTAAGAACCCAAGGCCGTAACGCTTTCTGAAATCACCTTTCATCACACCCTGCACCGTTCCGTATCGTGCATTCAACTCATATCTTGTTTTATCAGCACCGCCAAACACACGTATAGAATTATCAATTGAATAGCCAACTCTTGCAGGCTTAGCCATCCAATCTGTGTTGACACCACGATTCACTTCTTTCAATTTTTCATTGTAGAGAGAGTCGAGATAATATTGTTCTGCATGATCTGCTGAGGAATATAATCCTGCCAGGCGTTCGTACTCCAATTTATTTTTTGCATTCAGCAAATTGTAATCGCTGAAATCAGGAAACTGAATGCTGCTCACAGTGTTGAAGGCAACTTTCATGCTTCCCGACTGAATCTTTTTTCTTTCTATTACGATCACTCCATTGGCTGCCCGGGCACCGTACAATGCGGAGGCAGAGGCATCCTTTAGAATTGTTATAGTTCCAATTTCATTAATGTCCATATCATAAAGATCCTGCACCGAGATAATGGTACCGTCTCTTACGATGAGTGGCTGATTTACTGACTGGTTGTTGGCTGTAAATGAAGTAACTCCCCTGATCAAAAGTTCGGGTACCCTGTTTGGGTTAGAACCCGCAGCATTTTCCTGCACCTGCACCAGCCCGGGAGTCAGTGTACTCAAGGCCTCCAGTACATTCGTTGCAGATACCGCTTTCAGATCATCTCCTTTGAAAGTAATGGCAGAACCTGTGTAACTGGTTTTTTTCTTGGTGAAAAATCCTGTGATTACCACTTCCTCTCCTGTTCCGGCTTTCACTTTTGTAACCACATTTCCGATGTCGTTTCTTCCTTTCACCTTCACCTCAATTGTTTCAAAGTTGACACCGCTGATGATGAGTGTCGCTTTTTCATCCACACCATCAAGATGGAAGTATCCATCAGCATCAGTAGCCGTTCCTTTCTGGGTACCCTTTACAGTAATGGTAGCTCCACTTACCGGTTCACCTTTGTCATCAAGCACCCTGCCTTTCACCTCAATAGTTGGTGGAGGGAGCATTTCCTGAACAGGAGGTTCCGGAGGTTTTACAACAGCCGGTTTTTTGACTACAACAATTGTCTTGTTTTCGATCGTATACGAAAGTGGCTGGTCTTTAAAGCATTGTTGCAATACTTCATTGACATCACCGTTCTTCACATTGATCGTAACAGGATGTGCGTCTTTCAGGAGGTCATAATTGAAAAAGACCACATAATCAGATTGCTTCTTGATTTCTTTAAACACCTTTTTCATAGGAATGTGCGTTCCGGAAATGGTGATGTTTTGCGAAACACTCTTTGCAGATATCTGCAGCAAGAAAGCAAGCATAAAAATGAAAGTCAGCTTCATAACTTTCAGCGTTTGTGAGGTAAGTGCGCTGCACTTGCCACGTGTTAGTAAATTCATACTTTCGTTGTGTTCTGGGTTTTTAATGAATGATAATTTCTCAACAATTTTATTTATTCGCCCGCCCGGATGATTAAATCCGTTCAGGTAAGGGTTAGCCCAAACGCCGCCAGGAATGTTCTCAGCATTTCTGGCTTTGTTTTTTTATCTATCAATTGCTTTTTACGGCAATACAATAATTTTTCTTCCTTCCATTTTAAAATGCACGTTGCTTTTTTCAAGCACCTCCAATACCTGCGATAGACTCAAAGTCCGTTCGATATCACCACCAAACTTTTGTTGCGGAACCTTTCCTTCATACACCACGTCCACATCATACCATCTTGCCAACTGCCGCATCACCTCCTGAATACCCACTTCATCAAAAGAGAAAAGCCCATTCTTCCATGCCATTACATCTTCCAGATCAACATCCTTTGAAGTTTCAATTTTGTTGTTTTCAGTTTGAACCTTTGCCTGTTCTCCGGGTTTCAGTATCGCCGAATTTCCAGCCACTGTCACGTTTACAGAGCCTTGTAATAATGTTACCCTGATGGCATCTTCGTCTTCATAACTATTCACATTAAAATGCGTTCCCAACACACGTACATTCACATTTCCCTTCGACACATAGAATGGTTTGGATGCGTTATGAGCTATTTCGAAGTAAGCTTCGCCTGTAATAGAAACACTTCTCTCCTTTTTCCCAAAAGCCACCGGATATGTAAGTGATGATCCCGCATTGAGCCATACCCGGCTACCGTCCGAGAGCATCAGGTTGATAACCTTGCTGCCTCTCGGATTCGAAAGTGTATTGTAAATGATTTCATCAGAATGGCTCCCTTCAGATATCTGATACCCGATTTGTCCGTTAGCCATTTTCACCAACTGCATACTTCCCTGCATAGCCAATGAACCATTAGCTGCACTGTCAAGAAATATTTTCTGACCATTTGCAAGCGTGATCATAGCTCTGTTAGATTCAGGAGCTTTAATATCCACTGGAGCAGTGGCCTTTACGATCAATGCAGGTTTTTCATTACGGGAATAAAAAATAAAATAGGCCACGGTAGTGATGGCAATCAATATGGAAGCAGCAACTGCCATACGCTTCCATAGTATCTTTCTGACAATTGCCTTCGGCTTTTCAATTTCTGCCCTTTTTGCTTTTGTCAGAATCTCCTTCAACATACTATCTGCCTTCTCTGTAGAAAGGGTATTGCCCACCTCAAATTCATTCCATGACTTCTGAAGGGATGTATGAAGGACATCATCTGATTCCTGCTCATTGACCCAACGGGCAAGTGTTTCCCTCTCGCCTTCATTCAGTTCGTCCCTGAAAAACCGGTGCCATAATTCTGCAATGCCTCTCTCTGTCATAAGAATTTGTTATTTGAGGGAAATTCAACAGTAATTGATACTGCCAACTTTTGATTGATCTCCTCCAGAACTATATGAAACGAATGAGAAAGACCTAACTCCCAGTCGGAAAAAATATTTTTTTTATTGATTCAGAAAACACTGCCATTAATAGCTGAGATATATCCAAAACTCTCTAACAATTCACTCGAATGCTAATTGCCGATAAAAAGCCGAAAGGTACTCAATGGCAGCGAGGAACACATTAAATTGGAACGTATATTTGAATATGGCAAAAAATAAATGGATAATAATACCACCTATTGGCAGGTTTATTGACCCACTTACAGATTTTGGATTTAAGAGAATATTCGGTTCCGAACCGAATAAAGATTTATTGATTGCATTCCTGAATGAGCTTTTCAATGGAAGAAAAATAATAAAAGACCTGGTGTACAACTCCCAGGAACAAAATGGCCCTGCAGCACATTTTCGCAAAAGCATTTTCGATCTTACCTGTACAGGTGCAGATGGAGAAACTTTCATCATAGAAATGCAACGAGCCAGTCAAAAATATTTTATTGACAGAGCCATTTACTACGCAGCTAGTAAAATACACGAGCAAGGAGCAAAAGGAAAAGCATCCTGGGACTTTGAATTGAAAGAAGTTTACTTCATAGCACTTATGGACTTTAATTTTGACCATTCACCGCCAGAAAAATATTTGCATTGGATACATCTTACCGAAGAAGAAACAGGAAATACTTTTTACCAAAAACTGGGATTTGTATTTTTGGAATTGCCCAACTTCAATTTAGCCGAAAATGAAATTAATACCGATTTAGAGCGTTGGTTCTTTGTATTGCGCAATATGAACAGGATGAATAAAATTCCTGTAATTTTACGAAAGAAAATATTTCTTAAGTTATTTCAAATAGCAGAAGTTGCAGGATTAAAAAAAGTGGATTATATGTCATACGAAAAAGATTTATTGGATAGATGGACGGAATACTCTGTTTTAAAAACAGCAGAAGAGCGGGGTATTGAGAAAGGTATTGAGAAGGGGAAAAGGGAGGTAGTCGAAAATCTTTTGACAACCAAAGAATTCAAACTCAGCAAAATCGCAGCTATAGCCGGAGTAACAGAATCCTTTGTAAAAAAAGTACAAGATTCAATGAAAAAGAAAAAATAGGTAATCAATTGGATAATGCTGACCAAATAAGTAAAACAGCTACCAATGAAAATTCCTTGCCTAAAATCATCCGTAATTTCTTAAGCGCTTCTGTCATGTGATTTTGTACGGTACTGATGGATATATTGAGCCGGCTTGCAATCTCATCTTGCTTCAATCCTTCAATTCGTATCATTGTATAGATTTGTTTTTGCCTTGGAGGCAATTTATCAATAGCTTGTTGTAATACTTCCTGCAACTGTTTACGCAGCAATACCTCATCAGCTAATTGACTGACGTTCCCAGATTCTTTTTTTAAATGTGCAAGGATGGTGGTTTCCAATGAAATCCTTCTTAAATCTGAAATAGCCTGATTGCGTATGACCCGGTAAATCCATGCCTGAAAATTATAAATCTCCGCAAGATTGTTCCGTTGCAACCACAACTTCACAAATACATCCTGAACAAGGTCTTCCGCTTGCTGGGATGAATTAGTAATTCGCAGAGCGAAGAAATAGAGCCTGTCGCGCCAGGTATGAAAAAGGCTTGCAAAGGCTTCTTCATCACCTTCAGCGATTCTGCTCAATAGCACCTTTTCCTCTTCTGACTGATCAATACTCATAATTTTTTTGAGAGGCGCAAAGTTCAGAAAAATTTATTGGAGAACTCAGAACGTGCAGGTTGTGCGTTAAAATCAAATGACATGACAAGAAAGCAAATCAACCCTACCTGTCCAGACCAGGAAATTGAAAACTACTCTGAGGTAATAGCTTGAGTCCAATAAAAAATCTTGAATCAAATTACGTTGAAAACAAATTTAAGAATGGCTCCTTCACAAAAAGGTCCTCTGCAATAAACACATGAGATAAATCTCCTAAACAGTTAAATTCGGGAACGGAATCATACCTTAACAACCTGGTCTCAACCAGATTGGTTTATTGTATTACCTGCGATTGGCGGCCATTTGAGAATGCCAATAAGCATCCATTTCATCTTATTATCAAAACCATTCAAATATCTTCCCTGTTATTTCGTTTGAATCCTTATGGTAATGCAATCTTTGCCCGTGATATCATTATCATTTTTCATAATGGTCTATTGATTCATTGCCAGCTTTTAATCCTATATTTAAACCTATCAAAAAATAGAAATGAAACTAAAATCAATAATTTTTTCAGCATTCTTTGTGAACAGCATGATTGTTATTTCGTGCAGTTCACAACCGCAGGCAGATATCGACACAACATTGCCACAGTTCAGCATTGAAAAATCAACACCTGCACCTTCTCCAAACATTCAGAAGGATAGTGGTCAACTCATAACAAATACTGACCCATCTGCAAATATTGTAGCCTACAACCCACCACATGGACAGCCAGGGCATGATTGTTCCATAGCTGTAGGTGCACCTCTTAACACTCCTGGTGTAACTCCTGTTCAAAACTCAATGAATGCTCCGGTGAATGCTCAGGCAAGTTTAAATCCTCCGCATGGACAACCGGGGCACCTATGCGAAATTCCGGTGGGGCAGCCGTTGCCGTAGTGAATATGAAATTTATTTTTTTTAAATAGCAAAAAGGGAAGCATTCAGCCTCCCTTTTTTATCGTAGCACATGAGAAGAAACTTTTTTTCTGCTAACCGACACGCATGCAATTATTCCGGTCGCATAATCACTTTCGCTACATTGCCTGCTTTTACTATTTCTTTCAACAATGAAGTGATTTCAACACTCTTGATACTCTCCACCAATTCTTTGTTCCCTGTCAGGTTATCTCTGCCAGATTTAATAAAATTAGAGAGCAGATAGCGCCAGTAATAATTATTTGTCAATCCCTGGTCATAGGATTTAAGAACAAACTCTTTACTCTTCTCCAAATCAGTTTCAGCAATGCCCTGGGTTGCAAGTCTGTTCATTTCTTCACCAACTATCTTTACCAACTCGTCAAGTAAATCCGGTTCTGTGTCAAAAGAAACAATCAGGCTGGCCTGCCCAACAGGCAATTCCTTCAAAGAACATTCGACAGCCGGTGTATAAACACCGGATTTCTGATTACGTAATAGTTCGTTGAGCCTCGATTCAAGAATTCCCTGCAACAATTGCATTTCAATCCCTTTCTTAAAAGAATAATCTGTGAGTTGCGTGTATTCCATGAAAACTGTTGACTTGGGTGTCTCCATCTTGTTTTTAAAATCAATGACTACTTTTCCTTTCGGAGGTCTGATGTTCAGGTCTTTCCATGTATCAGACCTGTGGTCTCCCCGCAGCCCGCCAATATATTTTTCAATTAATGGTTTTATAATTGTTGTATCAACAGTACCGACGAAATAAAATATAAAATCACCCGGATTTGAAAAGGCCTTTTTATATACCTTCCTGATTGTATCAAGGCTCACCTCCGGTAATTCATCGGGATCAGTAATTAAACTATTTCCACGCAAATTGAAATTGCTTCGTACAGCGAATACCGAATCCTGCAATGCTGAAAAGGGATTTTTTTTCCGGGACAAAAGATTGTCTTTAATCTTCTTCTTTTCAAATTCAAAGTCTTCAGCGTTGAACCTCGGCTCCTTAAAATACATATACATCAACTTCAACGTTGTCTCCAAATCTGAAGGTGATGTGGCACAACCGAATCCTTCCTCAAATTCACTGAAGTATGGAGTCACATAAACAATCTTTCCATTCAGAGCTCGAGCCAAATCTGTTGAACTGAGCGAACCTACACCTGAAGCCGTCAAAGCAGTAGTCAATAAACGTGCAGATTGAAACTCACTATTGCTAAGAACAGAACTCCCTCCCTTACTATAAGCATCAAAGAGGATTTCATCCTTCTTGTTTTTTGTAGGTAGCAGGTAAACTTTAGCACCATTTGACAGATGCCACAATGTAGCGCCAAACTTTACCTGTTCAGATTTCATGATTGCAGATGGAACCGGTTCTGACTGAGGAGTAAGAACAGGAACTTTCACACCCGAATAACGAACAACTTTTAAGTCTGCCATACGGGATAATTCCGTTTCAATTTCTTTCTTTGATGGAATTTCAGATGAATCCTTTTGACCGGCGACTACCGTAACAATTCTGTTCTTATCAGTCACAAGTTTTTTCACCTCAGCATTCAGACCGGCCAAAGAAACCGTATCAATGACATTAGATAATATCCTGTATGAAAACTCAGCATTGGGGAGCGGATCATTATAAATATAATTATCGAATAAGCCATTCATTACTGAAGTATTGGATTGCTTGTCCCTTTCCACAAAATTTTTTTCAAGATGTCTTTTATAAGTTGCCTTTGCAATGTCTAATTCCGATTGAGTAAATCCATACCGCCTAAACCTTTCCAATTCTGAAAGCATTAAACGGAAAGCTGGCATCATACGGGCATCTCTCACTTCTCCTGAAACTCCAAATACATCTTTATCTCCGGAAAAGTTACCATAACTGAAATCAAGATTTTTCAGATCAAGTTCCTTTTTGTCAGAAACTTCAATCCACCGTTGGTTCATCATATACATCATCAAACTCCTCAAATAACCTGCTACATAAGATTCTTGTGTGGACCGCGAGGCTTCACTTATTGCAGGATGTTTGAACAGAAGTGAAATTGAATTATTGGTGATTTCCCTGTCGCTGAATGTTCCATAAATCAGTTCATTGTTGTTAGGAATTGTGTATTGTACTTTCTTCTTCTTTATAACTGCCGGAAGTATTTTTGAAAACTCTCTGATCACTGCCGTTTCCATTGAGTCTGCATTAAAATCTCCAACAATTCCAATTGCCTGCAAATCCGGCCTGTACCATTTATGATAAAAATCCATTAATTCATCTCTCTTAAAATTTTCAATAATTCTCATATCACCGATTACAGATCTCAATGCATATTTTGAATCTTTGAAATAGTATGCAGAAAGTGCCTGGTTAGCTCTTACATTAGCATTTGTACGGGTTCGCCATTCCTCTTTGATCACACCTCTTTCTGTTTCAATATCCTGTGGCGTCGCAGATATTGAACCCGACCAATCCGCAAGTATCATGAGGCAGGTGTCGATAATTCCCTGGCGCGTAACCGGTACCTGATTGATCAAATACCGGGTATAATCTGTGGTTGTAGAAGCATTCAAATTCGCTCCAAATTTCACTCCGATGCCTTCCAGGTAATTCGTCATGGACTTTCCCGGGAACCGATTTAATCCTTTAAATGCCATGTGCTCCAGGAAATGTGCAAGCCCGTTTTGATTGTCTTCTTCCTGAATGGCGCCCACCGCATGAAAAATTTGGAAGTCCGCGTATCCTTTAGGAAAATTATTATGCTTGATGTAATAAGTCATTCCATTGGAAAGTCTTCCATATCTCACTGACGAGTCCATCGGAATTTGACTTCCCGTTTGGGCATAAAAATCCAGGCTACCGCACAAGAGTAGTGCGAGAAAAAAATATCTCATGAAAATCTCTTTTGCTTTTTTTCGAAATGTATTAATTCAATATCCAATCAGGATGATACCTTGACGCAGCCGGCCATATCTGGCGCAAATAGTTGCCGCTATTTGGTTCGAGAATATATTCTTTCCCCTCTGCTTCATGTTTGATTGTTTTAGCAAACCTCGGGTCTTTGTTTAATCGTTTCAGGTCAGGTAGTCTTCTGCCAGTAAACGCCAATTCTCTTCTTCTTTCTTCCAAAACGAATCTCAACACTTTCTCACCGTCATTGTCAAAATCTGAAACCGTCTTAGCCACATAGGCAGCAGGTATTATCCTGTGCTCCCTGAGTGTATTGATCACTGACAGTGCATTTTCCAAATCACCTTTACGTGCCAGGCATTCCGCTTTTGTCAAATAGACTTCCGGTGTTGACAGACAATTATTAAAGAAGTCTCCACGTAGAAAAATTTTCACCCCATACCGGTTCCAGTAATTGAATGGTGGTGCAGGTGGCCATCCATTCGCAAAATACAATACCCATCTCATGTCATCATTAGTAAATAATGCGGACAGTTCCGGTGAGGCGCAAACGTCCATACCTAACCCAAATGGTCGAAGAAAGTGTCTCGACACAATGGACTCCGGATTCTTCTGCCCGTCCGGAATATTTGTCCATCCCAAAGGAGCGCCGGGTACATACGGAAATGGACCGGGAATAGTTACCTGGTAAGTATTCATATCAACCAACGTACTGTAATTCTGAAGTGCGAGGTCTGCATTCTCTAAAGCTTTCTTGTAATTTCCAACATACAAATACACACGACTCAATGCAGCGTAACCTCCGGCCTTATTACCTCTAAACTTTGTTACTTTACTTTCTGCAGGCAAATACTGTACAGCCCAATCCAGATCTTCTATTATCTGATCGTAAACCTCCTGGACTGTATTTCTTTCATGCTGTGCGTTGATATCAGCCACCAGTGCGATTGGAATCCCGGGATCTATAGCAGCAGTTGCCGAGTCGTATTGTTTTGCATAAACTGTTACCAGTTCCAGGTGCTCGAGAGCACGCATCAGTAATGCTTCAGCTCTCACAGATTTCTTTATCTCCTCTGATCCATCCTTTGCATTCATCACTTCATTGATAATGGAATTGTAATAAAACAACCTCTTATACCCCTCAGACCACAGGAAATCATTAGTACCCTCATCAAAGACATCTTTATCAAAGGTGTAAATACGACGGCCATGCAATGCCTGTTTGGAAAACAGATTCCCAGGCATTCCTTCCGGTAAAAAAGCATCATCTGTGATGAGGTCTTCAAAATAATCTCCATAGCTTAAGACGGTTTGGCTATTGAGCATATTCTCATAATCTTCTACCGTTTTAGGAATAAATTTCCCTTTAGGAGTAATATCAAGATATTTTTCGCAAGACATCATTACTAATGTCAGCATCAATAAGGTCAAAATATTTTTAGTATTCATTTTTATAAGTTCTTTAGAAGGTGAAATTCAATCCGAGAATGTATGTCGGTGTTACAGGCATGGTACGCTGTGCATAGATGCTGGAGGCAGCGTACGCTTCAGGATCGAGCCCACGCTTGTTTCGCAACCATTTGTATGGATTCTGTACCTGTAGCAGCAACCGGGCTGACGATACATCACGACTGTTAAATAACAACGATGCAAAGTCATAAGTCAAAGAGATATCTCTGATTTTTATATAATCGGCTTTCAATGTATTGACATCTGCCGCATACCATAAAGATGCGAAGTAGGAATCGCCGTTCATATCCAAATCCGGCGCAGGTATTACACCGGGTAATTTTTCATCACCTGGTTTTTTCCAAAAGTTTAATGACCTCTTGTCAATATTCTGAGTGAAATTATTTCTGTTTAACAATGATGGTACAGCGTCTCTAAATACATTCCCTCCATTGGCAATAATAAAAATTGAAAGAGTCGCTTTTCCATAACTGAATGTATTGGTAAAGCCAACCGTATATTTTGGACGTAAGGTTCCGGAATATACCAGGCCATTTATATCTTTCATGTTAGCGACATAAGCACCCTGGTCATCGTAATTCTTAACCACCTTTCCTTCTTTATCATACACCAGGATAGTTCCATTGGTAGGATCTAATCCCGCATACTTGAAATTGAATAAGCTGTTCATCGGATATCCTATTTTCTCTATCCCTTCTCCGGTAGTATATCCATAAACAGTGTTGTATTGAGTACTAATCTCAGTCATTTTATTATCGTTATGACTGTAATTAAGATTAGACTCCCATCTGAATTTTCCAGATTGGATATTGACGGTGTTCAATCCAATTTCAAATCCGCGATTCAAAAGGCTTCCATAATTTATCAATGCAGTCTGAAATGCATTCGTTGGATCTATTTCTCTTTCTCCTAATAGATCCGTCGTTTTCCGGTTATAAAAATCAATAGAGCCTGTAATCCGGTTTTGTAAAATCCCGAAATCAATTCCAATATTTGTTACTGCAGTTCTTTCCCACCTCAAAGATTTATTCGGAGGATAAATAATATCCGTAGCCATTGCCAGAGCATCAGGATTATAGGATGTAACGGCCTGCAAATACGGCCCCACAATTTTCGCGACATTACCATTCAATCCGTAGGTAGCTCTCAATGTCAATCGGTTGATCCATTCCACATCTTTCAAAAATGACTCACGGTGAATGAGCCAATTGGCACCGACACTCCACAGTGGTTTATACCTGTACTTCGGATCAGATCCCCACAAATTAGATTCATCTATCCGGACACTACCTGTCAGGTTGTATTTTTCTTTAAACGCGTAGCCTGCATTAGCATAGAAGGAAACATACCTGTCTTCAGAAGCTCCAAAATAATTGTACTGGTCTTCTTTATAACTAAAGCTGTTATTGATAGATTCTGAAGGAGTAATATTGGCAATATCCAGGTAGTTTACAGAAACAAATTTTAAATTATCATCATCATACCCCATTTTATGGACATTGGTAGAGGTAGAAGATACGCTTCTTTTTTCTGCACCCAGTATCGCAGTAAGGTGATGATTCGTACCAATTTTGTTTTCATAATTGAGTTGTGCTCTCATGGTATAAGACCTCCAGTCTCCCCTGCTTTCAAATATCTGGCCGCCGTCCGGAATATTCCTGACTATCTCTCCATTTTCCAGTGTAGCGGCATCATCGACCATATTTTTTACCATGTATGAATTCTTGGTATAATAGCTCTTACCATAATTGCTTCCCCGTTCTTCCTGGTATTTCAAATCAACACTAAAACCTTTTATGAGTTTTACATTGAGACCACCATGCCACCTGATATAATTTGAACGGCCGCTACCGTCATACTCCTTCATCTCATTCAATGGATTGAATGATTCATCATGCAAACCTAAACTTATGAGCCTTTGGATTTCATAATCTGACTTGCGATAATTCCAATAGAGTAAATTACCATTCTCATCTTTGAGCATCTCATAAGGCATAATGCTCCTGACATATCCTAAACCATCTACAGCCGAAGATTTGCTACTCCCAAAATTAGAAGCAGCGCCAACTTCACCGGTCAACCACTTAAATACATTCACCCTGTCACGGATACTGATATTAATAGATTCATTCGATGAACCTCTGCTGTATCCTCTGCTGCCAATGTAATTGCCTGATAAGATAAAGCGATTCATATCACTACCTCCTGAAAGAGAAACAGAATGTTGTTGCTTTAATACACTTTGCAGTAAGTAATCCTTTATCTGTCCGGTATTATTTTGACTACGCAGATGGTTCAGTTTACCATCGAGCTCAGATTGAGATATTTCACCATTTTCGAATTGATAAAGCGCCTCTATAGCTTTTGGCTGTGCAGACCGTTTGGTATAGATAGTATAATCATTATGCCTCATATTGAACAACTCTTCCTGGAGATCAACAGTTTCCTTAGAATTCAATAGATTGAGGTATCCAAAATCAGGGATTGGAGTGAGGAAAAAACTATTGTTGTATTTCAGAGATAACTTATTCGCTGTCCCTAAACGGGTGGTTATGCTAATGACACCATTTGCCGCGCGGGTGCCGTAAATAGATGCCGCTGCAGCATCTTTCAGAATTGTTATGCTCACAATGTCATCCGGGTTCAAATATCCCAGGCTACCGTCATAAGGGAAACCATCGACAACATAAAGAGGTGCCTGGTTTCCATAAAGGGTGGAGATGCCTCTGATATTTACACTGCCTTTATTGATAAACAGACCCGGCGCGAGGCCTTCCATACGATCCAGTAAGTTTGTTTCAACTCTCGAATCCAATAATTCTTTTGGAATGCTGCTGTATGAACCTGTAGCCCTTTCTTTCGAAATCGTCTGGTACCCGGTGTTCAATTGAACCACTACTTCTTTATTCTCCCCAATTTTGGTTTTCACCCTAATATCCAAATAAGTTTTTCCCTCTACTTTGATTTCCGTTGATTCAATATTGACACCAGAAATCAAAAGGATTGCGCCTTCATCAATCCCGGACAGAGAAAATTGTCCTTCTGAATTTGTAGTGGTTCCTCGTCTTGTGCCTTTTACCAGGATGGAAACACCTTCTACCGGGCTCCCTTTTTCATTGAGCACTACGCCGTTAATATCCACACCCGGAATCTCTTGCGGATTATCATCCTTATTCGCGGGTGAATTCAACGACCCATTATCTTCCTTTACTACTATTGTCTTTCCGATAACAGTAAAAGCCAATGCCTTTCCTTCAAGTACGGTTGCCATTGCTTCAGCAATATTTGCTTTTCTTAATTCAACTGACACTTTACCAGCATCAATCAACAAATCAGATTTACAAAATACCGTGTAGCCTGTTTGTTTTTTAATAACATTGAATACCGTCTGCAACGACACATTCTTTCCGGTATAAGTGACCGTTTGGGAAACTCCCCTGGCAGAAACCTGCAAGAGTGCCGCTGTGAGCAGGATGATCGTTAGTTTCATGACTCTCAGCAATTGGGCAGTGAACGGATCTTTCCATACCCTGCGCTTAAACAAAAAATTCATAGATTTACCTTGTTTTGGGATTTGATGAATACAATTTTCAATGATCTGCTCCTGGTGAAATACAGCGCAGATTATTTTTATTTTGTCAGCCAGAACAATCTTCCCGCCTTCCTGCAACGTCGGCGGGATTTTTATTCGGACAAATTCTTTAATTAGTTAGGCTCACGTCATAGTTTCTTCTTTTTAACATCATTCAATAATCTAACAGTCTATGGCAACACTTCCACCTTTCGTCCTGTAATCTTAAAATGGCCACCACTTTCCTGTAACACTTTGAACACATCCGAAAGATTTTGATCTCTTCTTATACTTCCCCAGAATTTTTCATTTGGGATTCCAAGCGGATAACTCACTTCCACATCATACCATCTGCTGATCTCTTTCATCACTATATCCACGCCGGCATTATTAAATTGAAACAGGCCGTTCTTCCAGGCCATCACTTCCTCAAGGTTAACATTACTTACCATTTGAAGTTTATTACTTGCAACAAGGAGCAGCGCCTGCTCACCCGGTTTTAGTTTTTCATATTGATCCCCTTTATTTACCACAACGGATCCTTGCAGTAGCGTCGTCTTAATGACATCCTCATCCTGGTATGATTTGACATTAAAGTGAGTACCCAAAACCTTTACATCTATTGATCCGGCCAGTACACGAAACGGCATTTGATCATTGTGCTTTACTTCAAAATATGCTTCGCCTGTCATGGATACGCTCCTTTCATCTCCTGAGAATGCTACGGGATATGTGATGGACGATCCTGAATTTAGCCACACTACCGAACCATCAGAGAGGGTCATGCTAATTACTTTGCTGCCACGGGGATTTGATAGTGTGTTGTAAATGGTAGCAACCGAACCATTCTTTACTGCAGTAGGTTTGTACCCAATTTTTCCATCAGCTAATTTCACGATCATTACACTCCCCTGAGAAGCGAGTTGTCCATTGGCAACACTGTCCAGGTATATCATCCGGCCATCAGCCGTTTTAATAAATGCACGGCTCGCATCCGGTGCTTTTACATCCGATGCAACAACATGAGAATTCTTACCTCGTTCCGAATTTCCTCCTCCCTGATTTATGAACCAATAACCCGCAACAGCGAGCACCAAAACCGAAGCAGCTGCAATCCAAATCTTCCTCAATCCAACAACCTTTCCGCGGTTTCTTAAATCAACCTTCAGCTTCTCTTCTAATAATTGCCATCCTTTCTCTTCATCAATCTCATGGTAATCGGAAAGTTTGCGTTGCATGTTCCTGTCATTGATCCACTCATCAAATTTTGCACTGTTGCGTTCTGAAGCTGAAATCCACTCTTTCAGTTCTGCGTGCTCTGAATCACTGAGTTCGCCATTCTGATATTTTACTACCAGGGACGCTATATATTCTACAGAAAAATCTTTCACTTTTTTGGCTGTTTAATACTTGGAATTTCTTGCGGAAACAAACCTCATTAACAGTAAAACACCTGAGATTGAAAAATAACCATGCATTTTCAAATATTTTTTTAAATGCTTGCAGCAACTATCTGGATCTTCATGCAAATTGGATAATATGGATTACAATATTTGTAATTCCCGGGAGAAGGTCGTACCAGCAAATAACTATCACCAAACAGTTTTAAGGGATCAACCGGTCTGTAACACTCAATGACTGGATTGCTAACTAATAATGCAGAATACCAACACCATTGTCTCTAAAGGAAAGTTGCTTTTCAAAACAGCCTGCCGTAGCAATTGTATCGCTTTTGATTTTTGATTTCGTACAGTCTGTGGGCTGATCCCGAATTTTTCTGCAACCTGCGAGGTATTAAGGCCATCAAAACTTAATGACTTGAACACAGCTTTACACTGGTCGGGAAGCAATTCTATTTCAACATAAATGATTCGCAACAGTTCAGCCTCAATCTCTTCATTCCTGATCCAATCTTCATCTTCCTGTTGCAGGTATGCTATATCCTGATGAATACGCTCATGAGTTTCTTGTTGCCTGATCCAATTCAATGCGGCATTTCTTGCCGTCGTAAACAGAAAAGATTTTATTCCTGCCAGGTTTTCAAAATCCAAATGTCTTTCCCACAACTTTAGAAAGCTCTCTGTAGCGATATCCTCAGCTGCTGCAATATTTTCGACGATGCGGCTAATGAAATAACATAGTGGCCTGTAGTGCATTTTATGTATTTCTTTCAATACCTCCGCATTACCGGAACGGAATTCATTTGCCAGCCTTATTTCTTCAGCAGGAAATTGCACAGGTGTATTCTTGAGGTAGCAAGATTATGGAAATTAGACGAAAGGAAAATGATTTCCAAATAATTAGTTTACCGCCTGGCAAATATTAATTGCAAATTCAATCTGTAATATAATCACATTAATCAATGGTTGATGCCTCTAACGAAAATCAATTGCTTATTACCTTCCGATCAATAAGGCCAGCCAATAGAAAATATCAAACTTGTTTCACTCACACTCAAACCACTCATTTACTTTCTCCGTTTCGTCGGAAACAAATCCCTTGCAAGTGTATTCATTGGTATGTGGATGGTACTCATAATCTTTTCTCCATTCAGAAAAATGAGCAGCAACTTTTTCGATCCCATCCATTATATATTCCACCTCTTCATTGGTCATCGTGGGATGAATAGACATACGCACCCAACCTGGCTTGCAAGACAGATCACCTGTGTGGATCAATTCCAATAATTCATAAGAGCGCATCTCGCTTACATGTAATAGTTCGTGCCCATAAGTGCCTGCACAAGCGCACCCACCGCGTGTTTGAATTCCAAATTTATCATTGAGCAACTTAACGATCAGGTTGTAATGGCCGCCTTGTACTACAAACGAGATGACTCCTAATCTCTTCCGGTTGTGTCCTTCCAGCACTTCTATATTTTCTATCTTGTCGAACCTCTCAAAAATAATTTTCAACAATTCCTCTTCACGCTCCAGCATATTATCAATACCCATTTTTTCTTTGAGCTTTACACTCAATGCAGTTTTTATTCCCTGCAGAAATGGAGGTGTGCCACCGTCTTCACGATGTTCAATATCTGTGATGTATTCATGATATTTCCATGGGTTGGTATATACCACAGTACCACCACCGGGCTGGTCAGGAATGATGTTCTTGTATATCTTCTTATTAAATATCAATACACCGGTAGTGCCCGGGCCACCTAAGAATTTGTGTGGAGAAAAGTAAATAGCATCCAGGTGCGCACCTTCTTCTTCAGGATGCATATCGATGTGGATATATGGTGCAGAGCAGGCAAAGTCAACAAAGCACAGGCCATTGTGTTCATGAATGATTTTTGCGATTTCATGATACGGTGTTTCTATGCCGGTGACGTTTGAACAACCCGTGATAGCAGCGATTTTATTCTTTCTGTCTTTGTACTTGACCAGCAGGGATTCGAAATATTCCAAATCAACATTTCCATTCTTATCAGACCTGATGATCTCAACAGTAGCCAGTGTTTCCAGCCAGGTAGTCTGGTTGGAATGATGCTCCATGTGGGTTACGAAAACAATAGGCTTCAACTTTTCATCTAATTGCAGGCATTCGCTGAAAAGATTGTGAATCCTGATAGCATCACCATTTACCTCATCTATTTCCGGAAGTTTATCCTGCTTCACATAGTCCATTACTCTTTCAGAAATTCTAAGGCCCAATATCCTTTGCAATTTGTTCACAGCTCCAGTCATTCCACTGCCGGTAAAGATGAGTACATCATTCTTATCCGCATGTACATGATCTTTTACAATCACTTTGGACTTTTCATACGCCTTTGTCATCAATGTACCGGTAACAGAAGTTTCCGTATGCGTATTAGCCAGGTAAGGCATGATCTCCTTTTGCATACATTCCTCTATCGGGGCATAACACCTGCCACTGGCCGTCCAGTCCGCATATACGATTTTCTTTTTCCCATCCGGCGAATCAAAAAATTGATTTTCACCGATGATATTTTTGCGAAACTTTTCAAAGTGTTGCTCCAGTGTGATAGTAGGTTGTAACATATCTGATAAGATTTTTAATTGGTGCTTACAAAGCAGGAACTTTGTCCTGTTTTATGCACTGCAAATTTCTGATTTTTTCAGGCAGCGAATTGAGAAAGTTTTTTTGTGGGGAAAGAACAAAAAAAGGGAGACGTTTGCACACCTCCCTGGATCACCAAGTACACATGAGAAAAACTAAAATCGATGATTCTGCCAGTACTTCCTATTCAATACCGGGTTTCATTTTCTTTAATAATTTTCAATTTCCCCAACCATCCCCCACTGTCAATGTATGGTGTCGTAGAATCCCCACTTATAAAAGTTCTTCCAACTTCTTCTTTAATTCTTCTCCGCGTAGATTTTTTGTGATAATTTTTCCGGAAGGATCAATCAAGAAGTTTTGAGGAATAGCACGGATGCCAAATAATTTCGCTACTTCATTATCCCAAAACTTCAGGTCGCTGACTTGAGTCCATGTAAGGTTATCTGCATGAATTGCTGAAAGCCATGATTCTTTCCTGCCAGGTTGGTCAAGAGACACACCCAAAACTGTAAAGTTTTTGTCTTTGTATTTATTGAATGCAGCTACGACATTGGGATTCTCTGCACGACAAGGCCCGCACCATGAAGCCCAAAAATCGAGTAAGACATATTTGCCTTTGAAATCAGAGAGTGAAACAGGTTTTCCCAATGTGTCGTTCTGTGTGAAATCAGGAGCGATTGCACCAATTGCAGTAGCCTTAGCAATTGCAATTTGTTTTGCAAAGCGAATCCCTGATTCAGATTTCCTGAGTCGATTTGAGAGCTGATTCAACAATTTTTCAGCTTTGTAAACATCTATTGAGTAGCCAAGCTGTTCTTTCAGACTTACTAAACTAAAATAAGAATCCGGGTTTTGAGAAATATAGGTTTCTTGTAACTTGCTTCTTTCCTCGCCCAAAGGCTTAAACCTTTCCTGAAATCCTTTCAAGAAAGATTCATCTTGCTTTTGTTCCATAGTTGAGGCTGCCCATTCAGCATTCAGTGCATCAATCTTCCTTTCAGGAACTGCCAGAAAATCTTTGAATTTCCGATAATCAGTATTGATCGGTGATCCAGTAACAATTGCATTCCTGATAGAGTCATTTGCAGACACATTCATCAATCCTTTATCAAGGTAAATCGTGAAGTCATCAGGTTTTCTCTTATATGCTCCTTCATCATCCCCATGTATCAATGTGAGTTTTGCACTGGCAGGTTGCGCTTTTACTTTACCTTTAAAAGTAAAGGTGCCGTTCTTGATCATAAAGGAGTCTTTTACAAACTGTCCATCTTCATGATAAGATAAATAAATCTTAGAATTGGGAATTGCACTTTTGAGTTTGCCATTTATGGTGAAAGTGGTTTTTTGTGCGGAGGTTGTCAAGCTTGCAAAAACAAGTAACAAACCAATCAGGAATTTATTCATTCAAATTCTTTTATTGAAAAAAATTATTAAATCAACTTTATTGTTTGTATATAAAGGTGGGACGAAAGAATACTATCCATCATCATTCCTCCATATTTCACTTACTCAATAGCTCTTCTAATTTCTTATCCAGGTTTTCTTGACGCAAATCTTTGGCAATGATCTTGCCAGACGAATCCACCAGATAGTTTGCAGGGATACCGCCAATTCCAAACATCCTTACCACCGGGCTTTTAAATGCCAGCAAATCTCCTACATTGATCCAGGGAAGGTTTTCTTCAGTTGAGGCTTTTTCCCACCTGTTTCTTTCATGATCTAAAGTGAAAGAAACAATTTCAAATCCTTTGGCTCTAAATTTCTGATATGCTTCTTTCATGTGAGGAATTTCCGCACGACAAGGGCCACACCAACTTGCCCAGAACTCTACCAAGGTGAATTTATTTTTCCTCATCACTGAAGCAAGATGAAAGCTATTACCCTGAATTCCCTTAGCAGAAAAATCTTTAATGATTGAACCAATTTTAATAGCACTTGAGTTTTCTTGTCGTTCTTTCCTTGCCTGCAAACGAGCGCGAAGCGAAACAATTTCAGGGAGTGGCCCGAGTTTCTCCTGAAGTTCATCCAATTCCTTTCCATAATCTATTCTCGAATCAGAATGGGATATTGCTAACAGTCTGGCTTGTGGATCAGGGCTATGGAATCGAATTTCATTATATTTCTGTGTCACATAATTATTTGCCAACTCATATAAATCCATATACCTTTTTTTGACAGAATCATTCTTAAACTCACCGTCTTTTATGCCACTTATAAAATCTCTAAGTGATTTTTCCTTTTCCAGGTAAACTGGATCATTCTTAATTGCCTCAAATACGGGATTATACTTTCCACCCTTCACAATAATTCCGTCTGTGGAAGTATCCAAGTCAATTTTTATACTACCTGGTTCAACAATAAATTCTTGCTTATAAACAAAATCGCCCTCCGGATTGTACAATCCAAAATATGCATTCTGAGGATTTGCTAATTTTCCTGAAACGTTAAATTCACCATTCTGAATTACTTGCTCTGCAATTAATCTAGTTCCCGCAACACTTGTATCCAGTACAACTATTTGAAGTTTGTGGCCATTATACTTTTCCCAGTGTGTCCCTGAATAATTGAAAGCTTTAGATTGGGCAATTGCGTCGTTCATGCTCCAAATCAACATTGCAAAAGAGAAGCATTGAATTAGTATAATCTTTCTTTTCATCCTAAAATTTCTTTGTTGCTTTTATTATTAAAATAATTTCTCACTACCTGAAATAATACTATTGATGGCAGAAAAATTCTATTATAAATTACTTGCCTGAAATTTATTACCGTACAGTTCTATCAACTTCTTGTCCATCCACGATCCACGCATATTACGTGTAATGATCTTACCATCTGGCCCTACCAATACACATGTCGGAATTCCATTGAAATTGTAAAGTTTTGAAAGCATACCATCAAAAGCTTTCAAGTCAGAAACCTGCAGCCATGCCATCTTTTCTTCATCTATTGCTTTTAGCCATTTGGCTTTATCATCGTCCATTGAAATACTGATCACCTCAAACCCTGCTGGGTGGTAAAGGCTATAAACCTCTTTTAGGTGCGGGATGTCTGCTCTGCATGGGCCACACCAGCTAGCCCAAAATTCCAAAAGGACATATTTGCCTTTCCCTAAATATTCTGAAAGATTTACCGGTTTGTCGCTATTATCCTTGAATGAAAAATCAGCATACATTGCACCAACAGCAGTCTTCTTTACTTCCTCAGCTTTCTCCTTCAAAACTTTTCCTGCCTTGGTATTCATAATTTCAGGTGAAAGGCTATTTATTATTTCATCAATCTCTTTAACACTAAATGCTGAGAGTTTGTCTCCTGCAACAAAAAGACTGACATAATCAGTGGGATTCTCTTTGATGAATTCCTTCACGAAAGCATCGCGTCTTCTAGTTGCCTCATCCATTTTCGTTACAAGATGTATTCCTTCAGAAACAGGTCCCTTCTTTTTGCCTTTTGGTGGATTTAAGTAGTCTATATATGCATCAAAAACGGATGACCTCGCTTGGGCTAAAGGATCATATCCATTTAAGAACTTACGATAAGTCTTATTTGACAATGACCCTTCAATTCTCACATTGTTGTAATTATACGAACCATAATATGCATAATCCTGCTGAGGAATACTGTCCAGTATTGCACTTACATTGATATCGCTATTTTCGACAAAAACCGGGATCACAGGTTGATACAAAGGGTAATTTGGTTTATGCGGAGTATCATTCTTGTGAATGATAATATTATAAAGTTGAGGATAATTTCTATGTCCACTGAATGTAAATCGAGAGTCTTTTATTGTAGTACTATCTTCGTAAGTCTTTCTTTCATTATAAATTTGAAGGTAAACCACCATCCCGTCTTTTGCACCTTCAATTTCACCTTTGATCAAAAAATTCTTAGACTGCGATTGGCCTTGATTGGATAGAATCATGAAGAAAAATCCAATGAAAGCCGATATGATACTTTTCATAATAAAATAGTTAGAACAACAATTACCAATTGATTTCTGTCGCTACTTTCACTTTTTAATTCTGATACCATCCAAACAGAAGTATGCAGGTGTTAGCATTTTTCCAGTATTATCCTTATATGAAGATTCCATTCTGAAAACAAGCCTATCTACCTGTCCAAGTGATGTGAGGTTAACAGGATTCCAGTCGCCCATCACAAAACTCCATCCCGGGTTTGCAGGATCCACTTGCGGCTGAACTGCAAGTAGAAAGTCGACCTTACCTGTTGAAGTATTATTGCGATAACCTTCTATCACCAATTTTACGTAGCCGTGATGTGTACCTGCGGCTGCGGTAGTAGAGTCAGCAGTTGCTTCAGCCTCTGATTTCCCATTTGCTCTCGCCTGATCAGCTGCTGCATGGCCCTTGCTTCTCTTTTCTAATATTTCTGTTCCAGCTAACCTGATCAGATCAGTTCCTTCCGGGCCAGGCAAATACCATCTGCCATAGTATGTAGTAGAGGGATTGGGAATCTGAATATTCCTAACCTTAGAACCCGTAATAGAATATGCTTGCGTAGCTGAATTCAAACTACCGGAATAAACAGACCCATAACTTGTCAGTAAGTAATTGTAGGTGGTATTTGCCACTAAAACACTCTCAACAGTTCCAGGTTGACCAAGAGTGATGAATGCATCATCTCCTACCGCATGTCCTACTAAATAATTTTCTGTCTTGTTGGGCTTGGTTGTATATACACTGAATATACAGGAGTCAACTGCCTTTTGAATTGCAGATTGTGACAGGCCACCAGGTCCAAAATCCGGACTCAAACTCCAGGGATAGGAGCGCCAGTTCATATTCGATAACGCGAATCCACCATAACCTCCTCCAGGGTAGTTGACAACATTAACCTGGATTTTTCCGGATTGTTGTCCATTGGCTTCAAAGGGTGCATTTGGAATTTGATAACTGAACCTGCCAAGTTGTAGTTCGTTAAAATTGATATCATTCGGATAGGGAATGAGGACATCCTTCTTCTCCTTTGTACATGAGTATGAGAAAACTAATACTATGAAGAAGGTTATATAAGTTAGATTGTATCTTTTCATTTCTTTAATTATTGAAATTATTTTAAATCGGGATTCTGCTCCACCTTAGGGTTACCAAATATTTCACTTTGAGGAATCGGCCAGCAAACCTTATTCATCTCCAACGCCTTTCCTCCTTTGATGGCCACTATGTATGGTTGGCCATCCTTTTGAAATCTGAGTGAAGTGAAAAATTCTGTTCCGTTCTCAAAACAGGTTTCCATGAAATATTCCTTGAAGATATCATCCATTAACTCCTCTTTTGAAGAAGGATTCAATTGAGTAAAAACCGGATTTGTTCTCAAAGAATGCATTTCATTTATCGGAGCGATAGATTCACTTATAGATGCTCCAGTCCTCGCCAATAATTCTGCTTTCATAATATACAATTGAGGTAGCCGGAAATAATATGCTGCATATTTTTCATCCCCCATCTGCTTGCCGGCATAACTGCCATAACGGTATAATTTGGTGAGTGTGTAATATTGATCGCCATCCCATGTTTCGGGAGCTCTTGCCTGTCCTGTTACTATATTCCACCTCGGGTCTGCCTTAAACCAATCAAGGCCATACAATATCCCCGCAGTCAAAGTTCCTCCGGGAGGCAATGGTAGTTTATTTGCGCCACCCTGATAAATGAAGGCATAAGAATAATAGAAATCCTTATTGGTTCTGCCACCATCATCTTCCAGGTACCTGGCTAATACACATTCGGAGGCATCCCAGGCATCCTTATAAACATTTTTCAAGTCCGATTCCAAACGAAGGGAAGAGGGATGATTAGATAATACATCATTTACTAAAGTCAATGCAGTTTGAAAGTCAGGTGTACTATTTGTGATGCCCGCTCTTCTCAATAAGATTTGAGCTTTCAAAATTTTCGCAAACTGCTTTGAAACATACCTGCTTGATGTATAGTCAGGAAGGCTAGTAATTGCAAAGTCAAGGTCTTCATAAATTTTCTGGTAACTCTCTCCAACGGTAATACGTGTTTTTTCAATATTACTTATGTCGGAAACTTCATCCCTGTATAATAGACCGTATTTATCATCATCAGCAGCCCACCAGTGACCAAAATTCCACAATAGGTTTGCATTAATCCAGGCCCGAAGACATCTTGCTTCAGCAATTAATTCAGTTTTAGCTTCTTCACTTGGAAATGATTCAGGGGCAAGCTTATTGACACCTTGAATTGCAAAATTTGCTGCATTAAGGCTCTTGTAAAATTGCTGCCAAATCTGTGGGGCCAAATAAGATTCATTTGTCTCAGAATAAGAAAGGTCATAATCAGACTCTTGAGTAAAATCTGCAAATCCTGACTTTGTTCCAAGAGACATATACAATCCTCCACCCCACGAATCGTCTTCAAAAGTGGCATATACCCCGCCAACAGCAGCCTTTGCCTTATCAAAATTGGTAATGGCGTTCACGTCAGTTAAAGAGTGTAGGGGCACTTCATCCAGAAATTTTTTACAGGAAGAAAGAGCGAACCCACATAATATGACTAAAAGAATTCTTTTCATTTCAATTGATTATTTAAAAGTGAATTTTAGACCGAGGTTAAAGTTCTTGGCTGAAGGATAGATACTATAGTCTATCCCCATTCCAGAGCCAATAGTAGAGGATGCCCAGTTTCCTTGTGGATCAAACCCCGGATAAGATGTAAGGGTAAATAGGTTGGATGCCTGGAAGGTGATATCAATTCCCTGAATCAACATGTCATTAAAATATTTTTCAGGGAGACGATAGCTAAAGTTCAGAGCACTTAACCTAACATAAGATGCATCATACAACCAAAAATCTGAGAAATCGCCATTCCCTCCAAATCCATACTGTGTCATTCTTGGTATTGTCGCTTCATAAGGACTTAATAAAGTAGCACTCTTTCCGGCAATTAAATTACTCTGATTGTAATTACCCATATAACCTAAATCATCCATCGGCATTTGCCATAATCTTTTGTTTCCATAGGAGTAGGTAAATGTGGCGTTCACCATTAAATTCTTATAATAAAGTGATGCCCCAAACCCTCCAAAAAGTTTTGGATTTGCGCTACCGAGGTAAGTTTTATCCTCAGAATTGATTACACCATCTTTGTTTCTATCAATAAGTATCAAATCTCCTTTGCTCAGATCACCATAGACACTACGATATGGTTGTACACCACCTGATGAAGTCCTCGAATTCAGGGCCAACAACTCTTCCTGTGTAACAAAAAGCCGACCCGCATTCTGATACCCCCACCATGTATCAATATATTCTCCTTCTACTGCTTTCATATAAGCATAATCAGCTATGCTGTATGGGAAATAAAGTACACTGTCCACTCCATTTATCTTAGTCAGCCTGGTTTTGGACTTGGCAGCATTAAAATCAAGAGTTAAAGTAAGGTTCCGATTTTTAATGACGTCCACTTTTACATCAAACTCAATACCGTGACTTTCTGTTGAAGCAATATTGGATGTGATGGTTGTGAATGCACTACTTGGAGCAATTGGTTTAGAATAGATGAGGTCTTTGGATTTCTTGTTAAACAATCCAAATGTACCTCTGACCCTGTCATTCCAAAACCCAAAATCAAGGCCGACATCAGACATCAAAGTCTGCTCCCACCTCAGTTCCGGATTACCTATTGAATTCGGTGCAATCGCTGGTAATTCATTATACCGGGAAGAACCTATTCGTGTTCTCCAATCATAGTTTCCTAAGTTTTGAGACCCTGCCAATCCGTGTGAAACTCTCAACTTCAAATAAGAAACAATATCTTTTATCTTGCCATTCTTCATGAAATTTTCTTCGGATATCAGCCATGCAGCAGCGCCTGAAGGAAATAAACCCCACCTTTTATCCGGGCCAAATCTTGATGATCCATCTCTTCGTATTGTACCAGAAATGATGTACCGGTCATTGTACTTGTAATGCACACGTGCAAATTCAGACATGAGAGAATTTTGCGAAAAATTCTCAGTCAAACTTCCCGGGTTCGCTGCAGATCCGAAGTCATTAAGTACATCATCATCAGGGAAATTAGTAGCATACATACCATAAGAAAGAGAGTTATGCCGCTCCATTGAAAAACCTCCTAATGCTAATACATCATGCTTTCCGTAGGTGCGCGCAAGAGTCAATGTGTTTTCCCACACAAACCCATTACTCTTGGTATTATCCCAATCTCTGCTTCCGTTATAATTGAAAGTACTTCCACGTCTTTTATAAGTTAAAGATTGAGAATTTACAAAATCAGTAGTGTATGTTGTTTTCAACATTAGGCCTTTAAGAATCGTCCATTCCAGGAATCCTGTACCATTGAATACCTGACCTGATCCATGCTGAGTGTTCTTTAAAGTAGTGTATGGATTTTCAGTATAAGGATCTCTGGTAAAAATTGTACCATCATCGTTAAATGGCGGAATGTCCGGACGAATTTTTTTGATGACATCCAACATGTAATCCTTATCATCGGTAGTTCTTGATGATCCGCTCAGGTTTAATCCAAACTTAATCCCTTTGTTTAAGCGTGCTTCCAGGTTTAATCTACCACCAAACAATTTGCTCTTTCCTGTTTTTACAATTCCATCAGCCAGGTTATGGTAGAAAGAAACATAATAAGACAGATTATTTGAACCTCCCCTCAACGAAAGATCATATTGTTGGGTTAAAGGATTCTGAGTCATTTCTTTCAGCCAATTTGTATTCCCATTGTAATATGCACCCGGAAGAATTTTTAAATCACTGGTGTCAAACTGACTTGTATTCAAATCGTAAAAGGCCTGCTGGTCTAAGTAAATACGGGTGAAATAGTCAAAACTTCCTCTTGAAAATACCTCCTGACGGGCCGCTGCATCTGCAAACCTAATATATTCAGGTGCTTCCATATACTTATACCCATTCATGTCCATTACCTGCAATCCGAATCTTGTAGATAATTCAATAGTGGGCTTCATGTTTCTCACTCCCTTCTTTGTAGTTACAATCACAACACCATTTGCAGCACGAGAACCATAGATAGCAGTCGCGGACGCATCTTTAAGGATGTCAATACTCTGAACATCATTCAAATTCAAATTATACAATGTATTTGTTATGTCTCCAGAAGTTCCAGGTACATATTGTGGCACTCCGTCGATAACCCAAAGTGGTTGGTTATCTCCTGAGAGTGAAGATGCACCTCTGATAATAACACTAATGGGAGAGGTAGGAGAGGCTGATTGTATTACCACATTAACACCTGCTGCTTTCCCTTGCAACACACTTTCAATGGTGGATCCCATTGGAGCATTCAACATTTCTTTGGCTCCCAAGTGAGCGATAGAGCCAGTTACATCCTTCACCTTTGATTGACCGTAAGCAATAATTACCGTTTCATCCAAAGCGTTTATTTTGACTTCCAACTTTACATTGATTACTTTCCTGTTAGAAACAGGTACTTCTCTTGTTTCATAACCAACTGAACTAAATATCAAAGTAGCCTTATCATCTACATTTTCAATTATAAATTCACCATTTTCATTCGTCTTTGTTCCAACAGTAGAACCCTTTACCAAAACAGACACTCCGGCTAAAGGTTCTCCGGTGGAACTTGTAACTTTTCCTTTCACAATGATAGGAGGAGGAATTGTCAATGATAACTCTTCAATACTTCTTGAAGGAGCTAACGTCTGAATATTCTCTTCCTTGATTACAACCGTCTTCTCCAGAATTTTATACTCCAGGTTTTTACCTTCGAGCACTTCATCCAATGCTTGCTTTAAAGAAGCATTCTTCAAATTCACGGACACCCTTCCCGCTTTTTGGATTACCTCATAGGTGTACAAGAAATCATATCCGGTTTGATTCTTAATTTCATTCAACACTTTCTTCAAAGGGACATTGCTTTGCGATAGTGTGACTGTTTGTGATGTACCTGTGGCACTCACCTGCATAAGGAAACCAAAGATTAAGATTGCGGTTAGTTTCATGATCCGCATGATTTGGGGTAAAAAGCCTCGCTTCTGAAGCAATGGCTTTTGTTCAACCATTAAATACATAAATTTGTTCCGGTTTGAGTTTACAAATAATATTCTACACAACAGTTTATTAAAAAAGCTCAGATTTCAGGGGTTTCGATAGCCGTCGAAATCCCTTTCTGTTATAGCTCGTCTAATCTAATTTTTAGGCATTACGATTACTTTTCTTCCTTCAACCCTAAATTCCACTCCACCTGTAAATTCCAGCATCTCGAAGACTTTTGATGCATCTACATTCTTAGAAATCGTTCCGCCAAAATGCTCTGATATATTGCCTTTATATTCCACGTCCACATCATACCATCGACTGATTTGATTCATTACATCGTGAATGGTGGCTTTTTCAAAATAGAATTTTCCATTCTTCCATGCCATCACTTCCTCTATGTTCACATTGGATGTAGTTTGCAGATCGCCATCGCCTCCTACCTCTGCTTGTTCTCCGGGCTTTAATATTGCAGACTTCTGGCCTATTGACACATTCACTGATCCTTGCAACAAAGTCACTTTCAACTCGGCCTCATTATTGTATGCATTCACGTTAAAATGCGTTCCCAACACGCGAACATTCACATCTCCCTTCGACACAAAGAATGGTTTGGATGCATCATGTGCTATTTCGAAGTAGGCTTCTCCGGTCATGGAAACCTTCCTGTCGTTCCCCGCAAATGCAGTCGGATAGGTGATAGAGGATGATGCATTCAGCCACACTTTGCTGCCATCGGCTAATACCAATTGCACCGGCATGCTGCCCTTCGGCACACTCAGGGTGTTCATTTTTATTTCGGTGGCATCTCCTTTATAAATGATTTGTCCGTCAGCAGTCTTCTCAATATGAACTGCACCCTGGAGAGCAAGTGCCCCCTGTCCGGCACTGTCCAGTTCAATAACACGGCCATCTGCCAAAGTCAATATTGCTTTGTTTCCGGAAGGCGCTGCTATATCATGTATACCTGTAGCAGGTGTACCAGAAGAAGCAATCTCTTTAGACGGTTGATGATTAAAATAAAAATATCCTCCTATGGAAATCACCAGCAATATCGCTACTGCAGCAGCTACCCACATCCAGAGAATTCGCTTTGGAACTCTTGTGATCGGAATCACTTTTTCTTCCTGCATGATGGTATTGAACATTCCGTCCCAGTCCACCTTGTTGCGATGTTCACCAGGCTGATAGCTGCCCCACACTTCCAGCATATAATTTTTCAGGGCATCGTCTTCCTGTGCTTCCATTATCCAGTCCATCAACTCGGCTTCCTCCGCTGCGGTAGCTGTTTTGGATGTGTAAGCATTCAATAAATAATAAATTCTTTCTCGTGTCGGCATATAAATATTTTATAAATAATCAGCCCTTTGATATAGACAGAGTATTCAAAAAAGGAAATGTACTAGTGGAGGGGAAAGTTTTTTTCGAATGGTGACTGATCAACAATTGCTGGCACTGCCCAATCCTATTCCTCAGTCAAGCTATCGAAGGAAGCATCTGCCAAATCAATGAAAGGAAGTTTGTCATCCTGATTCGCCGCGGCGAAGAAGGAACTGCCCAATCAGGGGGACGAAAGTTGAAAATAAATCACAAAAGCTCAAGCCCCGAACTTACCTCGTCAACAAAAACGCTTCGATTAGGCAGATCCTTCTTCGCCGCGGCGAATCAGGAAGACAGCAGTAACTGAGATGAAGTTCTTCGATTTGACAAATAGAAATAAAACCAAAAAATTTCGAAAACCTTATAGGCTTTATTCAATTGGTTCACTTCTCGAAGCAAAACCTGATTAAAATTCCAAAAATCAAAGCAAACTCTCTGTAATGCCGGAGATAGATGCGAATAGATTTCATAGCAGTAGCCAAATGATTGCGCACTGTATTGGGTGATAAATGAAGTTTCTCAGCTATTTCATTGTAAGGAATGCCTTCCACTTTATTCATCCTGTAAATCAATTGCTGCTGAGGAGGTAATTTTGAGATCGCTTCATCGAGCAGTCGTGCGCTCTCTTTGGCGAGTACTGATTGTTCCGTCACGTTTGCTGATTCGGTGTTACCGGCTACTCCCTGCAATAATTTTTTATCCAATGCCACTTTCTTAAAATGCTGGTACACCTGCCGGTAAAGGACGGTAAAGAGGTAGGCATCAGGGTTTTCTATTTCGGAAAATGATTCTTTATTCTTCCAGATTTTCAAAAACACTTCCTGCACCATTTCCTCAGCTACATGATCCAACCGTGTCATCTTCAATGCAACATAATAGAACCGGTCTTTGTAATGATCAAACAATATGCGAAAGGCACGCTCATCTCCTGAAGCAACTTGGCTCAATAAAGATTTGTCGATATGTGTTGAGTTATCTGGCAAGATGTCAATCGGCCAGCAAATTTACTTCAATTGAAAGAATTTTTCCCGGAGCATACAATGAGTTATGTAATGAAAGGGTAATGTTTTCAAAAATAGGCTGACTAAAATAAAAACTTTAGTGGGAGGCAAATAATTCCTAAGCACAATTAGCCTGAATACTGCTATTAAATCCAGGATTATAGCTCGTCATGAATACAACTTTTGGAGAATTTCATAACCATACGAGGTAACCTTGATAAAAATTTCCACAAAGCGAATGAGTACCCGGAACGCCACTCTCATCATTCCCCCGCCCTCTATATATTTGCATCAAATTTCTCTTATGATTCAGCGCATTCAAACGATCTGGTTGCTATTAGCTGCACTGGCCATCTTTTTGACCATCCGTATTCCATTCTACAGCGGTACGGATAGTGTGAGCCTGGAGTTCAGAGAATTAACTGGTACTACTTCACTCATCATACTCATTCTTTCAAGCGCTATTGGCACCTGCTCGGTCATCAGTATTTTCTTTTTCAAAAACAGGAAGGTACAGATGCGGCTTGTATTGCTGTGTATTGTCATAGAATGCCTGGTGCTTTATCTTTATATCAGGCAGGTAGCTCTTTTTGACAAGGGCAATTTAGCCATCGGTTCTTTCCTTCATCCTATCATCATCATATTCCTGATCCTTGCTGCAATTGGCATTTACAAAGATTCGAAGCTGATTAAAGAAAGCAACAGGCTGCGTTGATGATCAGAATTGCCAGATCAATTCTGTTTTCAACTCTGTTTTTGTATGCCCTTTGATCCTGTCAAGGCCTGAGCCAATTTCGGTTTGACCGGGATAATACGTTTGCGCTATTCGCATCCAAAGACTCACATTCCTGAAAATATTATAACGCACATTCACGTAGTAACGAAATCCTTTCCCAAAAAACGCTGGAATGGAATAACTGTAGAGTACATCGTTTTCATAGGTATAAATGCGGCTATCGTAATCTTCTGTTTCAAAATATTGCAACCGCACATTGCCACTGAATCCTTTCAGTAACGGCTTGTACAATACATCCGTATAAATCATGAACCCTGGTTTAGAATCATACCAGTTCATCTCCACCCTTGACCGGAAAGTGAATGAGGAGTTCAGTTTCAAAGAGGCATGTGCCCTGACAGACTCTCTTATTTTATTAGCCACCACACTCATGTTCTGCCCATCTGCTTTTGTATTGATCGCCTTATCCGTTCTCCGGTAACGCAGGTAAAAGGAAGCATTACGGGAAGGCATATACGAAAACTGAAGCATGTATTCAGAACCGGAGGAAGGGGCATCTACCCTGTATCTCAACCACGGAAATTTGAATACATCAGCATACGCATCAATTCTGACAAAATCATTAGGCCGTATATTGATTCCTGTATAAAATCCATTTTCATTCACCGGTGCGGATGATTCTGTGAATGCACTTCCATAGAGTGTCAGATAATCGGGAACAATGTGCCTATGCAATAAACTTACGTCCACATAGCGACTGGCACTCACGCCAATCCCGTTCAGATAAGCCACATCTGACTCTCCGTCCACCGCTACTTCCCCAAACAAGTGCATGTTCTTATAAGTGTAACTGTAATCAACCGAATAATTGGAACTGCGTTTGCCGGGTACAATAAACTGGTTGTACAAGTCTCCTGATTTTGTAACCGGCGCGTTGAAATAAAACTGCGCAGTGTTGATACCCACTTTGAAATTATTACCGGAGTATTGCAAATTACCACCCCAACTCAATTGATTCAGCAGATTCTTCCCTTCTATTTCCGAATTAGTACGATGATATCCCGACAACCTTACTGAAGTAACAGATGCTGATGTATCGTACCCGGCTGTAGCATCCATATTCCGAAAACTTGCATAGAATGTACCCTGCCAATGGTTCTTCTCAAGTGTAATACCAACACCTCTGTTGAACGCAACTTCCCCTGCGGAAACATAAGGCCGCAGTTTCTCTCCCTGCCTCTTGATGAACAACGCTTCTCCCGGCCCACTGAATGAAAGGCTCTGCCACTGAACCAATCCCTGCCCGAAGTTGACGGCAAAGTCACCTACTGCAATTGATTTGATAATACCAATATCACGGGCAAATAAATGCGCGGAATAAAAATCAAATCCATACTTCTGGTGGCCTTTGAAAAATTGTTCACCGGCATCTTTCTCTGCCGTGAATCCATATTGCAATTTATTCTTGAAACGATAACGATAACGCAAAAGCAATTTGTCGGGGCTGCCCGGATAATACGATTTGCCTCCTGTAGTATCACGTGTAAAACCTTCGGACAATTCAAGCACACGGGTATGCCGGAACAAAAGAGAATGCTCTCCACCTTTGAATCTTGAAAGGAATGTAGCTACACCTTCCTCCATGCGAACAGTTATATAAGGTAGTAATTTTCGGATAGTGAGAATATCCCATTGCGGTATCGCCTGCAGTTCATAGATACTCACAAAATCACCAAACATATTCCTGTAAGAAATGAAATGATCCAATTGCATCGGTGTCAGGATATGAAGCCGGTCAAGAGTTTCGCGATCTACACTATTCATGTTGATATGATGCCGGCTGAAGTACTCCAGGTCCTGCAGGTAACTATCATCATCAGGTATTTCGTCATCATTATTCGCAGTAAGGTCTTCCAGTCTTTGTTCCACTTCCTCCGGCACTTCCGTTGGTGGTTTCTTCTGAGACAAACTCCACAAGGGCACAATGACAGCACATACAAAAAGAAATCTTTTGATCATGGCGCTGCTCATTGCTTTACTTTTTATCCTTCCTGTAAATAAACATAAACCCCGGACTGAAACCCAATTGCGGATGGTAGCTAACGGAAAGGTCTATACGAAAATCACTGAACGCAATACCGGCTGCACCAAAAGGGCTGGCATTTTCCGTCTGGATTCCGGCCCGTGCAAAAAACCGTTTATCAAACTGGTAAAAGATTCCGGCGATGACATTGGCATCTCTTCCTTCCTCCTTCCGAACAGTACCGGTAACGATCACACTTTCCGATGGTTCATAGCTGATCCCGAACTGGTAGAGCGAAGCCAGTTTCTCATCATGCGCTTTGGAGAGATAACCGCCCACAGGGTTGTACACCTGGATACCGGCACTCAACTGATCAGTGAGATAGGCAATAGCACCTATTTGAAAAGTTATTGCTGAAGCCTGCTGATAACCCGGAATCCGATAGCCATAATAATTGAACTGGACTCCCAAATCAAGATTGCTTCCCACCGACCGTGCATAAGCCAACCCTAACTGGTATTCATTAAAATTCGCTTCTCCGAAATAATTAGCTTCCAAACCGAAATTGCCTTGTTGTGTAGGCACATTGATGACTCCGGAATATAAATTCAACGCTTTAAGCAGGTACCGGTTTTCTGCATACACACCGGCAGTCAAAAGTTTTTGATTGGCAAGCGCAGCCGTATTGTTGGTGAATGAAAAAACATCACTCTTGTCCTTTGAATAGCTATTCAGCAATGCGAATGATGATGAGACCGGCGACTTGACGGATTGAGCGCTGACACGCCAACTGAATGATAGTAATAATATGCAGAAGGGAATCTTCAATTGCAGTCAGTGTAAAATGTATGAGCAATTTAGGGAAAAATAGTGCAGTTTCAATTCATTTTTAATGGGCATGGCAGAAGTGAAAACTGGTATACCTCATCTCTGCCTGCCAGGACGCAACTTCTTGGACTCCAACCTGCATCGCTATCCTGTAATCATTCAATTCAATGTACTACAAAACAATTATACTATAAAGATCATATATCCATCCTTTTAATGCCAATTACAAAATTCTTTTTCATTTGAATAGGGGTAAACCATAACCAGGTTGTCCTAATAATAAATACGATATTTTAGAAGAACAATCAGTCGACTTTCTCTATGAATTGGAACAGGCAAGGTGTCAGCAAATCGGAATTTGAGGATGTTTTCAAGTCCTCTTTCATGGCTTTGCATTCCTATGCATTTACCATTTTAAGAGAGGAAGCTGTCGCTGAAGAAATAGTTCAGAATATGTTCTATAAGATTTGGGAAAAAAGGGAAACACTCCAAATCAATCAGTCTCTTAAAGCCTATTTGTATCAATGCGTTTACCATGACAGTCTAAACTATCTGAAACATTTAAAAGTGAAAAAAGAGCATCAATCTTACATCCTTTCCACAACGGGCGAAACTGATTTTGATTCTTCAAAAAAGTTGATCGGGAAAGAAATGGAGACAAGGATTTCCCAAGTGATCAATCAACTCCCTGAACAATGCAGAACCATATTCCAGATGAGCCGCTTTGAAAATTTAAAGTATCGTGAAATAGCAGATGCTCTTGGCCTTTCAATTAAAACCATTGAAAACCAAATGGGGAAAGCACTTAAAATCATGCGAATACATCTCGCCGAATATCTTCCTCTTTTGTCGTTCCTGTTTTCTCTATTCCTTTATCAATATTCGAAATGATTATGGATGAACTTTTAGCAAAATATCTTTTAGGTGAAACAACTGATAACGAGCAGAAGCAAGTAGCGTCATGGATTGCATCGAAAGAAGAAAACAAAAAACATTTCGAGCAATTCAAGACCATCTGGGAGCAAAGTAAGGCTATTGAGTTACAAAGTACAATCGATCCCAATGATGCATGGCAACGATTTGAAACCATGATAGCAGACAAAAATACAACGGCGCCATTGGCAAAGGCAAAAGTGGTTGCACTATATTGGAAAAGATTTGCTATCGCGGCATGTGTTGTGATCAGTATAGGAATTGCAGGTTACTTTTTTCTTACTTCGGGAGCAAAATTTTCGTCAGGAGACCAGGTAGTCGAAAAAATTTTACCGGATCATTCCGTTATTACACTCAACAAGAATTCAACCCTTTCATACAGCAAGTCCTTTAATAAAAAGACGAGACAGGTAAATTTATCAGGAGAAGCATTCTTCAAGGTATCTCCCGACAAAATGAAACCCTTTGTTATAGAGGTTAGCGACGTCACAGTTACCGTGGTTGGCACTTCCTTCAACATTGATGAAACCCAATCAGGAGTAACCGTCATTGTGGAATCCGGAATTGTAGAAGTCCAGGCAATGAATCACAGGGTTAAGCTGTCGCCTCAGCAAAAAATATTTATAGCAAAGGGCTCTGCCGAATTAAATGTTCAGCCAAACCATGATGAATTGTATAATTATTTCCGCACAAATCAATTTACTTGCAGGAATACACCTCTCAAAGAATTGGTTGATGCATTGAACAAAAATTTTGATTCTCAAATTGAGATAACTAATCCGGCGATTGCAAACCTGAAATTGACATCCCAATTTCAAAAAGAAAACCTGCAGGAAATTCTAAGCATCATCGCTGCCACTCTGAACGTAACAGTGGATTATCAAAAAAGCGGTAAAATTCTTATCAAATAGTTTTAATAATTCATATACTGATTTTATCATGAAAAAATATTTACAACCATTACTGATTGTTATATTCATTCACTTTGCTTGTTCCCTGAACCTTTACTCGCAATCCCTTCTGCAAAAGAAGATATCAATTGACGTTACCAGGCTTCCTGTTTCTGATGTATTAACCCTCATCGAAAAGCGAGGAGGATTTTTCTTCTCATACAACAGTTCATTGATCAATACAGACAGCCTTGTTTCTGTATATGCAGAGCGCAAATCCATTTCTGATCTTTTGAATTCATTATTTGGCACCAGGTTTCAATACACACAGCAGGATAATCATATTATCATAACAAAAGTCATATCAAAGAACAAAACTGAAATTACCGGAAGAGTCATTGACAAAAATTCAAGAGAACCTGTTCCTTACGCAACGGTGTATGAACGCAGTCAGTTAGTTGCCACGATGACAAACGAACAAGGGTTGTTCACTTTAAACTTAAAAACCAGGAACAACACAGATTCTATTTCCGTAAGCAGGATTTCTTATTCTGACACAATCGTTGCATTTCCGGCAGGTACTTCAAACGATATTACCATTACAATTAACGCAACTGATAAATCATTGGATTCAGTTTTTGTAAACATGATGAAACGCGATTGGTTGTCCAGGCAAATTTTATCTTCCAAAGAACTAATCAACAGCATCAACCTCAAACATTTTATTGCAAAGCAACCATTCCAGGTATCAGTATTTCCGGGTATAGGTACACATGGGAAAATGAGTTCACAGGTTGTAAATAAATTCTCGTTTAATGTCTTTGGGGGATTTAATGGAGGTGTTAATGGAGTTGAAATTGGGGGATTGTATAATATTACGAATAACAATGCCCGTTATGTTCAGGTTGCAGGTCTATTCAATATGGTTGGAGGTCATTCTGAAGGTGTCCAGATAGGTGGTCTTTTCAACAGGGATTCAAGTGTAAATGGAGTACAATCGGCCGGATTGTTCAACAAGGTCAACGTTGCAAAAGGCTTTCAGGTTGCCGGACTTTTTAATGAGGAATCTTTCGTGAATGGGTTTCAGGCCGGAGGATTATTTAATAAAGTGAAAATCGCAAGAGGAGTCCAAATAGCCGGATTATTTAATAAAGATTCGTTGATGAATGGATTCCAGGTTGCCGTAGTCAATATCAATCATAAGATAAAAGGTCTTCAGATTGGCGTTGTAAATATTTCAGATTCCATACAAGGCATTCCCATAGGCCTGGTAAATTTAGGAAAGGGAAGCAAGCAGCAACTCACTTTTTCATACAACGAAATGGGTGTCGGAATGATTTCATACAAATCGGGTAATCCCAAACTGTACAACATTCTGTCAGCAGGAAGTGGTCTTGACTACAATAGAAAAGTATTTTCTGTGGGTTATGGTTTTGGAACAAGAATGGCATTAAGCAAAGTATTGGAAGCAAATCCGGAACTGACTTCAAATTATTTCTACAATGGGAACTGGAAAAAGCAAAATATTTCTGCAAGACTTCAATGGAATTTCCAGGTGAAAATATCGAATGTATTTTCGATTTATGCAGGCCCTGCTATTACATTACTTTATTCTAAGGCCGGCTCTGTACCAGCCGGATATAAGACTGACCTGAGCAATGGTGCGCATCGATTTTCAGTCGTAGATAATGTGTCAGGATGGTTTGGCTGGAATGCAGGAGTTAATTTTTTCTAAAAGGCTCACAAGTTCATAAGGGAAAATAATTGTGAAGTTGTCATAAATGCAGAGATCAGGCAACGCGTCTGTCTCAATACAAAACAATTTAAAAATCTCCCGCATGAAAAGAGTAACCATCTCCTTTGTAGCACTATTCATTGCCACAAGTTTATTTGCTTATCCAATTATCACTTCTGACTTTAAAATTGTAAAAAAGGAAGGCAACATCACATTGTATGAAAGATGGATCACCGGTTCTCAAAGAGAGCAGGTACGAGAATTAAAAGCTGAATTCTCAGTAAAATGCAAGATAGAAGATGTCGTAAAGCTGCTCAAAAATGAAACACTCGGTACACAATGGAACAGAAATGCATCTGCATTCAAGATTGTCGATTCCGGAAATCAATGCGATTGGATCAATTACATCAGGTATGATATGCCATTGCTGTTCGACGACCAGGATTGCTGTTTGCAATACAAGTTGCCTCTTACAGATATTTCAAACAATCAATTTTTGCAAATCCCTTTTCAAAGTATCAATAGCCCGGCCTTTCCCACTAAAAAAGGCGTAAAGCGAATAACCGGGATCAATGGCGAATGGAAACTTGAACAACTCAATAATGAATTGAAGATCATTTATATCATTTCATCAGACAGAAGCACTTCTGTTCCCCGGTTTATTTCTGATCCTATCATTCACCAAAATCTTTTCAAATCAATGGCTAATTTCCAAACCCTTTTAGAGAAATAATTATGACTACTAAATATGCCCTCATCACAGGCGCTTCTTCAGGTTTAGGGAAAGCCCTTGCACAACAATGCGCCAAACAAGGTTACAACCTGGTGCTAACCGACATGCCAGGTACTACTACTTCTGCAATAGCCAGCCAACTAAGAGACCAATACAAG
Organism: uncultured Ginsengibacter sp.; assembly: GCA_964526985.1. Lineage (GTDB taxonomy): Bacteria > Bacteroidota > Bacteroidia > Chitinophagales > Chitinophagaceae > Ginsengibacter. The sequence continues at coordinate 84,054 of CAZGNJ010000002.1, read as the reverse complement.
GTAGAGATAATAGTTAATGAATTTGATCTCACTAATACAATTGAAATGCAACAAAACCTGGAAATGATTTCAAACCAATATCCAGTTTCGTTCATCATCAACAATGCAGGTATAGGAGGCACCTCGGCAATAACAGAAACTTCACTTGAAAGAATTGAAAAAATTATTTCATTAAATATAAAAAGTATGGCTATCCTGCTTCGCATATTCATACCTCACTTGCTGGGACAGAAAAATACCTACATCCTGAACGTATCAAGTATGGCAGCTTTCACACCTATAGGTTATAAAAATGTTTATCCAGCTTCCAAAGCATTTATTTCCTCTTTCTCATTGGGGCTAAGACAGGAATTATCAGGAACAGGAATTTCAGTAAGTGTACTTTATCCCGGTTCGATGATGACCAACTATTCGGTATCAAAGCGAATTCTAAGTCTTGGAAAAATCGGGAAAGTCGGATTACTCTCTACAGACGAAATTGCAATGATTGCAATCAAAAAGACCTTAGCCAAAAAGTCAATTATCATTCCGGGATTCGCTAACAGGATTAACTACTATCTGATGAAAATGCTACCTGTAAATCTAAAAACAAGAATCGTTTCGTCAGAAATAAGAAAGGAACCAAGATTAATTCCATCATTCTGATTTTTATAAACTCATTCATGAAAAAAATTCTGGTTACAGGTGCCAATGGTTTTCTCGGAGGAAACCTGGTTCGTATGCTGAAAGAAGAAAATTATGATGTCAGAATCTTAGTACGCAAAAATGCTGACTTGCATTTGATCCGTGAATTCAGTTCGGAAATATGCTACGGAAGAATAGACGACAAAAATGATGTATTCAATGCCGTTGATGGTTGCCAATATGTAGTTCACGCAGCAAGTATTACGGAACAACATGGAATTACGTTTGAGCAATACGAACAGATAAATGTAACAGCAACAAAATATGTAGTTGAGGCATGTATGGCATTCAAGGTTCAGAAGTTAGTATATGTAAGTACAGCCAACACATTCGGACCCGGTAGTATCTTATCACCGGGAACCGAGATGAATGGCTTCTCCTATTTCAAAGCAGGATCAGGCTATATCAATTCAAAATACCTGGCACAACAATTAATCCTGGAACTGGTACAGCAAAAGCAGTTACCGGCAGTAATAGTCAATCCCACATTTATGATTGGCGCTTTTGACAGTAAGCCAAGTTCCGGGCAGATTATTTTATATGCACAAAACAAGAGGCTACTGTTTTATCCTCCTGGTGGCAAAAATTTCGTATATACTCAGGATGTATGTCGTGGAATAATAAAGGCAATTGCTGATGGGAAAATCGGGAATTGTTATTTATTAGCCGGAGAAAATTTGAGCTTCCACGATTTTTTCAAATTAATAGTTCAAGCAACAGGACAGAAGTCACTCATGCTAAGAATCCCACCATTTGTACTGAAGACAGGTGCTGTCCTTTCATCACTAACCAGGTATTTAGGTCATCAGGCACCAAGACTCTCTTACGCTAATGCCTATCTTCTTTGCCAGGACAATTACTATTCCGGGAAAAAATCAGAAAAGGAATTGGGGATAAAATATACCCCAATCAAAGTGGCGGTAAAGGATGCCTGCGATTGGTTTAACGGTTAGATCATATAACAAATAATCAACCTGCCTTATGTTATTCATTATGGTCATTCTCGCACTAAGAAGAAAAAGGAAGCTGAATAAAATCAAAAAGGAAAGAATAGAAGTAATCGTTTCTAATCGCGTTGAGAATCCAAGCCCAGTTGCCCAATCAATTTTAGGTAAAATAAGCCCATCAAAATCTTAATTTTGCAGCCATGCAATTATTAGATGGTAAAGTAGCTTCCGCCGCACTCAGAGAAGCGCTCAAAGAAAAAATAAATATCCATACCGCCAATGGATTACGGCCTCCTCACCTCGCAGCTATATTGATCGGGGACGATCCGGCCAGCCACACTTATGTGAATTCAAAAGTGAAGAATTGCCATGAAGTGGGCATCACATCTACACTGATCACTCATGACGCTGCCATCACAGAAGAGGAATTACTTCGGCAAATAAAATCACTCAACGAAAGAGATGATGTGGATGGCATCCTCGTACAAGTACCTCTGCCCAAACACATTTCAGAAAATAAAGTAACGCTGGCTATCGATCCCAATAAAGATGTGGATGGCTTTCATCCTGTGAATGTAGGCAATATGGTTTTGGGTTTACCGGGTTTTGTCTCCGCTACTCCGTGGGGTATCATTCTGATGCTTCAGCATTATGGGATTAAAGCATCGGGCAAGCATGTGGTAGTGGTAGGCCGCAGCCATACTGTCGGAACTCCCATCAGTATCCTGCTCAGTCGCAATACCGATTATGGAAATGCCACTGTTACACTTTGCCACAGCCGCACAAAAGATTTGGCTGCAGTGTGTCGTGAGGCAGACATCATTGTAGCAGCTATCGGCAAACCCATGTTTATCACGAATGAAATGGTGAAAGAAGGTGCAGTAATTATTGATGTTGGGATCAATCGTGTTGACGACACTACAGCTAACAAAGGTTTCCGGCTTAAAGGAGACGTGGACTTTGAGAATGTAAAAGACAAGTGCAGTTACATCACACCGGTGCCGGGAGGTGTGGGATTGATGACCATTGCAGCGCTACTGCAAAACACTTTTGATGCATGGGCACGACACACGCAACAATCATGATGAAGACACTTTCTTCAAATATGAAAACACAAAGCAATTCACTCCCCGTGATGGAGAGTTTCTACACCATCCAGGGAGAAGGCTTTCACCAGGGAAGGGCAGCCTACTTCATCAGGCTGGGTGGTTGTGATGTAGGATGTGTGTGGTGCGATGTAAAAGAAAGCTGGGATGCATCAGCGCACAAACATTTTACGATTGAAGAGATCGTAAACCAAGCAATAAAACAACCGGCAAGGCTCGCAGTCATCACAGGTGGAGAACCTACTTTGTATGATTTAAGTGAACTAACATCACAACTGAAAGCGGCAGGATTTGAAACAAACATCGAAACATCGGGAGCACATCCGCTCACAGGAGCTTTCGACTGGGTCTGTCTTTCGCCCAAGAAATTCAAGCCTCCGGTTGACAGTATTTTGACGCAGGCTGATGAATTGAAAATTATTGTATTTAATAAATCCGATTTCAAATGGGCGGAATCGTTTGCTGCGAAAGTATCTCCAGGCTGTATGCTTTTCTTACAACCGGAATGGAGTAAGAGAAATGAAATGACACCCCTGATCGTGGAGTATATCAAAGCACATCCAAAGTGGCAGATGTCTATTCAGATGCACAAGTACATTGATGTGCCTTAGTCAAGTAGCGATCCGGGAAGAATAAAATTGACAGCTCATGATTATCAGGTTTCAGTATTCTTAACACCCAATTAAATACCAGAGCATTATTTTCGTTATTAATAAAACCCGCCAATGAAGACGATTGTATTGCTTGTACTTTCTGTTTCACTTTCGTGTGCCGCTTTCAGCCAGTGGTACGATGCCGAAAAGGTAAACAAGAAGGCTTCTACTCTTTTTAATCTCGCTTACAATCATGCGCAGAGCGGAGATTACCAACAAGCAATTAAATTATTGGATGAGTCTTTGAAAATAGATCCGCGTTTTGTTGATGCTTACCTTTCACTCCAGGGTGTATATGCTGAAATGAAAAATTATAGTGCAGCGGTTACCTCCTTCGAAAAAGCTTTCGCATTGGATTCCGCCTATTCAAAATTCTATTTGCTACCCTATTCCATTGACCTGGCAGGTGGCGGCAGATTTCAGGAAGCTCTCAATGCCGTTGACAAATTCCTGGACATTCAGAACCTGAATGAGCGAAGCAGGAAGGCAGGCGAATTCAGAAAAAAAACTTTCACATTTGCGGTAGCGATGGCAGACAGTTCAGACAAGAACTACGTATTCGCCCCCACAAATCTCGGTGATAGCATCAACACAAAATACCTGGAGTATTTTCCATCTCAGACTATCGATGGCAGCAAACTCATCTTTACAAGACGCATTGCAAACAACGAAGATATTTATCAGAGTGAGCGCGTCAACGGGGTGTGGCATGAGGCTTCACTACTGCCGGGAAAAATCAATACCCCTGAATACAATGAAGGAGCACAGATTATTTCGCAGGATGGCAAGTGGATGATCTTTACCGGATGTAATTTTCCGGGCGGCCTTGGCAGTTGCGATCTCTACATCTCCTTTCTCACCAAGATAGGATGGAGCGAACCCATGAACCTGGGGCGAAACGTGAATTCAGAATACTGGGAGTCAACACCATCACTTTCTCCAGACAAACGTGATCTTTATTTCAGCAGTAATATGCCGGGAGGTTTTGGAGGAAAAGATATCTGGGTTTGCCATCGCGATGAAAATGGTAACTGGGGAAGGCCATACAACCTCGGTGCGGAGATCAACACATCGGGAGATGAAAGCACTCCCTTTATTCATGCTGACAATCAAACACTGTACTTCAACAGTACCGGGCTGCCGGGATACAGTGACAAGCCTGATTTGTTTATGAGTAAAAAATTACCTGACGGCAAATGGAGCACACCCAGAAACCTTGGATATCCTATCAACACTATAGATGACGAAGGCAGCTTGTTTATTGCAGCAGATGGCCAGACAGCCTACTACAGCAGCGATAGAAGTGATACGAAAGGAGGCCTGGATATTTATTCATTCGAACTGCCGTCCAATATCCGGCCATTAAAAACACTATGGGTAAAAGGAAAAGTGTTTGACAAAAAGACGCATGATGGATTACCATCACAAGTGGTTCTGACCGACCTGCAAAACAACTCGGTCGTAAGCCGTTTGCAAACAGATGAAGACGGAGAATTCCTGGTTACACTCCCAATCGGGAAGGATTATGCATTCACTGTAAAACGAAAAGGCTATCTCTTCTTTTCTGAAAATTACAACGTAAGCAAGACGGCGCCTAATGAGACATTCACAGCCGACATACCACTGCAACCCATAGAAGCCAATGCGTCCATCATTCTGAAAAATATTTTCTTCGACACCAGGAAAACGGAATTAAAACCTGAATCCATTACAGAGCTGGACAATATAGTTATGTTGATGAATGAAAACCCTTCAATGAAAATTCAAATCATCGGATACACGGATGATGTTGGTTCTGATGCGGATAATCTCAAACTGAGCCAGGGCCGTTCAGCATCTGTGGTGAATTACTTAGAGAGCAAAGGAATCAGCAAGGACAGATTAAAAGCACTTGGTAAAGGCGAATCCGACCCAATCGCTGATAACACAACGGAAGAAGGCCGTGCACAAAACAGGCGGACAGAATTGAAAGTGATGAGTAAATAATTTCAAATTCCAGAAAATCTTTTTTTAAGGTATTTTAACTGGCTGCTCTCATCCATGGACTATCTACCTTCGTTACTTCATGTCTCCGCCCCGGCGGACAGGTTTGTAAAAAAAACCAAATTAGCCGCGAAGGCACTAAGACACGAAGAAGAAAAATACCTTTGTGACTCCACCCCGGCGGACAGATTCGTGCCTTTGTGGCTTTGTGGCAAAAAAACAATTCCTACACAATGAAGAAGAAAAAAAACTCTTCGTATCTCACGGCCTGTATTTTATTTCAATATTCCCTCCAGCACTTTGATATTGCCATCCACTTTACAGGTGAGTGACAGCCCAAGCATTTTTGCAATGAGCGGATACACATTCACGTTAGAAAAAGATCCGATTTGCAAATTTGATTTGAATGCAGGCCCCCAGGCATAGAATGTAGCCTGCATTTCAGGAATAGCATTGTCGTATCCATGAGCACCGGCCGCAGGTTTCCTGCCCGGAAATCCAAAACTCTTTCCCGGATCAGCTACCAGGATGATATCTCCAAGCCTGTGCAGGCAATCATCTCTCTTTCCATAATGCCATCTTTTGGGTGTATTCTTTTTCAGATATACAGAGTAGTGCTGTGCTTCTTTTTTAAGCTGCCGGTAAACAGGCTTGATGTCTTTCTTATTTTTCGCATACACATTGGTGATAATACCGGTGAATCCAATCACAAACTTTGATGTGTCCAGCACCTTGGGCAAATAAATCGGATGCTCTGTATCCACATCCATCATACCATGATCAGAAACAAAAATGAAATTCACAGGCAGCCCAAGGCTATCCGTCATCTCAGTCAGCCGTTTTACAGCATGATCCACAAACTGCACTGCCTTCAGCACACTGTCGGATGTTACTCCATTCTCATGTTCTTCATGATCCACCTCAGGAAAATAGAACGTAATAAAATGTGGCCTCTTGTCTTCAGGCAATTGCAACCATTCCTTCACAACTTCAATTCGTCGTTCAATCGGTATTTTCTCATTGTAACGGTAATAGTAAGTAGGATACACATTGTCAATATTCGCTTCAGACCCCACCCAATAGAAACTTGCCGACAGCATCTTCTGTTGTTCTGCAAGTACCCACAAAGGCACTCCTCCATACCATGCTCCATTGGTTACAGCTTTATTATCTCCCAATCTATACCTCTGTTTGCCACCATCAGCATAAAAGGTATTGCTGACTATGCCATGATGCGCAGGATACAAACCGGTAACAATCGAGTAATGATTGGGAAAGGTCAGCGATGGAAATGAAGGCTGCATAGATTGCGCCCATATACCGCCACTTCGTTTCTGTTTGAGAAATTTCGCATCGTATTTATCAGCCAGGTCGTAACGAAATCCATCTGCAGAGATCAGGATCACATAAGGCTTTTTTTGTTGTTCTACACTGTTCTGCCGCCCGGGAATAACGATCTGGGTGGTATCCTGTGCAAAAGCATTTGAAAAAACAATAAAAAGAATAAGAGTGGTGGCGAAGCAGTTTCTCAAAAATCGCATTGTATTTTTTTTAGTAAAGATAATTGAGAATGAAAAGATATTTATCTTGTTCATCATTCGGAATGTAATAATATTTGAAGCCGGTTCATAATATCTAACAGCGAATTGACGGGTATTGTATGCAAGAAGAACTTTTTTATCAAATCGCCATCACCATGGTTCCCAACATCGGGGATGTCAATGCACGCGCACTGGTGCAGCACTTCGGATCTGCATCGGCAGTGTTCAAAGCAAAGGCAAAACACCTGGATGAAATAGAAGGCATAGGCGTAAAACGAGTGGAGTCCATTCTGAAATTTGACTTTGCGAAAGTGGAAGAGGAGATTGCCTTTATTGAGAAACACCATATCAAAACATTGTTTTTCCAGGACAAAGAATTTCCAAAGCGGTTATTGAATTGTTACGACAGCCCGGCATTACTGTATTACAAAGGGAATACAGATCTTAATGCCGAAAAAATGGTTGGTATTGTAGGCACGCGCTCACAATCTGAATACGGCAGGTCACAATGCGAATCGATCATTGAATCGCTGGCTGCAGAAAATGTGATCATCATCAGCGGCCTGGCATTTGGCATTGATACCATTGCACACAAAGCAGCCTTGAAATCAGGCATACATACCATCGGAGTTTTAGCACATGGGTTAGACAGGATTTATCCCACAGAAAACAAATCCATCGCGAAAGAGATGCTACACCAAGGCGGCTTACTTACAGAATTCAGGAGCAACACCATTCCTGACAAACAAAATTTTCCATCACGCAACCGCATCGTAGCGGGTATTTGTGATTGCATCATCGTGATAGAATCCGGCAAGAAAGGTGGGTCGCTCATCACAGCCGAATTAGCCAATGGATACAACAGGGACGTGTTCGCCTTGCCCGGCCGCATCAGTGACCTAAAAAGCGAAGGATGTAACTACCTGATCAAAACTAATAAGGCCGCGTTGATCACTTCCGGTGGTGATGTACTACGCAATATGGGTTGGATCAACGAAAAAAAGCCTACCCAAAAGAAACAGAAGGAATTATTCATAGAACTCCCTCCTGACGAAAAGCTTGTGTATTCCATTTTAAAGGAGAGCGGGCCACAGCATATTGATGACTTGTTTGTAAAAAGTAATTTGACGGGAAGCGCCATCGCTAAAGCACTGCTGATGCTGGAGATGGAAGGAATTGTAAAATCCTTACCGGGGAAGGTGTATGAGTTAGGCTGAGAAGGGGAAGTTTCTATTGTTCTGCGCTACCAGAGAATTATTACCCTGGAAATGCAATCTTAATCTGTATTCAAATAAAATGCAAAAATCTCTGAACTGGAAATCCTGATAAATTTGCATTTCCTATATCTTTGCACATGGCTACAATCAACAAACCTTCGAAGGCAAATATTTCTCCCCTTCGCGAATCCCTGACATTTGATGACGTTTTGCTGGTACCCGGATACAGTGAGGTATTGCCACGCGACGTCAATATCGCAACACGACTTACAAGAGATCTTACACTGAACATCCCTTACCTGAGTGCGGCAATGGACACGGTAACCGAAGCCAACCTCGCCATATCGCTGGCGCGTGAAGGCGGACTGGGTGTATTGCACAAAAACATGAGCATTGAAGAACAAGCCGCACAGGTAAGAAAAGTGAAACGGAGCGAAAGCGGCATGATCATAGACCCTATCACACTTCATACCGATGCCATCATACGTGATGCACTCATCCTGATGGAAGAAAACAAGATTGGTGGCATTCCTATCGTGGACAAATCAGGCAAGCTTATGGGTATCCTCACCAACCGCGATCTCCGTTTCGAAGAAAATATGAATCGAAAGGTAAGTGAGGTTATGACTTCAGAAAATTTAGTAACGGCACCGGAAGGTACCACCCTATCCAAAGCCCAGGATATTCTGAAGAAATATAAAATTGAAAAATTGCCTGTTGTCAGTAACAAAGGGATTCTGAAAGGGCTGATCACTTTCCGCGATATTGAAAAAGTACGTAACCATCCACTGGCAACCAAGGATTCTTTCGGACGACTTCTTGTAGGTGCTGCAGTAGGAATTACAAAAGATTCGGCTGACCGCGTGGCTGCACTTCAACAGGTAGGTGTAGATGTGATTTGTTTAGATAGCGCACACGGTCATACCAAAGGAGTGATCTCTACACTGAAAATGATCAAAAAGAATTTTAAGAATATCAACATCATCGCAGGCAATATCGCAACCGGGGAGGCAGCGCTCGCTTTAAAAGCTGCAGGAGCAGATGCGGTGAAAGTCGGTATCGGCCCCGGATCTATTTGCACCACAAGAATTATTGCAGGAGCAGGTGTACCGCAGATCACTGCCATGATGGACGTAGCCGCAGCTTTAAAAAATTCTTCAATCGGCATTATTGCAGATGGCGGCATACGATATACCGGTGATGTAGTAAAAGCGCTCGCGGCCGGCGCCGACTGTGTGATGATGGGTAGCATTTTTGCCGGCACCGAAGAAAGCCCCGGTGAAACAATCATTTATGAAGGAAGAAAATTCAAACAGTACCGTGGGATGGGTTCGCCGGGCGCTATGGCGCAAGGTAGCAGCGACCGCTACTTCCAGGGTGATGAAACACAGGCAAAAAAGTTTGTACCGGAAGGGATTGAAGGAAGAATTGCTTACAAAGGATATCTGCATGAAGTAGTGCATCAATTCACCGGTGGCCTCAGGGCAGGTATGGGCTACTGTGGAGCAGCCGACATCAAACAATTGAAGAAAGCTACCTTCATAAAGATCACGAACGCGGGAATTCGTGAGAGCCACGCACATGATGTGGAGATTACAAAAGAAGCACCTAACTACAGCAGATTTTAATGGCCGCTCAATTCATAAAATGGCAGAAGCCGGCAATAGCTATTTTGCTGTTGTTCCTTGTTTTCACACAGGCAGTAAAGGCACAGCCTTCGAACTGTAGTGTTCGTGTGAGCCTGCTCACCTGTTCTCCGGGAGATGAGTTGTACTCCACATTTGGCCACAGCGCTTTGCGTGTGATCGATAGCAGCCACAATCTTGATATTGTTTACAATTACGGTACTTTCAATTTTGATGAAGAAAATTTCTATATGAAGTTTACCAGGGGGAAACTTCAGTATTTCATCTCTGCAGACTATTTCAATTCATTCGTGTATTCATACCAGTTAGAAAACAGGAGTATCACCGAGCAGGTACTGAATTTGAATTGTGAAGAGAAACAAAAACTCCTTGCTTACCTGGATTGGAATATGTTGCCTGCCAACAGGTTTTATAAATACGATTTTACTTTTGACAATTGTACTACCCGGTTACGCGACCTGATGGATACGGTTACAAATAATCAGTTGGTATTTCATGCCACCTTATCAAAGCCCATTACATTCCGGAATGCCATTCATGATTACCTCAACAGGAACAACAAATCATGGAGTAAATTAGGAATAGACATTTTATTAGGCAGCAGGTTAGACAGGACGATGACAAATAAAGAATCAGGATTCCTACCGGACAACCTTATGTTGGCCTTTGACAGCGCCACAATCAATGGTGCACCTCTCGTGGCAGATAAGGAAGTGATTCTTAAAAACAAGTACGTGCCTATCGAAAGTGATAATGTCTCTAATCCACTCTTTATTTTTTCCTGCCTGTTTGTGCTTATTGCCTTCCTGAGTTTCTCTCACAAGCCCGGCATCGAAAAAGTTCTGAATTCTTTGGACGGAGCCTTTTTCTTCATCAATGGCTTACTTGGAATCATCCTGATCTTTATGTGGATCGGGACAGACCATTTCATGACTAAAGCCAATTACAATTTATTGTGGGCATGGCCTACTAACATAGTTGCCGCGTTTTATGTGCATAGCAGAAATTCAAAGGCAAGAATATATTTTCTTGTTTTCGCTTTGGCGCAACTATTGCTTTTAGGATTGTGGTTTTTTCTACCTCAGGAATTGAATATGGCCCTGATTCCAATCAACGGAATTCTCGTATTCAGGAGCCTGATCACTTATATCGCAAAAAAGAGATTGCATGCCGGAATTAAGATTCAGAAATAAAAAGATTTTTTACCGCATAGCAGGCAGAGGTCCTGTTGTTTTTTTGGTGCACGGATTTGGAGAAAACGGGAATGTATGGGATCAACAAATCTCCGCATTACAGGAACATTCCAGAGTCATCATTCCTGACCTGCCGGGGAGTGGGGAATCTGAGTTGCTTGAAGGAAATATGACCCTTGATGATTATGCAGAAGTATTAAATGTCATTGCAGACAAAGAATGTCCGGGTGAACTCATCAATCTTTTTGGCCATAGTATGGGAGGTTACATTACAATGGCATTCCTTGAAAAATACAGTCATCGTTTACAATCCATAGGCCTGATACATTCTTCCTCTTATGCAGATACCCCGGAAAAAATTGAAACCAGGAAAAAGGCTATCAGTTTCATCAGAGAAAATGGGGGAGCAGCCTTTCTTAAAACAGTTGCCCCAAATATGTTTTCAGATGAAAGCAAATCGATCCATCCTGAGTATGTGAAGAAACTGTTTGATCTTGGCATTTCAGAAAGTGATGAAGCCTTGATGCAGTATTATGAAGCGATGATACAGAGGCCGGACCGGTCAAAGGTATTGGCTGCCGCCAGTCTCCCCGTATTATTTACAATCGGGCGGTACGACAATGCCATTCCATTCGATTTGTCCATGAAACAATGCCACCTGCCATCCATTTCATCCGTAAACATATTGGAAGGCTCCGGGCACATGGGTATGTGGGAAGACAGCGCCAAAACAATCAGCGCCATGATGGTATTCCTGGAAACCTTTTCCCGGTAAAATATAATTCATTCAGAACTTCCTTTTCCGCAGAAAATATGCGAATTTTAGCTTTCCGCTTTAAAGCGCTGAAGTACTCTGTATGAAAAAGTTGTTATTTATCTTCTTGATTTTATTCTGCGTACAGCCAACATTTGCAAAGCATATTATTGGAGGCGAGATGGTGTACCAGTACATGGGTGCAGGAACGCAACCAAATACTTTACGATTCAGAATCATTTTGAAATTATTCCGTGATCAAAACTCACCTCCGGATGCTGCCGCAATGCCGGCAGATGTGTACATCGGAATTTTTGATAATGATACCAAACAGCAGTATCCGGGTATCAGTTCCTATTTTGATGTATTCAAAACTTCCGAGGATAATGTTACCGTAAATCCATTCCCTCCATGCATTACCTCCGCCCCAACACTCAGCTACCATGTAGCCAGGTACGAATTAGTGATAGACCTTCCGGTGAATAAAAATGGATATACCGCCGCGTATCAAACCTGCTGCAGGGTTTCGCCGATCGAAAACATTTTCAATAATGGCGGTAACTCTACAGGAAGTACTTTCAGTTGCAACATCCCTTCGATAGCAGATACCAGCCCTGAGTTTGCTACGAGTATAGACGCCATCTGCGGAGGTAAGCCATTCTCACTAAACTTTGGAGCCAATGACCCTGACAAAGATTCACTTGTATATTCCTTTACACCGGCTTATGATGGTGGCCCTACAAGAAATGCCACCAACATCAACCCACAACCGCCACCCTACTCCGCTGTAGGTTACAGAAGTGGATACACTGCATTTTCACCTTTAGGTGATCGGGCAACGATTGACCCGGCAACAGGAGTGATCAGCGGTGTGGCACCGCCGGTGGGCCGATATCTTGTTACAGTAGCAGTAACATCTTACCGTAGTGGAGTATTGATCACAACTAATCAAAAAGATTTTATTGTCAACGTTACCAATTGTGATTTCTCTACTGCACGTCTTGATCCTAAACCCGTACAGTGCGATAGTTTTACTGTCAGTTTTTCGAACAGCGATTTTTCTCCTTTGAATAAAACTTTCTTCTGGGAGTTTGGAGATCCTACCACAGGCGTTCTCGATACTTCTACTCTGGCCAGTCCCAAACATGTGTATTCAGATACAGGAGTTTATATTTACAAATTAGTAGTGAATCGCGGACAACCATGCTCTGACTCCACTACCCAGGAGGTGAAAGTATATCCCGGATTCAAGCCAGCATTCCTATCCGATGGTAAGTGTATCAACTCTAACATCTTCTTTACTGACAGATCCACTACACGATATGGAAGTATCACAGGATGGAAGTGGGATTTTGGTGTGCCTGGAGTAGCATCTGACACTGCCAATACCCGCAACCCTCAATTCATGTTTACCGAGGAAGGGGACTACCCGGTTTCACTTACCATCACATCCTCGAAAGGATGCCAAAAGACGTTTACGGATACATTGACATTTTTGAAAAAACCTCCATTCAATGTAACAAACGATACGCTCATTTGTAACATCGATACGCTTCAATTGAGCGCTTCGGGCAGCGGTACTGTTACGTGGACACCAAATTATAATATTAATAATATCAACAGCTTTAATCCATTGGTAAGTCCGGATGTTACTACCACCTATTATGCGAACTATGAAGAAAGCCGGGGATGCAACAATATGGATTCTGTTGTTGTAAAGGTGGTGAGCCAGGTCACATTAAAGATGCCTGCCGATACCACCATCTGCCTCACAGACAGTCTAATTCTTCGACCTTCCAGCGATGGTTTGCATTACCAATGGTCGCCGTCGGCGTCTTTGATTTCAGACATTGTAAAATCTCCAACAGCCATTCCTGCCGGCAATACAACGTACCAGGTAGTGGCATCAATCGGCAAATGCAATACCAGGGGATCCGTCAATGTAAGAACAGTACCTTATCCGAACGCCTATGCAGGCGAAGACACTGCAATATGTGTCAACACGTCCACTTCGCTCCAGGCAAGCGGAGGAAGTATGTATGAATGGCAACCTGCAGCTTATCTGAGTAATAACCAGGTTCCCAATCCAATCGCATCGCCCGTGAGTACGATTCAATATGTCGTTAAGGTCAACGATGTACTTGGATGCCCCAAACCTACCTACGACACTGTTTTGGTAAAAGTGATTGTTCCTTATGTAGATGCCGGCCCAAGAGATACAGCCATTGTAGTGGATCAACCATTGCATCTCTTTGCACAGTCTGAAGCAGAAAATTTCTTGTGGACACCATCAACAGGACTCAACAATCCATTCATTCAAAATCCCATAGCCTTACTAAGTAGTGACCAGGAATATGTAGTAAGAATAGTAGCAGAAGGAGGTTGTATAGATACGGATACCATCATGGTGAAGGTGTATAAACTGAAGCCGGGATTTTATGTACCGAATGCCTTTACTCCAAATAATGATGGATTGAATGATATTTTGAAACCTATAGCCATAGGAATGAAGTCAATGAAATATTTCAATGTTTATAATCGAACCGGTCAACTCATCTTTGCCACACAGCAAATGGGGAAAGGATGGGATGGCAACTTCAAAGGCAGGACACAAGATAGTGACACCTTCGTGTGGACAGCAGAAGGAGTCGATTATCTAGGAAATTTGATTGTTGACAAAGGAACATTTACACTAATCAGGTAGTTCAGTTTTTTTATAGTTCAATATCCCATAGAAAAGAAATAATAGTTCGTCCCAAGACTTAATATTTCTTGCCATGTGGAAAAAATTCATAAGGGATTATCTCACTTTTTCAAGAAAAGACAGGATAGGGATCTTTGTATTGGTTAGCCTGATTGCGATTACGTTATTGGCTCCATTGGCATTTCCATACCTGAAAAAGGAAAGAAAACCTGACACTGCTAAAACACAGGAAACGATTCGACAACTCAGAGAAATCTTCAAGGATACTTCAGATATCAAAACAGCTAATGCAACAACTGACGACATTTCCACCGTTCCTGAAGAAATACAGCTTTTCTATTTTGATCCAAATACTACTTCCCTGGAACAATGGCTACAGTTGGGTGTACATAAAAATGTAGCTGTTACCATTCAGAAATATTTATCTAAAGGAGGGATATTCAGAAAGCCCGAAGACCTAAAGAAAATCTATACACTTCCAAAAGAAGATGCTGACCGTTTGATTCCTTATGTAAGGATAAAAATTGATGGAAGTACACCATCAGCATTGGTAAAATATAATACCCCAGAGCCGGGATCTAATGAAAACAAATCTTATTCTAAAAAACACTTTGAGATCATAGACATCAACAAGGCAGACACGACAGCATTCATCAAACTGCCGGGGATCGGGAGCAAACTGGCACAACGCATTGTAACATTCCGGGAGAAATTAGGAGGGTTTTGTAGTGTGGAGCAGGTAGGTGAAACCCGCTTTCTTCCAGATTCAGTTTTTCAAAAGATAAGACCGTTACTATCACTAAAGACAATGGATACGAAAAAAATAGACATCAACGCTGCTGGTATTAATGAACTCCGATCGCATCCCTACATCGATTACAATGTCGCTAACGCAATAATTCAGTTCCGAAACCAATATGGCCCTTACAAATCATTGGATGACCTGAAAAAAATTCACATTATTGACGACATACTCTTTGGGAAAATACAACCTTACCTTGTCGTAAAATAGACTGGCCTGTCCTTCAATTTCCAAATTTCCAACTGCACCACCTGTATCAATATTTTTAGTAACTACGATTCTGAACGGAAATAGAAAAAGCCTCCTGAAGGTTAAGTAAGATTAGACATCTTTATCCGCCGGATAGAGGATGGAGATGCACCTCATATTTACCCCCAATCCAAATTAGAGTATATTGCGGGCCTTCAAAAGAATGATATGAATTTCTCAAAGAGTGAATTGACAGAACAGGTAGCGGCAACAGCGCGTGAATTTGCAGAAAAAAATATAAAGCCTCATGTGATGGAATGGGATGAAGCACAGAAATTTCCCGTGCATATTTTCAAAGAGATGGGAAAGCTGGGGTTAATGGGTGTAGTAGTACCGGAAAAATATGGCGGTTCAGGACTGGGGTATTTCGAATACAACGCCATCATCCAGGAAATAGCGCGGGTAGATGGTTCAATCGGGCTTTCGCTTGCTGCGCACAATTCGTTATGCACAGGGCACATCCTCGCCTTTGGAAATGAAGAACAAAAGCAAAAGTTCTTGCCTAAGCTTGCAACTGCCGAATGGATCGGAGCCTGGGGACTTACTGAACCGGGAACCGGTAGTGATGCGGGTAATATGAAATGTGTTGCTGAGAAAAAAGGTGATCAATGGATCATCAATGGTACCAAGACCTGGATCACACATGGTATCACCGGCGATGTGGCTGTTGTTATTTGCCGTACCGGTGAACCGGGTACCAGAAACAATGCCACTGCCTTTGTGGTAGAGCGTACCACAAAAGGATTCAGGGGCGGAAAAAAGGAGAATAAATTAGGAATGCGTGCCAGTGAAACTGCTGAGATGATATTTGAAGATTGTATCATTCCCGACAGCAACAGGCTCGGTAATGTAGGTGAGGGATTTGTACAAGCCATGAAGGTATTGGATGGTGGGCGCATCTCTATTGCAGCATTGGCACTGGGCATTGCCAGAGGTGCTTATGATGCGTCTGTCACATACTCCAGGGAGCGGCATCAATTCGGAAAACCTATTGCTGAATTCCAGGGCATCTCTTTCAAGATCGCTGATATGGCAACTGAAATTACTGCAGCAGGCCTTCTGATAGAGCAGGCTTGTGAACTAAAGGATCATCACAAGCCCGTTACCAAAGCATCAGCAATAGCTAAATACTATGCCAGTGAAATCGCCGTAAGAATTGCTACAGATGCTGTTCAGATATTTGGGGGGTATGGATACACGAAAGATTTTCCTGTTGAAAAATTTTATCGTGACAGCAAGTTGTGTACGATCGGCGAAGGCACCAGCGAAATTCAAAAAATTGTAATCGCACGGGAATCTTTCAGGGAGTAAACATTTCTAACAATAATATACAAACGAAAAAAGGGAAACATTATGCTTCCCTTTTTTTAAATTCAATTATTATCACTTAATAACTCCAAAGGTTTTGTTCATAATCAAAGATCTTCTCTTTGATATTCTCTCCTTCCAGCAATTGAAGGATTGAACTGTTTTTGAAGCCCATCTGGTTCTTGATATATTGGTCATAAGGATTGTCAATAGTACTCTTTACAATCCTGCCGTAAAACATCCGGCTTTCAAACAATTCTTCCCAACTCATTCTTGCACCGTAGTTCTTGCCATTATACACTTCATACTTAGCGAAGATCGGCCTCATATCAGGATAATACACCCAGAACATTTCTGTTTCACCAAGATAAGTTCCCGTTGAAGTATAGATATTCTTCAGCGGCGCAATGCCTAATATTCTCCAGAATAACCTGCTGCTCTCTTTATCGAAGATCACTTCTTCTTTGATCCTGAATTTGTAAAAGGAATCCAGGTTTACTTCCGGTGCAGTCGTTTTGTAACCGGTAATATTGCCCAACGTATCATAAAGTGGAACTGTAATCGGTTCACCGGAAATGATTTTGGCTAACTCTGCCTTAGTCATTGGTGTAGTGAAGCGATCATCTACAGCGCTGAATGCTGTAACTCCACCATTGTCCTGTCCATCCTGGATAGCTTTGAACAAGATAGAAATGAACCTTTGATTACCATTGTTCTCATTTGCGGAATAACGGAATGGCAAATTCATTTTCTCGCGGGTATCAATATCTCTCCACAATTTTTGTCTGTAAATCGCATCGTCCTCACGAAGATTTTCATAAGGCAAAGGCATTCTGTCTTTAACCAGGTTCCTTTCGATAGCATCGTCATTGCGCAGAGATTTTTTCACAACTTCGACAGGAAGACTGTCCACTACAGGTGGCTGAGGAGGTACCACCACTGTATCCTTTACCACGACAGGATTTACGCTTGTCTTGTTTTGGGTTACCTTGGCTGTAGGCCTCTTTTTCACAGTGCGCTTCTTTTGAGCGGCAGCAGTATTTGCTACCAAACCGGCGCAAAGAAAAGCGAACAGGCAATTTGCAATTAACTTTTTCATGTGTTGTTTATTTATTCTCTTATGATGCCGCATAGTTCCATTAAAGAACGTTATGTCGTCTAAATTTAATTATTAATACAAAACAAATCCTACGGCAGGAATAGACTTAACTGGTCCACCCGGCCCTTGTACTCTTACATTATCAAACGTAACTGTAGTTCCCGGAATGCATTTCGCTAATTCTGCACTAAGAGATTCCAGATTTCCATTATTGATGGTCCTGGTCTGAATGTTAGAAAAATTAGCACCGGAGAAATAAACTGTAGCTCCTACAATGTTATAGTGATAATCAAAGTCAAAATCTTTCAGGTCAGCACGTGCAAATCTTTGGTTCTTGAACATTACAGATTGTACACGTCCGCCATCGCTTGGCCCTACCATCAGGATAGGATTTGGCACCTGCTTGATCCTGAAATCATAAGTGCTCACTTTGCCATCAGCATTTACTGTGATCGCAGCCTTGCCGACGGTATTTACGCGAACCTTAAATTTACCAGCACCACCGGCAGATGAAAGTGTTCCTCCGGACATAGATACTTTAGTCTTATCCCAACCGGTACCTGAAGAAATAGTTACAGGGTTATCAACACCGATATAAAACACGTTCATTTTATCAAGCATTACTGCTGACCCACCAGGAGTACCCACTGTATATTCCACAGGGAATGTCTTGGTTTCTTTTGTTCCATCGGGTTTAGTATAAGTAACTACCACAGGAACAGATTTGCTACCGGCACCGGAAGCTGTAATAGTGTATTGAGCACGGCCATCAGGACCTACTGCTACCGGGGCACCGCCAATAGTAATTTGTGGCTGAGCCGCTTTGCTGTATGCACCTACACCTGCTGTGATATCAATCTTCTGACCCGGCATTACATAGTTGGAACTTTGTCCCACCAATGCTGCGAACTGGTCATAAATTACTTTTACAGCGCCAATTTGGTTGTGGCAATAAGTTACTATTTCACTTTCAGCATTCTTCACACCGTTTTGAAATTTACTCAGCATGGTCAATGCGGCCACAGTCGGTGTCATGTGAAAATATGTCTGTGTAAAATCCTTTGTCTTTCCTTCCCTGGTTTTAAAGTCTTTTGTGCTCGTATTCACCGGGAAGTTTTTTTCAAATTGTTTACGAATATCCGGATCTATATTCAACATAGCATCGCGATACTGATTCAACCTGCTTTCCAGTTCCTTACCTACACCTTTGGTTTCAAACAGCCTGGTAGAAGCATCTAAGTTATCTTCACGATAATCTTCTGAGCCGTCTTCTTTAATCCGCAAGTCGGCAGCTTTCTTCAATTCTAATTTCAGGCTATCTAAGTAATTGTACATGGCAGCAGAATACTTCTTAGCATCCAGAGCTTTTGGTTCCCATATCAATGCTTTCTCTCTTGATTGAGGGTCGTTCACCTTTGCTTCGAGAGATTTATAAAGGGTTTCGTTTCCGGAACTGATGATTTCATTGGAGGTTATCAGACTCTTGTCCACTACCTTAAAGGCAGTGATCACCTCATTAGAAACATTCAGCGCAAGGATGGCAGTAAGTACCAGGTACATTACGTTGATCATCTTCTGCCGCGGTTCTTTAGGTAATGGCATAATATCTTAATTTAAATTCTTTAGGGTTAGATTGGATTTTATAAAACAGACTACTGTCTTCCTTGCATTGCACTCAGCATATTGCCATACACCTGGTTCAGTTTGCCAAGATTGTTTGCAAGAGCGTTGATCTGTTCTTTTGTTTTCTGAGCATCTTCTACAGTGGTTACCATCACTTCGCTTGCCTTAGCCATTTTTCCGTAGAAGGAGTTCAATGTTTTCAGGTGGTTATTGCTCTCGTTCAATTCAAGTTCATAAATAGTATTCAATGAACCCAAATTCTTGGTCAGCACCTGAACCTGGTCTTTAAATCCGCGTGCACTATCTGCTGCTGTATTAAAGTTGCTCATGGTATTTGCGGAATTCATAAATGCTTCCTTCATCATACCCAAAGCATTGTTGGCTTCTTTGGTTTTTGCAGAGAAATCACCAGTTGATTTCACTACATCTCCTACTTCGCCCAACTGGGAAACAGTGGTACCCAATTTCTGGAAGTTTTCTCCGAGACGTTTCATATTTGCCGGAGTGATCTCGGCTTCTTTCATCATATCTTCCATAGATTTCAATGGTGAAGCCTGGCTGGTTACATTTGCTACTGCTGGTGCATGATCGCTGTCGTGTTTGTGTGGTTTTACCCATTCGATAACAGCATAAATAAGGAAGATGGCTGTTTCTGTCCACATACCTACTGTGAGCATAGTATCAGCATAAGACTGGTGGGTAAGTTTGGCCCATGCTGCGAATATTACAACACCGGCGCCGGCGCTTACAAACACATCTACGAGTGTTAAAAAACTTCTTTGAGGAGCTTGACGAGACTGAGACATAATAATTGAATTTTAAAGTTTGTTTGGTTGGAATTTTTTGGTTAGTGAGTTCCGACAATAAAGGCCTATATTAATTTTCTGAAGAATTAATTAATACAGGCCGTAAATTTTTTGGAACTAAAAATGTAATCTATAAATTGTTTTCTTTGGAATTTTTGGCAGCTTGGGGTCTGCTATTTTTTATTTTGTTCTCTGTTTATTTTCTTTTGCCGGTTGCTGGTGGCAAATCAATTACACAACGGAAACCAATATATGATTTAGAGGTATCCTGGTATTCATAAGTACGTGTACTTGTCTGCAGGAAGTAACCTACATCTTTCCAGCTACCGCCTCTGATCACTTTACGCTTCATGCGTGGAGGATCCTGGTCTTTTGCATTCCACCTGATATCAGGGTTCATGTCGTGCTGGAAGTTATA
>CAZGNJ010000002.1:0-63311 GCA_964526985.1 uncultured Ginsengibacter sp. | reverse complement strand
TATCCACCTTCATAATACAATGATGAAGTCCACTCAGCTACGTTACCTGCCATGTTATACAGACCGAAATCATTAGGCCAGTAAGCATCGGCACGAACAGTGTAGAATCCACCATCTTCTGGATAGTTACCGCGGCCTGGTTTAAAGTTTGCCATCAGGCAACCTTTCCTGTTTCTCAGGTAAGGACCACCCCATGGATAAGGGGCTTGTGAACGACCACCACGTGCTGCATATTCCCATTCTGCTTCGGTAGGAAGACGGAAAGGTGATTCTGTTGAACGTTTTTTACCTTGTAAATAACCATTGAGATATTGTGTTCTCCATTCTGCAAATGCTGTCGCCTGCTTCCAGTTGACACCTACTACAGGATAGTTTCCAAATGCAGGGTGGCTGTAATACTGTTTAGCCATCGGCTCATTGTAAGAGTAGGAGAAGTCGCGTACCCAGCACAATGTATCAGGATACACCGGGATATCATATCTCACGATGAATTTACCACGGGGCACATTGGCATTCTCACGCTTTGATGCTTCTTTGAAATCATAGATCTCAGAATGGTAAACCACTTTCATCGGATCTATTTCCTTTCTACCGAATATCCGGTTGTCCGGCGTTACGATCATAGCATCTACTTTCTCCAATGTAGCTTTATCATCCCACTTGATGGTTTTAGCCTTTGTCCAATCGATGATCTCTGTACCGTCCTGGTTTTGCTTCACATAGCCCATTAGTTTGGCAGCTATGGAATCTTTCACCCAGTTGGTAAACTGGCGATATTCATTATTGGTAATTTCTGTGGCATCCATCCAGAATCCATTGATGGAAACCTGTTTGTTTCTTGCTGTGAATGCATAATTCACATCTTCATCACTCGGGCCCATGTGGAAGGTGCCTGGTGGAATATAAACCATTCCCGGAGGTTTGGGAAGGGTATATTTGCCGGTCGGCGCCACACCATGTAACTGCCCATCATTAGGAAGCCCTTTGGACTTGCCAAATTTGCCACATCCTGACAGTACAATCGCTGCACCGCCAACTAGTGCGAACAAACCATTTTTCATTGTTGATGACTTTGCGGGTAAGGACAACTTTTTCATTCAATAATAGTATTTGGTAGGTACCCATGCATAATTTGGCAACGAATACCATGAAATAAAACGAGTAAAGAAATTAATTATTGTAAAAAAGTGTCAAATAAATTTTCTATTGGGTGTAAAATAAATCTCGGTTTACCACTAAATAAAGGATGCTAAAACTAATAAAAATACTTGCAACAAAGATGGTTTTTTTACGGATAACCCAAAAAAAATTAGTTAATAAATTTTCCTTTTCCCCGAAATCTGCCTGTGCTTCTCTCTTTGCGACTCAGTAATACTTACTTTCCGGTGGGGAGAGCAAATGTAATGACATTCCTACAAAACATAGTAACCATCGGATGTTTTAAGATTTTTTTGATTAGGCACTACACTTAATTGCCTCAACAATTTCATCCTGGATAACTTCAATAATAATTCCCGGGGAATTGGCAGCAGACCGCCTATATGATTGTTATAATTTTTCCACATTAAAACAATTTAAAGTAAATAACCCAGGCTGCCATCTCTTCATATAATATTCCCTTTCTTTCGAAAACAAGAATTCAATGAAGCATGTAATTTTGCATTCTTTAATGGAACCATACAATTCTGAATTTATTGAAGGCGACAATGAGCACATTGAGGTTTGGGGGGCACGCGAGCACAATCTCAAGAATATTGATATAGCTATTCCAAAAAATCAATTGGTAGTTATCACCGGTGTAAGTGGAAGCGGTAAATCTTCGCTTGCCTTCGATACCATTTTTGCAGAGGGGCAGCGTCGTTATATGGAAAGTTTTTCTGCTTATGCACGCCAGTTTATGGGTGATATGGAGCGCCCTGATGTAGATAAGATCAGTGGCCTGAGCCCTGTCATATCAATAGAGCAAAAGACTACCAACAAAAATCCCCGTAGCACGGTAGGCACCATCACTGAAGTATATGATTTCATGCGGTTGCTCTTTGCCCGCATCGGTGAAGCTTACAGCTATAACACAGGAAAGAAGATGGTGAGATGGTCAGAGGAGGAGATTGTGGAAAATATTTTTAAAAGATTTGCCGAAGAAAAGCTTTCCATTTTAGCACCATTGATCAGGGGTAGAAAAGGGCACTACCGTGAACTATTTGAGGACATGAGGAAGAAGGGTTTTTTAAAAGTGAGAATCGATGGAGAAATAAAAGACCTGGCACCAAGAATGCAGGTGGACCGATACAAGATCCATGATATTGAATTAGTCATTGACCGGGTAGAAGTAAGAGATGAACAAAGAGCACGCATCAGTGATAGTATTCAAAAGGCTTTGCACACGGGAAATGACCTGATGTTTTTGCTCTTACAAAAAAATGAAAAACTGGTTCAATACAGCAAACGTCTGATGTGTGAAGACACCGGACTGAGTTATGAAATACCATCACCCAATGCCTTCTCATTCAATAGCCCTTATGGCGCTTGCCCACATTGCAAAGGGCTTGGGAATGTTTATCTCCATAATCTTGAAGCCATCATTCCCGATCCCCGCAAGAGTATCAACGATGGCGCCATTGTACCTCTTGGCGAAGAAAGAGATGTCTATGCATTCAATCAAATACAGAAATTAGCCAGGAAACACAAGTTCAGCCTGGATAAACCTTTAGGTGAATTACCCGAAGAAATTCTGAACCTGTTGCTTTATGGAAGTTCAGAATTAAATGATGATGCCGGGAGCATGTGGGATTCTGTTTCCTGGGACGAAGAAGCTCTTGCTTCAGAAGAATATGAAGGTATAGTAAATATGATACACCGTTGGTTTAATTCATCCAACTCAAGTGATCATATAAGGGGATGGGCTGAGCAGTTTATGATTCTGAAAGAGTGCCCGGAATGCCACGGTGCAAGGCTAAAAAAAGAAAGTCTCTGGTTTAAAATTGATAACAAAAATATCAGTGAACTCAGCAATTTCAACCTGGATGAATTAGGTGATTGGTTTAATGATATCGAAAAAAGATTATCACAAAAGCAAAATATCATTGCGAAGGATATTCTTAAAGAGATCAGGGACCGGCTTCATTTTCTTCTCGATGTAGGATTAGGATACCTGAGTCTGAACAGGCCTTCCAAATCATTGAGTGGAGGTGAATCCCAGCGAATCAAACTTGCCACACAGATCGGTTCACAATTGCAAGGCATCACCTACATTCTTGACGAACCCAGTATAGGTTTGCATCAAAGAGATAATCATCAACTCATAGAGGCTTTAAAAGAATTGAGAGAGATCGGCAATAGTGTACTGGTGGTAGAACATGACAAAGAAATTATGCTCGCAGCAGATTACCTGATAGATATAGGCCCTGCTGCAGGAGCACATGGGGGACGCATAGTGGCCAACGGAAAACCGAAGGAATTGCTCTCAATGAACACACCCACCGCAGCTTTTCTCAACGGTAATAAAGCCATTCCCATACCAGCAACCAGAAGAAAAGGCAATGGCAGCTTTATCGAAATAAAAGGCGCCTCCGGCAATAATCTGAAAAATATAGATGTAAGATTTCCTCTCGGAAAATTTATCTGTATTACCGGTGTCAGCGGTAGCGGAAAATCAACACTCATCAGTGAAACACTTTATCCACTCCTGAGCAGGCATGTTTACAAGAGTAAACTGGAACCATTACCTTACAAGAAAGTATCAGGTCTGGAACTGATTGATAAGGTTGTTGAAATAGATCAGTCTCCTATCGGACGAACACCACGCAGCAACCCGGCAACCTATTGCGGATTCTTTACAGACATCAGAGCATTGTTTGCCTCTATACCTGAAGCTAAAATCAGAGGTTATAAGCCGGGAAGATTTTCTTTTAATGTAAAAAGCGGAAGATGTGATGTATGCCAGGGTGGCGGTATGCGGGTGATCGAAATGAACTTCCTGCCCGATGTATATGTGAAATGTGAAAAATGCAATGGGAAACGATACAACCGGGAAACACTTGAAATACGCTACAAAGGAAAATCCATAAGTGATGTCCTGGAAATGACAGTAGATGAGGCAGTAGAGTTTTTCAAGAATGTACCTTATCTCTACCGCAAAATAAAAGTACTGCAAGAAGTGGGATTAGGATATATCACATTGGGGCAATCGGCTACAACGCTGAGTGGTGGCGAGGCACAGCGCGTGAAATTATCCACGGAACTCAGTAAAAGAGATACGGGAAAGACATTTTATATCCTTGATGAACCAACCACAGGTTTACACTTTCAGGATATTGCATTACTGGTACAGGTACTCAACAAATTGGTAGATCGTGGGAACACGGTTCTGGTGATTGAGCACAACCTGGATATCATCAAAGTAGCAGATTATATAATCGACATTGGACCGGAAGGTGGTCAAAAAGGAGGAACGATCTTATTTCAGGGAACGCCGGAAGAATTAGTAAAAGTCAAACAGAGTTATACCGGAAAGTATTTAAAAGAAGAATTGAAAGACGAAAAACACAAGTGATCCGGAAGAATTGCTGATAGCAGGTTGTATATTCTTAGGCGATCCGAAAAAATATCAAAGTAAAAGCAAAGCATTTCGGTGAAATCAAAGAAAATAATGTGGTTTCAGGGGTTCCTATACATAGAGATGCAGGTTCCATAAGTCCTGACTTCATCCGGATACTTTGCTTGTTATTACTTGAATAAACTTTTTCATTGGCAATTAGAATCTGGCAGGACAGCGCATACGTTTAAGCTCATTACTTGCAGCGTTAAGTTTCCAGCCAATTTTAATAAAGGTTGTGAACCAGGAATCATTCTGGTTGGGATTGCCTCTTTGCTCTCCTGCGGCAAATCTCGTAGCCCCTGGAACGTAAAGCGTATTGATCATTTTATCTGAAATCTTCCTTGCAATTGCTGCATTTTGCGGAGATAGATATTTGTCATACAATGCCGGATCGATATAGGTAGTGCTCACATCATCCACATAATCATTAAAGCTCTTCCTCAATAAGATTTCAAAACTGACATTGACTTTTTCAGTCAACTGATATTTTGCGCCTACACCTATTGGAATATTAATCTGCGTAAGGCTGTATTCCTTTCTGTCAGGATATTCAGCAAAGCCCTGGCCTTCCAGGTGCAATGGTTTCAGGTAATACCACGTTTGATTTCCGTTGGCATCTGTAAGCGACCCTTGCGGATTGTATTTGTACATACCAACACCAACTACTCCATAGGGCTTCAAGCGTGGGTTATAATCTCCATACCTGTTGAGTAATAATTGAAGGGGATACACTTCTGCGGCTATATATGCTTCAAACAAATTAGTACGGAAGTCCAGGTTTCTTTGTTTCCTGAATAGTTCCTCACCGCCTTTAGGATTAATGATTTCATCATTACCTTCTAATTTCCCAAACTGAGCTGCGACGCGTACTCCCAACCAATCCTTGGGATAATAGGTTACAAATGCCCCTTTCATCCACTTGGTCAAAGAGAGATTGACATCTTTTACAAAACGGGTACCTTCTCCTTTATTCCCTCCTAAGTCTCCAAGGAAGAATGAAGGGCCTATATTAATTCCTACTTCAAAGACGGTTCGGTCTTCATTGCCGAATTGTAGGGTTTGAGCTTTCGCACCTTGATTGTAAAGCCCCACTATTGACAGTGTGCAAAACACTAAGGCGACATGTAAACTTTTCTTCATAAGGCAGATGGATTTTAATTGACAACAGGAATAACCTGAAGTCAACAAAATCTAAAACGCCCTGAGAAAAATTTTATTGTGAAGTGACGATCCCTGCCCTCCTCATCTGTATGTGTGGGATATCATCTTCCAGGTAAATAGTTCCTTCGGAAATGAATCCGAAATCACTATAAAATTTCTGCAGATGAGCCTGGGCACTAATTATGATTTCAACCTGTCCGAATTTATCATGGAGCATTTGAATCGCCATTTTCATCAGGCTCTTACCATACTTTTTTCCACGAACAGATGGAGACGTTACGATCCGGCCAAGCGAAGCTCCTTCCGTATAACTCACACCAACCGGCAGAATGCGTGCATAGGCAATCAACCGATTTTCTACATACCCACTCAAATGAAGCGCTTTCAAATCTTTACCATCACAATCCTGGTACATGCAATGTTGCTCTACAACAAATACTTCATTTCGCAATCGCAAAATATGGTAGAGTTCTTCACTACTGAGTCGTGAAAATTCTTTGCACTGCCAAAGAATGTCCATTTTATCGTTCATATTAATTGGGATAGCATTCAGGTGGTAGATTCTGTGTCAAAACGTTCCACACTTTCAATGCCTGGTAATTCCACAAGCTTTGTTACCAGGGTTTCCAATTCATCCTTATCGTGTACATATACTTTCACTTTTCCCTCAAACAATCCTTCATGTGCTTCAATCGTAAGCGCGTTGATGTTGATCTTCAGAGTACCGCTGATGAGATTAGTGATCTTGTTGATGACACCCACATCATCCAGGCCAATGATCTTGACACCGGTGAGGAATGAAATCTCTTTATTCTTGACCCATTTCGTTTTTACAACCCTGTGTCCATAATTCGCTAAGAGTCTTGCAGCATTCGGACAATTCGTCCTGTGTATCTTCAATCCTTCACCTTGAGTGATAAACCCAAATACGTCATCGCCCGGGATAGGTTTGCAACAATTAGCAAGTGAATACATGATCTTATCACTGCTTTCGCCAAAGATGATCAACTCCGTGTCTTTCTTAGGAAGGCTTTTTATTTTTTCTTCCTGCACCACCTTTTCCGTCTTCGGGAATACGATCTTGTCGCCATTATAAGTCCAGTCTTTGGCCTCATGGAGATCGATCTTCCTTACGGCAATATCATAGAAAAGGTCAAGTGAAGAATTGATTTTATAATAAGCTGCTATTTCTTCAAACTGAGCCTGGGTGGCAGGAATATTCATTTGCTCAAGCCGCTTAACCAGCAACGCTCTTCCTTCTTCACCCACAGCACGTTTTTCTTCCTTAAGAGAATCTTTAATTTTTGATTTTGCCTTCGTTGTTACGACAAATTTGAGCCACTCTGATTTTGGTTTTTGTTTGGAGGAAGTGATAATTTCAATTTGATCACCACTGCGTAATTTATGGCTGATAGGTACCAACTTGTGATTGACTTTTGCACCTATGCAATTCTCACCTATCTTGGTATGAATGGAAAATGCAAAGTCCAATGCGGATGATCCTACGGGTAACATTTTGATATCTCCTTTCGGAGTATATACGTATATTTCTTCAGCAAGGAAGGAAGTCTTGAAGTCTTGCAAAAAATCAATTGAGTTTGTATCCTGGTTAGCCAGCATATCCCTGATCTGCTGAAACCATTTGTCAAAACGATTTTCTTCTGTAGCACCTTCTTTATATTTCCAGTGTGCTGCCAGGCCTTTCTCCGCAATGTCATTCATTCGTTTTGTTCTGATCTGCACTTCTACCCACTTACCATGAGGACCCATCACTGTGGTATGCAATGCTTCATACCCATTGCTTTTGGGATTGCTCAGCCAGTCGCGTAGCCGCTCCGGCGCCGGGATGTATTCATCCGTAACCAGGCTATACACTTTCCAGCAGTCTTCCTTTTCCCTTTCGGGAATAGAATCCAGTATGATCCGAATGGCAAATAAGTCATATACCTCTTCGAATGACACGCCCTTTTTTTTCATCTTATTCCAAATACTATGAATGCTTTTTGGGCGACCGTAAATTTCAAAATTGAAATTACCGGTATTGAGTTTTTCTTTCAGCGGCCTGATGAAATCGTTGATATAGCGGGTGCGCTCT
This sequence comes from uncultured Ginsengibacter sp., assembly GCA_964526985.1. Classification (GTDB taxonomy): domain Bacteria; phylum Bacteroidota; class Bacteroidia; order Chitinophagales; family Chitinophagaceae; genus Ginsengibacter. The sequence continues at coordinate 55,458 of CAZGNJ010000002.1, read as the reverse complement.
CTTTTGGTGTTATCTAATTTTTGAGCAATGTAACGGTAACTGTCAGGTTCCATATATTTCATCGCGAGGTCTTCCAGTTCCGTTTTGATATTGTAAAGCCCCATCCGGTGTGCCAGAGGAGCATATACGTACACTGTTTCGGAGGCTATCTTCAACTGCTTTTCCCGCTTCATACTTTCGAGTGTCCTCATATTATGCAGCCTGTCGGCTAACTTAATAAGAATCACTCTTGGGTCGTCAGTGAGCGTAAGCAGTATCTTCTTAAAATTTTCTGCCTGTTGGGAAATATTATTGTCGATGACATTCGAAATCTTGGTAAGGCCGTCGACAATCTTTGCAATCTCAGCGCCAAACTCACGCTGAACCGCTTCCAGTGTTACATCAGTGTCTTCAACGGTATCATGCAATAAAGCACAAATGGTGCTGCGTACACCTAACCCGATCTCTTCTACACAAATGGTAGCCACGGCGATGGGATGCAGTATGTAAGGCTCACCGCTCTTGCGGCGCATTGTCTTATGAGCCTCCACTGCTATTTCAAAGGCAGAGCGTACCTGCTCTTTATCACCTGGTTTCAATTTGGGCTTTAGTACCTTCAATAACGCCCGGTACTTTCGCAAGATCTCCTTCTTCTCTTGCTCCTCGTTCATTTCATACTTAGGAATATCAAGTGTATGGGCCATTGCTACGAATTTACAATAGAAACTAAAAGTAATATTATAACGGACATAAAACTTTTTTTAATTCTTTTCCTGAGAAAACGGTATCCCTGCTTTTACGGCAGTGTATGTATCTACTCCCCAGCCTTCCACTCCTTCAATTCGTAAATAACAAATTGCAATCGGGTGCACCTGCAAAAAGCAATTCCGGGGCCTGAATTATTCAATTCTATATGCATAGAATTAAAAATTATCCGCCTCCTTGTTTTCTTTAAGAATTTGTTAGGCAAAAAAGAAAAGAAGACACCAAAATCAAACATTTTTTACATACAAAATCCATTACCTTTGCCGCCCCAAATGCGCATGTGGTGAAATTGGTAGACACGTCAGACTTAGGATCTGATGCCGCAAGGTGTGGGGGTTCGAGTCCCTCCATGCGCACTTCTACAAAAAAACAGGGAGATTCTTCTCCTAAAATTCTATACAATGGCAAGTGTTACAAGAGAACCGATCAGCAACCTACATGACAGGATATCAGTAAAAATCGACAAAGGAGATTATCTTCCCGATTTTGAAAAAGACATCCGTACCTATAGCAAGAAAGCGAACATACCCGGATTCAGAAAAGGGATGGTACCGGCCGGAATGATCAAGAAAATGTATGGACAGGATTTTTACAGAGATTCTGTTATCAAGTCTGTGGAGAAAGAATTACAGAAATATCTTACTGAAGAAAAATTAGAAATTTTCGGGCAACCACTGCCGTCAGCAACCGGGAAATTTCCCGAACTGAACATGCAACAGCCCCAGGAGTATGAGTTCCTTTTTGAAATAGGACTCAAGCCTGAAATAAAAATTGACCTGAGCAGTGGCAAGAAACCTCTTCATTATAAAATAAAAGTGAAGCCGGAGGACATCAATAACCGTATTGAAAGTTTTCAGGCGCAATTCGGCGAATTGAAAGAAACAGAAGCAATCACTTCTGATAATAACATTATTAAAATAAAGCTGGCAGAGAGTGATTCAGAAGGCAACCCGGTTGAAGGTGGTTTCGGAAGTGAACAAAGCCTCTATGTAAAAGTATTTAGCGAATCCTTCCAAAAAGAATTGACAGGAAAGAAGAAAGATGATGTGCTTACAGGAAAACTCAGTGAGATCATTGATGTAGAAAAATACCCGGCTGTTCTGGAGAGCATAGGAGTAAATCCCGGTGACCAGGATAAGATTGCGTCCCCTGTTTCCATAACCATCATCTCTGTGAATGACCTTGAGAAACATCCACTCGATGAAGACCTCTACTCAAAAGCATTCCCTAACCATGAGATCAAGGACGAAGCTGCATTTAAGGATGCAATATCATCAGACGAACAAAAACAATGGGATGAAGTTTCTGACCATCAACTCGAACACACATTGTATCATCAATTGATGGATACACCGGTTGATCTTCCTGAATCATTTCTCAAGAAATTGCTCGAGAATTCTGAAAATGCAAAATCGGCAGAGGAAATAGAAGCAGAAGCCCCTTCTTTTATTAAAGAATTGAAATGGTCTCTTATCTCACAACAGATTGTCAGGAACCAGGATTTGAAGGTAACCGCTGAAGAGATCAAAGCGGAAATCAAAAAGGAACTCGGAAAGTATTTCGGAAATGCCGATCTGGATTCTCCTGAATATTCATGGGCTGCGGGATATATTGACAGAATGATGGGCGAAAAAGAACAATTGGAGTCCCGATACAATAAGCTGATGACCCAAAAAATATTTGATTGGGCCAAGCAACAGGTAGAGCCGGAAGAAAAAGAAATCTCTCAGGAAGACTTCCAGAAAATGCAGGAAGCACATAGCCACGAGCACTAAGCAAAATTTTCGAATTAGCCATTTTGTCTTATTCTTTTTGTTAGCATTATATTTGGTGCCTTAAGCAGGTAAAGATTTATTTTGCACAAAACAAAAATATAATGGACGGAAAAGAATTTGAGAAGTATGCTGTGAAGCACAGAGGCATCAGCAGCAATACCTTAGACAGTTACATAAAACATAACGTTACCAACCTGACACCCAACATCATTGAAGAACGGCCTATGAATGTAGCCGTGATGGATGTATATAGCAGGTTGATGATGGACAGGATCATCTTTCTCGGATATCCTATCAATGACGAAGTAGCCAACATCGTAACAGCGCAGTTACTATTTCTGGAAAGTACTGACAGGACACGCGATATTCAACTGTACATCAATTCTCCCGGAGGTGGTGTGTATGCGGGATTGGGAATGTATGATACCATGCAGTTTATAGCACCCGATGTTTCTACTATTTGCACAGGAATCGCTGCCAGCATGGCTGCTGTACTGATGGCGGCAGGAGCGCCGGAAAAAAGAAGTGCCTTGAAGCATGCACGTGTCATGATGCACCAGCCCAGCGCCGGGGCTATGGGACAGGCAAGTGATGTACAAATCACGGTAAATGAAATTGTGAAACTCAAAAATGAACTCTACGAAGTATTGAGTCATCACACAGGCCAGCCTATGGAAAAAATAGCCAAAGACAGTAACCGTGATTTCTGGATGACAGCCGAAGAAGCCAAAGCCTATGGGCTCATTGACGAAGTGCTTTTAACCAATGCAAGAAAACAAAAGAATAAATAAGAAAGCAATGAATACTATTTTATCCAAAAGAATAATACAGTCGGAAGAAGAAGAACCGGAAAAAGAAAACCCGGACAACTCACCGATGGAGCGCATGATGGAAGGTGCATTTCTCTACGACAAAAAATTCCTGGAGCAACGTAAGATTTTTTTGTGGGGAGAAGTAAATGATAAAACGAGCAGAGAGATCACCAACAAACTGCTCTATCTCGAAGCGATGAATCCCGGAAAAGAAATCTCTTTTTATATCAGCAGCCCTGGTGGCGGTGTCACCAGCGGCATGGTGATCTATGATACGATGCAGATGATCTCCAGCCCGGTAAGTACGATCTGTATGGGAATGGCTGCAAGTATGGCCAGCATACTATTGAGCGGTGGCGCCAAAGGCAAACGATACATTTACCCTCACGGAGAAGTAATGATACACCAGCCCAGCGGGGGCGGCAAGGGCACCAGCGCCGATCTCGAGATCATGGCGAGGCAGATGCAAAAGGCCAAAGAAATCGGAGCAAAAATCCTTGCGGAAAACTGTGGACAGACGTACGAAAAGGTGATGGACGATTTTGATCGCGACTACTGGATGGACGCCCAGGAAAGCAAGAAATACGGAATTGTTGACGTTATCTTAAAGAAATTGTAGTGAAGGATTTTTTGAAAGTCTATTTTGTTTTAAAGCAGTACTTTAGCACCAATAATTAACCATGGCAAAACAACAAAACCTGCATTGTTCATTCTGTGGCCGCTCACGCGAAGAAGTGAAGATACTTATCGCTGGCCAGGAAGGACATATCTGCGAAAATTGCGTAGAGCATGCCCAGGAAATTATTTTGCAGGAAATCCCGCAGGAGGTTGAAAAAAATACAGGCAGCAGCAACTTCAAATTGACAGTGAAAAAGCCGATGGAGATCAAGAAATATCTTGATGAATATGTGATCGGACAGGATGATGCCAAGAAAGTGCTGGCAGTAGCAGTTTACAATCATTACAAGAGGCTCAATCAGAAAATCGACAATGATATTGAAATTGAAAAGAGCAACCTGATTATGGTAGGCGAAACAGGAACCGGTAAGACGCTGCTGGCAAAGACTATTGCACGCGTGCTGAATGTACCGTTCGCCATCGTTGATGCCACAGTATTTACAGAAGCGGGTTATGTGGGAGAGGATGTGGAAAGTATCCTAAGCCGCCTGTTGCAGGTTTGTAATTTTGATGTGAACGCTGCACAGAAAGGAATTGTTTACATAGACGAAATCGATAAGATAGCCCGGAAGAGTGATAACCCAAGTATTACACGCGATGTAAGCGGCGAAGGTGTACAGCAAGGGTTGCTGAAATTACTGGAAGGAACAGAAGTATTGGTTCCGCCACAAGGAGGACGTAAGCATCCGGAACAAAAGCTCATCAAGATCAACACCAGCAATATTTTATTCATCTGCGGAGGTGCCTTCGATGGTGTGGACAGGATCATTGGCAAGAGGATCAACACCAACGCTATCGGCTTCAGCGTAAACAAAGACATGCAGGAATACCAGCGTAAGAACTTGCTGCAATTCGTGAATGCACAGGATTTGAAACACTTTGGTCTCATACCCGAATTGTTGGGCAGGTTACCTGTAATCACCTATCTGAATCCGTTAGACATTACGACACTTCGAAATATATTGACAGAGCCGCGCAATTCACTTATCAAGCAATACAAGAAATTATTTCAATTGGAAGGAATTGACCTCGTGATTGAAAATGATGTTTACGATTTCATGGTTGATAAAGCAATGGAGTACAAATTAGGCGCCCGTGGGCTCAGGAGCATTTGCGAAAGCATTCTGACAGATGCCATGTATGAATTGCCATCTCAAAAAATAAAAACATTCACACTTACCAAAGAATACGCGGCCCGCAAATTCCAGGTTAGCAAGTTGAGTATGCTAAAAGTGGCCTGATCCACATTTCTAAATTTTTATTCAAACCTCAATCACCATGATTGGGGTTTTAATTTTACTTTTACCGCCTGAAATTTTTAAAATCAAATAAGAATGGTAGATGTTATACTTGGTCTTCAATGGGGTGATGAAGGCAAGGGAAAGGTAGTGGACTATTTTGCTAACCAATATGATATTATTGCGAGATTCCAGGGAGGCCCCAATGCAGGCCACACGCTCTACATCGGTGAAAAGAAAGTAGTGTTGCACCAGATACCATCCGGTATCTTCAAGCCCAATACTAAAAACCTGATTGGCAATGGCGTAGTACTGGATGCGGTAACCCTCCAGAAAGAATGTGAAACAGTCGCTTCCTTTGGAGTTGACTTCAGGAAAACACTTTTTATCAGCGACCGTACTCAACTGATATTACCCACGCATAAGGCATTGGATCGTGCCAGTGAACAAAATAAGGGAAGTGAGAAAATCGGCTCCACGCTGAAAGGAATTGGACCCGCCTACATGGACAAGACCGGGCGTAACGGCCTGAGGGTAGGCGATATCCGTAATAAGAATTTTGTTTCGAAATACATCAAACTCAGGCTGAAGCACCAAAAATTACTGGATAATTTTTCATTTACTGAAGATATATCTGCAGAGGAAGAGATATTTTTTAATGCTTTGGAATTTTTAAAAACTCTGAATATTGTCAGTGGCGAATATTTTGTCAATGATGCACTGCAGACCGGGCAAAAAATACTCGCAGAAGGTGCACAGGGCAGTATGCTCGATATCGACTTCGGCACCTTCCCTTATGTTACATCTTCCACTACTATCACAGCCGGAGTATGCAGTGGACTTGGAGTAGCACCGCACAAAATCGGGAAGGTTACAGGCATCACCAAGGCTTATTGTACCCGTGTGGGCGGTGGCCCGTTTCCTACAGAACTACACGATGAAACCGGCGATCACATTCGGAAGATGGGTAATGAATTCGGAAGCACTACCGGGCGTCCACGTCGCTGCGGCTGGATAGATATGGTAGCACTGAAGTATGCCTGTATGGTAAATGGCGTGACACAATTGGTAATGACCAAGGTGGATGTGCTCGACACGCTTGATACTTTGAATTTGTGTACCAGTTACAATGTAGATGGAACTACCACCACCCAGATTCCTTATCAAATGGAGAAAATGAACCTGGAACCTGTTTACGAATCTTATAAAGGATGGAAAACAGACATCTCTAAAATAACCGATTATAAAAAACTTCCTGCCGAGATGATTGAGTACATTCAATTCATTAATAACTACCTTGGCGTTCAAACCAAATTCATTTCAAATGGACCCGGTTCCGACCAGATAATTGTGGCACCATGATTGTTTATTTTAGAGAAAAAATTACCATTTAAAATATTTCCTATTTTTGATTTAGAAAATTTTTGAAAGAAAATTATTAATCAAATTCCGGCAATTAATATGAAAGCGAAATCTGATAAAACTAAAAAGGAAACTCCAAAGAGTCCCGCAAAGAAAGCACCAGCAGCATCATCAAAAAAACAAAAACCCGTAGAGGACGATGAAGATGATGATATGGAAGAAGATGATGAAGTAAAACCTGCAAAAGGTAAAGGGAAACCTGAAAAGAAAGGTAAGTCGCGATCTGATGAGGATGATGATGACGACGATGTGGAGGAAGAAGATGATGACTGGAATAAGTCTGACGAAGACAACTATGACCCTGACTTCGAAGAATTTGATATCCCCAAATCAAAAGGAAAAAAATCAGGAAAGAAAGGTGGAGGTGATGATGACTTTGACATGGATGACGATTATAAATCCATGGGATTATTCGATGATGGAGAAAGTTTTGATGACGATGATGATGATTTCTGATCCTTCTGGAATAAGAAATTTAATCCCGCTTTACCCGCGGGATTTTTTTATTGGCTTCTACCAATAACATCCGGGCTATTCAGAACCTCCACATCGCATAAACCTGTACGAACAAAACAATTGCAGCATATCTATTAAGAAAATCAGATCACCTGCTGCTCCTGATTAATTTTTTCAGGATCATGATCTGCCCGAGATGATAATAATTGTGTTCGATAACTCCATGAAATTTTTTATAGTATGTGCCTTTACCTTCCGGCTTTTCATCAAAGAGTTTTTCCTGTGGAAAATTCCTGATGGCATCAGCCAATTTCTCTGCAGCTTCCATTGCATCAGATACTAATTGCTTCCAATCGCTTTCACTCTTAAGAGGAGGCAGATCAAATCCATTGGCTTCACCTATTTGAGGTTCCTCTCCCCTGAGACGCTGGCAAATAGCTTTGTTGTAAAACATGATATGATACAACAATGCAGCAATGGTATTTGGTGAAGCTGCTGAAATGGTAATCGCTTCATCGTACTGAATATCTTTAACGATATCTCTGACGCATACATCAGACCAGCTATTTCCAAAATATGCTTCCATTACATGTGAGGCTATGACTTGACTCAAATTCATATTGAAAGTGTTTTTTAAAATTTAATTCTCCGGAAGCAAAACGAAATCACACTCCCGCAATCCTTTCTTTATAAAAAGCAAGTGCTTCTTCTAACCGTTGCTTGGCAGTTGTGTCGCCAGGTACATTGTGCGAAGGATGGATGTGGAGTTTCACTCCTCTCTCTACGAGCATTTCGGCAACTGTGATTACCGTCATCCATACGCAGGTAACAAATGCCATCGTAGAAACCGGGCCTAATTTGTCCACATGATTTTTTATCGGAACAGATGCATCTTCAATCGGTGCACAGCTATCTACAACGATGTCAGCAATGTCAAAGATTGTTTTACCGCTCGAGTGCCTTGTCTGCTTACCCTTTGCAGCAGCGGCTGATCCGAATGCAATCACTTTCATTCCCTTTTTCTTTGCCTCTAATGCTACATCAATATTTACGTTATTGATTCCCGAATGTGAGAACACCCACATACAATCTCTTGAATCAAAATTGTACCCTTTCATTATTTCTACACCGTATCCCTCTACCCTTTCCAAAAAAACGAATTGATGTACACCCATTTCACCGGTAATCCTTGTAAAAAAAGTAAGAGGCAATTCCACCATCGGATGAAAACCGACAAACCCACCAATACGCGGATACATTTCTTCAACGGGAATAGTAGCATGTCCACATCCAAAAGTGTGTACCCACCTTCCAGCTTCAATACTGTCTGCCATTGCTTTTGCAGCCTTTGTGATATTTTCGATTTGTGTGTTTTCAATTTTGCTCATCACATCTCTCGCATTATTGAGCCATTGTATTGCTAACATGATCTTGTTTGGTTTTAAGTGATTGAAGTATAAAATAAAATATCAGTGTCATACAGGCGACTTCTATGTAAGCCACCGTTGTAAGATGAAGAACGCCAAAAGCATCTACAATAAATCCCATCAAATAATTGATCAGCATATTTCCTAACAGTGCTACCGTAAAAACAAAGCTAAATGCAGTACCTGAAAGGTGAGCAAAATATTTTCCGGTAATTCCCAGCATCAATGGGAATCCCCCGGCAAGGCCCGCACCGGAAAAGATTAATCCCACCTGGATCACAAACCGTGAAGTACCCAACTGCATAAAAGCAATTCCGATAAAAAGCATCCACAGGCAAGCCCAAAGAATTTTTGTTTCTGAGATCTTTCTGAATACACTTCCGGTCAATAGTCTCATCGCTACCATTCCAACGACATGCAGCGATAAGGAGAATAGTGCATCCTTTTCATCCATCACACCTTTCGAAGTAAGATAGCTTGTAGTCCAGTTATTGATGATGGCTTCAAAACTGCTTTGAAAAAACAGGAAGCATGCGATGAGGATCAATAAAGGCTTGAATAAAGATTTGTAATTGGTAACAGGAGTTCCGGATTTCAGTTTGGCAGGTGGAAATGAAACGAAGAAAAAGAAAAGTGCTACCAGCAGTGTCAGCCATCCAATAGCTGCCACAATTTGAAATGAAGAAATGTGATGTAGTGCCCCCAGCACAAGCGGCATTCCCAATGCACCTAATCCGAAAAAGACTCCCAGCAGGCTCAGATTGGCTCCCTTATATTCAGTGCTGATATCAGTAACCACTGCATTGGTAGCTCCATTGATGATACCACCTCCCACCCCAAAAATAAAAATGAAAAATTTCAACCATTGGTACGAATGACTGTAAGCTATTCCTTCAAAACCCGCGAATACAGCCAGGCAGGAAATGATCAGCAAGAGTTTATATCCAAACCTATCACACACCGGGCCGAATATTAAAGAGCCTAACATGATTCCCAACGGAAGGATCGAAAATAATGTTCCGGATTGAATACCCGTAAGTTGAAACTTTGTCCGTAAATCAGTAGCCACTGCACCGAGTGTAATCAACGTAATCCCAAAAAGGAACATACCCATGCAGGCAGCAACGAATGCGAGAACATTCCCTTTCATAAAACACTATTGCTTTTGATTTTCTGAAATGCGAGGCACGCCGCACCATAAAGTCCTGCATCCGGACCAAGTGAAGTAGCCACCACCGAAACGTATTGCATGCTTACTGGTTGAGCCCATTTTCTTGCTTCTGCTTCGATCTCCGGTAACCACTTTGCTGCAGGCCCAAACACACCACCTCCGAAAATCACCATTTGCGGATTGAGCATACTGACAACATTGGCAAGCGCCATTCCCCACACTTCGATACAACACCGTATCACTTCTCCCGCTAATATATCGCCCTGGTCATAAGCATCAAAAACATCGTGGGTAGAAAGCAAATCAGATGGAATTGTTTTTAATTCACCATCATACTCAGGATGTGATTGCATGAATTCAATCGCTGATTTTATAATGCCCTGACCGGAGGCAATACTTTCAAAACAACCACACGATGAATACTTTTCTTTGAACGGTTGATTCAATGCCATCCATCCGATAGCACCGGCAATGTCATTAGCACCGACAAGTATTTTTCCACCACAAACAATACCGGCTCCAATCCCGGTACCCACTGCAATAAATACAGCATCCGAACAATTTCGGGCAATTCCTTTTTCAATTTCAGCCGTGACGTAACAAGCACGATCGCTTGAAATAATGATCGGGATACCAGGTGCTACAGATTTCAACTCTTCTAACAATGGATAATTTTCCCATCCCGGAATATTCGGAGCCCAAACGGTACCGCGACTTTCACTATAAATCCCCGGGATTGCCATTCCAATGGCTTCGATCTTTTCATTCTGCTCTTTTTGAGAATTGATCATAGCGGATATGTGATCACAAATCATTCTTCCAACTTCCCTGCCAGTACTATTATCAAGGAGCACTTTTTCTTTATGGAGCAAGTCGATATTATTTGAAAAAATTCCGAGTGCTAATTTAGTACCACCCAGGTCTGCAGCTAATATTGGCATTGTCGATTGATTGATTAATAGCAACTCATTTATAGAGTTGAGTATTTAAAGATAATATACCAATCTGAGAATTAAAGCGGGGAGGCAATAAGAATAAATCGGGAAAAGAAAATGCTGGTGTCAGGAACTATTGGAACCTGCTACTCTAAGCGGTTCCTTTTATTTTCCTATAGTGCAGGAAAATCCAATATGCAGCAACCAACCCTACTACTGAAAACGCAACATACCACCAATACGTTTTACCGGAACCAGGAAATTCTATCGGAGTTGTGTCACCAATAATGACCAACCCCGCCCAATACTCAGGAGCGAGCGCCCGGCCATGCTGACTCTTCAGATAATCTAATTTGGCTAATCGTAATGCTTCATCTTTTGATTTTCCTTCCTTCAGATAATCATAAAAAGATTCAAGCAGCAATGCACTTGCTTTTTCATCTATTTTCCATAATCCGGTCACCAGGCTTTTGCTGCCTGAGTAATGAAAAGCATGAGCGAGAGAGATCATACCCTCGCCATCTTCATACCCCGGTTTGCCCGTTTCACATGCAGAAAGCACGGTGAGATCAGAATTCATATCATAACCATATATCTCTGATGTGAGTAATTCATTGTTCTGTGATTCATCGCTCTTTGCAAAAATGAGCCTGGAGTACTCCGGAGAAATATTGTCTGAAAATGCATGAGTAGCTACATGGATGATACGATGATCTCCTGCTGAGCTGACAAACTGTTTCTTAGTGCACTCTTCTCCCGTAAAACTCTGGCCATTGAAGAGTTTTCTTATCCTGGAAAGCAAAGATGTAGTAAAAGGCTGAGGCAATAGATTCATGTAATCCCTGTCTAAGAAAAAAGAATCTTTCACAGTCTTCTGATAAGATTTTTTTAAGTCTTCCGAAAAACCCGGTGCGTAGCCGGCAAAGCCAGCTAAGGGTTTGTTATCACTATGGTGTTGTCCCATCAAAAAAATACTATAATGATAGGAGAAGGTATATTTTGCCAGAAGGCTCTTAGTAGATAGTTCTCCGTAGGAGTGAATTCGTTCCGGTGTAAGTATTTCCATGTTGAGCGTATAAAGGATCCCGTCAGGAATGACTATTACCTTTTTTGTATGGATATACATGCTCACCGGTTCCCATAGTACTGAGTAAAGCTTTGCCAATGCACTTGTCACCACGTTAATGTCGGGACTATGCACCTGCTGAATCATTTCATTAAGGTTATCAGGATTTAACTGCACGATCACCTCTTTATTACTATCAACCGCAAAAACATACAATGAAGAGTCAACAAAAAAATAACGAAGTAAAGTACTTTCCAATGGTATCCTTTTTCTAATTGACCCCAAAGAATTGATTACAGATTCATACCTCAACTCGTAGTATTTCGGATAGTTTGTTTTAAGGCTTTGTTTGTATTGATCGATATTATTGACTGCAACAAAAAAGCCGGCAAGAGCACCTCCCTGATTTTTCTGTGCAGACAATGCTTCTTTCATCGCAGTGTTCAATGCCTTTCCCTGGTCGATAATCCTTTGTGGAATTCGTGAGAATTTCATGCTGTCGTTTTGATCCAGCCTGCTTCTGATCCGGCTATACAAGGCAGATTCCTGCAGGCTCATCACTCTGTTGATATAGCTCTTATCACCGGTAGTACCATACAATTCCAGGTTGAGTTGTTTTACAAAATCAAACAACTCCTTATTTTCTGAAAGTATGATTTTGTTATTTTCAGGATCGTTGACAAATCCTTTCTTTCGTTCAAGAATATCAATCGCCTGATCCAATTCTTTCAATATGGATCTGATCTTTTCTTTGCCGCCTGGCATATAGTATGATGCCAGTGACTTATATAGAATCGCACGCGGTTTGAACACTTCCAATTTGATAGAATCAATAAGCGTTGTCGATGTGATCAGTTTTTTATCGATCAGGATCAAGCCTTTTTCTGCATAAGTGTATGCTGATGAAAAATTATTACCGAGATATTCGATTTTAGAAAAATTAAGCAATTGATAAAAGACATCGAGACTTTCTTTTCCAAGGTTCTTTACGATGTAATCATAACACTTTTGGGCTACTTTCATTGCTCCTGCCCTCTTTCCATGTTCGGCAAGAAATTGTGCTTTATTACGAAGAAATTCAAGATAGGCCTGATCATACGATCCCTGGAAGGCCAGTTCATAAAGGCTGTCGGCAATGTTGTAATACCGCTCAGCAAGCGGGAATGATTTCTTGTAATCATTAACTAACGCAAGTGTGCTGTATCCGTCACCCAAAGAAATCCACTGGTCGGGACTATATTTTTCATAGTTTTTAATTCCTTCATTAAGGTAGGAAATTGACTTCTCATTATATCCCAAAGCATTATATAGTTGACCCAACAGGATTTGCGAAAAGAAAATACCCGGATCACGTTCTGTCAACGATTCTCTTTTCCCCTTGTATGAAAATTCCAGGAGATCCCGGGCCTTTTGCAGATCACCTAAGTCTTTGTAAATCCCTGCGAGGTTATCTATAGCTTCGAAGCGAAAACTGATGGCTGTACTTTTCTTCTGGGCTTCTCCCGGCGATTCCGAAAATTTATCGAGCTTGTCTATCACCTGTAGCATAGCATCAATAGCCTTTGATGAGTTTCCCTGTTGGAGATATATCCCTGCGAGGTTATTGAGCAAAATGGCCGGCCTGTATAATTGATTGATCGGATTCTTCGGTGCCTTATTAAGCGATTCAATTGCTTTTTCAAAATAATAGGTTGCACTATCTAATTTGGATTCATAATACATGATAGATCCGAGACCATTCTGGGCGATGTACAAGGTTATATAGTCAGGAGCCGGATCTCTTTCCAGGTAGCCAATAGCCTTGTTCACATGTAGTTTCATCAGCTCCAACTTTCCCCTTCGTTGTGCTAACGCGGCAAGATTGTTTTGAATCGTTGCAAGGTGGGAAAGAGTAGCATTAGCTTTTTGCCCAAATTCAAACGCCGTAGTTGATGAAGCATAAGCTTTCGCATTGTTACCGGTAAATCCATAATAGTCGGAAGCCTGGATGTAGGCATTCATGAGCGTTGCAGGACCAGGGTTCATGGACTTCAGCCGGGCAATAAAACTTTCAACCTCTTTGTTACCCTCATTCAATTTGCCTTCAGCAACCCTGATCTTTCCTGTAAGGAAAATATAATTGACAAGTGAATCTGCCTGCTTCGTCTGAAAATAACTACCGGTAATCTTTTGCAGGATGTTTTCTGCCTCTCTGTATTTCTTTTCTGAAATAGCTTTTTCAATAGAAGATTTACCCTCAGATTGCGCATGAGCACAGAGTGTGCCAAGTACCATTATTATGACAAACAAGTACTTCATCTAAAGAAATATTGAAAAAAAATTTCAGCCTATTTCGAGATTTGTTTCAGCAGTTCATCCTTTTTCTCATGGCCCGATTGCCTTATGTATGAAACAGCTTTTTCTTTCTGTCCTAATTTCAGATATGAAAGTCCGAGATACCAGTTTGCATCTTTGACAAACGCATTGTTACCACTCGCTACCACCTGGTTCAGGTAAGCAATAGCAGAATCTACCTCGTCTAATGCAAGAAATGAATTACCAATATAATAGTTCAATGTATCATTACCCGGGTTTGAGCTCAGCAGCTTCTTCATTTCATTAATGGATTGACTGTACTTACCGGATTTATAGTCAATCATCGCAACATCAAAATTATAGTTATCAGAAATGCCCATCGAAGATACCAGTCCTGAATCCGGATAGTAGTACTTACTAAAAAGGCGGTGTTCGCTTTTGTTGAAAACATTGAAGTATCCAATTGCTACTACTCCTAAGATTATAGCTGCTGCTGCCATCCATCTGAAATAGTATTGCTTCTTGTTCGGGATCCGGTGTACCACATTCTCTCCCTGGCCTATCTTTATTTTCTTCAGGTCAGCCTCTAAGGCAGCCTCTCTGATGCCCGTCGTCAAAAGCCTGACATGAGCTACCTTTTCTGAAAAGAGCGGTTCATCTTTGAGTCGTTTTTTCATGTCGTCAACTGTTTCCTGAGGTAAGTCTCCCTTGAGGAAGTTTTCAATTTCCTCCCATTCCTCCTCACTTATGATAAAATCATTTTTCACGGTATATTCCGATTTATTAAATCCCGCAGCTTTTGAAGGCAGCGGTATTTGCTGTTTCTTGTAGTAGCTTCTGTCCATCCTTTCTTTTCAGATATGTCCCTCATCGTTTCTTTCTTATAATAAAATGCAATCAGAAGTTCTTTGCAATTTTCACCCAGATGATTAAACTGATCCTTTACCAATTTAATATTCCTCTCTTCTTCTGATGGCAAATCTTCCGATTCTTCACTTTCTATATCTTGTGCAATTGGGAGCGTTTTTTTATTGCGGGCCGATCTCAATACATCAATCCATTTATTCTTTCCAATTGTTAATATATAGCTACTCAACGATTGTTCTCCCCGAAATTCATACTTCCCCATCTGCACATTACGCCACGCTGCCATGAAGGCTTCATGATAGACATCCTCTGCCTGTTGTTCACTGCCGTTATTGGAAAGCACAAATTGCCTGATGGGCGCGAAGTTGTCATTGTACATTAATGTCCATTCTTCATCAGTCACTGGCCCATGCTGGTCTTTTACTGTGGTATTACGCTTATCTGATCTGATTTCCAGCTAATTTTAGAATTGGAAATTAATAAAAATTTGTAAACCAACCATCTATTACGGGCGCATTTCAGATTTTCATATTACGGCGTGCCTTGTAGGCGACGGGGGCACCGCCCAAGGCAGGCTGCCCCGGTTAGTGTCTCCACCAACCAGCGACATCCGATATCAACCGGATTTGAAACTGCATCCTGTTACAGTATGACTATCCAATAATTTATCAAAGAACAACTTTCCTACCTCATGGTCTCCGGTCTATCAGGTAAAAAGGTTCACTCACAAAAGTGAATGAACCTTAACCCACAATAAAAAACACACGTTTGATCTAATACTATGTTTATCCCGGAGGCCACTCATTTGTATATTAATCGTGCAAAGAGGAAAATGTCATCATTTGAATTACGATCCTTAACATTTTTTAACGAATAAAGTACTATGAGGTAGCTAATTTTCTAAATGCAAAAGGAAAAATTGGCAACGCCTGCGGATACATGATGGCAACGGATAAATTTCAGATAAATTGAAATGCATTTAACCAGGTTTTGCAGTAGGCGCATCTCAAATCCGATAACTATCGGATTTCGCCATTTGAATAATTTTCCGGTTGGTGAGACGCTAACCGGTAGTAGTAGCTACAGGCAAGTGTCCCTACTCGCCTGTGAAAAACAAAAAAACCAGCAACGATTTAATTGCCGGTTTCAGAATAATCAAAAAATTTATCTGTCATCAAATTTTGTAAGCGCCTGCCGTAATAAGGCTGTCAGCAATAAGGCGTCGTGCATCTTTGGTATTCACCGGTTCTGCTTTTGTGAAGCGCTTCAATCCTAATAACATCATTCGCTGCTCATCCCCACTTGCAAATGCATTGATCGCTTCTTTTCCTGCAAAAGAAATTTTTTCTGCAGCAGAATTCATATACACAATGAGCATTGCTTCTGTTACCTTTTGAACATCTTCATTTATTCTGCCTTTGTTTTTCATGACTCTCATCAACATACTTTCGGCGGTGAATGTCTGTATGGCCATATCCGCTATGTTCATGATGATCTCCTGTTCATCAGAAAGTTTGTTCATGAGTTTTTGCACTGCCGCGCCTGCCACCATCAGAATGCTCTTCTTCATATTGGCAATGGCCTTTTGCTCTTTAGCAAATGGGCCATCATCTCCTGAACCAAAATCCGGAATACTCATCAGTTCTTTTTGCACTTCCATCGCGGGACCCATCAGGTTCAGTTTTCCTTTCATCGCACGCTTCAGCATCATATCTACGGTAAGCATCCGGTTGATCTCGTTGGTGCCTTCAAAGATCCTGTTGATACGGCTATCCCTGTATCCGCGACTGATGTTGTATTCATCACTGAAGCCATTGCCTCCGTGAATCTGCACACCTTCATCTACCACCAAATCCAATGCCTCACTTCCATGTACTTTTAATATCGCGCACTCGATGGCATATTCTTCAGCGCCTCCCAATAGTGCTTCATTAAATGGTTTGCCTGCGGCTAACAATTCTTCCTCTTTCTCATCAATCCATTTGGCAGTACGATACAGCGCTGACTCATCTGAGTAAATGGCGATCGCCATCTCAGCTAGTTTATGCTTGATGGCTCCGAAATTGGCAATCGCCGTTTTGAATTGTTCACGGGTCTTGGCGTACTCGATAGAATCAGAGAGCGCCATCTTAGCGCCACCCATCGTAGCCGCTGCCAGTTTCAAACGGCCAATGTTCAGAATATTAAATGCAATGATGTGTCCCTTGCCTATTTCACCTAATACATTTTCGACAGGCACCTGGCAATCCTGGAAATACAATTGCACAGTACTGCTTCCTTTAATACCCATCTTATGTTCTTCCTGCCCTTGTGTAAATCCTGGCATACCACGCTCTACGATGAAAGCTGTAAACTTGTCTCCATCTATTTTTGCAAACACCGTATATACATCAGCAAATCCACCGTTTGTGATCCATATCTTCTGTCCGTTCAGAATATAGTGTTTGCCATCATCACTCAAAACAGCAGTGGTCTTGGCTCCCAAAGCATCACTACCGCTACCCGGTTCTGTAAGTCCATAGCTGCCTTTCCATTCACCGGTGGCCAATTTAGGAATGTATTTTTTCTTTTGTTCTTCAGTTCCGAAATATAAAATAGGCAGCGTACCAATTCCAGAGTGTGCACTCACTGCCACACTGAATGAGTAACCTCCACCCAATGCCTCACTCACAAGCGTAGAGGTAACAAAATCTTTGCCCATGCCATTGTACTCTTCAGGCACAGATGCGGATAATAGTCCCTGCTCACCTGCCTTATCCATCAGAGCCGGCATCAGTCCAGGCTCAGCCTTATCAATACGATCAATAACCGGCAGCACTTCAGCTTTCAAAAACTGGATGCACATATCCCTGATCATCACCTGCTCTTCAGAAAAATCTTCAGGTGTAAATACATCTTCCGGGTTACCGGGTTTTATCAGCCACTCGCCTCCGGAGAGTGCTTTTGTAGTAGTGGTTGTTTCCATAAAATTTATTTTAGAGTGAATTAATTTAAGTAGTTATAGTCAAGAGCCACTCAGGTTGTCATACACAATCTGTAATACTTCTCTGGCAATTTCTATCTGTCCATTGGTTACGCCTACCAATGCTTCATTCAATGTCTGATTAGCAACGACCATTGCTTCCTCTTCAATCTTCCTGCCACTTGCCGTCAGGCAAATCAAATTAACACGCCTGTCGCTTTTATTGCCAACCCGCTTCACTAATTTGTTTTTCTCCATATTATCCACCAACCGGGTAATACTTGGCTTGTCCCGAAAGGTGGCATCGCACAATTGTTGCTGGCTCTGGCCATCTTCTTTCCAAAGATGGTACAGCACACTCCATTGCTCGATGGTTATTTCAATCCCTGCCAGTTTAAAATTCTTCTGCAGCCGCCGGGCTATGGCCGTACTCGCCTTACCGGTAATAAAGCTGTAGAGTTCCCCTTTCTTAAATTGGTTGCCTGTCATATAGTTGTTTATGCAACTAACACAAATGTAGAATAAAAGCCCAAATAAAAAAATTTAATTTGCACTTTCATTCTTTGCCGGTTTTTTATGGTTTACGCAGTTATTTCCATTTTAATATTTGTTCCTTATGTACTATTACTGTTATTCTATCGAAGTGCCTGGATATCCATTTCACCACCATCCTTTTCCACACCGCACAATCCTGAACTTCCCATTATTTCTGTAATCGTTCCCGCAAGAAATGAAGAACGAAACATCGAGCATTGCATGAATAGCCTGGTACTTCAGGATTACCCGGAGCATCTTTTTGAGATCATCGTTGTGGATGATCATTCCAATGATAAGACCATCGAAATAGTTAGATTCATCCAAAAAACAAACCCGGCAGTTCACCTCCTAAAATTATCAGAATATACCCGGGAAGCCAGGATTAACTCCTACAAGAAAAAAGCCATTGCTACAGGTATTGCCTATGCGAAAGGGGCATTGATTGCTACTACTGACGCAGATTGTATTGTTCCTGAAAAATGGTTGCATACAATTGGCAATTACTACCTCTTAAATCATCCTGCGATGATTGCAGCTCCGGTTCGATTTGACATTCCACCAGCAAAAAATTTTCTGAAAAAATTGTTCTTCATCTTCCAGGCCCTTGATTTTATGACGCTCCAGGGAATTACAGGAGCAGCCATCAACAAAAGAATGCACTACATGGCTAATGGTGCCAACCTTGCATACACTAAATCGATATTTGAATCAGTGCAGGGATTTGAAGGTATCGACAACATTGCGAGCGGAGATGATATGTTGTTGATGGAGAAGATTGGTTTTGGAAAAAACATCCGATACCTGAAAAGTAAGGAAGCCATTGTTTCCACCTACCCTGAACCAACCCTGCAAAAATTTCTTAACCAAAGGATCCGTTGGGCAGGGAAATCGTCTGCCTATTCGGATAAGAAAATCAAACTAGTACTCGTACTGGTGTATTTGGTGAATGTATGGCTGATGGTCGCAGCTGTCGGTGCAATATTTTCTAAAATACCACTGCTATATTTTCTGATTCTTTTCTTCACTAAAATATTTGCAGACTTGTTTTTTTTATTTCCGGTGGGTAGCTTTTTTGGCCAAAGGAAATTAGTTTGGTGGTTGATCCTACTGGAACCCTTTCATATTATTTATATCATCATTGCCGGGTGGCTTGGTGCATTTGGTTCCTACAGTTGGAAAGGCAGAAAGGTCAAATAACCTGAATCGCTTATCATTGCTAAAAAAATCGCATTGGATCCTATTTTCAAAAATAACCGCGTTACGTCTTTATTGCAGATTCAATATCCTGTTATCCAGGCAGGAATGATCTGGGCAAGCGGATGGAGGCTGGCATCAACAGTAAGTAATGCAGGTGGCCTGGGAGTCATTGGCTCCGGGAGCATGTATCCTCACATACTCGAGGAGCATTTGATCAAAATGAAAGCGGCTACCCTAAAGCCATTCGCAGTAAATCTTCCCTTGCTATATGCAGATGTGAAGAGCCACCTCGAAATTATTTTCAGACACGAAGTGAAAACTGTGATCACTTCTGCAGGCAATCCTGCTACTTATACTTCTATGTTGAAGGATAAAGGGATAAAGGTCATCCACGTAGTAGGCAGCAAAAAATTTGCAGAAAAAGCTCAAAAGGCAGGCTGCGATGCGGTCATTGCTGAAGGCTTTGAAGCTGGTGGCCATAATGGACGGGAAGAAACCACCACCTTTGTACTGATCCCTCTCGTGAAGCAGGCAGTAGATATCCCTGTTCTTGCAGCAGGTGGAATTGCCACAGGCAGGCAAATGCTCGCCGCGATGGTGTTGGGAGCTGAGGGTGTTCAGATCGGCAGCCGTTTTGTAGCAAGTGAGGAAGCTTCTTCGCATCATGATTTTAAAAATGCTGTAATTCAGTCCGGCGAAGGCGATACCATACTCACATTGAAAGAGTTGGCACCGGTACGAATTCTCAAGAATCAATTTTACCAGAAAGTACTCAAAGCATACAGGGAACAGACCTCACCTGAACAATTGGCTGAGGTACTGGGCCGTGGCCGGGCTAAGAAAGGAATGTTTGAAGGAGACCTGGACAATGGAGAACTGGAGATCGGGCAGGTAGCCGCATTGGTCAATGATATCAAGCCAGCTTCTCAAATTCTTAAAGAGATAATTGATGAATTTTTCAAATGTCTGGCTAATCCGCTTCAGCATTGACTTGACGACCTAAAATAAAATTTCACTTTAGATCGTTATATTGCAGAACTATCTTACACAACCCCTAACAAACCCAAAGATGACACGCAACATCGCTGCTGCTTGCTTGAAATATCTGTTGTTTTTTACTATTTCAGCATTCATCTGTCTCCCTTTACAATCACAAGCGCAAGAAACTCCGGAAGTACCAGATCTTCCGATAGATCCCAATGCGTTAAAGAATGCCGCACCTTCTGAACTACAGAATTTATTACAGGATCAAAACCGCCAACAGGAAAAACCGGGTGAGGATCTTCACAAAAGTATTCTGAATCGACCGGTAGTTACAACAGACAGTACTAAAAAGGATTTTGTCAGAAAATCTTTAGCTGATCCCCGTGCTACTTATGGGAGCGATCTTTTTCACAATAGCCAGATCATGCAATTGGCTGAACTCAGCACGCCACCAGACGACTACAAAATAGGAGTCGATGACCATATAGTAGTTACTCTTTGGGGTGGCGCTGACTTCGAAGAGGATTATGTAGTGGCACGCGATGGATCTATCTTCCCACGAGGGTTGGGAAAAATAACCGTACAGGGATTGAGTTTTGCTAATGCCCGTGCGGTGATATTTGACCGTTTCAGAAGGGTGATCCCTTCCGGCACTAACATCAGTGTTACATTAGGCCAGCCAAGGTCTATTGTAGTGCAGGTTTCCGGGAATGTACAAAACCCGGGACCTGTAGTTGTATCTGCATTTACCAATGCCATGAACGTGATCGCAATGGCAGGCGGCGTTACAGATTATGGAAATCTCAGGGATATCAGGTTATCCAGAAATGGTAAGGTCATCGACTCTGTTGATGTCTATAAATATTTGAATACAGGAGATTATGGTAAGCATGTCTATCTTGAAAATAATGATTTCGTCATTGTTCCTTTTTATGAAAAAAAGGTTTTAGCAACCGGCCAGTTCAAAAGGCCCATGTATTACCAACTGAAAAAGAATGAAGGCATCAGAGATTTGATTCGCTATGCAGGTGGGTTTACCTCTGATGCATATAGCTCAGCAGGTACTATCATTAGAAATGAAAATGAAAAACAAACTATCAAAACAGTAAACATGAAAGCCATTGGATTGAAGGCTTCCGGCGAAATCGTAGATGAGCCTTTGTTTGATGGTGATATCGTAGCCGTGAATGTGATTAATCCCGGCCTCAAAAATAAGGTGATGGTAAAAGGAGAGGTGGCCTATCCTAATGTGTATGAAGCGCGTCCCGGTGACAGGTTGTTTGACCTGATCAACCGTGCAGGAGGTGTTACTCCCAATTCCTACCTGGAACGTGCTTATGTATATAAAGGTGCCGGCGATTCTACCAGCATCCGTTCTGACAAGATCGATGTAAGTCTCAAAGATCTCAACGTGAATTTGAACAGTATCAATAACATTCCAATCAGCGCAAATGATATTATTGAAGTCTTTAATAAAAATCAATTTGGCGAAAGGCAAACAG
Organism: uncultured Ginsengibacter sp.; assembly: GCA_964526985.1. Taxonomy (GTDB): domain Bacteria; phylum Bacteroidota; class Bacteroidia; order Chitinophagales; family Chitinophagaceae; genus Ginsengibacter. The sequence continues at coordinate 33,390 of CAZGNJ010000002.1, read as the reverse complement.
TCTCTATTGAAGGAGAAGTGAGAAAGCCCGGGACTTACCAGAAGTACGGAAGTATGACACTCAAGGACCTCCTTTATTTTGCCAACGGCCTGCTCCCATCTGCAGCTTACGGTATTATCACTGTTTCAAGTGTGGTAGATCTCGACTCTGCCAGGAATGGCTTTACGCCAACCAATACCGTTATTAAAACCTACTCTATCAACCAAAACCTGGCATTGGATTCCGTTACGGAGGAAATACTACTTAAACCTTATGACCAGGTTTATATACGCAGGAATCCTCAGTTTCAACTACAGCAGAATATAAAAATAATGGGTGAAGTATTATACCCGGGTACATATCCTAAGTTAGAAGTGGATGAAAGAATTTCATCTATAATCAAAAGATCGGGTGGATTAAAACAAAACAGTAATCTGGCAGGAGCATTGTTATACCGCGACAGGGATAGCGTAACAAATACTCCGGCTATCTTGAAGAACGATTCTTCAGCAACAGGCAACTTACTCTCAAAAGGATCTAAAGAAGCTGTAGCTATCAACATGGTGAAAGCCCTGGAAAATCCGGGAAGTAAATTCGATTTGATCATCAATGCAGGTGATGTTATTTATATCCCATCTACCAATCCGGTAATAGAAATCAAAGGAACAGTGCAAAATGAATTAAAAGTGTTTTTTGACAAGCAACATCAGAGTGTAAAGTATTATGTAGATCAGGCAGGAGGGTTCGGTACCAGGCCCTGGCGCAAGAGGATCTTTGTTACTTATGCTAATGGAACCAGCAAACGAACCAAGAGTTTTGGATTCTTCCATTTTTATCCTAAGGTAACCTCCGGAAGTACCATTACAATTCCTCAAAGGCCACAAGGAAAAAGCATTACCAGCTTTGCCAGCCAGGCATTAGTTACTTCTATTCCCATTTTAGTAGCCTACATCCTGACAAGGATTAAATAATTGAAAACATGAACGCACAGGATTTAACAAGAGCTATATTATTAAGGATTACCAGGAGGTGGGTTTGGATCGTTGGTTTAGGAATCATATTTGCAATCATGATGATTGTTTATGCCAAACGTTCTCCCGTTTATTACACAAGTTCTGCTACCATTTTTCCACTTACAGCCGGGGACAATTCAAACAACTCTGTATTGAGTGCATTGATGGGTTCGGGTGATAATGGGAAAAGTTTTACTGATGAGAATTCGGTAAACATCACGGAATTGGCAGTGAGCAGGACTACAAGGGAAGCAGTAGCATCTGTTCATATCCCATCTATGGGAAATAAAACAATCGCACAACTGCTCCTGGATGAATACCGAAAGAACAAGACCTCCTTCGACAAGGATATTAGTTACCAGCCAAATGATCCGGCCTTGGTTATCTGGGCTTCAAATGTTTTAGGCCGAAACCTAAATGCTTCTATTTCAAAAACGAGTAGTTTTATCCTCAATTATTCAGGCCTCACACCCGAACTGGTAAAGGTGATCAGCTATGCATTCATTGATAAAATTTCTGCATTCTACATAGAACTCAAAAGAGAAAAGGCAAAGCGTGATTTTGAATTTGCCTCCGGCAAAGTTGACTCGCTCCGTAGCGTGATGAACTCTAAAGATCAGAAGCTAATTGAAATGGATCAGCGCACCCTCTTTACCAATACGACGAAATTGGAATACCGGGTGCCCACAGAAAATGTAGTAGCAGATAAACAAATGATTCGTGCCCAGTATGCCAATGCAGTAGCCAATCAACAAAATGCAGCTTATAAATTACAAAAAGCCACACCGGTGATAAAGGTGCTTGATAAACCAGAGCCTCCGTACAGTAAGTCCGGCAAATCAGCGCTCATCTACGGCGTAGGCGGTTTCGGTGCCGGCGCTATTATCTCTATACTATGTATCATCTTTCCACTTCTCATCGGATACGGAAGGCATGAGTATGAAAAGATATTAGAAGGCCCTGGCAAAAAACCTAAGACCATCCCCTCCAACCATTGACGCTATTTTCAGGTTAGGTTCTGGATGATCGAATAATGCTTTTCCTGCTGGTACAGATACGCAGTGTCAAACCCAGATTTTGCAGTTACATTCTCAAAGATCAACAAGATGAACCGTTTTTCTGGCTTGCGATTTTACAATCCTGAAAACTCTATTTTGGTTATTCACCTCCTGAATAAGCATCTAATAGGTAATTTTGCAGCATGAATTTTTCATCTTCCCTCCTTGAAAATGCGGTAAAGGAATTTGCCAAACTCCCCGGCATTGGCAAGAAAACAGCGCTGCGGCTTGCGCTTCACTTATTAAAGAAAGAAACCTCCGAGGTGGATGCATTTGCAAATGCCATTACCAAAATGAAACATGATATCCAGTTCTGCATCAGGTGTGGTAATATCTCTGACGATACACTGTGTGCTATCTGCAGGCAGCCATCCAGGAAACAGGAAATGATTTGCGTGGTGGAAAATATCCGTGATGTGATCGCTATCGAAAGCACGCAGCAATACAATGGACTCTACCACATTCTGGGTGGTATCATTTCTCCATTAGATGGTATCGGGCCGGAACAGTTATATATCGATGCATTGTTAGAGCGTGTAAAAAATGAAAGTATCGAAGAACTAATATTTGCTCTCAGCCCGAATATTCAGGGAGATACTACGATCTATTATATCACCAGAAGGCTGAGCAATCCCGGGATAAAAATCACTACTATCGCGAGAGGCATCGCTTTTGGTGGCGAACTGGAATATACTGATGAACTCACACTCGCAAGAAGCATTGCCAACCGAATGCCGGTGGAGAAATATGCCAGCAATTAGGGGAGTTCATTTCGGCAAGCTCAATGAACGATATTCTCCGTTGGCTGAGCTTGCCGAAGCCAGATCATGTAGCAACTAATTCTTAATTATTGAAAAGTTCATTTCGGTACTGACGCTTCGGTCTGAGTCAGACAAGCATTTGCTTCGTCTGACAGGCTCAATGATCAGTTATCATTTCGCAATCGAAAAAAAAGAATTTAATCCAATTTGTATTTCTTCTGCAATTCACCGCAGGTACGTTCAATTGTCTCACGGATAGGGGTAAACGAAAATTCCGGAAGAAATTCCAATATCCTGGAATGATCATAATAAACCGAAGCCAAGGAAGTACGTGCGGATTCTTTGGTCAATAATGGCTTTTGCCCTCTCAATTTTCCTTTCCATTTCTCTAACCTCCAAACCAATGCTGCCAGGAACGGCGTAACTCTCTTGTGAGGTGGCTTTTTCCCAAAACAATTTGCAATGGTTGTAAAAATTTCACGGTAGCTGCAATTCTCTCCACTCAGAATAAACCTCTCGGCTGTAATCCTGCTATTCATCAGCAAAATCATAGCCCGTACAACATCCTTTACATCTACTACTCCAGTGACGCCTTCTGAATACCAGGCAAATTCTTCATAAGCGGTTTTAAAGATCGCGGATGATCCTGTACTCCAATCATCACCACCGAGTATCAGCGAAGGATTTACAATCACAGCATCAAGTCCTTCGCCAATACCGCGCCACACCTCCATTTCAGAATAATATTTCGATTTACCGTAAGCGCTGTTATTGGTTTTTTCTGACCACTGCATGGTTTCATTTACCAATTCACCTTTACGAATACGGCCAACGGCGGCAACTGAACTTACGTGAACCAACTTCTGAATCCCGGCATCAATGCAGGCATTCACAATATTGGCTGTTCCTTCCACATTCAATTTCAGCAATCGGTACCTGTCGGAAGGATCATAGGACACAATGGCTGCGCAATGAAATACATGTGAAATATCTTTCATCGCTTCCTCCAGCAAGACTACATCCAGTATGTCGCCCTGTATGGTCTCTAAATGAGGATGATTGATTTCAACAGGTGCTTTATGATATAGGGCGCGAACATGATAACCACCTTCGAGTAATTGGGAAATCAATTCTTTTCCGACAAGGCCTGTACCACCTGTTACAAGTATTTTATCTGTTGTTGTATTCAAGGCCTGTCATGGTTTTCATAATCATAAAATCCTTTCCCGGTTTTCTTCCCCAATTCGCCTGCAGCTACTTTTTCTCTTTGGATCTGCGATGGCTCTAATCGTGAGGGTTTGCCCAAGGCTTCATACACGCTTTCAGATGTAGCCAGGTTAATATCCATCCCAATCAAATCCATTAGACGAAATGGCCCCATCTTAAACCCTGTGGCTTCGAGCACTTGGTCAATTTTCTCAAGAGTGGCAACGCCATTTTCTAACAGTCGCAACGATTCAAGATAGTATGGACGCGCTACACGGTTCACAATAAATCCCGGCGAATCTTTGCAAACAATAGATTGCTTCCGTATCTGCTGAGCTATTTCTTTCAACTCCTGCAAGACCGATTCATCAGTTTGTTCACCTCTTATTATTTCCACCAAAGGCATGATATAAGCAGGGTTGAAAAAGTGCATCCCTGCTACTCTTTGAGGAAAAGGAACTTCTTTTTGTATTTCTGAAATAGAAATAGAGGATGTGTTCGAAGCGAATATGACTTCTTCATTATTGAATTCTGCAAGTTGATTGAACAACCGGATCTTAGCCTCTTTTTTTTCCACGATCGCCTCTATGATGATAAAGGCAGTACATTCACTCAGTTCAGTAGTAAAATCAATTTTAGAATAGATCGCAGACTTTTGTTGCTCGTCTATTTTCTCTTTACTGACAAGGTAACTTAAGTTTTTGCTAATTGTACTGCTTGCGTGATCCAATGTGTTTCGTTCTATATCAAACAACTTCACCGGAAACCCATTGGTAGCAAAGACCTGGGCTATACCGCTACCCATTGTACCAGCTCCACATACACAAACCGGAGTATCCATAAGCCTGATTTTATAGGGTATCTGTAAACTGCTTCAGAAAGCGGATGTCATTTTCACTAAACAATCTCAGGTCATTGATCTGGTACTTCAGCATTGTAATTCTTTCTATACCCATTCCGAATGCAAAGCCGGTATATTTTTCAGAATCAATACCACAATTCTCCAGCACATTCGGATGAACCATTCCACATCCCAATATCTCTACCCATCCTGTATGCTTGCAAACATTACATCCGGAACCACCACAGATCAGGCAACTGATATCCATTTCCGCACTTGGTTCTGTGAATGGGAAATAAGAGGGACGGAACCTGATGTTGATATCCTGCCCAAACATTTCCTTTACAAAGAAGTACAAAGTTTGCTTCAAATCTGCAAAGCTTACATTCTCTTCAATGTACAATCCTTCTACCTGGTGAAAGAAGCAATGCGCGCGTGCACTGATGGTTTCGTTTCTGAATACGCGTCCCGGGCAGATAATACGGATGGGCAATACCCCTTTCTCCATTTCTCGCACTTGCACGCTACTGGTATGTGTGCGCAGCATCCAGGCAGGGTTCTGGTTTACATAAAAGGTATCCTGCATGTCTCTTGCCGGATGATTTTCCGGAAGGTTCAATGCTGTGAAGTTATGCCAGTCGTCTTCCACTTCCGGGCCTTCAGCCACAGTGAATCCAATTCTCTGAAATATAGAAATGATCTTATTTCTTACAATGCTGATGGGATGCCTGCTGCCTACACCCATTTCAGTGCCGGGAAGCGTCAGGTCAATCGTTTTCACATGATCTCCTTTTGGCTTTGGTGCCGCTTCCTTCAGTGCGTTATATTTTTCTTCGGCATGTTGCTTTAAGGCATTCAATGCCAGGCCGGCGTCTTTTCTTTTTTCGGGTGCAATATCTTTCATCTCACCCATCAAACCTTTTACCAGGCCTGAAGAGCCAATGAACCGGATCCGGAATTCTTCAGCAACGTCCTTGCCATTAGAAGAAAACTGATCGATTTCAGCTTTTAATTGAGATATTTTAGACAGTAAATCTTCCATATTGCGGCGAAGTTAAGCCACAAACATTTATTTTGCCCGGCTCAGAAAATTATTAATTTGTGCCCTTTGACAACTGAATCCCATCAAACAGAATTTATCATTTAATCGCTATCCTTTATGTATGACCTTGAGCAATTCCTTGAACCGGTAAACCTCGACCTGATCTGCGGAGATGTGCCCTATTATGACAAACAATTTGGCAGTACTGCTGCTATTTACCACGAGACGATGCCGGAAGTTGAAAATGCAGATATCATTATCATAGGGATTGACGAATCGCGGGAGGCAGGTTTCATTTCGGATATACATCCTGCAGATGCAGTACGTGCTCAACTCTATCGACTGTTCTATTGGCACGCAGAGACTAAGATTGCAGATATTGGAAACATTAAACCAGGAATTACAGTAAACGATAGTTATTCCTGCCTGCAAACTGTATTAAGTGACTTTCAGGCATCCGGCAAGTCTGTGGTCATCATAGGTGGATCACATGATAATACCCTGGCTCAATACAAGATCTATGCAAACGCTAACAAGTTTGCTGAAGCCACAGTAATTGATGCCTATATTAATCTGCAAAGCGAATCTCATCTGAAGTCTGAAAGTTTTCTCATGGATATGCTCACCACAGAGCCTAATTATATCCGCCATTACAATCATATCGGTTTCCAGAGCTATTTCGTGCATCCATACATGTTAGAGACCATGGACAAATTGCGCTTTGATTGCGTGAGAGTTGGTACCGCACGTGAGTCGCTGGAAGAAATGGAGCCGCTCATGCGCAATTCTGATTTTGTAAGTTTTGACATTGCAGCCATCAGGCATAGCGATGCACCTGCGGGTGGAATCAGCCCAAACGGATTCACCGGGGAGGAAGCTTGCAGCCTGTCAAGGTTTGCGGGCCTTGGCCACAAAACTGATTCATTTGGCATCTATGGATTTCAACCCGAAAAGGATTTGCACAACATCACTGCCTTGCAGATCGCACAGATGGTATGGTATTTTCTCGATGGCAAAAACCGAAGCCGGCAAGAATCTGCATTTCATGACTCACACAACTTTAATGAATATCATACATCTGTAGGAGAGGAAAGCACCATATTTCTTCAAAGCAAGAAAACGGGGCGCTGGTGGATGCAATTGCCCGGCAAAAAAATTATTGCGTGTAGCTACAATGATTATGTAAACGCCAGCAATAATGAAATTCCGGAGAGATGGCTCAGGGCTCTGGAAAGGGATTTTTGAATAGCATGATTAAACCAGGATAGCTTCCAATTTCTTAACTGCCGGGCAGGATAATTTTCTCATTCACTTTGCGAAGTTCAGTGATTAATTCATCTGCTGTTGTAACATCATTCATAAAATTGATTGCAACGTTCTGTTTATTCATTGTTTGGAAAACAACATAAGTGTGCTTCTCTCTCTTAACCACACCGGCAGTTATAATATCTGCAATTTCATATTTAGCAATTGAGGGTCGCTTTACCAACCGCACGATAAACCACAGTAAATAAAAAACTAAAATAGCGACGAACAACAGCAGCATAACCCAATCCCAGAACGGAGTAGTTGGCACTTTTAAAATCCTCTTCAGAAACAAGTAAATAAACCAGGAAAATAATCCGAAATAAAAAAGGTTAAGTCGTCTTTTGATAGCAGGTATGGACCTGATCAATAATTTATCCTTTTCAATAATTACCCTGGTATCTAATGTTTCGAATGTCATTATTTGAATGGAGCGGAGATACAGCCGGTCTGTGACGACCGGATTAGTTTGCTGTTGGCAACTTCACTTCTGCAGGCAATCCTGTGTAGATATTCCCTGCCATATCGCAAATCGCGAGGGCAATGTGATGTGCATCCAACCCGATCTCATCATACAATTGTGCAGGAGTACCATGCTCTATAAAATGATCAGGAATACCCATGATCTTTACAGTTGCATTATAACCATGAGCATTCATAAACTCCAGAATTGCAGAGCCGAATCCACCCATTATAGTCCCGTCTTCAATTGTGATCACCTTCCTGAATTTCCCGAATACTTCATGCAACAATGCCTCATCAAGTGGCTTTACAAAACGCATATCATAATGCGCAGGGTTGATCCCCTGTCGCTGTACATCCCTGATGGCTTCTGCTGCAAAATTTCCATGATGGCCAAATGATAGAACAGCGATGTCTTCACCGTCTTTCAATTTTCTGCCTTTCCCAATTTCAATTTCCTGCATTGGGGTACGCCACTCCGGCATCACACCTTGCCCTCTCGGATAACGGATCACAAACGGATGGTGATTCTTTTCTAATTGCGCGGTGTACATCAGGTTGCGAAGCTCACTTTCATTCATAGGTGCACTGATGATCATATTCGGAATGCATCTCATGTATGCAATGTCAAATGCGCCGTGGTGCGTAGGCCCGTCCTCGCCTACCAGCCCGGCCCTGTCTAAACAAAAGACTACCGGCAAATCCTGGATAGCCACATCATGGACTACCTGGTCGTAAGCCCGCTGCATAAACGAAGAGTAAATATTACAATAAACCCTGAGCCCCTGAGTAGCCATACCGGCACTTAGTGTTACCGCGTGTTGCTCACAGATACCGACATCAAAAGCGCGGTGAGGCATTTTGTCCATCATGATCTTCAATGAACATCCACTTGGCATCGCCGGTGTAACGCCTATAATCGAATCATTCTGTTCTGCGAGTTCCAAAATTGTTTCACCAAATACATCCTGGTATTTCGGTGCTTGTGGCAGTTCATATTTTTTCTTATAAATTTCGCCCGTGATCTTGTCGAACAACCCCGGAGCATGCCACTTGGTTTGATCTTTTTCCGCAGCAGTATAGCCCTTACCCTTAACTGTTTTTATGTGAAGCAATTTGGGACCAGGTATTTCTTTAAGGTCTTTTAGTGTGTCCACTAACTTGGTAATATTATGGCCATCGATTGGGCCGAAATATCTCAGGTTGAGTGATTCGAACAAGTTGCTGCTCTTGCTCACCATTCCTTTCAATGCTGTTTCTATCTTGGCAGCAATAGACCTGCTGAAATTTTTTGCAGGCAACTTCCCGAGAGCCTTCCAGAAGTCATCTCTCAATTTGTTGTAGGTAACAGAAGTCGTGATGTCCGTAAGATATTCTTTCAGCGCACCTACATTGGGATCAATGCTCATGCAGTTATCATTCAGAATGATGAGCAGGTTTGTCTTTTCAAAACCGGCATGATTCAATCCTTCAAATGCTTCTCCCGCCGTCATAGCACCATCACCGATTACTGCGATGTGCTGGCGATCAAATTCACTTTTATAATGCGAAGCCATTGCCATACCCAAAGCTGCAGAGATAGATGTGCTTGAATGCCCGACACCAAAAGTGTCATAAATACTTTCACTTCTTTTTGGGAAACCACTGACTCCTTTGTACTTTCTATTGGTAATAAAATTATCCCTTCTTCCGGTCAAAATCTTATGCCCATAAGCCTGGTGTCCTACATCCCAAACCAATTGATCATAGGGTGTGTTGAAAACATAGTGCAATGCCACTGTCAATTCGACAACGCCGAGACTGGCAGCAAAATGACCTCCATAGACGCTTACCACATCAATGATGTATTGTCTCAACTCATCACTCAGCTGGTGGAGTTGTGTTCTGCTGAGTCTCTTGAGGTCTTCAGGCGAATTGATTTCCTTCAATAAAGGGCCGGGTGATATTTCCATTCACAGAGATTAATCAGTAAAAGTACAAATTTTTGAAAAAGGATTGTCGGGCAACCTGTCAAACGTATTACAAATAAGAATATTTTAATAGATAAAATTTTTTATGACCAGCCTCCGATAGAATGTTTTATTTTCATGGCGCTGAATATATTTTCAGTTGTAATAAATTTTGTTTGGACTTATGGGAGATTTTCAAATCAAAGAACAACCAAAAAAGTATGACGCCATCGTCATAGGTTCAGGAGCAGGCGGAGGTATGGCCACCTATGTCTTGGCAAAGGCCGGCCTTAAAGTTTGCCTTCTCGAAGCAGGCCCTTACTACGACCCGGCTGTTGATTCTCATCAATTGAAAAATGCCTGGGAATCACCACGTCGTGGCGCGAGCACCAAATACAGGCCATTCGGCGACTTTGACGGTTGTTATTGGGGATGGGAAATAGATGGGGAGCCTTACACACAGGCACCCGGTACCAAATGGGAATGGTGGCGCGCACGAATGCTCGGTGGACGTACCAACCACTGGGGGCGCATTTCACTTCGGTTTGGTCCGAGAGATTTCAAAAGAAAGAGCATTGATGGGCTTGGTGAAAACTGGCCTATCGGTTATGAAGATGTGAAGCCATTTTATGATCGCATTGATAAGATGTTGGGTGTGTTTGGTACCAATGAAGGATTACCCAATGATCCGGATGGTTTTTTTCTGCCACCACCCAAACCACGGCTTCATGAACTTTTTATAAAGAATGCGGCTACGAGAATCGGTATTCCGGTTATTCCATCCAGGTTGAGTATCCTCACAAAAGCAATTAATAAAGAAAGAGGACAATGTTTCTTTTGTGCGCAGTGTGGCAGGAGTTGTAAGATAGCGGCAGACTTTTCTTCGAGTTCAGCACTGGTAATTCCCGCTATTGCCACAGGCAATGTTGATTTATTCTCCAATGCAATGGCAAGAGAAATTCTAACCAATAAAGAAGGGCTTGCTACAGGAGTAAGCTATGTAAACAAAGATGACCTGCAGGAGTACCAGGTTATGGGCCGTACAGTGGTACTTGGTGCGAGTGCTTGCGAATCAGCACGATTACTTTTAAATTCTAAATCTGCACGTCATCCCAATGGGCTCGCCAATTCCAGTGGTATTGTAGGCAAATATTTGCATGATAGCACAGGTGCTGATATGGGCGGAATCATTCCCGCACTTTTCGACCGCAAACGGTACAACGAAGATGGTGTAGGTGGAATGCATGTCTATACACCCTGGTGGCTTGACAATAAAAAACTCGATTTCCCCCGCGGGTATCATATCGAGTACGGAGGTGGCTTTGGCATGCCATTGTATGGATTCAGCTGGGGTATCGAAAATCTGAATGGTACCTACAAGATCAAGGGCAAACAAAAAGAAGCCGGAGGTTATGGAGCTTCACTCAAAGAAGACTACCGGTATTTCTTTGGAGCGCATGTAGGCATGGCTGGCCGTGGCGAGTCTATTGCTACTGCAGATAACTTTTGTGAAATAGACCCTACAGTCGTAGATAAATACGGCATACCGGTGCTGCGATTCCATACCAAATATTCTGACTATGAGATCAAGCAGGCAAAACACATGAAGGAAACCTTTGCTGAGATCCTTCACTCAATGGGTGCTGTCATCACATGGGGCGGCGATGATGGCCCTGAAAATAATTACGGCCTTCATGCGCCTGGAAATATTATTCACGAAGCAGGAACCATACGTATGGGAAATGATCCAAGGTCTTCAGCACTGAACAAATTCTCACAGACACATGATTGCAAAAACCTGTTCAATGTGGATGGCGGTCAATTTGTATCTCAGGCCGATAAGAATATCACCTGGACAATATTGGCACTCAGTCTGCGTACCTCAGAATACATTGTTGACCAATTTAAAAAGAATCAAATCTAAATTATACAGTAATGGACAGACGAAAATCTTTAAAAGTATTAGCCCTGAGTTCTTTGTCAGCCGGTTTGCTTTTGGACTCCTGTAAAACAGAGGATAAGAAATCCGTAAAGACTGATGTAAAGAAACCCGAAGGGAAAAAAGCTGGCAAGACTGCAGGTTTGATGAAAGAAGAGGTAGAGCATTTAGAGAAGGTGAATGCTGAAACCTACTTTACACCGCATGAGATGGCGACTATCACTGTACTGGCAGATATCATCATTCCGAAAGATGATGTGAGTGGGAGCGCTTCTGAAGCCGGCGTTCCTGATTTTATAGAGTTTATAGTGAAGGATAAACCGGAGTTTAAAATACCGATGCGGGGCGGCATTCAGTGGCTGGATCAACAGTGCCTGAAGCGATACAAAAATGTTTTTGCAAAATGCAATAACACCCAGCAAATCGAATTGGTAGATGCCATTGCATACCCGAAGAAAGCAAAGCCGGAAATGAAACCCGGTGTTTCATTCTTCAACCTGATGCGCAATCTTACAGCCACCGGATTTTATACATCACCCGTCGGAGTCAAAGATGTAGGATATATAGGAAACCAACCCAATGCATGGAATGGTGTGCCAGACGATGTGCTGAAACAATACGGAATTGCCTATACCGAGAAGGAGATGAAAGAATGTGCCAGTTATTCATAAGAGGCCATTACAACATCGCAATCATTTATCAATTAACCACAGGAACAACATAATGAAAAAACTTTTCTTGCTCACCTTGATTACTATTACTTTTCTGAATAGCATAGCACAACCTAAGATGAAACCCGAAGACACCGAAATTTACAGCCCTGTTCCTAAGGTGGTAACACCAGGTAATGAGAATAGTGAACCTCCATCAGATGCCATTATATTGTTTGATGGTAAAGATTTGAATCAATGGGAGTCGGTGAATAAGCCCGGCAATCCTGCCGAATGGATCGTAAACGATGGGATCATTACTGTCAATAAAAAATCCGGAAACATACAGACAAAGGATTCTTTTATGGATTACCAATTGCACATTGAATGGCGTATTCCAAAAGACATTACCGGTACCGGACAAGCAAGAGGCAACAGCGGGTTGTTTCTTGCATCTACTGGCCCCGGAGATGAAGGCTATGAAGTTCAGATCATGGATTCCTACAACAACTCTACTTATGTAAATGGCCAGGCGGGTAGTGTTTATAAACAATATGCACCGTTGGTGAATGCAAATAAACCTCCCGGCGAATGGCAGACTTATGATGTAATATGGACTGCACCTTGTTTTGAAAAGGATGGTTCGCTTAAATCTCCGGGCAGGGTAACAGTATTTTTTAATGGCATCCTGATTCAGAACAATGTGGCTTTGAAAGGTATAACACGTTATATTGGTATGCCCTATTATAAAGCACACGGCGCTTCACCTATCAAACTACAGGCACATGGCGATCCGAGCGAGCCGATCAGTTTCAGGAATATTTGGGTGAGAAAATTACATTAACTGAAAATCAATATTGCTTCCAACTGCCCCCGGCAGTACAACTGATTCCATGCTGTACCAGTAAATCGTGTGCTTTTTTGTTTCGGGTACCGCCACCACATACCATGATGATTTCCTTCTTCATCTTCCGAAACTCCTGAATCCGTTCTTCTATTTCATCTAAGGGAATGTTGACGCTGCCTTTGGCATGACCATTTGCAAATTCAGAAGGTTTTCTAACGTCTATGATTACATGGTTTTTTGTAGCCATTGCATTCTTACTTGAAATCATTGATAGCTTCACCCAGATCATAAACCGGTACGCCACCATTCAATGCAGCCTTCACAATAGAGACACCCGCTGCACTTCTGTAGCCTGCCGCACAATGCACCACTACCGGCTTCCCTGTTGGAATTTCTGCAATTCGTTCACGTAGTTCGGGTAATGGGATTGCTAAGGCATTCTTGAAAATCTTACCGGAGGCTACTTCTGACTGATTGCGCACATCGATGATCGTATAATCACCGGCGTTATTTTTAAATGCACCCAAGTCAAGGTTTGATAAAGTATTGCCATCCACGTCAGAAGAAATCCATATAGATGCTATCTGTGATTCATAACCAATCTTTGCGATACGGCTAAGTAGATTTTCAGCCTTCTCCTTTGAGGTAGTCAGCAAGTAAAATGATTCGTCCGGAGCAACAATACTTCCCAGCCATGTTTCAAATTTGCCTCCTTCCATCAGGTTAATACTGTTAGCAAGAAATCCTTCTCTGTATTCCTTCGCAGGACGCGTATCAATAATCACTGTTTTCTGATCATAGCTTTCAGGAATACTGTTTGTTACTTCCACACCATCAATACTTGTCGCATAGTCGGGAGCGCCTTTCTTGTTCATCGCCACAGAATTTGTAAAGTATTTTGGAACGAATGGTTGATTGGTCAGCAACTCCTTCACAAAATCTTCCTCAGTAGCTGGTTGCAAAGACCAGTTAGTAGCCTTCTCAGCTCCGATGGTACTTACATTCTGACTGCTTAGACCTCTGCCGCACAGGCTCCCTGCTCCATGGGTAGGATAAACTTTCACATCGTCCGGCAAAGTCATCAGTTTGTCTCTGAGTGAATGATACATACTTTTTGCCAATTGCTCACGAGCCGCAGTCAAGGCTCCGGCTTTCTCACGAAGGTCAGGCCGGCCGCAATCCCCTATAAATAAAGTATCACCTGTAAAGACTGCTTCCGGCTTCCCATTTTCAAAAGCGACGATGCAAATACTGTCCGGTGAATGCCCCGGTGTATTCAAAGCCTTAAATGAAACATTCCCTGCCTGGAAAGAATCGCCCTCATCAAATGATTGATGGGGGTAATCTCCGGATAGCAGTTTGCTTACATAAATAGCCGCACCTGTCTTCCTGTTGATCTCAGCATGAGAACTGATAAAATCCGCATGTGGATGAGTTTCAATCACAGCCTTGATCTCTGCGTTATTTTGTTTTGCAAAAGCATAATAAGGTTCGGGGTTTCGTTCAGGATCTACCAGCACAATTTCTCCTTCACTAAGTATAGCATAAGAATAATGAGAAAGTCCTTTGTCTTCAAACTGATGAATAACCATTACTGAAATATTTTGGACGCAAAGGTAAAATTTATTCAGCGAGGAATTCCGACCTTCACATCATGCACCAGGAATATTTTAAATTCATTGACATACTGGGAACAATTGCTTTTGCCGTATCCGGGGTGTATGCGGCAATGGAGAAAAAACTTGATCTCTTTGGAGTCATCATCATCGCTTTTGTGACAGCTATTGGTGGTGGTACGGTCCGGGATATGATGATTGGAGACTTACCTGTGGCATGGATTCGGAATATTAATTACACTGTAATTATCTTGAGTACAACAATCATCGTCATACTTTTCAGGAGCTATATCAGGAACTTTCAAAAAACACTTATAGTATTTGATTCGATAGGTCTTGGATTATTCACGATCCTTGGCTTACAGAAGGGGATTGCATTTGGGTTACATCCTGTGATCTGTGTAGCCTTAGGCACTATCACCGGATGTTTCGGTGGAGTAATTAGGGACATGCTGATCAATACGATCCCATTAATTTTCAAGGAGGAAATTTATGCTTCTGCATGTATTGCAGGGGGCACTGTTTATTTCATTCTTTATCTCAATGGCGTCAACAGTGATGTGAATGATACTGTTTCTATCATCATCATTTTCCTGATACGGATTCTTGCCATCCGGTTTGATTGGCGGCTACCCAGTATTTATAAGAAGGGAAATGGTCAAAAATAAGGAGTGTGAACTGACTCAATAGATGATAGCAGCCGTCAATAGCTGTTACCACCTATCGAGTTGATTCAGTTGTTCACTATGGGTGCCCAACTATACCGTCCAATGAAATCTGTTCGAATTACTAATGTCAATTACCCCTATGAAAAGGGTAAACTCACATTTCAATCGATAGCAGGGACAGTATCCCGATAATCTATTTTTTACGAAGTTCATCCCTGATCTCAGTAAGCAAAGCATCTGTGGAGGATGGACCAGCCGGAGCCGCTTCTTTCTTCTTCTGTAATTTTTGAACACTTCTTACCAGCATAAAAATCACAAAGGCGTAAACAACGAATTTGATCACCGCAGCAAGAAAAGAACCATACTTCACCGCCCCCCAATGTAATTTCTCGATACTCTCCGCGCCTACGGCTTTGAGTGCAGGGGTAAGCAGCAAAGGCGTAACGATATCGTCAACCAATGAGGATACAATAGCGCCAAATGCAGCGCCAATAATCACTGCTGCAGCCAGATCCATTACGTTTCCTTTCATTGCAAAATCACGAAAGTCTTTTAATAAACTCATTTCATTTTTGTTTGAAGGTTAATAAAATTCGATTTCTCATGGTAATATTAAGAAATAGAATGGAGAAAAGAACCACTCTGATGGAGATGGTAAAAATATATCTTGTCAACAAAACTAACGGGGATACTTATACGACCATAATCTCTTTTTCCTTTGTCTCGAGATATTTATCGATAAGTGAGATGAATTTATCTGTAAGTCCCTGAATTGCTTCTTCGTTATCCCGGGCAGCATCCTCGCTCATACCATCCTTCTGCATTTTCTTAATTTGCTCAATAGAATCTCTTCGGATGCTTCGTACAGAAATTTTTGCCTGTTCTCCTTCTGCAAAACTTCTTTTTACCAATTCTTTTCTTCTTTCTTCTGTCAAAGGAGGAAGGAATAACCGGATAATATTTCCATCATTCTGTGGATTCAAGCCGATATTGGATGCAATGATCGCCCGTTCGATGGGTTGGAGCATATTCTTTTCCCAGGGTTGAATCGTCAGTGTACGTGCATCCATCACGCTGATATTTCCTACCTGGCCTATAGGTGTCGGGTTACCGTAGTAATCTACTACAATGCCATTCAGAATATCAGGAGAAGCCTTACCGGCTCTGATTTTTGAGAGTTCAGTCTCCAGATGACTGATCGTTTTTTGCATGGAACTCTTTGCAGATTCCGTTATTTCATTTTCACCTGTCATAATATGAATACAATTTTGCTAATCTGTAAAACTTACAAATGTAGTAAAAGAGAACAATTCAGATAGTGAAACTGCCTTTAGAAAAACTTAAACTGCTGTGGATTCCTTCTCAGTTCTTTTGCTTGAGATGGTAATTACTTTATGCCCACCCAAAATATGTTCTTTGGCTGCGAATGTCTTTTTTGGAATTGCATTCAAAGCCGGGCGACTGTAATAAGCGATGCTCACCAGCGAAATAGCCGCAGCAGAAAGCGAAAGTATCACTGCAGTGGTACCGGTGAAGCGCAGGTAATATGCCAATGCTACGAAAGAGGCGTTACCAACCAGGCAGGTGGCGACAATCATCTTATGGTTGAATCCAAGGTCTAAAAGAAAATGGTGAATATGGTTCCTGTCGGGACTAAAGGGTGAACGTCTTTTGATAGCGCGAATAGTGACTACCCTCAGTGTGTCAAAAAGAGGTACCATTAGGATAGCAAAACCAATCGCAGGTGCAGATTCTATTGGAAATCCGAATAACGGATCTGAAGCGGTAGTAATAAACCGTATTACGAAAATAGAGTTGAGAAGCCCGATCATTAAAGATCCGGTGTCACCCATGAATATTTTGGCAGGATTAAAATTATAGATCAGGAAACCAACCAGGCTTCCGACCAATGAAATTGCCATCACTGCATAAAGTACCTGTCCGGTCATATAAAAGTATAGCCCAAAAATCAGGGAAGTAAATATTCCAAGAGATCCGGCAAGTCCATCTATTCCGTCAATAAGGTTAAAGGAATTAGTAACAACAATGATGGTAAAAAGTGTCAGGAGAATACTGGCAGTGTTAGGCAATTCATAAATCCCCATGAAACCATACATGCTATGAATCTGAATCCCTCCAAATTTAATAATAATTCCTGCGGCCAATAATTGGCCAAGAAATTTCTTAGATGCGGAGAGTATTAAAATATCATCTTTTATCCCAAGAAAGAAAATAACCATGCAAGCAGCCACAAAATATTGTAAGATTCCGGACGCTGTTGGTGGTGCACCAATAAGAGTAGCCAGGATAAATCCCGAAAAAATTCCTAATCCGCCGAGAGTAGGTATCACGTGCTTGTGTACTTTCCGCTCATCAGGCTCATCAAATAATTTCTTTGAAACGGCAACTTTTATTATCACTGGAATTGCAAAGAATGAAATCAGAAAAGCCAGCCCCCCACTTAAGAAAATATTGTCCATACACTAATTTTAGAAAATTCAAAAAACCACCTTTGGTCACAGTACGATATGGCTTTTTCATGGCTATTGATATTTTTAATGTGGGCTTCTTCATTTAACCGGACAATAAAAATAATTCTTTCACCTGTAAAATAACGCAATACCGTCCGAAATATTTTTATTTCTGAGAACCCTCCTCTATTTTTTCATCTACACCTGATCCTACGAAAGTCCTTTTCAATGGATTCTTCCGGGAGTCCTCATAATTAAACCTTCTCTTAGAAATCTCTATTCCTTCGAAAATAGCAGCTATCAAAGATGAAGCATCAGCCAATCCCTTCCCTGCTATGTCAAAAGCCGTACCATGATCGGGGCTTGTCCTCACAAAAGGTAGCCCTGCTGTAAAATTAACCCCCTCTTCCTGCGCCAAAGACTTGAAGGGGATCAGTCCCTGATCGTGATACATTGCCAGCACCGCATCAAAGCGAAGATGGTAGCACCTGGCAAAAAAGCCATCTGCTGCAAATGGGCCTTCCACGATCATGTTATGTTGTTTGGCCTCTTTAATAGCAGGCCTGATGATTTCCTCTTCTTCTTTGCCTACCAATCCATTGTCTCCTGCGTGAGGATTCAGCGCTAATACAGCGATCTTAGGCTTTTGAACGTCAAAATCTTTCCTGAGGGAGTCTTTCATGATCAGCAATTTGCTGACTATCGCTTGCCTTGTAATTTCATTGGCCACTGTAGATATTGGAATGTGCTCAGTAACCAGGCCCATCCTGAAATTGCCGGCTGCCATCAGCATCACCACATCTTTTTGCTCAAAAAAAGACTTTAGAAATGGTGTATGCCCTGTGAAAGGAAAATCTTTACCGTAAATATTTTGTTTATGAACCGGTGCCGTAACAAGTACATCCAAATTACCTTCTTTCAAAGCAGAAGCAGCAGATTTCAGCGATTTAGCCGCATACAGTCCACCTGTTTCATTCAATTCCCCAGGCTGGATAGCTACTTCTTCTTCCCAACAGTTGAGAATATTAGTCTGCCTTGGGTTCAACTTCGAAAAATCTTTAACCTGGGTAAAGTTGAAGTGAAAGTCCTGAAGACCTTTACGATAGAAATTAAATATCTTATTATTCCCAAAAATTACAGGTACACACCACTCATTGATGCGGTTATCCGATAATGCTTTTATGATTATTTCCGGTCCGATCCCATTAATATCACCACAAGTGATGCCTACGACCGGTTTTTGATTGGGCTGGGTACTCACTAAATATAGGTTTTCATCAACAAGGTGCGCAAGTTAATGAATATTAGCAAGAACTGCCCGATTGCTATTGGTATATAAGGTTTTTTTACCATAAATCAAGATGGTTCTTATCCAAATAAACTATTGAACCCCACTATTCTACTTTAGGGAAATGGCAGCAGAAGGTTTTAAATTGCAATCGGGCTTTTCCTTATAATCTTTACATTTGAACCTATCCTCATGCGCGACTTCTCTCTTAATCACCACTACGATACAGCCCTTCAGTTTGCAGACTATTTTGATGAACAGTGCAAACCCGAACTCTATGTGTTGTACAAGAAACTCCAGGAAGGCCATATCTGTGTAGGAAAGGATGAGATAAAAACTGAATTACCCGAGGGCTTATACCCGGAATTCAAAGGAAGTAAGACCAGATCTCAATATAAATACCTAATTGAATGCGAAGGCAACCTGTATCTGCAACGCTATTTCAGGTATGAAACTCAGATCATCGAAAAAATCAACGACCTCCTGAAACGCAGTACCAATACGTTTTCAATGGAAAGTATCCCTCCTTTGAAAGATGAAGATGGATCGGTCAACTGGCAGTCTATTGCCATCCTTGCATCTCTTATTCACCCATTCACAATTATCACAGGTGGCCCGGGTACCGGTAAAACAACCACTGTTGCAAGAATCCTTTCGCAATTTATTTCCGGCAATAAGGAATTACGCATCGGCCTGGCTGCACCGACCGGAAAGGCTGCAGCGAGAATGGCGGAAAGCCTTCAGAATGTTTCAGGACAGTTTTCTCAGGAAATCAAAAATGTTTTCAATTCACTGGAGCCGTTGACCATTCACCGCATTCTCGGCCCGGTAAGAAACTCGGTATATTTCAAGCATAATAAAGAAAATCCAATTCCCTGCGATATCCTGATTGTGGATGAGTGCTCCATGATAGATGTGGCGCTATTTTCAAAATTGTTGGATGCAGTGGGAGATGGTACCAGGCTAATACTGCTGGGCGACCGTAACCAACTATCGTCTGTAGAAGCCGGTAGTTTGTTTGGCGACTTGTGTGATGTAGCAGGAGAACTTGACCGTTATTCAGAGAAGATGCTTAACAACATATCCAAATTAACAGGTGAAAATCCCGGTATCCATGTTCAGTCAAAACCTTCAACTCTTTCAGATCACATTACTGAACTTAAGAAAAGTTATCGCTTTTCAAATGAGAAAGGAATTGGCCGCCTCAGTCATGCAGTCATTCATCAGAACGAACAGGAGGTAAAGAAATTCTTTACAAAAGTTGAAGAAGAAGTTTTAATAGATACCCAATATTCACCGATTGTATTCGAAAAATTTATCAGCAAGTTTGATGACTACCTGGAGGAAAAAGACATCGCGGTAGCCCTGAAAAAATTCAGTCAATGCAAAGCACTCTGTGCTACGCGCGAAGGCCTCTACGGATTGTACAATACCAATTTGAGAATTGAAAAATTATTGGAAGGAAAAGGAAAAATAAAAACGCAGCGGGACTTTTATGAAAACAGGCCGGTAATGATCACAAAAAACAATTACCAGTTGCAGCTTTTTAATGGAGATACAGGTATCGCGAGGATGGATGATAACGGGAAACTGAAAGTATGGTTCGAGATCAATAACGAACTGGTAGGCTTTGCTCCTTCACTCATCAGCAATGCGGAAACTGCATACGCTATTACCATTCACAAAAGCCAGGGTTCTGAATTTGATGAGATCCTGATGCTGCTACCCGAAGTTGATCTCCCATTACTCACAAAAGAATTGATCTATACTGCCATCACGCGGGCGCGCAGGCACGTTACGATCCAATCGTCCGAAAGTACGTTGATGGGGGCAATACAAAAAAATGTTGCAAGAGGTTCAGGAATAAAATACAGGCTGAAGTAATGTCGCAAATACAATTCTATATCAGGAGTTCCAATGACCTTTCTGCTCTCGCAACAGAGTTGGTAAAAGTAATGCGGCAAAACAAGCCGGGCATTTTCCAACCGATGTATGTCGTAACACAAACAGAAGGGATGAACAATTGGCTTCGTGAAAAAATCGCTACTCTGGATGGCATTGCAGCCAATATCGAATTTTTGAGGCCCAATGATATTATCAACAAAATATTTCTTGCAGCCGGTGGCAAATACAACCAGTCTCTCTCTACTCTTGAGTTAGCCTGGCTCCTATTCGATGCATTGCATCAACACGAATTTATCAATCAATTTCCGGAGGTAGCAGATTATTATTTATCCAACCCATTTACCAGCGGCACAAAGCGGATGGAACTTGCCCGGAAGGTGGCTGATCTGTTTGACCAGTACCAGGTATATCGGCAGGATATGCTGAAAGGATGGGAACAGGATATACTTTCTACAAATGCTGAAGAGGAACGATGGCAAAAAGATCTGTGGAACGTAGTACGGCAGAAGGCTGGCAACCGTTTCCCATCAAAGGCTACAACAAGTGAATTTATTTTTCAAAAAAGTAATGATGATGTTGCTGCGTCTTCGATCAGAGAGCAACTGCCCGCCATATTTATCTTTGGTACCGTATTGCTCACGGCCTACCACCGGGATTTGTTGCTCAGCATTAGCCAGATTATTCCCGTCTTTTTATTTCTCCCCAATCCGGCTCCGGATATTTATTGGTATGAAGATAAAAGCAAACGTGAGATTTTTTACTTGCAGCGAAAAGGAAAAGAAATTGAATCGGACATACATGCTAATTCACTTTTATCAGACTGGGGAAAGCTCCTCCAAAATACTTTTCAATTATTGTTTAATAATGATGAAGTCATCAACCTGTATGAAACTACCACCCATTCACTTTTCAAAAGAGACACACTACTTCATTCCATTCAATATTATCTTTCAACTAATGAGTTACCACAAGAACAAGATTTTTTCACAGATAAACTACTGAGTGACCAATCAGTTGTTATTCAATCATGCCATAGTCCGGCTCGCGAAGTACAAACGCTTTACAATTATCTCGTTCGCCTCATGGATGGAAATCCGGGAGTGTATGCCTCACGCGACATAGTAGTACACGTTACAGACATCAATCTTTATGCATCCTACATCCGTTCGGTTTTTGATAATGCCCCTTACAAATTCAGATATACCATTGCTGATGAGGCCTACACTTCGTCCGACAGCCTGAGTGGCGCATTGTATGCGATACTCGCCATGGATGAAAAAGACCTCACTGCTGAATCAGTAATGCAGTTGTTGGATTTCTCCTGCATTCGGAATCACTTTGGCATCTCTGATCTTGATGCGGTGAGAGATGTGGTAAATGCTGCAAATATCCGCCATGGGATCAACGGCTCCATCGATAACGACTCCATATATGTAAGCTGGAAGTATGGATTGCAACGCATCATGTATGGCATCTGTATTGGCGGAGCAGAGCAATATGGCGACGGTCCTGAAAGTTTTTTTCCGCTGGATATCATAGAAGGATCAGGCACTGCTGACATCATCCACTTTTGCTACTTCGCAGACAAGTTGATCCATTTTATCGAAAAGAAAAAAGAAGAACATTCACTTCCCGAATGGTCTGGGTTTGTATCAGACATCTTGCATCATTTTGTATTTGACGATGAAAGAAATGATTCGGAAGAATACCGGTTACTGGTGAAGCAGGTTAAGAATATTTCGAACATAGCCGAACAATTTTCTCAGAAAGTATCCTACGCAGTCTTCGCAAAACAATTCTTACCACAGTTGAACAACGCCATTCATGAATACAGGTATGCCGCGGGAGGAATTACATTCTGCTCGCTGATACCCATGCGCAGCATTCCATTCAAAATTGTTGCCATGCTGGGATTGGATTTCGACAAATTTCCCAGGAAAGAAAACAAGACAGGCTTCGATCTTATGACGTTGCACCCGAGAGCCGGCGACAGGAGTATTAAAATGAATGACAAGCATTTATTTCTCGAAACCATTTTGAGTGCCGGTGATTTTCTATACCTCAGTTACAAAGGGCAAAGCATCTTAGACAATTCAACCAGGCCACCAAGTATATTGCTCGATCAACTAATTGCTTTCATTGAATCCCACTCAGTGAATAGTGACAAGGTATTGAAATGGTTGCTTACCAAACAACCGCTGCACAACTTCAGCAACCTGTATGGCAATGAAAACGGTTATTACAATTACCTGCTCACAAAAAAAGAATCAGCACATATCCGCATTGAAAATCCTTCAGAAACTGTCGTAAACAAAACGATTCGCTGGAATGACTTCATTTCTTTTTTCAAAGATCCTGTAAAGTTTTATTACAATAGAGTACTGCACATTTATTATGAAGACCAGGCCTACACACTTCCGGAATCAGAAATGTTTGCACTGGATCATCTCAGTAAATGGAATCTGAAAAGATCATGGCTCTATGAAAAAGATGAAAGCCTGGAAGATTTTACACTTACTCAAATTCAGCAGGGAAATCTTCCATTGAAGAATTCAGGAAGGTTGGAAATGCAATTACTTGCTGAAGAAATGGAGGATATAAAAGCAGCATTTCTAAACCTTGCAGGCGAATCACCGGAATCAGTTATGAACATTTCTTTAGAAATAGATGGATTCAAGATAGAAGGTGTTGTTGAAAATATATTTGAGAATAAAGTGCTTTACCCCTGCCTGTCAAAGACTGAAGACAAGTATTTATTTCTAACCTATCTGACTGCACTGGCAATAGCAGCAACCGGCTCCGGGAAGGAAGTGTGCTTTGTAGGTAAGAATATTCAAAAAGCAAAAGGGGTCAAACCTAAGACTGCTGTCCAATACCTATCGGAGCTTCTTGCTGCCTACCAGGATGGATTGAGGCGTATAACATTCTTCATGCCGGAGTGGGGAACCGATCTTGAAAAAATCAGGCAACTGAATTCCGACAAATTCAAGTTAGATGTGAAATGTAAATACAACCGGTATCTCACAAAGGAAACTGAGAACAGGGAGGCTGAAAATATTTTGGATGAATACAAAAGGATATCGGAAGTTATTTTGAAAGGGTTTAAAGAAGTATTTTAAAAAAACAGGAATGAATTCATTTGTGGAATTCGATGCATTAGAAGTGCCACTCGATGAAAAAAATCTGGTAGAAGCAAGCGCCGGTACCGGTAAGACTTTTTCTATTGCCGTGATGGTACTACGCCTGATCCTGGAAAAGGATATCAATATCAAAGAAATTCTGTTGGTCACATTTACTAATAATGCTGTAGCCGAATTGGATGAAAGAATCCGGTTGTTCCTACGCTCTGCTTATGAATACGCTAACACCGGAAAAGAAACAAGTGATGTCATCAAAACCATTATTGACGGGCAAACTGCAGGGATTGAAAAAGATGCCGTCCTCAAAAAATTAAATGATTCCATTCTTTTTCTCGATGAAACATCTGTGATGACCATTCACAGTTTTTGCCATCAGACCCTGAGCAATCTCGCTTTTGAGACCGGGCAACTTTTCGAATCTGAACTGGTAACTAATCTCGATGATGTGATTAGCAAGCAGGTGCAGGAATTCTGGCGTAGAAATATTGTAACCCTGCCGGTAGCATTGCTTTCAGTACTCAGGCGTGCCGGATTCAACCAGGACACCATCACGGAGGTGGTCAGGAACTACCTTTCAGGAAAACGATATTATGCATTTGATGAAATGGCTGAATACCCACTCAACAAGGAGAAAGAATTTGAAGAACTAATTCTTAAGGAAAAAAACTTTGAAGCATTCAAAAAGAAATCTATCGAAGAGATAACTGCCAAATTAGAATCACAAAAAGAAAGGCTTAGAAGTACGCTTTCGAATGACAGGCATGCTATTGTACTTGCTCAAAAAATAGATGATCCGGAATCATTCATTTCGGTTGTGAAAGAAAAGAGAGACAAGAATTACGTTGACAAATACCTTCCAGGAGATATTTTAGAAATCATAGATCAGCTGACAGAAGAAGAAAATTTGATATCCGAAGCCGGTAATGACTATGCAATAAAACTTTACTGCACTGCATTACAAGAAGTTTTAGCCGGTGTATCAGCATACTGCGATACCAAAGGCATTCAATCCTTTGACAGCCTCATAAAAAATTTGCACACGGCATTGCAAGGACCTAACAAAGAAAAAATCATTCATGCGCTCAAGCGGCAGTATCGTGCTGTTTTCATCGATGAATTTCAGGACACAGATAAATGGCAATACGATATTTTCATGGATTCATTTGGCAGGGATGTCATTCTTTTTTTTATAGGTGATCCCAAACAGTCTATCTACGCATTCCGGCAGGCAGACATCAATACTTATTTCAAAGCCTACCACGATACCGACCATCTCTACAGCATGAATGTAAACTTCAGGTCGTCCGTCGCCATGATTGAGTCGATGAATGAATTTTTTCTTCCGTCGCCCGAATTTGATTTCTTCCATTTTCAAAAGGTTGAAAATAAAATTCAATACTTTGAAGTCTTTTCTCCGCAAAGAAATACAAAAGGCGCTCTTCACAATAAAGACAAACAGGAAAAAGGAATTTCCATTACTATTGAGAAATCTAAGAAAAGCCTACTGGAAAATGCTGCTCAACGAATATTGGAATTATTGACCAACGAAAGCTACCGGATTGTTACACCCCAGGGAGAAAGAAAAATTGTCCCCGGTGATATTGGCGTCCTTGTAAGGGGTAAAGAATACGGACACGAAATGAAGCAATTCCTCACACAGCATAACATTCCATCTGTGTTTGTTGCTGATGAAAAGATCATGGAGACTACAGAAGCAAAAGAGTTGTACCGCTTGATGAATGCCATCTATGATCCTATAGCTGATAACATCAATGCTGCATTGGTAAATAATTTTACCGGTTATCAATCATACGATACTGTTTCATTCGATGCAGAACGCATTATAGAACTATTCAAAGGGTACAAACAAACCTGGGAATCACAAAGTATCTACAGTTGCCTTGCGGCTTTCTTGTCAGACTTCGGTATTGAGGATTACCTGAGAGATCCCACAACATCGAATGGCCTGCGCATCATCACCAACCTGTATCAACTGATGGAATTGCTTCAGAAAACAGCCTACCATCAGCATTTGAAGCAAGCTGAACTGCTGAGTTGGTACAAACGAGCACTCGAACTGGACCTGATGGATCAGAATGAAAGTACCATCCGGCTGGAAAGCGATGCCGATGCAGTAACTATCATGACCATTCACAAAAGCAAAGGACTCCAGTTCAATATTGTCATTGCCGTACAGATGGACTTCACGTTTTCCAATCAAAGAAAGATGATATCCCTGTATGAAAACAATGAATACATAACGATACCAAAGGATGTGTTGAATAAACAACAGAATGAAGATTTTGAAACCCAATCAGAGCAGGAATTCAGAAGGTTGATGTATGTGGCTATTACAAGAGCTGTTTACAAAGCGTTCATTTTCCGGAATACTTATTTTAAGAAATCTGCACTTTCGGAAATAATTCCCTTGCTGGAGAACAAGGATTCAATTGATTTCGCAAGATCAGATGATGCTATCGGATACAACTCCGGTAAAGTTGCAAAGTACCCGACTCAAAAGAATAAAAAAGCAGTGCCGGCAATGCTCAAAAACAGTTTTCAATTGAAAGACCCGCACTGGCGCTACATGAGTTATTCCGGCCTTGCGGCAAAAGAGGGCTTAGTGCAGCAACAACCGGACACCATCATTCAAAATACTGTTTACACGGAATACGATGAATTTATTTTCAAAAAACTGAGGAAGGGTAGCATCACGGGAAATATGGTGCATCTTATTTTTGAAAGAATAGACTTCGACAATTCATCGCAACATGAATACATCATTGCAGATGCCATCAACCGTTTTGCAACCTCCAGCAGGGAACTCTATCAGCAATGGTTACCCGAATTTTTAGAACAGGTTCTTTATAGTAAAATAGAAACAGGCAGCACTACTTTTCAATTGTCCGAGATTGCAACAACATCAAGGGTTTCAGAATTGGAATTTGATTTCTCAACCGTTCCATGCGATACAGCCCAATTATCTTCAGTGTTGAAAGATGCAGGTCTTGCAATCCAGATGAAAAGTAATGAACCACTACACGGATTGATGAAAGGTTTTATTGACTTACTGTTTGAGCATGAAGGAAAGTATTACATTCTCGACTGGAAGACCAATTTCCTGGGTGAGCATATTGAGGATTACTCAGGAGTGAACCTAAAGAATGCCATGGAGCAATTGAATTACCAACTTCAATTCGTGATCTACTCACTCGCTTTAAAGAAATACCTGCGTTCAAGGTTAGGACACTTCGACTATGAAATGTTCGGAGGTGTGATCTATTGTTTTGTAAGAGGGATGAGAAAAGGACTGCAAAGTGGCGTTTATTTCCACCGCCCGGAAGAAGCAACAATATTTAAAATTGAAAACCTCCTGGCTCCTGCTGCATCGGTACATGGTTAGTTTTTACCTTTCCTTCAGCCAACTTTCAAAAGGTTTCAAAGCCCTTCTCCAAAAAAAAATTATAAAAAAATTTATTAAACGGTTGTTTAATATTAAACAACCGTTTAACTTTGCCTCCTTTTTTGAGAAGGCATGGAACCAAGAGACAAAATCATTCAACGTGCAACAGACCTCTTTTGCAAGAAAGGGTTTGAGGCTGCATCCGTTCGTGAAATAGCTACAGCAGCAGGTGTGAACGTTGCTATGATCAATTATTATTTTGGGAGTAAAGAGAATTTATTAGAAAAAGTTGTTGAAGAAAGGCTGTCTTACCTCCGCAATATCTTTGAAGAATTGGTCAGAAACCCGGATATCTCTCCCATAGAAAAAATTGATACCATCATAGAGTTGGTGATAGAAAGAAAATTTTCGAACCGTAAATTCAACCAACTACTTCACCGGGAGTTGTCACTGGAAAACAGGCCACAACTCAAAGAGACGATTTCAGAATTACTCATGCTTAACATCACGCCCATCAAGCAGGTAATCAAAGATGGTATCAAGGCCGGAGTATTCAAGAGTGATATAGATTTGGAACTGACGGTAGCCACGGTAGCAGGCACGATTCACTACCTGCTCGTCAGTGATGCCATGTGCAGGAAGATACTCGGAAAGAAAAGCAACTTCGATCCGTACAACAACCCACAATTAAAAAAAAGATTGGGCGACCACACCAAGCGACTGATCAGGGCACATTTATTAAAGAAACAATAAACACAGGCAGGTAAAATGAATTTAAATCAGCTTTGCAAACTACAATTGAGAATCACGATCTGTTCCCTCTTGATTTTACTGGGGATACATCTGAACTCAGAAGCACAGACTTCAAAGAATCTGAGTTTGCAGGAGGCCATACAACTCAGCATCAAAAACAGTCACAAACTGGCCGCATCTGATGCACGCATCCAGCAAGCGGTTGCAAAATGGCAGGAGGCAAAAGAAAACCGTTTGCCTGAAGTATCTGCTTCAGGATCACTCCTGTGGCTGAACAACCCAGAATTTTCTTTGAAAACAGGTAAACCAGGAAGTGACTCCTCAGGGAAGATACCTCATATCAATGAAGCCGCGTATGCAATGGTCAACGCCGGCATACCAATCTTCACCGGAGGAAAACTGAAATATGGAATTGAATCGGCAAGGTACCTGCAGGAAGCGGCCGTACTTGATGCAGCACGCGATACATCAGCTATCATATTCAATACCATAGAAGCATATACCAATCTGTACAAAGCAAGTGTAACGGTAAGGGTTGTACGGGAAAACCTGTCACAGGCATTGCACCGGGATTCTGTGTTATTGCGCTTAGAAAATAACGGGCTGCTTGCACGTAATGACAGGCTCAAAGCGCAGCTTCAGTCTTCCAACATAGAAATATCCCTTCTCGAAGTGCAGAACAACACAAAGCTCGCGATGATCAACATGAATCTCCTGTTGGGATTGCCTGAGAATACACAATTGATTCTTGACTCCACTTCCTTTGAATCCATACCCAACGCACTTACATTAGCAGAACTCGAACAATACTCCGTATCAAACAGGCAGGATGTGCTCGCTCTGAACCAAAGAGAGAAAGCGGCAAATGCCGGGATACTGGCAGCAAAGGCTGAATGGTATCCACAGGTATCCGTTACGGCAGGCTACATAGCGGCTTACATCCCTCACCTGCTTACACTTACCAATGCCATCAACGCCGGTATTGGCGTGAAGTACAACATCAGTTCGATCTGGAAGACCAAAACGAAAGTAGCCGCGGCAAAAGCGCAGCTGAAAGAATTGCAGGCTAATGAAATGCAATTGCAGGATGCGGTGAAGATGCAGGTGAACCAGAGTTTTGAAGGTTACATTCTGCAGGAGAAAAAGATGCCTGTTTATCAAAAGGCAGTGGCACAAGCCGAAGAGAATTACAGGATCACCAAAAATAAATTTGACAACGAATTAGTCAATATGACGGACTTGCTTGATGCAAATTTATTGCTGCTGCAGTCGCACATCAATCTTGCGGTAGCAAAAGCTGATCTCTACCTCTCCTATCACAAACTCTTACAAACAGCAGGCAAACTATCATTATAAAAGCGCAATGTAACAATGGAACAAAATAATAAAGTGAAAGAAACACAAGAAGAATCAACACCATCCACTCCTCCTCAAAAAAAGAGAAGCACGGCCTTTATCATCATTCTCACAGCACTGATAATCGGTGGTGTATGGTTTGGCGTGTCAAAGTACCTGCACTCCCTTCATCATGAGGAGACTGATGATGCACAGATAGAGGCAGACATACTTCCGGTGATACCAAGAGTTTCGGGATATGTGAAGGAAGTGCGTGTCAATGATAACCAGATGGTAAAAAAGGGAGATACGCTTTACATCATCGATGATCGTGATCTGCAAATAAAACTGAAAGAAGCAGAAGCAGCACTTGCTACCGCAAAGGCAAATGTAGAAGCGAGCAAGGCCAACTATAAGGCTGCTCACTCCGGCATTGCAAGTACACGCGCGGGTATTGGTACCATTGATGCACAAATTCAAGCCGCGCAAATCAAACTGACAAGAGCACAGCAGGATTTTGAAAGATACCAAAACCTGATCTCGGATCATTCCATTACCCAACAGCAATACGAAGAGGTAAAAGCCGCAAGGGACCTGGCAAAGCAACAACTGTCTATTCTTGAAGAACAGAAAAAACAGGTAGGTTCACAAACCAATGTGGTAAGCAATCAATCCAACGCCACGATGCAATCCATAGATGTGGCGGAGAGCCTTGTAAAGCAAAGAGAAGTAGATGTGGAAAATGCCAGGCTCCTGCTCACTTACACCATTGTTACGGCTCCTGACGCAGGGCGCGTATCTAAGGTGAACATACAGGTCGGGCAATTGCTTCAGGCAGGTCAGAGCACTTTCAACATCGTACACAATGAAAGCATCTGGATTGTTGCAAATTTTAAAGAAACACAATTCCGGAAGATAGCTCCGGGACAAAAGGTGTCCATTAAAGTAGATGCATTCCCTGATCATGAATTTGATGCTGTCGTGTCTTCATTCTCACCTGCCACCGGCGCTAAGTTTTCTTTGCTTCCGCCTGACAATGCCACAGGAAACTTTGTAAAAGTAGTACAGAGAATACCAGTCAAAATTGAATTTACAAATACTTCCGACACCATGCTCACCAGGTTGCGTGCAGGAATGAATGCAGACGTAGATATACATATTTAATTCAGAAATTTTTTAGTGTGAGCAAAGCCGTTACACTTCAGCAGGATTCATTGGTAGAATACGGATTCCGCCGTTTCATTGTTACCCTTACAGCAATCCTTTGCGCATTGTTGGAAATCGTGGATACCACCATCGTGAATGTGGCGCTCACAGATATGAAGGGAAACATGGGCGCCACGCTCACGGAGATTGGCTGGGTGATCACTGCTTATGCTATCGGCAATGTGATCATTGTGCCTATGACGAGCTGGCTCTCACAACAATTTGGAAGGCGCAATTATTTTGCCGCATCCATCATGATCTTTACGATCTTCTCTTTTCTTTGCGGCAATTCCACCAGCATTTGGGAGTTGGTTGCATTCCGCTTTTTCCAGGGATTGGGTGGTGGTGCGCTACTGGTAACATCACAAACGATCATCACTGAGAGTTACCCGATTGAAAAACGCAGTATGTCGCAGGCGATCTATGGTTTGGGAGTGATCATCGGCCCTACACTCGGCCCTCCATTGGGCGGATTTATCGTAGATCATTTTTCATGGCCTTACATTTTCTTCATTAATATTCCCATTGGAATTGCAGCCACACTGCTTACGCTGCAATTCGTTCGCAGCCCGAGGTACAAGGCAAAGACTGACCGGAAGAATATTGATTTTCTCGGCATCCTGTTGCTGGCTGTCGCGGTTGGCTCATTACAATATGTCCTGGAAAAAGGCCATGATGAAGATTGGTTTACCAGCAACATGATCATCCTCTTTTCCGTAACAGCGCTTCTCGGGTTCTTCTTCTTTATCTGGAGAGAACTCACATATAGCAATCCCATTGTAGAGTTGCGTGTTTTGAAAAACGGGAATCTTCGAATAGGAACGATCTTGTCATTTCTGTTGGGATTTGGTCTTTACGGATCTACGTTTATCATACCGCTCTATACGCAATCCATCCTCGGCTGGACAGCCCAGGATGCAGGCATGCTGTTCATTCCATCGGGTATCGCCACGGCCATCATGATGCCATTCATAGGCCAGGCGCTACAACGCGGAGTGAAACATCAATACTTAGTAGTGGGCGGGCTTACCATCTTTTTTATCTACAGCCTTTGGGCTTACAAGATACTGACGCCCGACACTCCTGAAGATTCCTTCTGGTGGTTATTGATCGTTCGTGGATTGGGACTGAGCATGCTGTTCATCCCAATTACAACCCTTGCACTCAGCACGCTTCATGGCCAACAGATCGGCCAGGGCGCCGCGTTCACCGGCATGATGCGGCAATTGGGTGGTTCGTTCGGGATAGCTGTGATCACCACCTTCATTACTACCAAAAACAATGTACACCGGCTGGGGCTTATCAGCCACTTAGATGCATCTGATCCGGCAGTCCAGCATCGCATACAAGGATATCAGCATGCATTTATGAATAAAGGGATGTCGCCCGATGTCGCGTTGCAGAGTGCCTACAAGGCACTCGATCTGAATGTGATGAAGCAGAGTATGGTATTGTCGTACATGGATGTATTCCTTTATCTCGGTGTTCTTTTTCTTCTATGCATTCCCGTTATACTGCTGGTAAGAGGTAATCGTGGAGAAAAGGTGAAACCGGTGATGGGGCATTGATTTCGGGAAGTATAATTCTGAAGGTTTGGAACAAGTAGCAGTTGATACAGGAAACTATTATTGGACAGTTATTGAAGAATTATTCTCTGAAAACTATAGTGAGTAAATAACTATGTAAGTAGATATCGAAGCATAAATAAGAACGATTCCAGGTTGGCTTTACGAGAGTCTTATTGCAGGATAGCTATTTCGCAAAAGCAAGGCAACAGGTTGAGAATCAGTGAAGAAATATAGTTTCATTAAAAGTTATCAGGAGTGAAAACATTCGTATATATTTGAGTTGGCAGCAATTATGAAAGACCGTAACCTCAAAATATTATTCGGAATAATTTCAGCAGTTCTTTTAATTACACTCTTATTAAAACTAACAAAAGTCCCTGGTGGACTTATTCTTTCAGGACTATTTTTAGGAAGTATGTTCATATGCGGAATTTTAATTGTTGGTTTGGTCGTAACATTATTATTAAAGCTTCTTTTGAAAACTTTCTCTTTTACGACTCTTTACTTTATGACAATAACAGTTGGTTTTCTTGCCTACCATTACCAATTATATTCGCCGACACTTAAAATTATTGTTCCAGACGGTTTTACGGGAGAAGTAAACCTCGTTCTTTCCAATGTTGACAAAAACATTCTAACGTTGGATAGTAACGCAGTAGGTTATGTAACCAGGTGGACTTTCAAAAAGACATATTCTCAACCTGACGTTTTTACTTCAAGTGGAAAAAAAATAAATAATCAATGTGTTGGGTTCAACCCGACAACTTTTTGGGCATTGAGTAAGTTTTGTTGTGTTGCCGGAAAGGAAATTAAATCTTTATCATTTGAAATTGTCCCAGTTGACAAACAAGGTCAAAAACAATATTATAGCAATGATCTGGCGGAAATTATTGACACAAGTAAATTATATCGTGACGAATAACATGCTGCCAACATTCGCATCCTATGTACCTTAAGTTGTGGAAGCTATCAAAGTAGATTCTTC
>CAZGNJ010000001.1:280506-312354 GCA_964526985.1 uncultured Ginsengibacter sp. | reverse complement strand
CGAAGCATGGTTGCTGATTGCTTTGCCGAAGCATGGTTGCTGAGCTTATCAGCCGAAGCCGAAGCTTGTCTGACTCAGACCGAAGCGTCAGTACCGAAGCATTCGTTGGTCGTTGCCTGTTCGCCGGGGCGAAGTCGTTTCTCCTTGATCGTTTCCCGTTGGAGTTCATCGTTAATTGTTTCTTTGCTTACACCTCATTAACAATTAACAATTGACAATTAACCATTAACCATTAACCATTAACCATTCCAAATCCCTAATGCACTCCTTTCTCCTTCATGATCCTGTTGAGCCATTTTAGTAAAACAAGCATGATAGCTGTAGCAATCATCATCAGGATAAAATTCAACCAGAAATAATTCGCCTTGTTTTCATAAGTATCCCACATAGTTGCTAAAACGCCCGATAATTTATTTCCAATAGCGGTAGCTAAAAACCATCCGCCCATCATCAACGCTGTGATTCGTACCGGGCTTAGTTTTGAGACGAGCGATAATCCCATCGGGCTGAGGAAAAGTTCACCTATCGTGATGACACCATAACTTGATATCAACCACCACACACTCGCTTTCTCTGTTCCGTTCTTGCTGGCATATACAGCAGCTATCATGAACAAAACGGAAAGCCCTGAAATAAATAATCCATAAGCGATCTTGGTAGCGGTAGTTGGTTCTGCATTTTTTTTCTTGAGCCAGGAAAATAGTGCAAGTATCAACGGAGTCAGCATGATCACCCAAAATGGATTGATCGATTGGCTTAGATTGGTAGCCCATAATTCAATTTTTCCACCTTCTTCGGGAAGTTGATCAGCAGGGAGGTTTTTAAAATAAGGAGGATAGTTGTATTCCTTTACAATCATTCCATTTTCTTTTTGTAATCGAAATGCATGGTCATACTTGGCAACGGAATCCTTTACGTAGCCTACTGTTTGCGAGAATTCCAATGCGTTGAAAACCTTTCCTGTGGTTCCGCTTACTTCCCTGTGGGTATATCTGTCAGCCCAGGTATTCAGGGCCGATCCGTTTTGTTTGAATACTGCCCAGAATAAAATCACTACTGCAAAAATTGCGAGTAATGCGGCAATAGGTTTTTTCTCATCAGAGGGAGCTTTCAAATAAATGGATGCATAAAAATATATGACAGGGATACAGGCAAAGATGAATGCATCGGTACTATCGGAGCCGAATAAAGATCCGGGAAGTAACCATCCCAGGATACCTGCCAATACTGATGGTGCGAGAATCAAAAGAACAATTCTTTTGAATGGCATATCTCCTTTACTCACTCCTTTTTTTACATCAGCTTCGCGATAGTGTTTCGTGCCTGTAAGGAAAATAATGACACCAATAAACATTCCGACTCCTGCGGCGGCAAAGGCATAACTCCATCCTAACGTATTGTACAATGCTGCTCCAAAAAAGTTGCAAACGAAAGCGCCGATATTAATACCCATATAAAAGATATTGTAGCCTTCATCCTTCCGTTCTTTGAATGCCGGAGCAGAATATACATTTCCTAATAGTGTAGAAATATTTGGCTTGAAAAAACCATTTCCCAATACTACTAAAGTCATAGAGGTGTACAATGCTGGAATGCTATGAATCGACATCATGCAGTAACCTGCACCCATCATCAAGCCACCGACAATTATGGAACGCCGGTATCCCAAATACCTGTCGGCAATCAATCCGCCGAGAAATGGCGTGAGGTAGATCAAGGCAATAAAAGTGCCGTAGAGATCTGAAGCTTCAGCCTCAGTCATTCCAAAACCTGTTTTTACATCTTTCAGGTAAAGCGTAAAAATTCCGATCATCAGGTAGTACCCAAATCGCTCCCACATTTCGGACAGGAATAAAAAAGATAGTGCGCGGGGATGTTTCCTTTCTTTTGCCATAGCAGATGTTTCAGATTAAAATTGGGTAAAGAAATGATTAAATTCTAAAAAGAAATTGTAAAGAGCATGGCTTAGCCTGTTTGAAAAAATATTTACTCGTCAGCAATGGACATTTCCCAGGAGCCAATACACCAGGAAGAATACAATGATAGTACCCAGGCAACCGCCACCCATGACCCTGCCGCCATATTTTTTTGCCGCAATTCCGGCAATCAACGCTTTGACTAATCTGCTCATAGAATTAAAAATAATACCAATTCAGGATATACGTAAAATTTAATTTTTCCGATTCCCAAGCCTATTATTTTATCGCGGTTAAGGGCCATGCTATGGGAATGCCGGCCTGGCTTGGTTGGGCCATATCTTGCCGGGTGATAAAGGCATTCAACAACTTAGGAGGAAAGCCCTTGTGTTCTTGATTCAATGCGAATAAAATTTCTGATTTCCTATTTGACTGAAAAAAGTGTTAAATTACACTGTCACTAAATTCCTCTGGCGATGAAAAAAATCATTTTAATGGCCGGGATCATCATGATGACTTTCGGCTGCAGACAAAAAGTAGATCTTTCCAAAGAAATTCCAGGTACTTATTCGATGGTGTCGCAGGATGTTCAGCAGGGAACGAAAACCAATTCTTATAAGGATCTGAAACAATTGAAGATGTACACTCAATCTCACTTTATGTACACGCAACTCAATCCTGCTGACAGTACTGCTGCCTTTGGGGTTGGAAGTTTCGATACAGATGGTGATACATTGACTGAGCATGTAATTTACAGTGCATCAGATTCATTGTTTAATGACCAACCAAGGAGTTTTAAACTCTCCATTAAAATTACGCCGGAAGGATACAATCAAATCATCAAAGACATTGTCATAGATGGAGATAGTTCTTTACTTACCGAATATTATAACAGAGTGAAGGATACTACGAAGGCTACTCTTGATGGGGTGTGGAAAGAAATGTCTTCGTATCTGATAAACGGAAAAGATACAACCTGGAACAAACGTGTTCAGTTTAAAGCGTATCATAATGGATATTTTATGTTTGGAAGCAGTTCATTGGATAGCACCGGTAAGCGGGTTACCAATATGGGATATGGAAGTTTCAAGAGTGTGAACGATAAACAGATCAAAGAAACCGATTTGAATTCTTCCTATCCGTTTGTGGCAGGTAATACGTTTACAGTGGATTTTGAAATGACAGACAATGATCACTACAAACAAACCATTACAAATTCTGATGGTTCTTTGAGAGTGGAATTGTACGAAAGAGTAAAGTAAAGAGAAGGGTAAAGGTATAAGATCAAAGCTTCCAATCCCGGATGCTATTGCTCCATGATTCTTTGAATGGAATGGTCACCTTGATATAATTTTCAGTATATCCTTCCATCATTCCATTGGCGTGGTTGCCTTCAAAGAGAACCTTTCTGGTAATGCCTTCGTTTTCCTTTTCGAATTGTTTCATTTTCCTGAAAGACAGCGCACGAAGCATCTTTGTTCTTTCGTGACGTGTGTGTATGGGCACTACCGGTTCTATTTCCAGTGCCACCGTATGTGATCTCTCAGAGTAGGTGAATACATGGAAATAGGAGACATTCAACTGAGAAAGAAAATGGTACGTGTCTTTAAAATCCTCCTCGCTTTCTGAGGGGAATCCCGTGATGACATCTACACCTATTCCACAATGTGGTATCAGCGATTTTATTTTATTTACTTTTTCAGAATATAATTCACGACGATAGC
The DNA here is from genome assembly GCA_964526985.1 of uncultured Ginsengibacter sp. GTDB lineage: Bacteria > Bacteroidota > Bacteroidia > Chitinophagales > Chitinophagaceae > Ginsengibacter. The sequence goes on along the minus strand of CAZGNJ010000001.1, from coordinate 308,714 downwards.
GCCTTCTCATCAAGCCAAGTATTCTGTTGCTTCCGCTCTGTAGAGGGATATGAAAATGTGGCATGATCTTCTTACTTCTTGCAACGAGCTCGATGATCTCATCAGTAAGTAAATTGGGTTCGATTGAGGAAATGCGATAACGTTCTGCGCCATCATGTTCTTCTATGGCTTGCAACAAATCGAAGAAGTTATTTTCCGTCTTATTTCCATTACCATCTTTTCCAAAATCTCCAAGGTTAATACCTGTGAGGACAATTTCCCTGACACCTGATGACGCAATATCACTGATATCCTTCAAGGCACGCTCAATGGTTTGGCTTCGACTCTTCCCTCTGGCCATCGGGATGGTACAGAAAGAACAGTTGTAATCACATCCATCCTGTACCTTCAGGAAAGTACGGGTGCGTGCTGCCAGGGAATAAGAAGAATTAAACCCTTGTATGTCCCCAACATCACAACTGCAAATCTTAGTACTATCACCCGCAATCAGTGATTGCAGATGGTGAGGGATATTAAATTTTTCTGCTGCTCCTAATACCATGTCCACACCGGGGATTGCAGCCACTTCATCTGGTTTCAATTGAGCATAACACCCTGTGACCACCACCATTGCCTCCGGAGATTTTCGTTGGATACGCCTTACCAATTGGCGGCATTCCTTATCTGCATTGTCTGTAACAGAACAGGTGTTGATTACGTAAACATCAGCTAAGTCATCAAATGATCTTGTTTGGAATCCTTCTTTTTCGAGCAATCTTCCCATAGTGGAAGTTTCTGAGTAGTTCAGCTTACATCCTAAGGTGTGGAGCGCCACTGTTTTTGTGTCTGACATAGTGTGCAAATTTAAATGATTGGAATGGAACTCTGGACTACATGGCCGTCTCAGATTTGTGACTTTCAATTAATTTGCGGCAATGAATATCAATAAGAAATGGTTTCCGTTGATAGTATTGGCATTGTTAGTATTACTTTATTTCTTGCGGAAGCCTGAAGTAGAAACCAGATCGGGCACGGGTAATTACAGGAACACATCTCACCTGATCTACACAAAGCATGCAAAGTGTAGAATGGAATGCAGGCACATAGATGCTGCAGAAGTAAAGGAAATAATTCAGGACGGTAAATTGAATGAAAGCAAGTCCGGCCCGGGTAAAGGCAATGATCAGACGTATGCGCTTGAAGGTTGGAGTTCAGACAATCAACATGTGAGAGTAGTGGTAGCTCCCGAGAATGATGGCCTGGTGGTCATCACTGTTATTGATCTTGGAAAAGAATGGGCATGTGATTGTGATTAACGGCGATAATCGAAGATTAAATAATTGTACTTTTGAATGGAAGCATTACTAAGAAATGAAGATCAAATCGTTTTTTGCAAAACCCTTTGCAAGCTACATCAATATACAGGTCAGGAAATCAATGACCACGGCTCTCGCAGATCAGAAAACTATTTTTGAAAACCTCATCAAGTCTGCTAAAATCACGGAATTTGGTAAAGAGCACGGATTCGAAAATATTAAGAGCCATGCTGATTACGTAAAGAAGGTACCTATCCGCGATTATGAAAACTTTAAGCCTTATATTGATAAGATAAAGAATGGACGACAGAACATTTTGTGGAAGGGAGTACCGATATATTTTGCCAAAACAAGTGGCACCACCAGTGGCGTTAAATATATTCCAATCACAAAAGATTCTATACCCAACCATATCAATACTGCAAGAAATGCATTGCTGTGCTATATGGCACAAACAGGTAACAGCGGGTTTGCTGATGGCAAGATGATTTTCCTGAGTGGATCGCCTACGTTAGAACGAATTGCTGATATCCCTACCGGCAGACTGAGTGGCATAGTAAATCATCATGTGCCACGTTACCTCAGAAGCAATCAGTTGCCCTCTTTTACTACCAATTGTATTGAAGACTGGGAAGAAAAATTGGGCAAAATCGTGGATGAAACGATTAAGGAAAGGATGACACTGATCAGTGGCATTCCTCCGTGGGTGCAGATGTATTTTGATGAATTGCAAAAGAGGACCGGTAAGAAGATAATAGACATTTTCCCATCTCTCAGTGTTCTGGTGCATGGTGGGGTCAACTTTGAACCATACAAAGCAAAACTCTTTGACAGCATCGGAAAGAAAATAGATACACTCGAAACATTTCCTGCAAGTGAAGGCTTTTTTGCTTTTCAATACGGAAACGAAGAAAATGGACTGTTGCTCAATAGTAACAGTGGAATTTTCTTTGAGTTTGTTCCTGCAAGTGAAATTGGTAATCCGAACCCAACAAGGCTTACATTAGCAGAGGTTGAATTGGATAAGAATTACGCACTTATTGTTTCGTCCAATGCCGGGTTGTGGGCTTACAACATCGGAGACACCGTTAATTTTACTTCTACCAATCCTTTCAAACTTGTAGTAACCGGGCGAGTGAAACATTTTATCAGCGCATTCGGCGAACATGTCATCGCCGAAGAGGTGGAAGAGGCATTGATGAAGGCATCTTCGGCATCCGACATTCAAATAACTGAATTCACAGTAGCACCAATGATTTCTTCTGCCAAGGGAAAAAGCTACCATGAGTGGTTTATAGAATTTGAAAAACCTCCTGGAGATATGAATGCATTTGCAAAACTTGTGGATGATAATCTCAGGAAAAAGAATATCTATTACGACGACCTGATAGCCGGTAATATCCTGAATACACTTCAAATTGTTCCTATACAGAAAGATGGTTTTATCCAGTATATGAAGAGCGAAGGCAAATTAGGTGGCCAGAATAAAGTTCCTCGATTGAGTAATGACCGGAAGATAGCTGACAAGTTGAAGCAATGGGCTTTGAACCCAAGTACGAGATCCGTTTGATAAATGTGCAAATATTTTCTATGCTGCAGGTGAATGTAACACTTTGCATTTAGTGAAACAGTTTACACTATGGTTCCGCTTTCCTGTGATTAGTGCATAAACTGTATCAAAGACGGGAGTATATCTACCAGTGTAAGTTTGGCTGTTCGCATTGCAACTTGCAATCGTTTTTTCATTTGTGAATAGTCAAAAAATTGTACCCTTATGGATCTATTTGGTATGGAATCAACCACAATCTATTCACTGTATCAAATTGAAATTGAATCTCTTCTGACCAGAAAGTCATTGAAGAGACAACTTATTGCACCAGTGGTGAAAATATTTTGTTAAAAAATATGGAAATTTTTCAAAAAGCTGGTATTAAAATTAACAAATATTTGATGAAGATATTGATGTCTTTAATTGAATTCTAAAATTTTGTCCTGTATGATGGTTATTGTCTAATAAATTACGGTATTTATTTTACTCAATAATAAACTTCTTTCTATATTGCCGCATATTGTTTAAAGACAATCATTGCCAAGTATTATTTTTCACCTAAAACAAAAAACTGTATGAGAAGAATTACACTCCTTGTCCTTAGTGTGTGCAGCTTTTTCTTAGCAAATGCACAGTCAAGAACAGTTACGGGGAAAGTGACCTCCCCTGACGGATTACCGGTTTCATTTGCATCCATTTCAGAAAAAGATACCGACAACGGTACTTCTGCTGATGCCAACGGTAATTTTAAAATCACTATTAAGGGAAACGTATTGGTGGTAACGGCCACTGGATTTGCGGATAAAGAAGTAGAGGTAACAGGAAACACTGTTAACGTGACCCTGGAAACCACTACAGAAAGTCTATCCGAAGTAATTGTAACCGGTGTGGTGGGAGCCACTGATCCAAAGAAGATGACGGTATCGGTTACCAAAATTGATGCTGAAAGGTTGAACAAGGTTCCTCCGACTTCATTATCTTCTGCACTTACCGGTAAGGTAGCCGGGGTGAAAGCCACATCTTATGGAGGCCAACCCGGGCAGTCCATAGACATTCAATTGCGGGCAGACAACAACTTGCCGAGCGTTAGTTCGAACCCTTTGATTCTTGTTGACGGGGTCATCATGTCTGGAAGCCTTGCTGACATCAATGCCGATGATGTTGCCTCAATGGAAGTTGTTAAAGGTGCAGCCGCTTCAGCACTCTATGGATCAAGAGCAGGAAATGGTGTAATTTCAGTCATCACCAAAAGGGGAAAAGGAATCAACTCAAACGTTCCCCAAATCACTGTGAGAAATGAATATGGATTTCAGCAACTCCAACATTATCTCAAGACTGCAAAGCACCATGCCTATAAGCTTGCTTCTGATTGGGAGCAGGCGAAAGGGAAATATACCAAATATGATGGAGTTACTTATCCTTCAAACTATATTGGTGCAGGTTTTGATCCGGGAATTTCAGGAAACAGGAACCCTGATGCCGATCACTATTTAGACAATGACTTTGGGGTCGTACGAAATCAACAGGCTGAGTTTTTCAGAACCGGACATAACTATACCAACTATGTTTCTGTAGCTAATAAATCCGAGAAAAATAACGTGTATCTATCCTTTGAAAACAACGCTCAAATGGGAGTTGTGGCCTTGACAGATGGCTACAAAAGACAGAACTTCAGATTTAATATTGATCAGGAATTATTCAAGTGGCTAAAAGTGAGTGCTTCCAATCTATGGATCAAGAGAAAAGTACAAACTCCGGGTGGAGGTGTAGGATTGTTTTATGCCATAGCACGCCAGGAAGCCGATGTGGACTTGATGGGTGAAAACCCGGATGGCCAGCCTTATTATCTGCGTTCCAACCATTTTAATCAGGAAGCTACCAACCCATTATATCCATTATATAAGCAAAAAGCAAATCAAAATACTTCCAGGTGGTTGGGTAATTATTCTGCACATCTTAGGTTTACCAATTGGGTTAACCTGGATGTCAATCATTCTATTGAATTACAGAATTATAAATCGATCACTATTAATCCAAAAGACTATTGGTCACAATCTGGAGGTACTGTTGCCACCAATTACATGTCCTATACGGATGGAGGCATGTCTCAATCAACGAACCTAACCAACAATCAGAGTACCCAGGTGACATTGAATCTTGATCACAAGTTTGGAAATCTCACTACACGTGGAAGACTTTCCTATTTATATGAAGACAATGAGTATGAGTCCAACTATATTTCAGCATCAAAATTTGTTGTAAAGGATATTGAAACTTTTGAAAATTTTACAGCCATTAATGATGGAAGTTCTTATAAGTCAATTGAAAGAGCACAAAACTATTTCGCTATTGCCAGCCTCGACTATCTGGGTAAATATCTGGTAGATGGTATGATTCGATATGATGGATCTTCCCTCTTTGGAGAAGATGCCAGGTGGAATCCATACTATCGGATTTCAGGAGCCTACCGAATTTCTGAAGACCTAAAGATCAACGGTATAGATGAATTGAAGATTAGGGCTGCACATGGTACTGCCGGTATCAGGCCAGGCTATAACTGGCATTATTCGCTGTATGGTTTGTCTAACGGTAATCCTTATCCTTCTCAGAAAGGAAATACAGACCTCAAACCTTCCAAAACAGCTGAAACTGAAGTGGGCCTAAATATCCAATTTCTCAAGAGATTCAATTTTGAAGCGACTTTTGCACATTCATTGACAACAGATCAGTTCCTGTCAAAAACACTGATTCCTGCTCTGAATGATGGTTATAGCAGTCAGTGGATAAATGCAGGTTCTGTAAAATCCCAGACTTTAGAATTGACGCTTGGTGCAAACTGGATTAATAGCAAAGATCTGACCTGGAGTTCTAATATTGTCTTCTCACGGATCAGGCAAAGCATTAAAGACCTCCCCATAGCACCATTCCTGTATGATAATGGTAACATGGGTGATCAGTCTTTATTTTATGTAAAGGCCGATGAAGTTTATGGAGTTATGTACGGGTATCGTTTTGTGAGAACGCTGGGAGAAATGGAGAAACAATTACCAAGCGGTAAGAGTATTGGAGATTATGAAGTAAACTCGGAGGGGTATGTTGTTCCTAAAGGATCACAGGGAACCCAAAGCGAGTTACCGATCAGACTTAAAGATTTAAAGAGTGGCGCAGACTGGTATGGAAAGATTGGAGATGGAAATCCGGACTTCCTCATGGGGATATCCAATACCCTGACATATAAAGGAATTACTTTTTATTTCCTTTTGGATTGGAAGAAAGGTGGAGATATTTATAATGGAAAAGACCAGAGGCTAGCCTTCAATCTGACAAGTGCAAAAATGGATGTTGCGGGCAAAACAGGGAATGCAAAGAAAGCTTACGATTATTGGTCTGCAGGTGCTTATGACAAGAATGATCCGAATCAGTATTGGGTAGAAGATGGTTCATACCTGAAAGTAAGAGAAATGGCTTTAGGTTATTCTTTGCCAAAGAAAATGCTTGGTGGATTCTTCAATGGATTTATCAAAGGAGTAGATTTGAAAGTAATAGGAAGAAACCTGTTAACCATAACAAAATATTCCGGGTATGATCCTGAAGTAGGTTCACTCAGGATGCCTTATGACGGTATCTATATGAATCCCAACTATCGAAATATTTCCATCTCCCTGGGCCTCCAATTCTAATTGATGGAACTAGTTTAAAATTAAAAAGATCTACAATGAAAAAAGTAAAAATATTTTCAGTCATTGCACTGTTGGTTATATTACTCGCAGGATGCAAAAAGGACCTGCTTGATGTCCCTAACTTTAATGATCCCTCTTTCGAACAGGTATTTTCTTCAGGAAAGGATCTGGAAAATGCTTCTATGGGTTTGTACAATTTAATATTCAATGGAGAACATGCGTTTGCGGGTGTACAGATGATGCTTGCCGTGACGTCCGATAATGTATCCTGCTCCTGGGGTAATGCCGGAATGCGTGATATGTCGTATGAACCGCGCGTGGGATGGAACAATGCTCCAAGCTATTCTAACTCAGGAAATACAAATTATACCTGGAATTCAATGTACGCTGCCATCGGTCAGGCTTCAAATATTCTGAAGGCCCTTGGAAATGGTGTGCAGGTTGGAGATAACGGAAGTGGAAATAACAGAGTGGAGGCTATCGCTCGTTTTGCACAGGGACTGGCTTATGGCAATCTTGCACTTGTTTTTGACCGGGCATTCCTGGTAGATGAAACCAAGACTGTAGAGGAAAAATTTGAAAGTGCGATTGATTATAATCAGATTGCTGCAGCAGCCGTCGGTTATTTAGACCAGGCGATTGCGGCAAGTTCAGGATTTACCATTCCTGCAGCATGGTTGGGTACACCGTCAGATTATAGCGCAGACGATTTCAAGAGATTGTGCAATACTCTGGCTGCCCGGATATTATCTTATGTGCCACGCAATAAAGCAGATAATGCAGCTGTGGACTGGGCAAAAGTGAAGTCCTATGCACAGAATGGTATGCAGCAGGATTTTGAAATTCTGCAGGATAGTTGGGTGAAATGGTATTTTGAAGCTGCTGACTATCTCACATTCAATGGCTGGGGAATCACTGACATGTACACCGTTCACATGATGGACCCTGACGTACAACCTCAACATTGGGATGATTCGCCTTCATTTCCTTACCCACCAAAATCGACAAATCCGTTAGATAAGCGCCTGCTAACTGACTTCCAATATGTTCCTTCAAACTGGTTTAATCCTTCCCGTGGTTATTATCATTTTTCCAGCTACAGGTTCAGCGGTTATGATGAAATCATGGTAAATGCAGATGCTCCAATAGCTGATGTCAAGAAAGTAGAAAACGATATGCTTATTGCAGAGGCTATGGCACACCTGGGATCTGACCTTTCAGGGGCGGCGGCAATCATCAATAGCAGCACATGGAAAACTAGAGGTGAAATGCCGGATGTGGCTGCTGATGCCAATGCTATTCTCGGTGCGGTACACCACGAACGCTTCATTGAAATGTATGTTACCGGTATGGGGCTGCAATATTTTGAAATGAGGAAGAATGATCTTCTGCAGAAAGGTACTCCTTTGCACCTGCCGATGCCGGCAAAGAACCTGGAAGCTTTGAATATGCCTTTGCCTTTCTATACATTTGGAGGTGTAGATAAAGCTGATGGCAAGGGTACATCCAACGGAGGTTGGAGATAACGTTTTCTCTTGGTTATGTTTTATAAAAGTCAGAATTGATCCCGGAAGCGAAAGTTTTCGGGATCATTCATTTTTATTGGTTTGTAATTAATAATGTACCGTTCACTTTTTAATGGAATTAAATGTTGAATGGAACTCTTTGAGCCGTTTAACATTTTATATAAAAAAAATATACCCTCGATTTATTTTTTATTCTACTTTTGTCCTCTCATTGAATAAAAAAGAAGCATTGAACACTTTAACTCCATTTAGTTTCTTTTGCCCGGCTACCCGACGTGGATGCTGATAGGACGAGTTGTTGCAAACAGCCCCTATCAGTGAATGAATCCCCTGCTTGTTTTTAATCCCATTTATCATTATTAAATTAATGCACCTTGGAACAATTAAATATTATTGTTCGTGTTGCAATTCCCGAAGACATTAAATATGCTACCATCATCACCGATGAGATGGCCGCCTCTGCATTGGTGAGGGGTACCGGAATTGCTAAAAGATCACCTGAATACATTTCCCAAAAAATCAATGAAGGAAAAGCAGTGATCGCACTTACGCCCGAAGGGCAATGGGTGGGATTCTGTTATATTGAAGCCTGGGGACATGAAAAATTCGTGGCCAATAGCGGTCTCATAGTATCGCCCGAATTCAGGAAAACGGGTATTGCAAAAAAGATCAAGTATAGAATATTTGCACTGTCGCGCAAGATGTATCCGGAAGCAAAAATCTTCGGACTTACAACAGGACTTGCTGTCATGAAGATCAATAGTGAACTGGGCTATGAGCCGGTTACTTATTCTGAACTCACGGATGACGAAAAGTTTTGGGAAGGCTGCAAGAGTTGTGTGAACTACGATATCCTGATGAGCAAGGGAAGGAAAAATTGTATGTGCACCGCCATGCTCTATGATCCGAAAGATCATCCGGAGCCTGCAAAAACAGTAAAGGAGTTTAATAAGAAGTCGAAAGTTTATGAACGATTCATGAGAATGAAGGCAAAGAAATTGCTCCGGTTTTTAAAGAAAAAGAAAGCGGGCGAGGATACAAAATATCCCAAACCGCCTGGTGATAAAAAGAATAAATCGATATTTTCCTTTTTAATGAATTTATGATGAAGCAAAAAATTGTATTGGGTTTTAGTGGAGGATTGGATACCTCGTTTTGTGTAAAATATCTTTCTGACGATTTGAATTATGAAGTTCATAGTATCATCGTAAACACTGGTGGGTTTGGAGAAGAAGAACTGAAAAATATTGAAGCACATGCTTACCGGCTGGGTGTAGTCAGCCATACTACTGTTGATGCCAGAGACTATTATTATAGCAGCATCTTGCGGTACCTGGTGTTTGGTAATGTATTGAAAAATGACACCTATCCACTCAGTGTGAGTGCAGAGCGTGTAGTGCAGGCGATGAAGATCGCTGAACATGTGAAGACGTTGAACGCGGATGCCGTGGCCCACGGAAGTACTGGTGCGGGCAATGACCAGGTTCGTTTTGATATGATATTTCATATTATGATCCCGGATGTAAAAATTCTCACACCGGTACGTGATTTAAAATTATCACGTAGCCAGGAAATTGATTACCTGAAAGAGAAGGGTGTGCAAATGAATTTCGAAAAGGCTGCATATTCCATCAACAAAGGCTTGTGGGGGACCAGTATTGGTGGTAAAGAAACATTGCAGAGCAATGGATGGATACCGGAATCGGCCTGGCCTACACAACTGACGGCACATGATGCTTCTGAAGTAAAATTACATTTTGAAAAAGGCGAGTTGTTTGGAGTGAATGAAAAGAAATTTACAAAGCCGGTAGCGGCTATTGAGTATCTACAGAGCATCGCTGCACCGTATGCAATAGGTAGAGATATTCATGTTGGTGATACGATCATTGGAATAAAAGGCCGCGTAGGATTTGAAGCTGCGGCACCTATGCTCATTATCAAAGCACACCAGGCTTTGGAAAAACATGTACTTACCAAGTGGCAGATTACTATCAAGAAACAATTATCAGACTTCTATGGCACCTGGGTGCATGAAGGGCAATTGATGGATCCGGTAATGAGAGACATTGAGTCTTACCTGCAATCCAGCCAGGAAAATGTAACAGGAACTGTTTTTGTCCAATTGATGCCATACCGCTATTTGATACAAGGAATAGAATCACCTTATGATCTGATGAACTCAGCATTCGGAAGTTATGGTGAAATGAATAAAGCATGGAGTGGGGAAGATGTTCGTGGATTTAGCAAGATCTTTGGCAACCAGGCATCAATGTATCATTCCATAAAAAAATTGCAGGATGAAAAGAAAAATTAAAGTAGGTATCGTTGGAGGTGCGGGATATACCGGTGGTGAATTGATCCGGTTATTGGTAAATCATCCCGATACTACGATAGAATTCGTTCACAGCAAAAGCAATGCGGGGAAAAAATTATCACAGGTACACAAAGACCTGGCATTGGACACTGAATTGGTTTTTACAGGTGAACTGAGAACTGATATAGACGTGTTGTTTCTATGCGTGGGTCATGGGGATTCTTCGAAGTTCATGCAGGAACACAAGATTCCCAAAAAAGTGAAAGTTATTTCTTTAGGCCAGGATTTTCGCTTAAAGAAAAATGAGACCATCGACGGAAGGACTTTTGTTTATGGGCTTCCTGAAATCAACAGGAAAGAGATCAGCAAATCTTCAAGCGTTGCCAATCCGGGTTGCTTTGCTACATCAATTGAATTGGGTTTATTACCGTTGGCAAAATTGGGACTGCTCAAAGAAACTTATACTACCGGAATTACCGGAAGCACCGGCGCCGGCCAGTCATTGAGTGAAACCTCTCACTTCTCCTGGAGAGATAATAATGTACAGGCATACAAGACACTGAATCATCAGCACATTGATGAAATAAAACAAACACTTGGTTCTGTTTCGCAAAAGAAAAGTGTTCCCGCTATCAATTTTGTTCCCTGGCGCGGAGATTTCACGAGAGGTATTTTTATTACATCGCAGGTTAAGTGTGGTGAGACACTCCAGGAATTATACTTCGAATATGAAAAATTTTTTGAAGGGCATCCATTTGCCAAAGTGGTGAAAGAACCTGTTTTTCTGAAGCAGGTGGTGAATACGAATAACTGTTTTATCAATCTTGAAAAAGTAGGTGATACATTGGTGATACATTCTGTCATTGATAATTTATTGAAAGGCGCCAGTGGACAGGCAGTGCAAAATATGAACCTGATGTTTGGTCTCGATGAATCGGCTGGCCTTAAACTGAAGGCAAGTTATTTTTAATCATTAAAAGTGTTTCTCACAGTCGAACGCTGACTCTAAATTTTTTCTCTTATGAAAATGTTTGATGTTTATCCGCTGAATGATATTGTTATTGAAAAGGCGGACGGGTGCTATGTTTGGGACGATAAAGGTATCCGGTATCTTGACCTGTATGGCGGTCATGCTGTGATCAGCATTGGTCATTCGCACCCGCACTGGAAGGATCGAATCAAAAATCAGATTGATAAAATTTCCTTTTATTCTAATTCAGTAAAGATTCCGTTGCAACAGCAACTTGCGGATGCGCTGGGCAAAATTTCCGGTAAAGAAGATTACCAGTTATTCCTCTGCAACAGTGGCGCAGAAGCCAACGAAAATGCACTGAAGGTGGCTTCATTTCATAATGGAAGAAAGAAAATTATTACGTTCTCAAAAGCATTTCATGGACGCACTTCGCTCGCCGTTGCGGTGACAGATAATCCGGCCATACAAGCACCTGTAAACGAAAATGAAAATATCATACTGCTGCCGTTCAATGATGAACAAGCTTTAGAATCAGCGATGAAATCATCGGGTGATTCGGTTGCGGCCATCATTGTTGAGAGCATCCAGGGTGTCGGTGGCATAATGGTGGCCAATGATTCATTTTTGAAACTGGCGAGAAGGCTATGTGATGAGCATGGAACTGTTTTGATAGCGGATGAGGTACAGTCCGGTTGTGGCAGAACAGGTAAATATTTTGCCGCAGATCATGCAGGCGTTTATGCAGATATTTATACGATGGCGAAGGGAATCGGGAATGGTTTTCCGGTGGCAGGTATATTGATCCATCCGGATATTGCTTCAAGGCATTTTATGCTGGGTACTACATTCGGTGGCAATCATCTGGCATGCGCGGCGGCGCTCGCTGTAGCTGAAGTGATGGACAAAGAAAACTTACTTCAGCATGCAAAAGAGATGGGAGACTATTTGAAACAAGAATTAAAAAAAGTATCCGGAATAGAGAATGTGCGAGGCAAGGGTTTGATGATTGGATTTGATGTGCCGCAGGAGTTAAGCAGTCTTAGAAAAAATTTACTGTGGAAACATCACATATTTACCGGTGAAGCGAAACCTTCAGCCATCAGGTTGTTACCGCCACTCAGCATTACGCTTAGCGAAATAGATTTATTTTTGGAGGCGCTGCAATCAGAAATTTCATTCCTAAAACAAAAGAACATTGAAACAATTTCTCTCGGTAGCTGATGCAGGAAATGTACAGGACCTCGTAGAAGAAGCAATCAGAATAAAAGGTAATCCACTGGCGAATCGCTCCGGAGTAGGAAAGCGCATCGGTCTGCTGTTTATGAATCCCAGTCTTCGCACCAGGGTGAGTAGCCAGGTAGCGGCACAGCATCTCGGTATGGAGGTGATCGTTTTGAATTCCTCAACTGACGGATGGAAACTTGAATTCGAAGATGGTGCCGTTATGAATGGTGATACTGTAGAGCATGTAAAAGATGCCGCCCGCGTGATGGGGCAGTATTTTGATATATTGGGTATTCGTACTTTTCCCCAACTTAAAAACCAGGCAGAAGATTACAGTGAGAAGGTGATCAATGCTTTTGTGAAGTATGCAGGTATTCCTGTAGTGAGTCTCGAGAGCGCTACGCGGCATCCATTGCAAAGTCTTGCTGATGCCATTACAATTTTTGAGGATTCATTATTAAATAAGACCCGGAAGAAAAAAATTGTGCTGATGTGGGCGCCACATGTGAAGGCGCTGCCTCAATGCGTTGCTAACAGTTTCTCGGAATGGATGAATGCGTGGGAACTGGCTGATTTCAGCATTGCACATCCGGAAGGTTACGACCTGGATCCGGCATTTGTAAAGAACGCAAAAGTGATTTACAACCAGGAAGAAGCATTGAAAGATGCAGACTATGTGTATGTAAAAAACTGGAGCAGCGTGTCTCCTTACGGCAAGATATTACCTGTATCCGATGATTGGATGCTCACTAATAATAAATTGGAATTGACCAACAATGCTAAAGTAATGCATTGCCTACCTGTGCGGAGAAATGTTGAATTGTCTGATGAAATATTAGACGGTAATCATTGCCTTGTAACCGAACAGGCAGCCAATCGTATCTGGGCAGCACAAGCTGTTCTTGCGGAGATCATTAAATAAAGATGAAGCATGCAGAGGGAAAAATTTCTTGTGGTAAAAGTGGGCGGGAATGTGATCGATGATGAAAAATCATTGAAAGAATTTCTGAGTTCTTTTGCTTCGATTTCCTGCAAAAAAATATTGGTACATGGCGGAGGAAAAATTGCGACTTCAATCGGAGATAAATTAGGGATCAATTCAAAATATATAAACGGACGAAGGGTAACAGATGACGATACAATTGATCTGGTAACAATGGTGTACGGAGGATTGATCAATAAGAAAATCGTGGCTGCGTTGCAATCATTGGAATGTAATGCCATCGGCCTTAGTGGTGCAGATGCCAACCTCATTCCTGCCACCAGGCGGCCGGTTGTAACAGATGATTTTGGTTGGGTAGGCGATATAGATGCAGAACAAATACCTGCATCATCCTGGCAATTACTTTTGGATAATAATTTGGTGCCTGTTGTTGGTTCGCTTACGCATGACCGTCAGGGGCACTTGCTGAATACCAATGCTGATACCATTGCTGCTTCTGTGGCAATTGCGCTGTCAAAGTTGGCTGACACACAATTGATCTATTGTTTTGAAAAAGATGGAGTACTTTCAGATGTCAATGATGAGCAGTCTGTGATAGCATCTTTGAATTGGAGCCTGTACCAACAGTTGAAAGCCGGTAACAAATTGTTTGCAGGCATTTTGCCTAAATTGGAAAATGCGTTTCAAACTCTGAAAAGTGGTGTGTCTGAAATTGTGATCGGTAATTCTGCCAGGCTCAGTGATTTGATTGCCGGAAGTAGCGGAACCAAAATAGTCAATGAATGAGTATGGCCAATGCGCTACCCATACAATCCCTTGCAGATGCTGCTATCAGCCTATTGCAACAGTTGATTGCTGCTCCTTCATTAAGCAGAAATGAAGAACAGACGGCAGCCATTATCGAATCATTTTTAGCAGATCGAAAAATTCCATGCAAGCGCGTTCAGAATAATATCTATGCTGTCAACAAGAATTATGATGTACAACTACCAACACTGTTGTTGAATTCACATCATGATACGGTAGCTCCTAATAAAAATTATACGAACGACCCTTTTAAACCTTTGATTCATGACGGAAAACTTTTTGGGTTGGGTGCCAATGATGCAGGAGGGCCATTGGTAGCATTGTTGGCGACTTTCCTGTTTTATTTCGAATCAGAATTACCTTTCAATATCATCTTCGCTGTAAGTGCGGAAGAGGAGGTGTCAGGCAAAGATGGGATAGAGTTGCTTCTTCAGCATTTACCCAAAATTGACATGGCCATTGTAGGAGAACCGACACAAATGCGAATGGCTATTGCAGAGAAAGGCCTGTTGGTTGTGGATGCTGTAGCGAAAGGAAGGGCAGGCCATGCAGCTCGTGATGAAGGTGAAAATGCAATTCAAAAGTTTGCTGATGATCATACCTGGTTGAAGAATTTTTCTTTTGAACAAGTTTCTTCCATGCTGGGCCCTGTGCATACGGCAGTGACAGTCGTTGAAACAAAAAACAAACAACACAACGTAGTACCGGATGAATGCACCTTTGTGATCGACATTCGTGTGAATGAATTGTATTCACTTGAGGAGGTAATGACGATATTGCAGCAGGGCATGAAAAGTGAATTAAAAGCAAGGTCTTTGCGATTGAAACCATCATTTATTTCGAAAGACCATGCTTTGGTAACTGCTGGATTGTCGTTGGGTATGGAATGTTTTGGATCTCCTACCATGTCTGACATGGCATTGATGAATTTTCCGGCAGTGAAATGCGGTCCGGGTGATTCGGCAAGAAGCCACACTGCAGATGAATTTATTTTTGTGGAGGAGATAGCAAGTGGAATAGAGAAATATATAGGATGGATCAATAGTTTAGGGAAAGCATTAAATCAATCATCATGAAACTTTGGCAAAAGGATAAAGATTCTCAGAAGGATGTAGATGTATTTACCGTAGGTAATGACAGGGATTTTGATTTGATGCTGGCTCCTCATGATGTTACGGGTACGCTGGCACACATTCAGATGCTGCAAAGCATTGGCATGATTTCGAAGGATGAATATGAATCATTGAAGAAACAATTACTCATTATCCTGGATGAAATACAAAACGGATCATTTCATATTGATTCTTCCGCGGAAGATATCCATTCACAGATAGAAATGATACTGACCGAAAAATTGGGTGACGTAGGGAAGAAAATTCATGCCGCACGTTCCAGGAATGACCAGGTACTTGTTGATATCAAATTGTACTTGCGAGCAGAGTTGGAAGAAATTGTAAAGCTGACGAAGGAATTGTTTGACTTATTGATTCAAAAGAGTGAGGAGCACAAAGATGATTTGATGCCCGGCTACACTCATTTTCAGTTGGCAATGCCATCTTCATTCGGATTGTGGTTTGGCGCTTATGCTGAGAGCCTTGCAGATGACGTGATGGTTTTGCAATCAGCATGGAATCTTGTGAACAAGAATCCACTGGGCAGCGCTGCCGGTTTTGGAAGTTCATTTCCGATCAACCGGAAAATGACGACAGAACTATTAGGTTTTGATGATTTGCATCACAACGTGGTCTACGCACAGATGACGCGTGGCAAAACAGAAAAAATACTGTTGCAAGGCTTGTCCAATATTGCTTTTACACTTTCCAAGTGTAGTATGGATGCCTGCATTTTCATGAACCAGCATTTCAATTTCATTTCATTTCCTGATGAACTCACTACAGGCAGCAGCATTATGCCGCACAAGAAAAACCCGGATGTGTTTGAGTTGATTCGTGCGAATTGCAACATCATACAATCGCAACAGGCCACAATGCAGTCTTTGCTGCAAAACCTTCCTTCCGGTTATCATCGGGATTTTCAACTCACCAAGGAGATCACATTCCCCGCTATTTCAAAATTGAAAGAATGCCTGAAGATGATGCACCTGATGATGAGTAATGTCTCTGTAAGAAAGGATATTCTGAAAGACGAAAATTTCAAGTATTTGTTTACTGTGGAAGAGATGAACAAGCTTTCTCTGAACGGTATGCCATTGAGAGATGCCTATCGTGAGATCGGGAAGCAGGTAGCCGAAAAGACATTCAACCCTTCGGGCGGAGTTCAACACACACATGAAGGCTCCATTGGTAACCTGCACAATAAAGAAATTGGTAATTTGATGAATCAGGCCATTGAAGACTTTAATTTCAAAAGTGTTCATGCCGCCTTAACGGAATTATTGCATTAAATTGCCCCTTTCCAAAATTCCGGATTATTTATAAATATGGCCGAAAATCAAAAACGAAGGATTGCATTATTTGGATCTACGGGTAGCATAGGTACCCAGGCTTTGGATGTGATCAGGGCATTTCCTGACCTGTTTGAGGTGGAAATTCTTACAGCACAGAACAATGATAAATTATTGATAGAGCAGGCCCTTACCTTTCGCCCCAATGCTGTGGTGATTGGTGATGAAACAAAGTATGCGGCAGTAAAAGAGGCGCTCGCTTCTACGGATATTAAAGTATTTGCCGGAGAGAGCGCTATTGAAGAGGCAGCCGAGTTTGATACTTACGATATTATGTTGGGGGCAATTGTAGGCTTTGCAGGACTCAAACCTACACTCAAAGCTGTGGAATCAGGAAAGACTATTGCACTTGCCAACAAAGAAACACTTGTAGTAGCCGGCGATCTTGTGATGCAACTCGCTGTTGAGAAAAGAGTTCCGATTATACCTGTTGACAGCGAACACTCTGCAATTTTCCAGTGCCTGATCGGCGAAACGAGAAATAAAATTGAAAAAGTTATTCTTACAGCGAGTGGCGGACCATTTCTCGGAAAGAAACCAAATTTTCTCGTAAATGTAAAACGCCATCATGCCTTGCAGCATCCGAATTGGAACATGGGCGCAAAGATCACCATTGACTCTGCAACACTGATGAATAAAGGACTTGAGATGATTGAAGCCAAGTGGTTGTTCAACCTCGAACCGGACCAGGTGGAAGTGATCATCCACAAACAAAGCATCATTCATAGCATGGTTCAGTTTGAAGATGGAAGTGTGAAAGCACAGATGGGTATGCCTGATATGGCTATTCCTATCCAATATGCACTGAGTTTTCCATCGCGACTTCATTCTGAACATCCACGGATCAATTTCAGAAAATTGAGCCAGCTTGAGTTTGAAGAACCGGATTACAAAACATTCAGAAACCTTACTCTTGCCCGCATAGCACTTGAAAAAGGTGGCAATATGCCGGCCGTGTTGAATGCAGCTAATGAAATAGCTGTATGGGCATTTCTGAACAACAGGATCGGCTTCCTCGACATGACTGCCATCGTAGAAAAAGCTATGGAAAAAATAAATTATATAGAAAAGCCAAATCTTGCTGATTATTTTGACAGCGATGGTGAGGCGCGTAATTTCGCTGCTTCCCTGATCAACTTATGATTATCTTAAAATATTAATTTCTAAAAACATTACATAGAACGTGTCAAGTTTGAGTTTATTAGCTATCAACTGGTCATCTGTCGGACTCCAGGCCCTTTACTTACTCTTCTCATTATCGATTCTCGTCATCATCCACGAGTTCGGGCATTTCATTACAGCCAAGTGGTTTAAATGCCGGGTAGAAAAATTTTATTTGTTTTTCGATCCCTGGTTTTCCATTTTTAAGAAGAAGGTAGGCGATACCGAATATGGAGTAGGTTGGCTACCGCTCGGTGGGTACGTGAAGATCGCCGGCATGGTGGATGAGAGCATGGACAAAGAACAACTCAAACAACCACCACAGCCGTGGGAGTTCAGAAGCAAACCGGCATGGCAACGACTCATCATCATGTTGGCAGGTGTTACCATGAATGTATTACTGGCATTTTTTATTTATGCAATGATCCTTTATACATGGGGCGAACAGAAATTACCTATGTCAAGTGTGAAGGATGGTATCTGGGTTACAGACAGCCTGATGTATAAGATTGGTTTGAAAGATGGAGATAAGATCGTAGCTGTAAACGGCGAACCTATTGAGTACTTTGATGATCTGAATGCAAAAATTCTGATGGGAAATGATATCAAAGTAATACGCAATGGCCAGGAAGAAACGGTACACGTGCCAGTAGATTTTCTGAATCAGTTGATTGAAAAGAAGGGAGGTCGCAAACGACTCGTAACACCGCGAATGCCGATCATCATTGGTTCATTAGACGGTAAAGAATCAGCAAATGCTGTAGCCGCAGGTTTGGAAAAGTTTGATAAGATAGTAGGTGTGGACAGCACTCCTGTGAAGTACTTTGATCAGTTGGCTCCTACACTAAAAAATTATGCCGGTACTTCCGTCGATCTAAATATCATCCGCAATGGACAGGAATTGACAAAAAAAGTGGATGTTGATAAAGATGGTAAAATTGGGTTTTATGTGATCAATGATGATCAGTTGGACAGCCTCGGTATCCTGAAGCGGCAGGTAATGCATTACAGTTTCCTTTCGTCATTTCCTGCTGGCGTTCGCAAGACAGGAGAGCAATTGAATTTTTATGTACAGCAATTCAAGATGATATTGAACCCCGAAACCGGTGCCTACAAAGGGTTGGGTGGATTCAAGACGATGGCATCTATATTTCCTGATACCGGATGGAACTGGGAAGCTTTCTGGAAGATCACAGCTTTCTTCTCAATCATTCTCGCATTCATGAACCTCTTGCCGATTCCGGCCCTTGATGGTGGTCATGTAGTGTTCACACTTGTTGAAATGGTCACTGGTCGAAAACCAAGCGATAAATTTCTCGAGTATGCACAGATAGTCGGAATGGTGATCCTGTTCGGATTATTGATCTTCGCCAATTTTAATGATTGGTTTGGATGGGGTAGAGGGCATTGAGGAATGGTTTAGGAGGTTTAGATGGTTTAGGTGGTTGAGAGTTGAGGAGGTTGAGGGTTTAGAGTTTAGGGCGTGAGCAACGGTAATAGCCTGTGGATCGTTTTGTGGATCGTTTCAACCAACCGGACAACACTACCTGCTTGGCAATGCCTTTTTGCCTGCAATAATTCCACAATCGGTCGTTACTTCCAATTATAACTCAAACTTAACTTAATGTCCGGATGTAGGCTTTTAGCTACCGGGCAATTGTTACCTATCCTTTCCAAAATAATATGATTCTTTTCTTCAGCTTGTTTGGGAAGTGTTACGATTACATCTATCGCTCCAACACGGCGAGGGTCTGATGCCATGTGCTTTGTTACTTCTGCCGAAGCGCCGTCAATATTGACGTTCATATCATTCGCCTTAATCCCCATAGTGGTGAGCATGCAGGTGGCAAGAGAAACGCAAAGGGAATCTGTTGGTGAGAAGCGTTCCCCTTTACCCCGATTATCAGTAGGAGCGTCAGTTTCGAATGCGCTATTGCTTTGTACATGGGTAGCAGTACATCTTAAATTTCCTGTGTATTCAATTCGTGCTGTCATTATTTAATTTTTGTAAATTTACGGCTCTAATACTAATATTTTCAAATGCGCTATATCGTACCCCTCTTATTGCTGTGCACTGCTCCATTTTTTACTAATGCACAAAACAGCCGTCGTGAACGGCAGGAAAAGAAAAGAGAGCACATCAACCAGATGATCCGCCAGGAGGAGGAAGGCGTGATTACTTATCGGAAAAGTTTTCTATTTGGTGCCAAACTGACTAATGATGGTTATGGTGGTTTTCTTGAGATCGGTCGTGCCAGTTCTGTAAAGAAAGCGCTGCTCTATCAGTTGGAGATCACAGAAAGAAAAAATCATAAAGAAGAAAAACTCGGTAGCAAGTATCCTTACTCCACTCCGCTTATTTATGGTAAGATCAACTTTTTTTATCCTGTGAAACTCGGTGTACAGCAGCAATTCCTGTTAGGTAATAAATCTAACAAGAATGGGGTAGCCGTTTCTGGAAATGTCGGTGGTGGATTTGTTGCCGGTTTGTTGAGGCCTTATTATGTGCAGGTAGAACGAAATAATGATATTGAATACATCAAGTACAATTCTCCTGACAGCATAGACTTTATGAGCAATCCTATTGGTGGTCCTTCTTTTGGGAAAGGATGGAGTGACTTGACGGTAACACCCGGTGTATATGGTAAGGCAGCATTGCGGTTTGATTATGGGCGTTTCAATGAAATGATTACAGGTATTGAAGTAGGCGTTACCGCCGAATATTATACGAAGAAGATACCGCAGATGGTGTACAACAAGCAAAAGCAATTTTTCTTTGGTGCTTATTTTTCTTTACTTTTCGGGAAAAGAAAATAATTGGCATACATGAGAAAATTTCTTCCGTTCTTTCTATTCTTCTTTGTTGCAACTACTGTCCGGGCACAACAAACTCCGCATTTCTGGAACGAGATCTGTGCATTTAAAGCAAGTGATATAGCAACTCCTCCTCCACAGCATGCGATTCTTTTTGTAGGTAGCTCATCATTCCGGATGTGGCATGATGTGCAGGTAGCATTTCCCGGTTACCAGATTATCAACCGTGGTTTCGGTGGCTCACAATTGACGGATGTGATCCGTTATTTTTACGACATCATTCTTCCATATCATCCAAAGCAAATCGTGATCTATTGCGGAGAAAATGACCTTGTTGAAAAGGGGATTACCGCGGTAGATGTCAATAAGAGATTTCAGACATTGTTTTGTATGATACGCAAAAATCTGCCGGACGCGATAGTAGATTTCGTTTCAATAAAACCCAGCCCTTCGCGAGAGGCAGTTCGCGACCAGGTGGTGGCTGCTAATCAAATGATCAAGAACTTCATCACTTCTCAATCGAAAGCAAGATACATTGATGTGTATCTTAAAATGCTGGACGAAAATGGTAATGTGATGAGTGATATTTTTAAAAGCGACATGCTGCATTTGAATGAAAAGGGTTATGCTATATGGCAAAAGGCCATTCTTCCCTACCTGTTGAAATAATTTTTTCTGATGAAATATTTTGCTGTTTTCTTTCTCCTGGTGGTAACTAACGCTAAGGCACAAACGAAGTGGATGAATATTGATCAATCATTTTCTCCACTACCGTCTTCGTTTCATGTTTTTAAATCTGAAGACTCTGTAAATGGCAAGCCCAATGTGATGTATTATGCTATTGCCGACCTTCACGATCCTTCCCTGGATTTCACTTCAGATACCTCAATGGACAGGCGCCTGACACCATCTCAGTTTTATGAGAAGGATGGAAAACCTTTGCTTGTAGTCAATGCCGGTTTTTTCTCTTTTGCCACTAATCGTAATCTGAATGCAGTAGTGCTGGATGGAAAAGTTGTAGCCTTCAACCAACAAAGCCTGAAAGGGAAAGGTGCAGACAGTCTTTCTTATTTGCATTCATTCTTTGGAACATTTGGAATCATGAAGAATGGTGACGCAGATGTAGCCTGGACGTATTCTGATTCCGCGTCTTCCTCGCTTTACGCATCGCAGGTGCCGGTTCCATTTATCAGAACAAATGATGCACACCTAAGGAAAAAGAATGTGTTGAAATTGAAAAAGGGAACATTCAGAGAATGGAAGGTAATAACTGCAGTAGGTGGTGGCCCGGTACTGGTGCAGCATGGCGAGGTGAAGGTGACCAATAATGAAGAAAGAAAATTTTACGGGAAAGCTATTTACGACAGGCATCCCCGTACCGCCATCGGATATACTAAAGACAATAAGATCATTGTATTCGTGTGTGAGGGAAGGAGTGAAAAAGCGGCTGGCCTCACACTAGCTCAGATGGCCAATATTCTGCAACAGATTGGATGTGTGGAAGCACTCAACCTCGATGGAGGTGGTAGTACCTGCATGCTCATCAATGGCAAGGAAGTCAACTTCCCTTCTTCTAAAGGAATACAACGCGCGGTACCTTCTGTATTTCTGATTCGCAGAAAATAACTTGTTCATTGATGGTTACGGGCATCTCTTACTAGTCATATACTTACCGGTCGGTACCTGAGTCAAACCGATCGGTACCGCAGGACATACCGGTCGGTACCGGAGGTCAGACCGGTATGTCAAATACCTGATGTCAGAACGGTAAGTCAATTTCCTAAGATTTTATTTTAACTAAAAAAATAGTTGGACAAACTAAATATTTCGTTTATCTTCG
Source organism: uncultured Ginsengibacter sp. (assembly GCA_964526985.1). Taxonomy (GTDB): domain Bacteria; phylum Bacteroidota; class Bacteroidia; order Chitinophagales; family Chitinophagaceae; genus Ginsengibacter. The sequence goes on along the minus strand of CAZGNJ010000001.1, from coordinate 286,124 downwards.
ATTCTGAAAATGAGTCGTATGTTAAAATCACTTACTAAAGCTGAAGAAGATATCATGCAGCAGGTTTGGAACCTTGAACAGGGATTTCTGCGTGAGATCACAGAAGCAATGCCTGACCCAAAGCCACACCAGAACACAGTTGCAACGATTTTGAAAATCCTGGTGGACAAGGGTTATGTAGGTATTGAACCTTTTGGCCGCATGCACCGCTATTATCCATTAGTGAAGAGAAATGAATTCTCAAGGGGAAGAATGAAATCGCTGGTGAAGAAATATTTTGGCGGTTCATTCAGTGATGTGGTGTCTGCAATGGTAAGAGAGAAAAACATCAGCCTGGAAGAACTGGAGTTATTGGTTAAGCAATTGAAAAAAGAAAATAAGTAAATTATTATGTTGCCATTGATTCCTTATATCATTAAAGTAGTGATCGTATCGGCAATCATGTTTGGATATTACTGGATTGTGCTACGCAACAAAAAATTTCATCACTTCAACAGGTTCTATTTACTTTCTGCGATTGTGTTGCCATTGATCATTCCGTTCATCAGTCTTGAATCCTTGCTTCCAATCGAAGGTCAGACGGTTCCTCTTGTATTTAGTCGTGACGTAGTGATGGATAATATTGTGATCACTGTTTACGGAGATAGCTATTGGAATACAGAGCATATCCTGAATGGTTTGTATTTACTGGTTACCGGATTATTATTTGTTTGGTTTTTGTATTCATTGTACAAGATATTATGGATTACCCGGGAATGTGAGTCAATCAAGATAGACGGGATACTATTAGTTCAGACAAAGGTTAAGGGGACTCCATTTTCATTTTTCAAAAAGATATTCTGGAATCCTGACCTGGATTTGCGATCGGATGAAGGAGCAAAAATGCTGAATCATGAATTGACGCATTGCAGGCAGTGGCACACTTTGGATAAGATGGTCGTGAAGATCATCTGCTGCCTGTTTTGGTTCAACCCTGTTTTTTGGCTGATCAGGAATGAACTATATCTCATCCACGAATTTCTGGCTGATAAAAATTCTTTTCAGACAGACAGCGCTTCCTTTTCGAGAATTGTATTGAGGGAAATTTACCCGGGATATTCATGGTCGTTGACGAACAGTTTTTTTTATTCACCTATAAAACGAAGAATCACTATGTTATTAAAAAACAATCATCAGAAAGTAAACTACCTGGGCAGACTACTTGTGCTTCCTCTGGCAGCGGGTCTTTTTGTTTTCTTTACGATGAAAGCAAATGCAAGAGTGGATGCACACGATTTGGATATGGCAAAGGTGGACACCATTCCGGCATCGGGCGAAATCAGCAATGTCAAGATAGAGCAGGTAGTTGTCATTACCAATAAAGACGGTAGTAAGAAAACAATGACAATGGAAGAAGCAAAAAAAGCCGGCATCGTGGTGCCTCAACCACCTCCACCGCCACCAGGAGTTACCGCACCTACTCCGCCACCAAAAGGAATCGTGCCGCCACAACCGGGAACTGCTGTACCTGCTCCTCCGCATGACGGAATCGTTTCTCCTCCTCCGGCGCCACCGGCACCTTTGACATTAGGCTCTTTGCCCGACAATGTAATGGTGGTGGTGGATGGTAAGGAAGTAGATAAGTCTTCAGTGAATCAAATAGCACCTGATCAAATCCAATCAGTAAGTGTATTCAAAGGAAATAATGCGGTCGACAAATATGGTGTGAAGGCACGGTCAGGTGTTATTGAGATAACTACAAAGAGTTCATCATCCGGAGTAAATGGAGTATCAGGTCCCGAATTGAATCAATTGCAAAACGACACGATCCCCCCAGCCCTGGATAAGATTTTCACTAAGACAGAAGTGGAAGCAAGTTTTCCGGGAGGACAGGAATCGTGGAGGCGTTACATTACCAGGATCATAAGTGAACATATAAAGGAACTAACAAAGGATGATTACGGCACCTGTATTGTCAAATTTATCATTGATACTAAAGGCAACGTTCATGATGTTGCGGCTACGACAATGAAAGGAACTAAATTGGCTGAAATAGCCGAAAATGCTATAAGAAAAGGCCCTAAGTGGATACCTGCACAGCAAAATGGCCGTTATGTAAATGCTTATCGTTTGCAGCCTGTAACAGTGAAGAAGCCTTGATCCGTCTGATCAGACGACAAGAATTTATGTGTTGATAAATGAGTGTCAATAAAATAAGGAGTATTGTACTCCTTATTTTTTTATTTCTATTAATAGCTACTCGAGAGTTAGGATTTACAAACTTCGGTTTATCGATTGCCCCGAAGTAAATTTTCTTTGCAGGAGGTCTTTTCATTTTTCACATTCAAATCTCACTTCGGTACTGACGCTTCGGTCAGTATTTAAAACTCTGACGCTTCGGTCTGAGTCAGACAAGCATTCGATTCGTCTGACAAGCTCACTTCGGCAGGCTCAGTGAGCGAGCGATTTTTCAGCTATCACTTATCACTTACAACTTTCCTTCATACACTTTCTCTCCATTACTAAAAGTCTTCAACACTTTTGTCTGCAAAATCTGGTCTTCAGGAGCCTGCATCAGATCACGATCAAGAATGATGATGTCTGCTGCCTTACCTTTTTCGATACTGCCTTTGTCGTGCTCTTCAAAGGCAGCTTTGGCAGCCCAGAGTGTCATTCCCAAAAGCGCTTCTTTTCTGCTGAGTGCATTATTCATTTCAAATCCACCTTTGGGAAATCCGCTTGCATCCTGACGGAACACTGCGGCGTAAAATGTCTTGAAAGGAGAAATATCTTCTACAGGAAAGTCAGTGCCCAGGGGTATCCAACCGTTTTGTTCCAATAAAGTTTTGTTTGCATACGCATACTTCACACGTTCAGGTCCGAGGCGTTTTTCTGCCCAATACATATCGGATGTAGCATGTGTCGGTTGCACAGAAGGAATGATACTGTTGTCTCCGAAATAATGAAAGTCATCTTTGTTGATTACCTGCGAATGTTCAATCCTCCATCTCAGGTCGTTCTTTCCTTTGAGGTATTTAGCATACACTTCTAATATTACTCTGTTGCCAGAATCGCCGATCGCATGAGTGCACATCTGCATACCATGCTGATGAATGATATTGGCTACAGAATCAAAATGTTTTTGAGAACTTAACAAAAATCCATACCAGCCTGGTGCATCTGAATAAGGTTGTAACAAACATGCGCCACGGCTTCCAAGTGCTCCATCGGCATACACTTTAAAACCCTGGATGTGCAGACGGTCAGTTTTGATAATGCCTTTGTCGAACAGCCAGGTATAATTTGCAGGCGCATCACTCAGCATCACATACATTTTCATTTTTAGTTGACCGGCTTTTTGCAACGCGTCTATCAATTCTGCTTCTTCGTGCGACAATCCGCAATCATGCACTGAAGTCAGTCCTTGTGCAAAGCAATTGGCCTGTGCATCCAACAATCCCTTTTCTACAGATTCTTTGGAGGGAGATGGCACTTTTGCATAAACAAGAGATATGGCATTGTCAATCAAAATACCTGTAAGTTTTCCATTCTTAGTTTCCACTTTACCTCCGGTGAGCGTATCTCCGGGCTTTACACCTGAGAGTTCCAACGCTTTTTGGTTGGCAATGGCGGCGTGGCCATCAATTCGTCCCAGCAAGACAGGTCTTTCTGGAAATAATTCGTTGAGTAACTTGTTATCAGGAAATGAAGAATCATCCCAATCATTCTGATCCCAACCTCTTCCGATGATCCATTCTCCTTTGTGATTGTCTGCATAAGCTTTTGTTTTGTCCACTACTTCCTTCCAACTTTTCGTTCCAACGAGGTCAGCCTCCTGCAGGGTGGTACCATAATTAAGAAAGTGTGCATGGGCATCTATGAGGCCCGGATAAACGAATTTTTTTTCTGCGTCAACTACCTGCGCTGCATTATACTTTTTTTCAAGATCAGAAGTCTTACCCGTTTCCAGAATTTTTCCTTTATCGATAGCGATAGCTTCCGCAACAGAGAAAGAACTATCGCACGCGTAAACAGTACCGTTAGTGATAAGAAGGTCGATATTCTTACGGGATTCCGAGCAAGACATAAGTAGAAGAATAATTGATGAGATAATTAATGATGGTTTCATGTAAAAAGAATGGATGATTGAAAAAATGGCGAGGCGAAAATTACGATAAATTTTTCTTCACTTTATTTTTTCACGACCAGCATTTTATGAAAGCGCCTCAGTTCATCTGTTTCGGTGGAAGCCAGTGATTGTTTTTCATATTTTGATTTGAGGAAGAGTACCCGCTTATGATCCGGGTATCCCTGCAATATGTCGTCAATCAGTCGCTGTACTTGCGGGTCTTTTTCAAAAAGAGGTTTGTTTTCCGGCAATTCTGATTTGTATCGATTGGGCATTTTTTTGATGAGTGCCTCAAGAGTAGCCAATCGCCCGGGTGGGATACCATTGATGCGCTTTGATTTGTCATAAAGCCCTTCTAATTGTTTTCTTGTAAGCCATCCACGGTCCTGGTATTGTTTGTAAATACTGATGATGTAGGTGGAAAGCGGATACGCCAGGATGCAATCTTCGAGGAGAAGGTTAATGATATCAATTCGTTTGGCATCGGGTTTCATCATCTGCAAAGTAGGGATTTATCAGGTTCTTACCTTTTTCAATTTTAATTACCCATTGATAATTTATAATTGATAATTGTGAATTGCCTACTGCTTATAGTCCATGGCTTACTGCTTATTGCTTATCCTGTAGTCAAATTCAAAGAATAAAAAATTAAGGGCATTGTACAGCACTGCTTTGATGCAGGACGGGGCTGAGGTAGGGTATTTCTAAATTCATACCACGCAAAATAAGAAGTGCTCCCATGACCAGCAACATATACGGAAGTACCTTCCTGATATTATTTCTCATTTTTAGCGTTATCAACCCTGCAGCATAGGAAGCCAAAACCATTGCGGGCATTGTACCTGCACCAAACCCGGCCATGAAAATACCACTGTGAATAATATTGCCTGTAGCCATGGCTCCTGCCAGTGCCATATAAATCAGTCCACACGGAAGTAATCCATTTAGCATTCCAATAAAAAGCAAATTTCTTTTCTTTGGATTTTGCATCAGTGGTGAGAGAAATTTGATAACCCAATGATTCCATTTTGAAAAGGTGGGAGAAGTCCAAATTCCTTTTAGAGGCAGTATTTGAACAAAGAAGATAATCAGCAATATGATACCGAGGGTGATAGATAAAATTTGCTGCCAGCCGAAGTATTGAAAACTCAGTCCAATAACTCCAAACAAAATCCCAATGAGGCCATACATCGCAATTCTTCCCAGGTTATAAAGACCAATCCCTATCGCACGCGCACTACCATTTAAATGCTGTACCGGAAGCGATAAGGCTATTGGCCCACACATTCCCACACAGTGAAAACTGCCGAGAAACCCGAAGGCGATTGCACTTATGAGAAATGGGAGGATCAATTTTTATTTTTTTCGTTTTCCGTTTGTCGTCCGCCACGGCGGATCGGTTGTCGTTTGTCGTTTATCGTTTGTCGTTTATCGTTTGTCGTTTATCGTTTATCGTTCTTGGTTGCTGAGTTCACCGAAGCATGGTTGCTGAGTTCACCGAAGCATGGTT
>CAZGNJ010000001.1:276495-280406 GCA_964526985.1 uncultured Ginsengibacter sp. | reverse complement strand
GCTGAGTTCGCCGAAGCGTGGTTGCTGAGTTCGCCGAAGCGTGGTTGCTGAGTTCGCCGAAGCGTGGTTGCTGAGTTCACCGAAGCGTGGTTGCTGAGTTCACCGAAGCATCCGTTTTTCTTTTGTCGTTGCCTGTTCGCCGGGGCGAATTCGATTGCCGTAATTTGTAAAATTCTTTTATGCATTTAAAATTCACCATTCACAATTAACTAAAGTACAAAATGCTTCTCTGCCATTTCACAAATATTGGTGCCTATAGCAAGTGATGCCGTTGCTGCAGGAGAGGGTGCATTGAGTACATGAATGCTTGTGTCCTTGTATTCTATTCTGAAATCATCTCTTGTGTCTCCTTTTTCATTTAGTAACATTGCACGCACGCCCGACCGTCCGGGATGAATGTCTTCCATTGTCAGGCTTGGAATCAATCGCTGTAATGTTTTTAGAAACAGTTTCTTTGAAAAGGCTCTTCTGTATTCATTGATACCAAATGACATGTTTTGGAAAAATAAGCTCCAGGTTCCTTTATATCCTAATGCATCACTGGTATCTTTCCAATTGAAATCTGTTTTGCCATAGCCTTCTCTCTTAAATGTGAATACCGCATTAGGACCGCATTCTATATCCCCATTTGTCATGCGTGTGAAGTGAACACCTAAGAATGGAAATGCAGGATTGGGAACAGGGTAAATCAGGTTTCTTACTTTGTGTTTGGCTTCCGGGGTTAATTCATAATAGTCTCCTCTGAACCCTACCACATGCTCTTTGATTTTCACATGATCCTTCCTGGCAAGCCGGTCAGCCTGTAGTCCACCACAAAAGATCACATACCTTGCCTCAAAATTTTCCTGAGGTGTACCAATTACATTTACATCGCCATTCTTTTCGAAAGATAACGCCTCTGTATTTAGTTTCATCTGGCTTTCCGGTTGCAGTTGAAGTGCAATGGAGGCCATCATTTCAGTAGCTTTTACAAAATCGATGATACCTGTATCAGGTACCCACAATCCTGCAATGCCGGTGCAGAAGGGTTCGTGCTCTTTGATTTGTTCCGCATTGATCTTTTCTATACCTGTAAGGCCATTTTCCAATCCTGTTGCATATATCTTTTCCAACTGTGAGAGTTCGGAAGCATCAGTAGCCACTACTATTTTGCCGCACACATCATGAGGTATGTTGTTTTCTTTGGCAAACGCTACCAGGTCCTTCCGGCCCTGAACACAATTCTTAGCTTTCAACGATCCGGGTTTGTAATACAATCCACTGTGAAGCACGCCGGAGTTGTGTCCTGTCTGGTGTGCAGCCAGTGAAGACTCTTTTTCGAGTAATAGGATAGAAAGATTGGGATGCCTTTGTTGCAATCGATAAAAGGTAGCTGCCCCTACAATACCGCCACCGATAATGGCAACATCAAATTTTTTTTGATTCAATGATGAAATATTTTGTTTTGCTCTCAGGGTTGCAAAATTAATTTATCCTGCCAGAAGTATGAAAAATCCTTTAGTTGCCGTTTTTAATATTGCTATATGCAATTTGATGCAACTAAACTATTAAGTTTGTTTGTGTTTTTACGTTGACAGTTTTAATATGAATAGCGTATCCTGAATGATGAAAGTAGTTTTGAAGAAGCGGTTGATCTACCTATCGATATTGGTGATTTTACTTATCAGCCTTTTTGCCCTGGCAGGAAATAAGGTATGGATTGAAAATAATTATACCTATGGCTTTTACCCGCCATTAGCACGTACACTGCGGCTGATTTTTGGATGGATTCCATTTAGTATCGGAGATGTGTTTTATGGAGGCCTATTCTTATGGTTGCTATACAAATTGTTCAGAAATGGCTACCTGCTTTTTCAAAAAAGGGTTACCTGGCATATCATTTTTAGAAAGCTGAGTAAAGTTTTCATCATCATCTTCCTTGCCTATGGAGTGTTCCTTGTATTATGGGGCCTGAATTATAGCCGCAAGGGTATTGCATTTCAACTGCATTTGCAGGAACCAAAATATGATACCATGCAACTATTGAAATTGCAGGATATGATGGTCAATCGTGTGAATGAGACGAAATCTTTAACTGATTCTTTGACGAGGCTATCTGCAAAAGAAATATATGCTAAGGCAGTGATTGCATATCGTGAAGCACAGAAAGTATTTCCTTTCCTGGATTATAAAAACACTTCCATCAAAACTTCGCTTTATGGTTCATGGGGAAATTATTTTGGTTTTACAGGTTATTATAATCCTTTCAGTGGCGAAGCTCAGGTAAATGCAACTGTTCCAAAATTTTTACTACCAGCGATCACAGTACATGAGATGGCTCACCAGGTAGGGTACGCCAAAGAAATGGAAGCAAATTTCGTCGGATTCCTGGTAGGGTCTCATTCTTCAGATCCATCATTTCGGTATTCAGCTTATCTTGATGTGCTGGTTTATACAAATGTGCAGGTGCGTGTTTTTGATACAACCTCTGCTAATAATGCATTGAAGCGACTATCGCCTGCAGTGAAGTCCGATCTAAGGGAATGGAGTCAATTCAGTATGGCACACAGAAGTATTTTTGAGCCTGCGGTAAGGTGGGTCTATGGAAAGTTCTTGAAGATCAACAATCAACCGCTGGGGATATTGAGTTATGACCAGGTTACTTCTCTTGTCATTTCTTATTATCAAAAGATGGGATTGTTGTAGGATGTTAGAACGAATTTTGGGATGATTGTTAATTGTTAATGGAGAGTTGTGAATGCCTTTTGTTTCAATCCTAAAGCCTGTTACCTAAATCCTATTGCCTAAAGCTTACTGCCTATTGCCTATTGCTTTTTCAACTTCCCTCCTAAAACTTTCATCCCTCAATACTTTAAGTTCGAAGGAATTCATCATTGTGGACAATTTCTGAACTTCATCGATTTTGAGTCCATCGAGAAAACAGGATAACTCAATTCGTTCGCCTGTTTTTAGTGTAGCGTACAAGGTTTTTGTCAGAACGAACATAGTACTGCCACCTTTCATCCCTGCATGTTCTGTCCATTGTTGGTTGGATGGATTTTCCATTATTGTTTCAAGGATCAGAGACAGTATTTTATAAGTCTCATTGCTGTAGATCTTTCGGTTATTGATGATCTCTGCTATGTGTGAATAAGCCCGCGTCGTGGATTGTGGCAGGCGGCTGCTCCATTCCTTTTGCATAGCAATGGACAGGTCAGCAGGACGGAATAGCTTTTTGTAATCCGGGTTGTACTTCAACTGATCATGGATCATTGAAGCAGCTTTGATATAGTTTCCATCACTGAGATCCCGGATTTGTTTTAAAATTTTATCTTCTTTGATCCCTTTCGGATTTTGATATAACATCAATGCTGATACGTAATAATACAATGGTGTAAAGTCTTTAACTCTCATTAAACCGTAATTATTATTGATGTTGTCCAGCCCGAGCAAATCCATTAAATATTCCGTATTGGCATTGCTGCTGAATACGATCATGCCTTTAGCTACATTAAGCAAACTGACACTATCGTTGAGGATTTTATTTTGTTGCTTTAGGGAATTGATCCAGTTAGGATGAGCATCTCCATCAGTATTGGGGATGTAGTATTTTTCAAGGGTAGATAATGCTACCAGGGAATTCGGATTAAAAACATGATGCGCTGCCTGCTTTGAAAATTCAATAGCTACCATAATCTTCATGGTGCTGGCCAAAGGCATGAATTTATCCGGATTCAGAGAAGCGACAATCGTGTCATTTTTTTTGAGAAAGATGGAACTGCTGCCTTTGTGAGTGCTGATAAAATTGAGAACAGGGTCTTCAGATTGTGAATGTGAATTTTTAAACAGAAAAAGAAATGAAACAATGCACAACAAGGATTTCATAAAATGAAATTATTGATGATGGAGTGCAATAAAATTAAGAAACCTCA
>CAZGNJ010000001.1:189838-276485 GCA_964526985.1 uncultured Ginsengibacter sp. | reverse complement strand
TCAGTTGAATCCGAACTCTTTCTTCTTTTTGTTTCCCGAAAAACCGGAGGCTTCATTCATCCTAAGTGTACGGTTCTTGTATTTCTTGCCGTTTAGCTTCGCAGCCATTTTGCCGGCTACTCCATGTTCCACCTCTACCCAGCTATTGACTTCTTTCAGTTCAATTTTTCCGATGGAGGCATTTCTGAACCCACTCTCATTTAATAAGAATTGCAGAAAGTTGGATTTGTGAAAACCATCTTTTGTTCCAACATTGATGAAGAGGCGTTTGTAGCCACCTTGTCTTCTTTCAAAGTTGCCACGGTCTGATCTGGCCGGTTTAGATGGTGAGAATGACTTCCTGACGTTCAGGTCTTCTGCGTCTGCATAGTATTCCAGGAAAGAACTGAGTTCATGTGTTGCAATTTTTTTCAGGATATCCTCCTTCGAAAGGTGTTCAAATTTCGAAATGATTTCGTTGATATACGCATCCACTTCAGACGAGTTGGATTCTGACTGCAGCAGGGTGTCCATAAAATGGAAAAGTTTCTTGCGGGATACATCAGAAGCATCCGGCAGATCCATTTTCTTAATACTGGTCTTGATGAGGTTTTCTATTTGGTGAATTCTTGATATTTCACGACTGTGGAGCAGCGAAAAACAAATACCGTTCTTACCTGCACGGCCGGTTCGTCCGCTTCGGTGTGTATATACTTCAGGGTCATCAGGCAATTCATAATTGATGACATGCGTTACAGAGTCCACATCAATACCCCTGGCCGCTACATCAGTTGCTACGAGTAATTGAGTAGTCTTATTTCTGAACTTTTTCATCACGCGGTCACGCTGTTGTTGAGAGAGGTCTCCATGTAACGCTTCTATGGCATAGCCATCCTTGGTGAGTCTTTCTGTAATGTCCTGCGCACCGGCTTTAGTTCGGGTAAAAACAATCCCGTACATTTCCGGATTGAAATCGATAAGTCTTTTGAGTGCATCATAACGGTGATGAGCAGCCATCACAAAATACTGATGATCAATATTGGCATTAGCAGCATTCTTTTTCCCGATGGTAATTTCTGCAGGTGCTGTCATGAAGCGACTGGCGATCGAACGTACTTCATTAGGCATTGTTGCGCTGAATAACCATACAGATTCACGGTTGGGAGTATTGTCAAGTATAAAATCAATATCATCCCGAAAGCCCATGTTCAACATTTCGTCTGCTTCATCAAGTACCACATATTGTACTTTATTCAAGTCGATCGCTTTTCTTTCAATGAGGTCAATCAGGCGTCCCGGTGTTGCTGCTATGATTTGAACACCTTTTTTCAAAGACTTAATTTGAACAGAAATAGAAGTACCGCCATACACTGCTTCTGAATCTATTCTTTCAGAGTATTTTTTGAAAGATCTGAGATCATTATTTATTTGTACGCACAATTCACGGGTAGGACAAACAATGAGTGCCTGGGGATATCTTTTGCCTTCATCTATGAGTTGAATCAAAGGAAGTCCGAATGCCGCTGTTTTACCTGTGCCTGTTTGAGCCAGACCTACAAAATCTTTCGTTCCACTGATAAGTACCGGTATTGCTTTGACCTGAATAGGAGTGGGTGTTTCGAACCCCAGGTCGTCGAGCGCTTTCAGGATGTTATCCTTTAAGCCAAGCTCATGAAATGAATGCATCAAAAATTTTTTAGGGCGCAAAGGTAAATCATTTGCTTCTGCTCCGGTATTCTTTATTGATAAGGTTGTATTAAACAATCATCAATCAGGGAAGTCATTGAACAGGCTGCTGAAAATAAAGTGTATAGGGTTAACATTCATTTCACTTTACAATTATTTCAGGTGCCTATTAATTAAATAATTTCACAATCAAAACCCAGAAACATGAAAACCAAATCCCTTTTATTTGCTTCGTGCCTGTTATTTTTCACGGCATCGTTTGGTCAAAAATTTACTATTGGAATTAAAGGCGGAGCCAATCTTGGAAAGATTTCCGGAGAATCTTTCAAAGACGAATACAAACTTGGATACCAGATTGGCGGCTTTGCTACCATTCCACTGGGGGGAAGAGTAGGTATTCAACCTGAGGTACTGTTCAATCAAACCAACGTGGATACCAGCAGCAACTTCAGAGACATTTATAATTTCAAGAACATCAACAAGGTGGAATTGAAACAACTGACTATTCCTATTCTCTTAAATGTAAATCTGAATAAATACCTGACACTACAGGCAGGCCCGCAGTTTGGAATTGCTATTAACCAGGATAAAAATTTACTTGAAAATGGTCAGGATGCTTTTAAGACCGGCGATTTTGCTGTTACCGGCGGGCTGCAGGTCAATCTTCTGAAGTTCAGGCTGTATGGCCGTTTTACCGGTGGTGCTACCAACCTTGATAATATCGGTGATAAAGAAAATTGGAAAGTTCAAAACATATCGGTGGGGATAGGCCTTGCACTTTAGAATGAGAATCTTTTCTTAAAATATTTTTCTAAAAGCCTTCCATGATCAATTATGGAGGGTTTTTTTTGATCCTCCGTTGATCTGAATATTTTGGAGCATGATTAAAAAGATTAGTTAAGTACCTTTGGCGCCTAAAAGTTTGAAGGGTGGCGTTAATAAAGAGTATTTCGGGTATCAGGGGTACAATTGGAGGCTCAGCCGGTGAAAACCTGACACCGATTGATATTGTAAAGTTTACTGCGGCTTTTGCTACAGTTGTATCAGAGAGAGCCAAAGAAAAGAAAATAGTTATAGGCCGTGATGGCCGCATCAGTGGTAAGATCGTAAGTGAATTGTGCTCAAACACCTTGCAGGCAATTGGGTTTGATGTGGTTGATCTGGGAGTTACTACTACTCCTACGGTGGAGATTGCTGTTGTCAAAGAACAGGCAGATGGTGGGATCATTCTTACGGCCAGTCATAATCCCCAGGAATGGAATGCACTAAAATTACTTAATGAAAAAGGTGAATTTATTGATGCTGCAGTAGGTGCCCGGGTTTTGGAAATTGCAGAAAAAGAATCATTTGAATTTAGTCCTGTTGAAAAATTAGGCAAATACAAATTGGACGATTCCTACATGCAACATCATATTGATGAGATATTGAATTATCCACTTGTGGATGTTGCTGCCATAAAGAAACAACACTTCAAAATTGTTGTAGATGGCATAAATAGTAGCGGATCCTTGTATGTGCCTGCTTTGCTGAAGGCGCTTGGTGTAAAAGATGTTATCGTTATTAACGAAGAAGTTACCGGAAAATTCAATCACAATCCCGAGCCGCTGCCCAAGCACCTTACGGGCCTGAGCAGTGAGGTGGTAAAACAAAATGCTTCAATCGGAATCGCCGTAGATCCTGACGTTGACAGGCTTTGTTTTGTATGTGAAGACGGCAGCATGTTTGGCGAAGAATATACATTAGTAGCTGTGGCTGACTATGTCCTTTCTCAACGAAAGGGGAATACAGTGAGCAACATGTCATCTACAAAAAGTCTGAAGGAAATAACTATCGAGCGTGGCGGACAATATTTTCCAAGTGCAGTTGGTGAGGTGAATGTAGTAAAGAAAATGAAGGAGGTGAATGCGGTAATAGGTGGTGAAGGAAATGGTGGTATCATCGTTCCGGACTTCCACTATGGCCGAGATGCTTTGATCGGGATCGCCTTATTCCTGACGCATCTCGCCCACAGTAATAAAAGCATCAAGAAACTACGATCACAGTACCCGAATTATTTTATTTCAAAAAATAAGATTCCCCTGGAGCCGGCAACGGATGTTCCAAAACTTCTGGGTAAGATCAGGAATAAGTACAAGACTTTACCCTACAATGATGAAGATGGCCTCAAGATTGAATTTGACAATGACTGGGTTCATTTAAGATCAAGCAATACGGAGCCTATTATCAGAATCTATTCTGAGAGCACCTTCGAAACTACTGCTGAGAATATCGCTAAGAAAATCATGAAAGATATCCAGGAAGTAATGGGTGATACAAATTAATGGAAACAATGGAAAGAATTTATTTTGACAATGCGGCTACCACACCGCTGGACCCTGAGGTATTTGAGGCAATGAAGCCTTTTTTTACAGAGAAATTTGGTAATCCTTCTTCTATTTATAGTTATGGAAGAGAAACGAGGCTACCTATTGAAAATGCAAGGAAGTCTGTAGCTAAGATCATCAATGCACATCCTTCTGAAGTATTCTTTACAAGCGGAGGCACAGAAAGTACCAATACGGCAATCAATGCGGCAGTTCATGATTTAGGGTGCAAGATCATTATCAGTTCACCATTGGAACATCATGCTACCTTGCACACCATTGAGCATTTGTCTAAAACGGGTCAGGCAAAAGTTATCTATCTGAAGGTTTTGAATAATGGTGCAGTTGATATGGATGACCTCGAAAGGGTCCTGGCATCAACAAGGGAAAAATGCCTCGTTACTTTAATGCACGCCAATAATGAGATAGGTACCATTACAGATGTGGAACATGCCGGAGAACTCTGCGAAAAGTATGGCGCTATATTTCATTCCGATACGGTGCAAACTCTTGCACATTTCCCTATAGATGTTACTAAGATCAAAGCACATTTCATCACCGGTGCTGCCCATAAATTTCATGGGCCAAAAGGTGTGGGTCTTTTGTACATCAACAGAAACATTAAGATCAACGCATACATACAGGGCGGATCGCAAGAGCGAAATATGAGAGCCGGTACAGAAAATGTTTATGGAATTATCGGTTTTGCCAGGGCGTTGGAGTTAGCCGTAGCTAATATGGAAAGTGAGAGTAAGCATATCCATGAATTGAGAGACTACATGAAGCAAAGGCTCACAGAAGAAATTCCCGGTGTCTGCTTTAACGGAGACCCTGAGGGCCAATCCTTATATACAGTGCTCAATGTAGGATTTCCCAAAACTGAAAAGTCTGATATGCTGCTCTTCAATCTGGACATCCATAATATTTGCGCCAGTGGTGGTAGTGCATGTTCGTCTGGTGCATCTACAGGAAGTCATGTGATAGAAGCTTTGCATCCTGAAAGTGAACAGGTAACCGTTCGCTTCTCGTTCAGCAAATTCAATACTAAGGAAGAGGTTGATAGGGTAATAGAAGTATTGAAGAGTATTTTCTAATTACAAGCTTCATATATAGACATCTTCGATAAAAAAGTATTCTTCATCGTTGTCTTTGAGGATAATGCTCAATACATCAAACTGAATTCGTTTCCATCCGGGATTTTGAAACTGGAATTCATCGGCAGCTTTGATTATATAATTTAGTTTTTTTCTGGTAACATCATTTTCAGGGTAACCAAACTTGAGTGATCTCCTGGTTTTCACTTCGACAAAGTGTAACACATCATCTTTTGAGCAAATGATGTCGACCTCCCAATGTTGGTATTTCCAGTTCTGATGAAGGATCGTAAATCCATTGCGCTCCAGGTATTCCTTTGCTAACTTTTCTCCAAGTTTGCCGATTGAGATATGCCGGGCCATAATTGAAATTAAATAATCGTCCGGGATATTGGATGAATTCCTTGCAAGCTGACAGCTAAATTGTTCATTCCCATATACTTATTTCTCAATTTTTTAATGCTGCTATCTAATTTCTGCCGGGATAGCAGTAGCATGAAATTTGTAGTTAAAAAAAACAAAAAATAATTTTCGAGATGGTTAATTTTTGATTTTGAACCGTCATATACTTTGTAGGTGGATACAAAATAGCTGTTGGTCAATTATCATATTTCATTAAGGATTAGAGAATTAAATTTGTAACATTTAAAATAAACAATTCATGAAGAAAATTTATTTGGCGATTGCATTGTTATTCAGTGCTAATTTTTTGATGGCTCAAATGGTAAAAAGTCCTGTAAGTTGGACTTCAAGCTCTAAAAAAGTTGCAGACAAAACTTACGAGATCACCTTAACTGCGAATATCGAAGAAGGTTGGCACATGTACTCTCAGACCACTCCAGATGGCGGCCCGTTACCAACAAAGATTTCCTATTCAAAAAATCCACTTGTAACAGTTGCCGGAAAAACTGCAAAAGAGATCGGAGATATGGAACAAAAGCATGAACCTTTGTTTGGTGTTGACGTAAAACAATTTTCTGACCAGGTAGTATTCAAGCAAACAGTAAAACTGAAAGCTAATGTGAATACTTCATTAGATGTGGCTGTACAATACATGGTTTGCGATGACCATCAATGTTTGCCTCCGACTACCAAGAAATTTACTATTGCGTTCAAATAAACCAACTCATTAATGTATCATAGATTCAGGCATGCGCTTAGGTATGCAGGATTGTTTTTGTTGACACTGGCGTTTAATTTTTCTTTCGGTCAGCAGTCTTCACCGGTAACATTCACTTTCGGAACAACTCACATCAATGACAGCATTGCCTTTCTGGAGATCAAGGCTAAGATAGCTCCCGGTGTGAAACTCTTCGCCTTGCAGCAAAGCCCGGAAGATTTAGTCTATTCCACACTGAGTTTCGACTCCTCTATCGAAAACAAACTTGCAGGAAAGCCTGAGATAAAGGGCGACCTGAAAAAAGAAAAAGATGCCATTCTGGAAGGTGATGTGCAGTATTTCACTGACTCCGTAACATGGAATCAGCCTATTCGTGCAAAACTAACAGACAGTTTCCTTGTCATTGGCAAGGTGAATTATATGTACAAGCAAGGAAATGATTTTCCATCGAGCGGCGAAAAGTTTGAAGAATTCGTATTACCTGAAGTAAAGTCCGCTGCTGACAACACCGCTGCAAGTGTATCTGCAGCACCTGATGAAGGTATCTCTGATGTTGGTAGTAAATCCTCCTGGTGGATATTTATCAGCGGATTTCTTGGAGGACTGCTGGCCCTTATCACTCCTTGCGTTTATGCAATGATCCCCATTACCGTCAGCTTCTTTACAAAGAGAAGCGGCAGCAGTTCACAGGGCATCAGGAATGCAGTGGTGTATGCATTGTCGATAGTTTTCATTTTCACATTACTCGGTTTTCTAGTTACAATCATATTTGGCCCTGATGCCATGAACCTGATTTCTACTAACTGGATTGCCAACCTGATATTCTTCCTGATATTTTTAATTTTTGGTATCTCATTCTTAGGAGCGTTTGATATTTCGTTGCCGAGTTCAATGGCTAACAAACTGGACAGTAAGTCCAGCACCGGAAGTTTTATTGGAATATTTTTCATGGCGCTGACACTGGTGGTTGTATCCTTTTCATGTACCGGGCCTATTATCGGTAACTTGCTGGTATTGGCTTCCAGGGGAAATTATTATGGACCGATGATCGGAATGCTTGGATTCTCGATAGCACTTGGATTGCCGTTTGCGTTCTTCGCTTTCTTCCCTGGCGTAATGAATAAATTAGGTAAATCCGGTGGCTGGTTGAATTCAGTGAAGGTCACACTCGGATTTCTCGAGTTAGCACTTGCTTTGAAATTCTTGTCAAACGCTGACCTCGCGAAGGGCTGGCGTATCTTAGACAGGGAAGTTTTCATCAGCCTGTGGATTGTCATTTTTGTATTGTTGGGATTCTATCTCATTGGCAGATTGAAATTTCATCATGATGATGATTTACCAAAAAATGATTTCAATCATCCTTACATCAGCATTCCGAGATTATTCCTAGCAATCACTTCATTTGCGTTTGCAGTTTATTTAGTTCCCGGATTGTGGGGTGCTCCACTGAAGAGGATATCTGCCTTTGTACCTCCAATGGGTACGCAAGACTTTACGCTATCCTCAGTGATGGGAGGTGGATCACATAGTTCCTCAGCAACCAGTGCAGGTGATGCAGAACAATTGCCTCAGCCGGTGAAGTATTATGACCGGATGAAAATGTACGAACCGGAAGTTGTGGTTAAATACGGGATGGTTACCTATTTTGATTACAATGAAGCATTGGAAGTAGCCCGGAAACTAAAGAAACCTTTGATGCTCGATTTTACAGGAATAAATTGTGTAAATTGTCGCGAAATGGAGGGTAAGGTCTGGAGCGATCCGGAAGTGATGAAGCGATTGAAGGATAATTTCGTGATTGTTTCTTTGTATGTAGATGTACATAGTGTTTACATTCCCAAGAATGAACAGTATTATTCCAAAGCACTACAAAAAACAATCAAGACATTGGGAGAAAGAAATACTGACTTGCAGGTATCTGTTTATAACGCCAATACACAGCCTTATTATTTCTTCCTGGATGCAAAAGAAAAAAGAATCAGGCCAAATGGTTATGGTTACGATCCTGATGTAGAGAAATTCAAAACCATGCTGGATGATGTAGTCAAAAAGTATAAAGAATCCATATAGCTATTGGGAGACCAGAATTTAATTTTAACACAAACTATTTTTAGACAAAATGAAACCAAAACTCTTGCTGCTTGCGGCGGTAGTATTCTGTTTTACCACAGGCTACGCTCAAAAAAAGCAACCTGGGAAAATGCCGGTTGTACCTTCTGCTGTAAATGACACGCTTGCGCCAAAAGGGCCTCCAAAAAATCCCAAAGAACCAAAGCCTTATGATAAAGTTGTCACCAAAGAAGCTGTAACGACCCACGGCTTTTTTTCAGTGCACAAAGTGGATGACAAATATTTGTTTGAACTTCCGGATTCAATTTTGGGACGTGATATTCTTGTTGTAAACAGGATATCAAAAGCTGCGGCTGGTGTGCGTTCGGGATTCTTCGGTTATGGAGGCGACCAGATCGGCCAGCAAGTTATTCAATTTGACAAAGGCCCGGATAATAATGTATTCCTTAAGACGATTTCATTTACTGAGACAGCATCAGACTCGACCCCGGATGGTATGTTCCGTTCGTTGAAGAATAGTAGCCTGCAACCAATTGAAGCGGGTTTTGATATCGCTGCGTTTTCAAAAGACAAGAAAGGTGTAGTGATAGATGTAACCAAGTATTTGAATGGAGATAATGATGTTCTCTTTTTTGGAGCAGGAATAAAGAGAATGATGGGGTTAACCCAGTTATTTTCCGATCGTTCATTTATAGAAAGTGTCAAAGCATTTCCTTTGAATGTGGAAATCAAAACTGTAAAGACTTACAACAGATCCTCAACTACTCCGGGAAGTTCCACACCCGGCGCTTCTTCACCGATCACTTATGAGTTAAACAGTTCCATAGTAATGTTGCCCAAAGTTCCTATGAAGCCACGTTATTTTGACCCACGCGTTGGATTCTTTGCAACATCCACTACTGACTTTGATGCAAATCCACAGGGTGTAAAGCGAATAGTCATGGCTGTTAGATGGAAACTGGAACCAAAGGATGAAGATATTCAGAAGTACCTTAATGGACAATTGGTAGAACCCAAGAAACAAATCGTTTATTACATTGACCCTGCTACGCCTAAGAAATGGGTGCCTTACCTGATCCAGGGAATCAACGATTGGCAAAAGGCATTTGAACAAGCTGGGTTCAAGAATGCGATAGTAGGCAAGGTAGCTCCTGTAAATGATTCTACCTGGAGCCTCGATGATGCACGCAACTCAGCCATTGTTTATAAACCATCATCTGTTGCGAACGCAAGCGGTCCTAATGTGCATGATCCAAGAAGTGGTGAGATACTGGAAAGCCATATCAATTGGTATCATAATGTAATGGAATTGTTGCGTAACTGGTATTTCATCCAGGCTGCTGTCAACGATGTTCAGGCGCAAAAGATGGTATTTAGTGATGAGTTGATGGGACAGTTGATACGCTTCGTATCATCCCATGAAGTGGGGCATACCCTTGGATTGCGACACAACTTTGGATCGTCATCTACTGTTCCGGTTGAGAAGTTGCGTGACAAAAATTGGGTGGATGCGCATGGACACACACCATCTATCATGGACTACGCTCGTTTTAATTATGTAGCTCAGCCGGAAGATAAAATTGATGAAGCCGGCATTTTTCCAAGAATAGGTGAGTACGACAAATGGGCCATTCAATGGGGATATCAATGGCTTCCTCAATTTAAAACTGCGGAAGATGAAAAAGGATATTTGAACCGTCAGGTGAGCGACAGTCTTGCTAAGAACCATCGATTATTCTTTGGTACTGAATCCGATCAAAATGATCCGCGTAATCAGAATGAAGATCTTGGCGACAATGCGATGAAAGCAAGCGCTTATGGTATCAAGAACCTGAAACGTATCATGCCGAACCTTCTGAAATGGACAAAAGAATCCAATGAAGGATATGATAATGCAGCAACGATCTACAAGGAAATCGTTACTCAGTTCAATCGTTATATGGGGCACGTCAGCAAAAATGTGGGTGGTATTGAATGGACACCTTCCACTATCGAACAGGGTAATACAGTTTACTCCTATACTCCGAAAGAGAAACAAAAAGAAGCCATTCAGTTTTTACAGGACCAATTGTTTACTACTCCGAAATGGTTAATTGATACCAAGTTGTTTAGCCTGATAGGTGTATCACAAATGGAAAGTATTTCTTCTGCACAAAAGGGTGCGCTGGGTCGCTTATTGAATCCACGTACACTGAGCAACCTTGTAAGTTTTGAGATGTACGATCCATCAAAAGCATATACAGTATCAGGGATGCTCAGTGATTTAAAATCCGGTATCTGGAGTGAATTGAATACACATAAGCCGATAGATATTTATCGTCGTGATCTGCAGAAGGCTTATGTAGAGAGCCTGATCAGGTTGGTAAAACCTCCGAAAGCTGCTCCTGCCACGCAACAGACTTTCCGCCCCCAGGGTGCAGGAAGCCAACCAACGATTGATGATAATGATGCCATTTCAATAGTGAAGGGACACATGAAAGCATTGATGGCTGAAATACGTACTGCTATTGCATCTACAAGTGATACGGCTTCAAGATTGCACCTGCAGGACGTGCTGGAGCGTTTGAAAAACGGATTAGATCCTTCTATTCAGTGATAATATTTTCAAAGAAAAATCCCCGGATGAACTTCGGGGATTTTTTTATGCATTTACGATTCAAAGAATGCGACCGAACCTCCTACCCATTCCTTATCTGCATTGTACCTTACTCCAATCATTTTACCCTTACTCAGGCGTGCAAGATTACACACACCCACAGGGCGTGGCATGTCTTTGTCCCAGAAATAAAAAATCCGAAGCTCTGCTTTCGCAGGAATATCAGGTGTAGTGATCACATCAGCATAATGAACTTTTTTCTGAAGGATCCAATTGGCGGGGTCTTTGATTTTTTGTATGTCTTCAGGAGTCACATCTATGATCACACCCTGGCCGGCAAAACTGAACAATGGTTTTAATACATAGTCTTCAAGGTTGCCGGGTAATTGGGTCACCTCATTCAGAAAAAATGTTTCAGGAACATAAGGATGCGAAATGTAAGGCAATGTGAATTTGCTGATGCGATAAAACCAATTGGGATGTGGTGCCCACTCTACATTATATGGTTGGGTAATATCGATCACATCTCCGAGTGATTCTCTTATGTGAGTAAATTCATCAAAAATAATTCTGTTATAAATTCTCTTCACAGGGACACGCTTGCCATCCTTTTCATAATACAAGTCCTTACCATTATTTTTTAATTCTGTGAGGCATACGATAGGGATATGCAAATAATCCTGTGTGCAGTAAAAATCAATTCTTGTCTTTTGCTCATGTGGTTTCAATTCCAGCAATATTACATTTTCAGGATTGTGGCCATTGAAAATGATTTTCCTGAATAATTTTATATAAGATTCTTTGTCATATCCATTGAGGTAGTGTGAAAAGTTATCCGGTATTTCAAAATGTTTCCTGATTACGTCAGGATAATAGACCTGGAACCCGAAGAGTGATGGAAAACCCTGCATTTCTATGAGTTGAGGTTCAAAGGTTCCATCTTCGTTGATACAAATTCCAAAATCAAAAGCTATAAATTCCGGGTGGCCGTCATCACCGGCTACGCGTTCCGTGGCCGGAATAGCCCGGTCTGTTAGCCCTTTGAAGTCAGGCTCCATGATAATGTCCACAATGCTTTCACACGCGTCCAGCATTTTCTTGGTAAATGATTTGGGAATGAATACAGGAGTCTCTGCAACACGAAATGTAATTTGCCCGGGATGGGCGCTGTCCAAATCAGTCAGGAAATCTTTGTAGGTTATTTCTGAAAAATCTCGATTGAACTTTTCTCTTAATTCAGGGATCATAGCATGATTATTAAATTCCCTGAAAATTACACATTTTATAAAGAAGAAACTCAGGCAGCGGAAGCAGCGAGAATATTTGTCAGTGCCAATTGAAGAAAGTTTGGTAACACATAGGAGTAGGTCATCAGGATTTTGTCAGGATCATTCAGTTGCTGAATCATGCTTTCCCACTTTTCAATGCTATGATTTTTTATCACTGATTCTTTCTTTTCCGGTGTTTGTAAGTGTTTCAGCATACCGATAGGATCAGCTTCAGGATGAAATTGAGTTCCTATAAAATGTTCCGTGAAGCGGATGGCCATCATAGCCCTCTGAAGGGGTACGTGAGGTCTTTCTTTTTCTATGGCGAGAATTTTAGACCCCAATGATTCAATTCTTTTGTAATCCGGCTCTATCACCTGGTAATCCCTGCTATCCACAGCATAGAATGGATTATTCAATCCGTGAAAAACAGGTTCTCTTTCGCCATCCTCCAGCATGTGAACCGGAAATACACCAAATGAGTTCGACTTGCGTTTGGTAAGCTGCCCTACTTTAAAATACCTGCAGGCAAGTTGAAATGAATGGCAAATAAAAAATACAGGCTTCTTCTGGAAGTTGTCAGGTGATTGATTGTATTGGTATAAGTTATCAAGCCATTCGAAATATAAATTGTCCCAATCCTCTCCTTCACTTGCCACAGGATCTCCCGGCCCGCCGGTGCTGATGAAGAGGTCAAAATCAAGGTCAGGGATTTCACACTTCTGCCGTACGTCAAATATTTGGGTGTTGATGGAAATTTCTTTTCGCTGCGAAAAGAGAGTTAGTATTTCCTGGATGCCACGCATCCCCTGGTTAGGATGTCCATCATAGAGATCGAGGATCGCAATATTCAGCACAGGTTTTTCATTAAAACTCATCTGGCAAATATATAAATTTTACCAAAAAATGACTGATCGGCCAGGAATTAATTCCATTGCCGGAATTCAACTCTCTAATCATCTTCTGATGATGATCTTTTCGCGATGATTCAAATTGCCGGGACCAGTTAGTTCAATGTAATAAATGCCGGCAGCATATTCCTTCATTTCGATACGATGCGTTCCTGAATTTGTGTGCATTATATATTTGGAAAAGATAAGCTTACCATCGCTCTGTAATAACCTAATCATATACTTACCTTCAGGCTGCCTTGTTAATTTCAGGTTGGCATATTCTGTAACAGGATTAGGAAAAATTGAAATGGACGCAGATGGAAAATGTATTTCTGATTTCAAAATTCTGGAATTTACGATAGATGCATCTTTCAATGTTGCAGTAATGCGGTAGTATTGCGTGCCTTCTATTGGCTGGTAATGAGTCCAGGTATATTGGTCAGCGGCATCAGCTACAATAGTTTTGAGTGGCACTAATTGATTTGAATCTGTGCCGAATGTAATGGTGTATTTGCTGGCCAGATCGCCACTGATAGTTTGCCATTTCAAGTCAACCCATTCTGTTTTTGTGACGATGCATTCCTCTTTGAAAGAAAAGGGTGGAGGTATGGTTTTGAATGTTAGGAAGAAGCGGTCATGTGCGGTTGAATTCATATCATCATTGCCCTCAAACTCATATTCATTACTCCCTTCCTGTAAAGTTTCTTGTGTCGATGTAAAACGGTCATTCAGAATTGCATGGACTCCTGCACGATCCAATCCGGAAGTCCTGAATTGGATCGTATAACTGCGTTTGCCCAATCCTGTTAGGTTTAGAAATGTGGTGTCTGTATTTTTGGGTGGTGTTTTTCTTTCTATTGCCAATGGATAGGTAATCGAAGGCAGGAAAATGTTCTCAGATCCATTCATTATCTTTTTAGCGTCGAGCCTGTCAGTTTCATCAGCGTAGTTCCTGTTGAATAATTGCTTTGTGCCATCCAGTAGAGTAGTAATGCCATTTGAGTTCAGTAACAGGTTAGCAGAGATCATAGCTAATGGTGCTGGTATTTCTTTTTTAGTTTTGAAAATGGAGTTGCTCCCTGTAGTTTTTGCATTTTCTGTAAATGAAACTGTGCCGGTCGATGCCGAAGGGTTATACACAAATAATGCCTGCCCGGATTGGATTGGAGGAATGGCTCCATCAGTATAATTTCCACTGGAAGGTATTGAGGTATTCCCTGTTATTGTTCTGAATGCGCCCAGTCCATATACAGAAGGAAAAGTAGTCAACTGCGGATCCCAGATGTAATAAGCAACCTGGATATTGCTACTCATAGTTAGGTCATCATAGTTTATGGCCGAGGCGTAGGGGTTGCCAATTAACGCAAAGGAATTTGGAAGTACAGTAATAATTGCCGGAGTTTCTCCTGATGGAGTTGGCGCATAGATTTTTCCTTTTGTATGCAATGTTACTTCAGTAGATGGACTTCCGATATCAGTCGCACTTCTGTCTCCTCTCACAAAAACAAAATAGCCACTATAAAGATCTAAGGGATCAGACGTCTTATCAACACCAACAAAACTATCGCTGCCGGGAATGTAGTATTTCATCGATGGAGAGTATGACATTTTATCAAATCCGTTTGTACTCCAATTAGCACGGTTGTCGGTTATATTAATTCCTCTGAATGGTAAAGCCGATTTCGAATTCTGCCAAGATTCATATATGGTACTTCCTTTGGTGGGTACGCTAAGCAATTGCCATGCTCTTGGGTGGTTGGGTATGTACCTTTCGACAATGAAACTACCGGTGCCATAGGTTATCGTTGCTGCATTGGTACCCTCTGGAATTTGGTCAATGCTTGCAGTGCCATTGTTGTCGCTGACCAGGGTGATGTCACCATCTATATTTACTTTAGAATTGTCTTTCAATGCAAGTAAATTCTTGACAGAGAGTGGTGAGTTCACATCCAGCATGGTTGAATTGTTGTTGATCAAATTGTAGAAAACAGGGTAGGGTGCCACACTGGAATAAGATTGTGAAGTGTTGTTAGCGAATTCAACGGTACCACTGTTGTGTACAAAAACAGATGCCGTTGTTTTTGTAAAGTCTCCTTTGATGACAAGTGTGTTTGAAGGAGCGATTTTGTTACCTGTTCCAGAGAGGGTGAGGTTTTGGTATTGGAGACCATAGGCATTGGTGATGGGTTGGCTGCCTTCGCCAGCTAATGAATTGTCCCTTGAATAATTGATGTTACTACCGGGGTCTAATTGGATATTGGTGATATTGGCATGAACAGAGGAGGTGGTATCTCCAATACTTGCAGGTGCCCTGCCATTAAAACCACCGATGTTTGCAGAATTGAAAATTCCTCCACTCTTGACTTGGACAAGAACAGAACTTGGAGTGTTAACACCGGTAATACTATTAGCATTGATGGTAAATACGCCTCCATTGTTGACAATAAAATGGCCACCGTCCTTAATATTTACATTACCTCCGGATGTTTTTACATACGGTCCTGAGACATCTATGTTATAATAATTGTAATCGGTTCCACTCCGGATGGATTGGCTGGTACTGGCAGTGCCTCCTAAAAATTCAATAGTTCCTCCAGTCACATTATAGGTGCCTTTCATTGAAGGAAGTGTTCCACTTCCGGTAAAACCAAGGGTTCCAAATTTCAGCCTTCCCCCGTCCATTGTAAAGGACGCAGTATTGGTAGTATTGTTAGGGCCAATATTATTAGACGTTGCGTCCACTATCAAGGTTGATGGGCCTGCAATTTTCAAAGAGCCTACATCGTCAATAATAATTGGGTTAGTATTCGAAGGAGTTTTTACGTTATCACCTGACAAGGTCAAATTATAATATTTATTTCCACTGAGTTGAGAGGTAGTGCTGACTTTCTGATTTACTGTTGCATAGTACTCGACCGTACTTCCGGAGCTAATATTAATGGTTCCGCTGGTTACGGTCGAAGTACCATTTCCGATCAGGCCTTCCGTAGATGCCGTCCTTAAAGTCCCGTTTATATCTACAGAACCAGTTCCATTATTCATATTAATGATAGTCATATCAGCGGTACCATTGACTGTAAAAACAATACCGGATGCTTTTGAAATACTTCCGCTTGTAGCATTGCCTGAGCTTTTTATTATGGTAACAACTGAATCAGTTGGAACCTGGACATTCGAATTGACGTTAAAAATGTCAGTGAGATTTAAAGTCAGGTTGTTTCCGCCGAGAATGGCGTTATTTCCCGTAATCTGAAAGTTGCCGGGATTATTAATGCTACCATCCTGAGTTAATGTTGCATTCCCGCAAATTCCATTTCTGAAAATCTTATTGCCACCTTGCTGGAATGTACTATTAGCATTTACCTGTACCAATCCATTAAAGTAAGTATCGCTACCCCCACCTACTATAACTGTCTTGCTTATACGAAATATGGCAATGTCTGATGCACCTGCGTTAGGAAAATAGGTTTCCCCTGAAGTTTCGAATGAATTAGTAGTGTTCCAATCAAATAATGCTCCGGTTTGCCAATTGACTTTCACTTCTCTTGCAAAGTCATCACTTTGGCCGGGAGAATAATTGTTATCTGCCCGAACCGTTCCTCCGTTGTACACTGTGACGATTACATTGCTTGCGAGTGAGGGTTGTCTTCCGTAAAGTATATATGTTCCATTAATATCAAAATCACTTGCTGCTGATCCATCATCAACAATTGTCAACAAATACCCTCCAGAGGTATTGGTATTGTCTAAAGTACCTCCTGCATCAATTCGTAATTTTCTTGCAGTAGCATCGGCAGTCAGCGTTATGATGTGAGTATTTTGGATGGTAATTCCTGCTGCATTCTGATCGGGTACCAATGTAGATGTAACCCAGTTGGTTGACCCGTCAAACGATGACTCCCAATTACCGGGTACATTCCAATTACCTGTTTGTCTGCTTCTGAAATAATCTCCGGGCAACGAAGCTATTCCCCACGCAGGTTGAGCATTTGAATACCAATTTTCACTGTATGAAAAATTACCATAGATATTATCTCCATCCCATTGGTATTGTCCGTTGGTTTTGCCAAAAAACAGCATTCCCAGAAAAATCAACCCAAATTGTATATAGCTTTGCTTAGTGGGTAGGTACCTGTTATATCCAGGTATTGTTTGGCAAGTAAATTTTTCTTCCATAAGTGGCTTTTATTCCATTAAAAGTCAGGTATGGTGTCAATGAGGAAGCGGTTTAGATTTCTTTAGGGAGTGGAAATGAATAGGAAATTAACAACTTCTCCCATTATTTCCGGGCTTAATAGGGCTTTTTTCTCCCATTGTGGAAAAATCGGTTTTATTATAATTTTTAGAGAATATACCTGTATTTTTCAGGATTATTTACCTTACCTTTGCCGTCCAAAATTTGAAAAGATGTTTGCTATCGTTAAAATTGCAGGTCAGCAGTTCAAAGTGAATCAGGGCCAGAACCTGTATGTTCCTCACCTCAGCGGAAAGCAGGGAGATGCTCTCGAGTTTTCTGAGGTATTGCTTCACAGCAATGAAAATAAAGTTTCAACCAACGGAAAGGTTGTAGTGAAAGCTGAAATTGTAAATGAATTGGTGAAAGGTGATAAAGTGATTGCCTTTAAGATGAAAAGAAGAAAAGGCTTTCGCAAGAAGCATGGTCATCGTACTCAATACACTCAGATAAAAATTACAGAAATCGCTTAATGCAATTTCTCCTTTTCTAAAAAGTTCAAATAAATAAATCATGGCACATAAGAAAGGTGAAGGTTCCGTAAAAAACGGCAGAGACTCACAAAGTAAAAGATTAGGTGTGAAAATTTTCGGAGGCCAGGCAGCTATCCCGGGCAACATCATTCTTCGTCAGAGAGGAACTGTTTATCATCCCGGAAAAAATGTTGGTGTTGGTAAAGACTTTACCATCTTCGCAACTGCTGAAGGCGTAGTCGAATTCAAAAAATCACGCGGAAATAAAACCGTTGTTTCTGTTGTCGAAGCAACAGCCTAATAAAAATTTTTTCTGAAAAAGTTTGGTTGTATTAAAAATGTTTTTATTTTTAATTATTATTTACTAACAATTAAATTCTAAAAACATGGCAACTGCAAAAAAAGCAGCGAAGAAAGCTGCAAAAAAAGCTGCTCCTAAAAAGAAAGCAGCTCCTAAAAAAGCGGCAAAGAAAGCGGCTCCTAAAAAGAAAGCAGCTAAGAAAGCAGCGAAAAAAGCAGCTCCTAAGAAAGTGGCAGCTAAAAAATAAAAGCTTTTTTCAGGAAATAGAATTTAAAAGTCCCACACATTGTGGGACTTTTTTTATTTAATAGTTTTGTTAAGATTGTGATTGAATGCTGGTGATATTCTTTTTCTCCGGTTTTCATTTCGAAACTGAATAATTGGAATGAAAGAGTGGAATTGAATAATCGGAAAGCCAGTTTGGATAATACAAATTACTTACCGGCCGGTAAGTCTTCGTTTCCCGGTTTGGCAATAGGAATGCTAACGTGAAATACCGTCCATTCTCCTTCTTTGGTGTCAAACCATATCTCTCCTTCTATCTTGTCAACAATTCCTTTGCACATGGCAAGGCCAAGCCCGGTACCTGAAGACTTGGTAGTGAAGTTGGGCATAAATATTTTGCTTCTAAGAGATTCCTGTATCCCCACACCATTATCCTTTACAGATACGATTGCCTTTTCATTTTCCTCCTGGCTACTAATTTCAATTTTAATATCTCGGAATTCAGGAACAGATTGAACGGCATTTTGCAACAAGTTTGTAAACAAACGGTTGATCTGGGTCTTGTCTGCATGTATCAGTAGTGTGCCATTACACTGCGCTTTGATTTCTACCTTCTCATTGGTAGCATACAATGAAATTACATTCTTCAATATTTCGTTCAGATCAAAAGTCTGCATCTTTGTATTGCTGATATTAGCAAACTGTGCAAAGTCGCTGGCGATGGAGGAGAGGTGGTCTATTTGTTCCAGGATGATCTTTGCTACATACATCGAAATATTCTTGACATCAGGATTGTTCTTGTCAATAGCCATCTGCAGGTATTGCAGGTTGAGTTTCATAGGTGTCAATGGATTCTTAATCTCATGAGCTACCTGCCTTGCCATTTCTCGCCATGCACCTTCCCTTTCGCTCCGCGCTAATTTTGCAGCACTCACTTCCAGTTGCCTAACCATTCGATTGTATTCATCTACCAGTTCACCGATTTCGTCATTCCTGCTCCATTTTATTTCTTCGTTACCGGTTTGCAGGTTGACTTGCTTCATCTTGGCGCTGATCAGAGAAAAGGACCTTGTGATCTTGTTGGTAATATACAATGCGATGATACCTGCCATCAGGAATATGAATGCATTGAGGTTGATAATGGCTACCAGGAAATTGGAAATTTCGTCTTGCAATTTTTTCTGTGATTCGAAATACGGGATATTCAGATAGGCGTACTCTTTACCATTTTCATCGCGTACCGGCAGATAATTGCTCAGGTATTGCAGGCTTCCAATGTTTTGCTCCTGGAAGAATTGCGCTTCCTTTAGCACACTTAAATGATACCAGGCTATCGGATCCATTTTTTCACTCAGGATTCCTTTTTCGTAAGGTAGTGGAAGTGATGAAACTTTCAGGTTCCCTCTGAGGTCATACAAGTTGATGTCGGTTGCGTGAATATTGCTTACATTATTTATGATTGCAGAGAGTTTCTGATCGGGAATGTTTTCAAGATCGCTTTCCGAAAGACTGTGAATATTGGTACTATCCATTGTATTGTGCAACTCATTTTCCATTACATGTATTGTCCGGCTCAGAAATTCACGGTTATTATTGTGATACCTATTGATGAAAAACAAGATGGTAGAAATGCCGATCACTACGAAGGAAAGCAGGCTTATCAAAATGATGGTACCAAGCACCTGGTTGCGAATTGTTAATCTCCAGAAGGGAATGTAATCGTCCCTTTTCTTCTTATCAGAAATAAAGTGTCCGACCAGGTTGAAGAAAAGCGTAATGACAAGAAAGGAGCAAAAGAGATATGCAAAGAGTGTTACTGCCTCCAGGAAAAATCTGTCTTGCCTGGTAATAACGATAATCTTATTTGGCTGCACCCTGTACCACAATTCTTCATACTCTCCATGAGAAATAGTTTTGAAACCATTATGTGTGAAGGCTTGCGTACTGATATGTGTGCTGAATGGATAATCATTATAGCTGGTGATCAATTTTCCATTGTTGTAAATTGCAAAAGCATATTCCGAAGAACTTTCAAGTGCATTTTTATTTCCCCTTGAAAAGAGTTCGGGATACAAGGTTTCGCTTTTGAATTTCTTTGGTTTGGATACAATGAATAAATATCCCTGGGTGCCTCCGGAAGAATCAGTGATCGTTTTTTTGCTGATATAATTAAAGTTGGAATAGGATACATCATAATAATACAGGCCAGGTACGCCTGTCTCCTTTCCCTGTGTTTGAATGATCGTGTTCAGTTCGTTGAAAGTAGCCGGCCTTAAATTGAAAAGTGGATTCCCTGATGAATCGAAAGTGAAAATGTCTGTGTTATACTTATTAAGATAGCCCGAGAAAGACTCATTTACAAGACTGTCTTTGAGCAACAAACTCTGTAATGGATCTTTGAAGCGCCGGAAGATTTTGGTCAGGTATTCATTTCGGAAATCTGTAAGGATAATGCTCATGATAACAGGGCCTGACGGATCTGCTTTATTGGAGAGATTCTCTGCAAATTTCTTACGAGCATCTAATTCTTTGGCACGGTTCTGCACCACGATCACTGCGGTGATGGATACACTAAAAAAAAATGCCCAGAAAATAAATCGTGAGGAGACCAGTCTGTACGCATGCAACAGCAATATTTTGAATTCGAGCAGAATTACCAGCAGCAATAACCACAATAGCAGGAATATCCTGAATGTAGTATGTATGTTGGAGGTGAGTGTGAGGATACACAAACCGGCAGTGGCGATGAAAAGATATCTGAGCAATTTCATTTTCGGCATCATCGATCTCAACACCTGCATCAGCAATTGAACCAGGAAAAAATATCCGGTAGCTACGCAGGTCAGGACTATGAACCCTATAACGCTGTAAATATTAAGCGAGAAGAAATTGATAACATCAAAGGAAATTTGCTGATCGGCTATAAGGCTCAAAATGATATTGCCCGACAGGAAGGTGATACCCACCATAAGAGAAGCAATTGCAAAAGCAATTGCATATCTCCTTACCTTACTCCATTGTTTATTGGGAGAGAAGCTGTTTCTTAAATGAAATCTTATAAAAAGGATGACCCACACAAACAATACGGAATTCACCAGGAGGTCACCAAGAGAACCCATCAGGAAATTTTGCTTATAAACAGAAGGGCTGAAAAGCATTAACTGCCGAAAATGGTATGGATCTAATTCATAAGTAACAAAACGGATGATGATCAATAAACCAACGAGAACTGCCAGCCCCCTGAAGAAACCAAAGTTTTCTGAAATATAATTGGCGAGGAGATGAATAAAGAAGAGAATCAGCAACAATGCTATAATACCCAATATCAGCGCAACGTAATTAATATTGTGTACGGGAAGATTGCCGGTTTTTTCAAGATAGAAAAGTGCGTCGCCCTGAATATCTCTGATAGGCAAGGAAGAGGCAACCTCGCTGATGCCATACGCGTCAGCAATATTTCTCAGTCCCGCAAAATCATTTTTCAGGTATTTGTTTTGGATGTAATAATCCCATTTGACAGGTATCAGGCAAATGATCTTGGACCCGGATCCATTTGCTCCTACATAGCTTTTTTGCAGAGAAAGGAACCACCCATTATTCAACCTTGTAAATTCTTTTGGCCGATGGCTGACAATCAGGTGTGAGTCTGGCGCAGCATCTTGTGTACTCCAGAATATTTCCCGGGGATGGCCTGCTGTATCTTCTGTATAAACAAATACATAAAAAGTCTTTTTTATGATGGAAGCAAGAAAATCCTCATCATACTTGCCGGATTTTAGTTTGTTTATGGTGGCTGTATCATTAAGAAACCTGTCAGCTTTCCTTTGTTCATTCGCTAATTCACGCTGAATGGATTTTTGAATAGCCTGTGGCGTACTGGTTACGCTCCAGTAATTGCTTACTATAAAAGCAATAGTCAACAGCCACGCTGCTGTCAGCAGCAGGTAGTTATTCCTTTTGAAAAAAGTATCGTTTTGATTTGTCAGCACATTTTATCTGTGGCTTTTTATCTCGTTCCAGATGGCATCCATTTCTTCGAGTGGCATTTCATGCAGGCTCTTTCCTAAAGATTGTGCAGTCTCCTCCATCTTCCCAAATCTTTTTAAAAATTTCTTATTTGTTAACTCAAGTGCTCTGTCTGCATCTATCTTCAGAAAACGAATGTAATTGACGATTGAAAATAACAAGTCTCCTGCTTCCTTCTCTGCTGCATCCCCATCTCCATCATTCAATGCCTGCTGTAATTCTTTTTTTTCTTCTTCCACCTTATCCCATACATCATCCAGGTTCTTCCATTCGAATCCTACTTTGGCGGCTTTTCCCTGAATTCTCATAGATTTTACTAGAGATGGAAGGCCGGAAGGTACGCCACTCATCACACTTTTTTTTCCTTCTGACAGTTTCAATTTTTCCCAGTTCTTTTTTACGACTTCTGATGTTTCTGCCTTCGTGTCTCCATAGATGTGAGGATGTCTTCTGATGAGTTTCTCACAAATGGAGTCGATAACATCCTGGAGGCGAAAATGGTTTTTTTCGGTAGCTATTTTAGAATAAAAAACAATATGCAATAACAAATCACCCAATTCTTCCCTGATATCTTTCCAGTCTTCTTCATCGATGGCATCAGTAAGTTCATAGAGTTCTTCGATGGTTTGCTGGCGCAATGTCTGAATTGTTTGCTCTTTGTCCCACGGGCATTGTTCCCGCAATTCATCCATTATAGAAACAAGCTTATCAATATTTGTATTCATCCTTTCAATAGTTTAAGTAATTCCAATTACAAGAATTCCTGTTGCCTTTTGATTTTGACAGGCTGTAAGCAGAAATAAAATTACACTTTGTGTATCAGAAATAAATTGTTTAGATAAACCAATTGTAAATGGAACTAAAGCTTTATACCGATTATATATCCGTAATAGTCCAATAAAGTTGGACTAAACGGCTTTTATACTGGCATTATACCGGGAACATTCGGCTTATTTTAGAAATACATTTGGTATTACCTGTATTTTCTGAATGCGGGCAAGTGGTTTATTCCTAAGTCAAAATTCAATTACTCGCTTTGATCTCCACAAAAAATATCAAATACATATTCGGAAACCGGAAAAGGCACTTGCTGTTATACTCTCATTTAGTAATGAGTTCATTTTTCAAAAAGATTGCCAGGTTTCTTACAACTTTTTATAGGCTTCAATTCCTCCGGCCATATTCTTGACATTACTGAACCCCATTTGTTCGAGGAAAATGGATGCCATCATACTTCTGTTGCCTGATTTACAATAGCAAATTATTTCAGCATCCTTCAACGCGTCAATGTCTTCCGTTTGCATTGATTGAATTTGTGAAAGAGGTAATAAGGTACCACCGATATTAAATTCTTCATGTTCCTGAGGTTGTCTTACATCCAGAAGGTTGAGCGCTTCACCGGATTCCAAACGTGTTTTCACATCCATTGCAGTAATAACTTCCATTCCTACTTAGTTTTTTATAAAGGTAATAATCTTAGGGTTGTTTGGACGGGACTGTTGCTGGGGGAGGCATCGGATGAAGTGTATCAATAACCGGTTTTTCTACTTGTATCCAAATATCCATCGTTTGCCCGGGCTGTATATATATTGGATTTCCCTGGAAGTCTTTCATTTCAGGATTTTGCCGATATACAAAAGCCGCTGCTGTGTCCTGTATATTGCCGGTACCTATTATGGATGCAAGGACAATACCTTGCGATTGCAGCAATGCCCTCGCTTCATTGACTGTCATACCCAATAATTCCGGAACCGGGATCTGTACTTGCTGTACGCCACCTCCAATCACAAGATCTATGGACGAACCCCATCGTACCTTAGTACCGGCATTGATTGCCTTCCCATTATAAAGTTGATCCAAAACAGAACCTTTCATGAAATCCGGGCGTTGTGTTGTGTCTCCTAATTTAAGATTGTTTTTTCTGAGGTTTTCTATGGCAAACCTGTAACTGAGCCCCTCTAATTTAGGCATTGCGACCATTGGTAATTCTACAGGATTGACATTCAGAAATACGGTGCGGTTCACTTTGACTGTTGCATCCGACAATGGCAATTGTCTTTTTACAACATCCAATGGTAAACTGTCATTGTATGCTGAGTCTGTAATCACTACCTCAAAGCCTTGCTGTTCCAGCATGTCCACAGCTTTTCCTACCTGCATACCGGTAACGTTAGGTACCTTCAGGTAGCTGCCATGATTTGTGATCCAGCCGAGAGACAAGAAAAATAAAAGAATCACAGCAAAGATCAGGAGGATCGCTATGATGAGGTTTACGATAAAGGATTGCTTTGCAATGAATTTAAACACTGATAGATTATTGCTGTGGATGCAAAATAAATAAAATTTCAGCAAGGGTATAATTTGACCCTATGCTTTGCAAAATGTTTACACTTTTTTCTTCAGGCATTCATTGATCAAACCGGTATAGAAATCCTTAAGATTGCCACCGGCTGCCCTCACTTGCTGAGGTACTATACTTGCTTCCGTTTGCCCGGGTACTGTATTTACTTCCAGCATATACAGTTTGCGATTACCGCCATTGTAGATAAAATCAATCCGGATCACTCCTTTACAGTTGAACACTTTGTAAATTTTCACGGCTTCTGATTGAATGAGGCTTCTCAATGCTACATCAATCTGGGCAGGGGTAATTTCCTCACTCGCTCCCTTGTACTTTGCTTCAAAATCAAAAAAAGCATTCTTCGACACAATCTCTGTCACAGGCAATGCTACCACGTTCCCTTTTGCTTTGTACACTCCTATGGTGAATTCTTTTCCCGGGATAAATTCCTCTGCAAGCACCTGGTCATCTTCGGCCAGCGCCTTTTCAACTGCAGCAGCCAGGTCTTCCTTCTTTTCCACTTTACTCATTCCTATGCTGGAGCCGCCATTATTTGGTTTTACAAAAATTGGCAGGCGAAGTTTTTGTACTTCACTGAGAAAATCCGGTTTGGATGAAGATTCTTTGAATAAAAGGACTGAGTTGGCAACATTAATTCCTGCAAGAGATGCTACACCGATAGTATATCTTTTGTTGAAAGTGATAGCAGAAGTAGCAGCACCGCAGGTAGTGTAGGGGATATGTAACATATCCAGGTATCCCTGCAATTTTCCATCTTCGCCGGGTGTACCGTGAATGCCTATCATTACGGCATCAAAGGAAATGGTTTTACCTGCAATATTAATAGTGAAGTTGTTCTTGTTCACTTCTTTCTTTTCCCCATTATCATTTTCATAAAACCACCCCTGGGGGGTAATGTCTATTGTATAAAAATCAAACTTTTCGGTATCGATATTTTTTTCGATAGTCTTTGCGGTGGCATAGCTTACAGTAGCTTCTCCTGAATAACCACCTGTCACAAATGCAATACAAGGTTTCATATTGATAGAATCATTTTCTTAGTTAGAACCGGTTCCCTGGTTACCGGTATTGACCATAAAGCGCCACTGACCGTTCTGTTTTTTCCACACATTGATGTAGGTGCCTTTGATGATAGTGTCCTGCACGGATACTTCGTAAATTCCATAGGTGTAACCCAAAGTTCCGTCACCTGAGATATCTGCCTTTTGCGGATGCCAGGATACTTTATATCCACTGTCATTTACCTGGCTGATATATTCAATGGCATCTGCACCTACCAATGGTTTTTCATTAGGACGCAACAGTACTCCTTCCTTTGCCATGTAGTGCATGAGTGCTGCTTTCATTCCCCTCTCGCTGCTCATCGTTGAAAAATCTTTGTCTGCCTTGATCAGCACTTCAGATGAAGAAAGGGTATCCTCTTCTTTATCCTTGTTCAAAATAGAACCATCACACGAAATAAACACAATGAAAAATGCGAACAGGATTATCCGAAAAAGTTGTTTCATATTGGTTATTAAATAAGAAGCGAAGGTTTTAAAAAAATTAAAGCCTTCGCTTTCAACAGGAAATATCACCTGTTTTTTGAGGTCTGTAACCTGTTAAGTAGTTTACCCATGCAATTTATTCTTTTTTGCCAATAATTCCTCGACTGTTTCCTGGTACATTTCATCAGGAACGCAACAATCTACAGGGCATACAGCAGCACATTGCGGCTCTTCATGAAATCCCTGGCATTCCGTGCATTTATCCGGTACTATATAATAAATATCAGTTGCTACAGGTGCATTGCGCTGATCGGCATCCATTGTAGAGCCATCCATCATGGTTACCAATCCTTTAGTAGTGGTGCCATCCACAAAGGCCCATTCCACGCCACCTTCATAGATTGCGTTGTTGGGGCATTCTGGTTCACATGCGCCACAGTTGATACACTCATCTGTGATTTTAATTGCCATTTTTTTCAGATTTTATTTAAATGCCAACAAGATTTATTTGCGAATTTTGCGGGCTGTGATTTTATTACAAATATAAATAGATATATAACACTTGTTTTATGAAATTGGCAAAAAGATTAGAGTTGCTTCAGAAGTTGAAGGAGTGGATCCAGGAAAATGGTGAAGAGTGGAAGGCAACAGTCAGCAAGGCCTATGAATCAAACAAGTGGTTTACTCCTGAATATATTACTCTGCGGATCGATACCATTTGCAGGCAATATCTCGATGGTGAAAAACTGGAATATTGGACCCGTCATTACCACATTGATGATAACATAACACAGAAAAAAGTAGGTATCGTGATGGCCGGCAATATTCCACTGGTGGGTGTTCACGACTTGCTTTCAGTTTTTGTGGCTGGTCATCACGCGGTAATCAAACTTTCAGAGAAGGACGATGTGTTACCAGGGAAAATTGTTGAGAAGTTAATCCAATCAGACCCTGAAGTTAAAAACCGCATAACCATTGCCGATATGCTCAAAGGCTGTGACGCATATATCGCTACAGGGAGTAATAATTCTTCAAGGTATTTTGAATATTATTTCAACAAGTATCCGTCATTGATCAGGAAAAATAAGACATCGGTGGCAGTCATAAGAGGAGATGAAACACCAGAAGAGTTGGAGTCGCTTGCAGATGATGTATTCCTGTTTTTCGGATTGGGTTGTCGTAATGTAACGCAGTTGTATGTTCCTGAGGGGTATGATTTTGTCCCATTACTCAATGCTTTCAAAAAGTATGAACACCTAAAAGATCATGCGAAGTATAGGAATAACTATGATTACAACCTTGCCCTGCTTATCATGAACAACAGAACTTATATGAGCAACGAGTGCGTTGTACTCGTGGAGGGAGATCAATTGTTTTCACCGGTGAGCGAATTATTTTATTCTTATTATGACTCTGTAGCAGCTTTGGAGAAGACTTTGGCTGCCAATAACCTTATTCAGTGTGTTGCAGGCAAAGGGCATATAGAATTTGGAAGGGCACAGGAAGCGGGGTTATTCGATTACGCGGACGGTGTAGATACTATGCAATTCCTCCTTTCCATTTGAATATTTACCACCTCCTTTTTTTTGTAATGACAAATCTGTAATCATTCGAAAATAGAAATGCAAAAGGATTCTTGAATCGAATCTAATTTATTGTTAATTGTAATATCAAAATAAAAAAATGCAATCTGCTTTGATATACTTTTATGGATAGGCATGTGATTTGAGAACATGTTTTTGAAACACTGCAGACTTATAAATTTAAATACATGAAAGCGAAAAATGTCTTCTTTACGATTTTGATCAGCGCACTGACTGCGTTGGCTGTGATGTTTGGATACACTAAATATTATCAGAGTTCGACGAGTCTTAATTCTGAAAATTTCAAGGTGCCGGCAAATTATGCGGGGTTCTTTGATTCGAATGGTAAGTTTAGCGCACCTACCGATTTTGTTCAGGCTGCAAATGCGGCTATTCCGACTGTGGTACACATTAAAACTGTAACAAAACCAAAAGTGGTTACCAATAATTTACCCAATCAACAACGCAATCCATTCTCCGATTTGTTTGGAGATGATTGGATGGATCAGTTTTTCGGTCAGGGTGGTGGACGCCAACGGGTAGTTCCTGAAATGGCCTCTGGAAGTGGTGTCATTATTAGCGCCGATGGTTATATAGTTACAAACAATCACGTGGTAGCAGGTGCTGATGAAGTAACTGTTACAACCAGTGATCGTAAAACATATACTGCAAAAGTGATTGGCGCTGATCCCAACTATGATCTGGCTGTTGTAAAAGTGGATGCCAAGGATTTGCCCTTTATGTTGTATGGCAACAGTGCAGATGTTCAGATCGGGCAATGGGTTTTGGCGATTGGGTATCCTCTTACCCTGGATGCCACTGTTACTGCCGGAATCATTAGTGCAAAGGGAAGATCACTGGGGCTGAATGGTAGCAGGGATGGGAATAAAAGCTATGCTGTAGAATCTTATTTGCAAACTGATGCTGCAGTGAATATGGGTAACTCTGGCGGTGCTTTGATCAACACTACCGGGCAATTGATTGGAATTAATTCCGCTATCGCTTCACCTACCGGCTACTACAGTGGGTATAGTTATGCTATCCCTGTAGATATCGTAAAGAAAGTAGTGAACGACCTCATTAAGTATGGCAGCGTGCAAAGGGGCTTCTTGGGTGCAATGTTTGTAGATGCAAGTAATCTTACAGACAAACAGAAAGAAGCAAACAATGTACCTGTTACCGCAGATGGAATATTTGTTACCAACCTGGTGAAAGATGGTGCTGCGGCTGAGGGAGGTATGAAGGTTGGCGACATCATCAGAAAGATCAACGGTATTGGTGTTCATTCAGGTCCTGAATTACAAGAACAACTCAGCCACTTCAGGCCGGGTGATAAGGTTCAGGTTACTTTTGAGAGAGATAAGAAACTTTCAACAGTAACGGTTACACTGAAAAATAGTGCGGGCACTTACGACATCATCAAACCGGATGTACTGGTAGAGAAATTTGGTGCACAACTTGAAACGTTGGATGCGGGTAAGGCCAAGTCTCTCGGGTTAGATGGTGGCGTAGTTGTAAAGAAAATAAACCAGGGCGTATTGAATGACCAGACGCGCATGAGGGATGGATTTATCATCACCAAAGCGAATGGGCAATCTGTAAAGAATCTCGATGACTTAAAGAAAATCGTGGCTAACCAGGATCGGGTCACAATTGCCGGTGTTTATCCCGGATATAATGAAGTATTTGAATATCCACTTGATCTCTCGGGCAATTAGAAATCATTGTTTTGATAGGTTTTAAGGTTGACGGCTGTGATAATTTTTACCACAGCCGTTTTTTATTTTACGGTATGGCTATTGGAGGCATGCATCCTGCGCCACTGATTTTGCATTTGTAATGAAGTAGAAATGTCAATTTGCATTTTCCACTTGATACCAATCTGCCTTTCATCCCTTCGTTGTCTCTCATGTCCATATTCCTGCTGTTGAGTGTGAGATAGTAATTTACCTTTGCGAAAAAATTATTTAGAAGAAAAATGAATGATACAACAAGCCTCGTGAGCGAGATCAGAAATTTGGAATCAGAGAGTTCGCCTTTGGAAATAGCTGATGATGAAAGAGCCTTACTCCTTCAAAAGGTCAACAACTACACCGAAGGATTTTTGAAATCGCTTCCGGATCAAAAGGCTTACCAGGCAAATGGTTATGAAAGAACAGATGCTGACGATGGTTTCAGGATTGATGGAGAAGGGAGTAGCATGGACCAGTTGATTGATCTTATCAGGAAAAGGATGGACAATGTGGGCCTGAATCCTGTGTCCGGCGGGCATTTGGGATACATACCGGCCGGAGGATTGTATGCGTCAGCATTAGGAGATTTAATAGCGGCTGTTACTAACAGGTATGCTGGGGTCTTTTATGCATCTCCCGGAGCAGTCCGCATGGAAAATGCATTGATCAAATGGGTAGGAGAGTTGATTGGTTATGAAGAAAATTTTGGTGGAAACATTACATCGGGAGGAAGCATTGCTAACCTCATTTCCATTGCTGCGGCCAGGACTGCATTCAAGCTAAAGGGCAGTCAGCTTTCGAAGAGTACCATATATATCTGCCAGCAGGCGCATCACAGTATTTTGAAAGCGCTGAAACTAACCGGACTTGATGAATGTGTAGTCAGGATAATTGATACAGATGCACATTACCGTA
Source organism: uncultured Ginsengibacter sp. (assembly GCA_964526985.1). Lineage (GTDB taxonomy): Bacteria > Bacteroidota > Bacteroidia > Chitinophagales > Chitinophagaceae > Ginsengibacter. The sequence goes on along the minus strand of CAZGNJ010000001.1, from coordinate 246,077 downwards.
TGGATTTGCAAATGCTTCGCACGCAGTTGGATGATGATGTAAGAAACGGACTCAATCCATTCATACTTTTTGCGAATGCAGGATCTACTGATGTAGGTGCCATTGATCCCCTCGAAGAAATGAGCGCCATTTCACGGGAGTATAAACTTTGGTTTCATGTGGATGCGGCTTATGGAGGTTTTTTCCTTCTCACGGAAGATGGCAAAAAGAAATTGAAAGGAATAGAACAGGCAGACTCAGTTATTTTAGATCCTCATAAAGGATTGTTTATCCCTTATGGTTCCGGAATCGTGATGGTAAAAAATGTCCGTCATCTTTTCGATGCCAATAACTATGATGCGAATTATATGCAGGATGCAGTAGGTAATGGATATGAATATTCGCCTGCACAGCTATCTCCGGAGTTGAGTAAGCATTTCAGAGGATTGAGGATGTGGATTCCTCTGAAGGTGCATGGTATTAAACCTTTTGCTGCCTGCCTCGAACAAAAATTATTACTTGCCCGTTATTTCTATGATAGAATTAAGGAATTGGGATTTCAAACGGGACCGGCTCCTGATCTGTCAATTGTTATTTTTTGGTATGAGCCCACAAACGGTAATGCCAATGATTTTAATAAAAATTTGTTGAAGTACTTGCATGAAGATGGCCGTTTATTCTTGTCCTCTACTTTGATAGACGGGCAATTTATATTGCGCTTTGCTGCGCTATCTTTCAGGACGCACCTGGATCATGTGGATTTATTATTGAACCTGCTGGAAGCGTATGTGAAGAAGAATGGATGAGAAATAATTTACACGGTCATTCCTAAAGCAGCAAAAGTTTGAGGGCCTGCCACTCCATCTACTGTCAGTTTCTTTTTCTTTTGAAAGGCTTTCAATGCCCTGATGGTTTCATTTCCAAATACACCATCTACGCCTACCTTCGGTTTGGCCCCTGCCTTATTTAAGGCGACCTGGAGTGATATCACTGCTGCGCCCGAATCACCCTTATGCAGAAAAGAGCCGCTGGTGAATCTTACTGCAGCTATGTATGGCCGTTCTGCTTCTTCCCTCATGTTTCCTAACAGTGATGGTGAAACGATACCTGTAGCTTCCAGGTTGTACTTATTCTGGTATTGTTTTACTATTGTTTCTGTTTCGTTCCCAAATACTCCATCTACCGTGATCGGGTAATGCAAATCGTAAAGTATCTTTTGAAGCGCCGAAACATTAGCTCCCACGTCTCCTCTTTTTAAATCAATACTTCTATCTGCCGGAGAAGGTTTGTCTAAAACTGCCGGGCTTGCAAATCCCCTTACCAATCCACGGTTTCTTACCCGCCGCATCACCATGCCTCCATCACTCTCGTTTCCAACGGCAGTATTACCTTCCCATGAATAAAAATCCATTTGTGATGAATCTACCCAAGATTCAAAGATGCCTGTGTGATCACAATGACCATCTCCTGTCCAGTCGAATAATGCTATATCGCCCGCTTGTGGTTGGTTGGTCAGTTGCCCTTTTCTCTTCCAGAAGTTATAACCGCCCTGGCAACTTTGATAACCTTTGGGTGCTTCGATAAAACCAAGTGGATATCCGGCATGGTCATAAACCCAACTTACGAAAATGGCGCACCACTTTTCACCGTTGAGGCCATACCATAGTCCATATTTTGTTTTGTTGGAGCCGGGAGGAGATTCCTTCGTGCCATTTTCCATCCGGGCAGTTTGAATAATGTCTTTGCGTGACATACAACCGGGGTTTTGAGTGGATGAAATGCGTTCTATATGCAAATTAAGAAATCATCAGCATTTGCATTGTAGTAAAAAGCCGACAACTTCATACCTCAATCAACTGCACCTATTGACAATTCACCATCTACCGTCCTCCAAATCTTTAATGAATTTTCATTTTGTAATTCCTCTGGCAAAAGCTCATTCGGGCAGTTCTGATACACGACAGGACGCACGAACCTGGAAATACCATCTGAGCCTACTGATGTGAAACGGCTGTCAGTAGTTGCAGGGAATGGTCCACCGTGCTGCATTGCCTGGCATACGGCTACTCCCGTTGGTACTCCATTGAAGATAAGCCGGCCACAAATATTCTGTGCCTTGCCTATCAGTTGTGAATGCTTTTTCATTTCATCAGTTGTGCCCATTACAGTTGTCGTCAGTTGTCCTTTCATGGCACCTGCTACAGAAATCATTTCCTCTACATCCTTGCAGCGAATGATCAAAGAAAAGGGACCGAATACTTCTTCTCTCAAATTCGGGTTGTTGATAAAACCCTGTGCATGGACAGTAGCCACGATTGGCCGCCCTTCCGTGATATTGTTTTCAATCATGCTCTCGGCCATCAGTGAGACGCCTGGCTGGCTCAATGCTTTTTTGCTGTTGGTATCGTACGCATGAGCAATTCCGTTATGGAGCATTTTTTGCGGTGCTGATTTTTGAATAGCTGCCCTGAGCGTTTCCACAAAATGTTTGAGGTCTTCGTTTTCAATTGCAATGATCAAACCCGGATTGGTACAGAACTGACCTACACCTACAGTCATCGACTTAGACAATTGATCGGCGATGGCTTCAGCATCAGTTTTCATCCTTTCAGGCAAAAGAAAAACAGGATTGGTACTTCCCATTTCTGCAAATACGGGAATGGGTTCCTTGCGTTGACCGGCCCAGTCAAAGAGTTGCTTCCCGCCTGTAAAGGAACCGGTAAAACCAACAGCCTTCGTGAGTGGATGCATCACGAGTGCTTTGCTGACTCCATAATCGGCCCCGAATAGATGCGTGAAAATCCCTTTGGGCATATTGAGTGATTGTGCTGCTTTATCGACGATATCAGCTACCATTTTTGAAGTTCTGGCATGGGCCGGATGCGCTTTTACGATCACCGGGCATCCGGCTGCAAAGGCACATGCGGTGTCCCCACCGGCCGTGCTGTATGCAAATGGAAAATTGCTGGAGCCAAATACCACCACAGGCCCTAAGGGTGTTTTCGTTTTTCTCAGGTCAGGCCTGTGTAGTTCTTTGTTTTCTGTATCAATCCTGATATCCAACCAACTGCCTTCTGCACATGCAGCACCATATTGCCTCAATTGGAATACTGTACGTTCTCTTTCATTTTGCAAACGTGCTTCGGTAAGGTTTGTTTCACTCATTGCAGTCGTGATAATCTCATCACCTGAGTTTTCTAATTCTTCTGCTATCTTATCCATAAATTCTTTCCTCGCAGAAAGAGAATAATTCTTATATATCTCAAAGGCCTGGTAGGCCTGCATCATAGCGTTTTCTATTTCTTCTGTTGTAGCATCTTTAAACATATCTTCAAAAATATTTTTCGTGATGGCAATTAGCCTGATAAAATCTGAAATTCAAAAATTCTGGTACTCAATCGAACTGGAACTGTGTACAATATCTCACATATTCCGTACCAATGCAGTAAGTATCCTCTGTGTATGTTACAAATTGCCTGTATGTGATGATACTTGATTCATGAATCAACAGGGCTATTGCTACATTACAAGATACTCGCGTTATGGAGACTGAGTTAGACTTGAAGATATAAAAATGAATCGGATATGCATACCAGGAACGATGAAATGAGTTACAATTCATTTGACAGGTTTTGTTCTAAACAGTAAAAAGAGGCGATCATATGACAGCCCCTTTAACTTATTTCAATGATGATAGTATTGCAGCTATCATGCACATTTTATTTCCAAAGAATGAAATGCCTCTTCTTTAATCCAATGACAACTTAACTTCTTTCTTTTTCCTTGCCGTGATCACTTTAATCAGGACAGGTGCTGTAGTAATAAGCACGATGCCTATAATTATTTTTTCCAGGTTCTCCTTTACCCAAATGTTTTCTCCTAATAAGTATCCGGCAGTTACAATAGAAGCAGCCCACAGGAAGCTACCGGTGATATTGTAGAGGCTGAATTTTCCCGGATGCATTTTTACGATGCCCGCAATGATGGGAGCGAATGTCCTGATGATAGGCAGGAAGCGTGCAAGCACAATCGCGGCTCCTCCTTTCTTATCATAAAACTCCTTAGCCTGGTGAATATATTTTTTCTTGAATATCCAGGTATCTTTTCTTTCCAATAACAGGTTGCCTGACTTCAAACCGAACCAATAACCTACAAAATTTCCCAACACACCTGATGTACTGATCAGCATTACCCAAAACAGAAGATTAATAAAAGAATTGTCGAAAGGCGATAGAGAATTCGCGATCACCATTCCTGCTATGAACAATAGCGAATCACCTGGAAGAAAAAAGCCGAAGAACAATCCTGTTTCGATAAACACGATCAGGATCACAAAATAAAGTCCGCCATGTTCCATGATCCATTGCGGATTCGTAAAGTGCTGAAAAAATTCTATAATAGTTTCCATAAAGTCTTATTTGAAATAGTTGAAAAATGTGAAGAAGAATAACGATGGTTGTAAAGAGTCGTTATTCTAAAACAAGTAGAGTATATGGAGATAACGTATATCTCCATGCATGGGAACGGTTTGAGGATCCGTTACCTGTTGCCGATGTGTAGTGTTCGGCTGGAACAATACTGAAGGATTGGAACCTGACGGTTGAATTATCTGCTTCTTAGAAACATTTATTGCGTACTGGCGGATAAATGCCGCTTTGATGTCCTCCTGTTGTGTTTCGGTTTGCGCGGTAGCGTTTGAAAATGGTAATGAATAGGCAGATGCCTGGCAGAGCGATGCCAAGAGAGCTATTACAACAAAGACAGTTGCAACGATCGCGGCCATTCTGTATCTCTTAATTACCATCGTTTAAAAAATAGTGTCGCAAAAATATCTGAATTGGGTATATGTCGCTGTTATTTATTATCTAAATACCTGCATACCAGGAATGATTAATGTGAATTGGTTAAAGAAAAGAAATAAATCAGGGATTATTCCATTAATGGTATGCAAAAAAGGTTGATTCAAAGTATCTTGCAAAAAATCAATTTAATGATCAAAGCCGGTATTCTTGGCGGCGGACAATTGGGAAGAATGTTGCTTCAGGCAGCAGCCAATTATCCGGTAACTACTTATGTGATGGAAAATGATGGTAATTGCCCATCGGCCCATTTGTGTCACCATTTCACAAAAGGAGATATTACCAATGCTGACGATGTTTTTTCTTTTGGGAAAGACCTGGATGTCGTTACTATCGAGATAGAATCCGTAAGTACCGAAGGATTGGAAAGGCTACAGCAGCATGGTGTCAAAGTGTTTCCTACACCGGATGCGCTCAGAACCATTAAGAACAAAGCGAGACAAAAGGAATTTTATCAGCATCATTCTATACCAACCGCACCTTTTGTGATCACTCATTCAAAAGATGAAGTACAATCTCATTCGGAACTGTTTCCCGCTGTTCACAAAGCTGCAATGGGTGGATATGATGGGAAGGGAGTACAGGTGATAAATAAGCAAAGCGATTGGTCACTTGCATTTGATTCGGAAGCGGTATTGGAGAAAAAGGTTACCATCAAGAAAGAGATTGCTATCATCATCGGAGTTGACCAGGACTTTAAGAAAGTTCTTTATCCTCCTGCAGAAATGATCTTTGACCCTTCACTGAACTTGTTGCAGTATCAGTTAAGCCCTGCGGTGCTTCCTGAAAAAACATTGTGGAAGGCAGAGGCCATGTCGCTTGCTGTGGTAGAGCATTTGGGAAGCCCTGGCATTTTTGCCGTTGAATTATTTATCGACAATGAAGATAATGTTTGGCTTAACGAAACGGCACCGCGTGTGCACAATAGCGGTCATCATACCATTGAAGGTAATTATTGTTCCCAGTTCGATATGCTGTGGCGCATCATGTTGAAATTGCCTGCCGGTAGCACTAAGAAGATCATGGATTCTGCATTGGTGAATCTGATCGGTCAGAATAATGAGACTTTACATTTGGATTCTGATTCATTCCGGGAAATTTTAAAAATTGAAAATGCGTTTGTACATCTCTACGGAAAAAAGGAGAGCAGACCGGGCAGAAAAATGGGGCATGTTACTATTCTTAGTACTGACAGGATTGAATTAGTGCACCTTGCCAATAAAGTGCGCAATCTCTGGGAAAACAAATATTAAGGTTTTTATTGCGAAGCAAAAACAATATAAAATCGTCAAACACAATCACTGCTAAAATTTTACAACTAAATAATGCATCTAAATCAAATACAAAGAATCATAACACTTGTATTCCTGGTCTCACTTTTTTCCTGCAGCAGCAAAGACAGTAATGAAAAGGTACAGGGTAGAAGGTCGGGGCCTCCTTCGGCCTTACCTGTTGAGGGGTATGTGATCATACCAGAAGTTTTTTCTGCTGACCTTCAGATTGCCGGTACCCTGATACCAATGGAGGAAACTGAGATTCATCCTGAGATTTCCGGAAAGATCACCATGCTCTCACTAAAAGAAGGAACTTGGGTAAGTCGCGGCACATTGATAGCAAGAATATTTGATGAAGACCTCAGGGCTCAGTTGAAAAAGCTGCAAGTACAACTTGAGGTAGCGCATAAGACAATGAACAGGCAGAACGACCTGTTGAAGATTGGTGGTATCAGTCAGCAGGATTTTGATCTCAGCGTATTGAATGTAAACAGTCTCCAGGCTGATATTGCCGTGTTGCAGACAGATATTGAGAAGACGTACATCCGTGCGCCATTCAATGGCCGGCTTGGATTTAAGAACGTGAGCATCGGTGCTTATGTTACACCGGCCACTGTGCTAACAACCATCCGTCAAACAGATCAACTCAAAGTGGAATTCAGTGTTCCTGAAAAATATGTTTCATTAGTGAAGACGGGCAACTTGGTTCCCTTTACGACAGAATCTCAACAGGGAAATTTTAAAGCAAGAATCATTTCTACGGAGTCCGGTATTAATCAGACCACACGCTCGCTCGAAGTGCATGCTATTGTGCCTAACAGCAACAATGAACTGAAACCGGGAGGATTTGCAAATATTACTTTCGATTTGGGTGGCAACAGGAATGTGGTGATGATACCCACACAGGCTATCATACCGGAAGCACGAGACAAAAAAGTGATCGTTTTCAATGGCGGCAATGCTTCCTTTGTTACAGTAGAAACAGGTGCACGCAACGAAGGGAAAGTAGAGATCATCAAAGGGCTTTCGATCGGTGATACGATTATCACTACAGGGTTGCTTGCTATCAAGCCCGGAAGCAGTATCACCATTTCATCATATCATAAAGCAGATAAGAATTGAATATAGCACACCTGAGTTTAAGGCGGCCCGTATTTGCCATTGTTATGAACCTGGCGATAGTGTTATTTGGAATTATCGGTTACAGGTTTCTGGGAGTAAGGGATTATCCTGCTATTGATCCTCCTAATATTTCTGTGAGTACTTCCTATGCAGGAGCCAACTCAGATATCATTGAGTCGCAGATCACAGAACCTCTCGAGAAGGCCATCAATGGTATTGCCGGTGTGAAGAATATTACATCGAGCAGCAGCCAGGGCAGAAGCAATATCAACGTTGAGTTTGATTTGGGTGTTGACCTGGAAACGGCTGCTAATGATGTACGCGATAAGGTATCGCAGGCTGTGCGACAGTTGCCCCAGGATATTGATGCGCCACCTGTAGTATCCAAGGCAGATGCCAGCGCACAACCGATCATTGCGATGACGGTGCAGAGTCTTACGCGAAACCAGTTAGAAGTAACAGAGTATGCCACCAACAATTTGCTGGAGCGTCTGCAGACCATTCCCGGCGTGAGTTCTGTGGACATCTGGGGAGAAAAACGGTATGCTATGCGTATTTGGTTTGATCCTCAAAAACTCAATGCCTACAATCTTACAACCGGAGACGTACAAAACGCGCTTCAAACACAGAGTGTAGAATTACCTTCCGGTAAATTGAGTGGCAATACAACGGAATTGGCTATACGTACTTTCGGAAGACTCTATACAGAAGAGGATTTCAATAACCTCATTATAAAAAATGTGAACGGGGTTAATATCCGTCTTAAAGATATAGGCCAGGCAGTTCTCGGCCCGGAAAACATAGAGTCTGTTTTGAAAGAAAGCGGTATCCCGATGATCATGCTGGCTATCATTCCACAACCGGGAGCCAATTATGTTTCAATCTCCAATGAATTTAATAAGAGGTTGGAGCAATTGCAAAAGGAGTTGCCACCGGATTTCAAGTTGAATGTAGGAATGGATCAGACGGTATTTATCAAGCGGGCGATCTCTGAAGTGGAAGAGACTTTGTTCATTGCCCTTGGGTTGGTTATCCTGATCGTGTTTGTATTCTTCCGGGATGTTATCATCTCGTTGAGGCCGTTACTGGATATTCCTGTGTCGCTGATCGGTGCGTTTTTTATCATGTACATTTTTGGGTTTACCATAAATGTATTGACGCTTCTTGCAATAGTGCTCGCCACAGGATTGGTAGTGGATGATGGTATCGTTGTCACGGAAAATATATTCAAGAAGATAGAGAAGGGGATGGATAAGTACAAGGCAGCAGTGGAAGGTACCCGTGAAATTTATTTTGCGGTTATTTCCACATCCATCACACTGGCCATTGTATTTCTCCCCATCGTATTCCTCGAAGGGTTTGTGGGTAGGCTTTTCCGGGAATTTGGAATAGTAGTAGCAGGAGCGGTATTGATCTCAGCGTTTGTATCTCTAACGCTTACGCCTGTTCTAAATGTGAAGCTCACGCACAAGAAGATGGGGCACACCTGGTTTTACCTTAAGACTGAACCATTCTTTGCAGCGATGGAGAATGGATATAAGAAGAGCCTTGGTATATTCATGAAAGCTAAATGGATCGCCTTCGTATTGATTGCTGCGTGTCTTGGTATCATCTATTTTATTTTCAAAGACATTCCTTCAGAGTTGGCACCAATGGAAGATCGCAGCCAGTTTAGGTTGGGTGTGACGGGACCGGAAGGAGCCAACTTTGAGTATATGGATAATTATATTGACAGCCTCAATAAATTTATCATGGATTCGGTGCCGGAGAAGTCTATTTTGATAAGTGTAACTTCTCCCGGATTTGGCGGAGGGTCGGTCAATAGCGGTTTTGTAAGGGTAATGCTTACTGATCCTAAAGACAGAAAGCGATCGCAACAGGAGATTGTAGATATGGTTAACCGCAATTTGAGAAAATTCTCACAGGGTAGGGCTTTTGCTTCACAGGAGCAAACCATCAGTGTGAGCAGGAGGGGTGGGCAGCCGGTGCAATTTGTAATTCAGAATAATGATTTCGAAAAGATCCGGAAGGTGTTGCCTCAGTTTTTGGACGAAGCCCGCGATAGTAAAATCCTTGACGGGGTGGATGCTGATCTTAAATTCAATAAACCTGAGCTACGCGTAAATATTGATCGGCTCAGGGCAAGCGAGTTGGGTGTGAGTGTAGGTGATATCAATCATGCTTTGGAACTTGCATTCAGTGACCGCCGGCTTGGATATTTTTATAAATCGGGAAAGCAATATTCGGTTTTAGGCCAGGTAGATCGGGTGAACAGGGAATCTCCTGCTGACTTATCAAAGATCATGGTGAAGAATTATGCCGGTACATTGATCAGTCTTGACAATCTTGTAACACTCACGGAAGCTTCAGCACCGCCTACCATTTATCACTTCAACAGGTATAAATCTGCTACTATTTCCGCGGGATTAAGACCCGGATACACAGTGGGCGATGGCGTTAAGGAAATGGAAAGGATTGGAAAGAAATTGTTGGATGATTCGTTCAATACTTCTTTGGCTGGTACTTCACGGGATTACAGTGAAAGTTCCGGAAATACCATGTTTGCCTTTGTTCTTGCATTGCTGTTGATTTATCTCGTGCTTGCCGCTCAGTTCGAAAGTTTTATAGATCCGTTCATCATCATGGTTACGGTACCGCTTGCAATAGCAGGAGCCTTGTTATCGCTTTGGATATTCGGACAAACATTCAACATCTTTTCCCAAATCGGTATGATCATGCTGATAGGGCTTGTTACTAAAAATGGAATTTTGATCGTCGAATTTGCCAATCAATTGCGGGAAAAAGGAATGAGCAAGTCAAAGGCTGTGATTGAAGCAGCATATATGAGGCTTCGGCCGATCCTGATGACCAGTCTTGCCATGTCCCTTGGAGCATTGCCACTGGCTCTCTCTTTGGGTGAGGCATCTACCAGCCGGGTGCCATTGGGCATTGTGATTGTAGGTGGTATCATGTTTTCTCTATTGCTGACACTTTACATCATTCCGGCTATATACTCCTATTTTTCATCAAAAAGACATGAACTCCATGAAGCATTGCGGTAGAGGATTTTTTTTACTGATTTTGTTTTGCAACTGGTTGAATGCTTCAGCCCAGGATTCATTGCTTAGTGTGCAGGATGCTATCAAGATGGCTATCGAAAAGAATTTTGATGTGCAGATCAGCAGGAATGAAATCGAAATTGGAAAGATCAATAATAGTTGGGCAATCACGGGCGCGATACCCAGGGTGAGCGCTAATGCTACCAAGACTTTTGGCGCCAGCAACCTCAGGCAGAAATTAAATAATGGTACCGTTATTGAAAAAGACAGGAGTACTTCCCAAAGTTTTGCGGCAGGATTAGCGGTGAACTGGCGTGTGTTTGATGGATTCAAAATGTTTGCTACCAAGAGAAGACTGGAAGCGCTGGAACGTATTGGTGAATATAGTTTTCGAAAAACACTCAATGAGACGGTTTATGACGTGATCACTGCGTATTACAATATTGTTACATTGAAAGAACAATTGCAAGCCACAAACGAACAGATTTCGTTATACAACGAGCGCTTGAAATTATCACAGGCCAAATTGGATATTGGTACAGGGGCTAAATATGAAGTACTGGAGGCTGAAGTGGATCTCAATGAACAAAAATCAAATTTGCTTGCTTTGCAAAATGCCATTGCGGTAGCCAAGTCCTCACTCTCTAATCTTGTAGGTGGAAATTCCGATACTGATTTTAATATTGCCGACACTATTCTCGTACAACCATTACCGTCATTGACTGATGTTCGCCACAAGATAGAACAACAAAATCCTGATATCCTTGCAGCCAATACCAATGTTACCGTGTTGATGGAGACGAGGAAGGAGATCAATGCTGACAGGTTGCCTTCTCTTACCTTGAATGGATTTTACAATTTCAACAAGAGCAGTAACAGCGCAGGCTTCAACCTCTTTAATCAAACATACGGGCCATCTGGAAGTATCGGCCTGAGTGTGCCACTTTTCCAGGGGATCGTAGTCAAGAAGCAATTGCAAGTGGCTGATATCGATATTAGAAATCAACAATTGAGAATCGAAAAGTTGAAGAAAGATATTCAAACTTCGCTTAATAATGCCTACATCAATTATTCCTCTGCTTTGAAAACGATCGAACTGGAGAAGAGTAATTTGGCATTGGCTTCTGAAAATATCATGATCGCGACAGAGCGATACAAAAGACTCAACATAACCGCTGTTGAACTCAGGCAGGTTCAGATCAGTTATAATGCTACCAAATTTCGTTTATTCAATGCACTGAATCAGGCAAAGGCTGCTGAAGCCATGGTAGCGTTATTAAGCGGAGACATTGAAAATTTGTAACTGTGAATTACCTTTAGCCCCTTATTCAGAAAATATGGATCAGCAACCGTTAGTAGGCATTATCATGGGAAGTGACAGCGATTTGAAAGTAATGCAAGCTGCTTCCGACATTCTCAAAGAATTTGATATCCCTCACGAAGTAACAATTGTGAGTGCACATCGTACTCCTTCACGCATGTTTGATTATGCGAAGAATGCCCATAAGAGGGGATTGAAGGTGATCATTGCAGGGGCCGGAGGTGCTGCTCATCTTCCGGGAATGGTGGCTGCTATTTCTGTGCTGCCCGTAATCGGCGTACCGGTGAAATCATCCAATTCGATAGAAGGCTGGGATTCTATCCTTTCCATTTTGCAAATGCCGAATGGTGTGCCTGTGGCTACGGTAGCGCTGAATGCAGCTAAGAATGCAGGTTTGCTTGCAGTGCAGATAATCTCCACTGCAGATGAAAAATTAGTAGAGAAACTTGAAGCCTATAAAGCTAAGATGCAGATAGAGGTAGAGGAAAAGGCGAAGAAGATAGAAGGGGAACATTGATTCTGGTAATTGGGTTGAAACGCTAATCATTCTTTGAGACTATCGAAAGAGTAGTCGTTCCCCGGGCCTGTCGAAATAATTTTTTGTTCCCTGAGCCTGCCGAATCATCATCGTTCCCTGAGCTTACCGAATTGATAACTGTTCCCTGGGCCTGCCGAAGGGAACTTCTCATAATTCAAAAAAGATATGCTTTCACACAATTTGGCTTCGGCAAGCTCAGCCATCGGTATCTTCGGCAAGCTCAGCCACCGGCACTATCGTTCCCTGAGCTTGCCGAAGGGAATATATAATATTTCAGAAAATATTATTTGCAGAATTTGGCTTCGGCACTGACGCTTCGGTCAGTATTTAAAACTCTGACGCTTCGGTCTGAGTCAGACAAGTCCTGACTTCGTCTGACATGCTCAGCCAGCGGCATAATCCTTCTCTGAGTCAATGGTATTTCACTTATCACTTTTCACTTTTCACTTTCCTCCTCCAACACGCAAAACTTTGCATCCAATACCATTGATGAATCATAAACCGCCTTCAGAAAATCCTTTCCCCACATTGCATAAAACAACATAAAATTGTCTGTCCGCTCCTGTAAGCCATGTCCGTTCAACGCGGAAAATATCTTATCTAATTGACGTGAAGTAGCTTCAAATTTTTTCTTTTCAGCACTCAGCATTTTTTTCTCTAATGCTGAAAGTTTTTTCATTGAGCGGGTTTTCAGTGCTTCCACATGATCATTGAGTGTTACATCTATTGGCTGAACTTTTGTCCTTATTTCTTCAAAAAGCGTTTCAATGCGTTCCTTTTCTTTTGATAATTCCAGAGCATGTTTGCTGTTGTTGAGTACCAGGTTTTTCAGTACATCTCCCTTTGTTTTGAATAAATCTTCAATACTTAAATTGAGCTTTTCTAAAAGTTGATTCCATTTATGTTCTAAAATGAGAAATGAATTTCTGAGAACAATAACAGGATAGGGTACACGATAATGTTCAAAGAGATCTTTGAGTTGCAACCAGTAGGCCAGTTCACCGCCGCCACCTACGAATGCAATATCAGGAAGTATCATTTCCTGGAATAGCCCCCGCAAAATTACATTGGGACTAAACCTTTCAGGATACTCCTTCAATTCTTTCAGTAATTCATCTTCAGTAAAATGAATATCCGTTTCATGAACTACAAACTGATCTTGGATTTTGACAATCCTGTTGCGCACATCGTCCTTCATATAAAACAGGTTAATATCTCTCGCAAAAGCCTGTGCATGATGGTGTGCAGATAATTTAGCCGAAGTGCCCTGCACTATTTTGGAAGGAGTATGGTGGAGCAGATCGTCTTCAAATACCTTTTGCATGACTTCTTTGAATGCGGCATTATCCGGTAGCAAGATGATCAGTCCATGGTCTTTGAATAATTCATGAACAAACTGAAAAGTAGCAGTCTCAATGGAATTCCCCGCTTTATAACATTCCCTCGCCAGGTCAGCTATTTCCTTTCCAAATGGTTCGGCCAATAGTCTTCCTTCAAAAGAATGGATCAGGTCAATGAACTTTTTGTCAATAATCATCCTGCCTACTGCACCTTTCTGTTTTGTTTCCCAGGTATAGGTGTTTCCATCAATGACAATGTTATTTAATTCATCAAGGTCTGCATCTTCACTGCCCATAAAGAATACAGGGACAAAATTGAATTCCGAAAATTCTTTTTTGAAAGCATCTGCCATGCGGATGACATGCATGATCTTATAGATGAAATAAAGATGTCCAGTGAAGATATTGGGCTGGTGCGCAGTGCAGATGGTAAATGTATTTTCATTCAGCAACAGGTCAATATTTTGTTGTATGGAATCGGCCTGATTTACGTTTCTGTATTGCTGATGCAATTGGGATACGAGCAGTGGGCGGTTTATTGGATGCTTTTGCTTTTGTTCGATGGCCTTTCTGATTCCATCTATGTCTGTTGTGTATTGATAAAATGAGCGCAACTCCTCGTTTTGATTGAGGTAGTCTATGACAGTTTGAGAGAATTTTCCTGTGGACTGATAGGGAATATATTGAGGTTGAAATTTTGGATTCAATGTTGCAAAAATTTGAGTTTAAAGATACTTAATGAAGAGACAAGAATGGTAGATAGCTGATGAGTGGTATCAAAAGTTTTCAGAAAAATAGGAACGTGTTCCCTCTTTCGGTTGGAGAGTATAAAAATATCTTATTGCAGAATTACTTACTTTTCAATAAATTTATTCGTTGTATAACCACATTAAGAAATCTAATCATGAAAGCATTATCCCTTCTTGCAGTATTATTGTTATTTGTTTTCTGCCTCAGTCTTACTACAGGAATTACCTCTTGTACTAAGACGGAAACTGTTTATGATACCACCATCATAACTATTCATGATACGCTGATGATTAAGGACAGCGCGAATGACCTTACGACCGGACTTGTTGCCTATTACACATTTAATAACGGCAGCCTGGCAGATAGTAGCGGACATGAAAACAATATTGTGCTTAATAATGCTACCAAAACAACAGACCGGTCCGGTCGTGCTAATAATGCTTATTTGTTTGATGGTAGTTCCAGCTATATGCAGGTAAAGAATAGCAGTAGTTTGAATCCTGATAAAATCACCTTATATGCGATTGTGAAGGTAAATGGGTACTATGCCGGAACATGCAATGGTAATCAGATATTGGCTAAAGGAGACAGAGACGATGTTAATGGGTTTTATAACCTGCGTTTCAATGATTTTTCGGTTAGCTGTGGTATTGCGAATTATAATAATGAAACTTTTGGTGGTGCTTATGGCGATAATAACCCTAAGGGGCTTGCTTCAGGAGCATTGTCATCTACTCCAATTGAAACCGGTAAGTGGTACAAAGTGGTCTTTACATACAATGGCATGGTGTCTAAAATTTATGTCAATGGCGAATTGGTAAGCGCTGTTCAGAAAAAAGCAAATTTTGCCCCTAACATGAATGATCTTTTTATAGGGAAACTTAATAGTTCAAGTTATCCTTACTTTTTCAATGGTGTCATTGATGAAATAAGAATTTACAACAGGGAATTGCCAGAATGTGCCATTAAGAATTTAGTGAAGTTAGAGAATTAGGGTAAAGGAATTTTACACTACGCTAAAACTCCCTCCAGATCATAGTCGTAAGCCTTTGTAATGCGCACGTTCACAAAATCTCCCGGTTGTAATTTTTCTTTTGTGGTTATGATTACTTCATTATCCACTTCCACACTGTCAAATTCAGTTCGCCCCAGGTACTTGCCGGCTTCTTTCTTGTCGATAATTGTTTTGAAAACCTTGCCTACTTTCTCAAGATTTTTTTCATAAGAAATATCCCGTTGCACTTCCATGATCTCTTCTGAACGGCGTTGCTTCTCTTCGGCAGGTACATCATCTTTCAGCTCATAAGCAGAAGTGTTTTCTTCATGGCTGTAAGTGAATATCCCTACACGGTCAAAGCGCATTTTCTGCAGGAAGTCTTTTACTTCTTCCACATCATCCTGAGTCTCTCCGGGAAATCCCGCGATCAAAGTTGTCCTCATGCAAATACCGGGAATCTTATTCCTGATTTCACCAATCAGGTCTTCTGTTTCGCTCCTTGTTATCTGTCTGCGCATACTCTTTAATATCTTATCGCTTGCATGTTGTACAGGCATATCCAAGTAATTGCAGATATTTTCATGAGCGTTCATGGCGTCTATGATCTCAATCGGAAATTTGGAAGGATAAGCATAATGCAGCCGTATCCATTCCAGCCCTGGAATTCCGGCAAGAGCGTGCAGCAATTTTGGAAGTTGTCTTTCTTTGTAGAGGTCAAGGCCATAGTAGGTAAGTTCCTGGCCAATCAACATGATTTCTTTGATGCCACGGCTTACCAATATTTCAGCCTCTGCTACCAGAGATTCTATAGGCTTACTTACATGTTTCCCACGCATCAGGGGAATGGCACAGAAAGCGCACGTGCGATTACAACCTTCACTTATTTTCATGTAAGCATAATGGTTAGGCGTAGCTAACATACGCTCACCAACTAATTCAGATTTATAGTCAATATTGAATTTGGAAAGCAATAGGGGTAGTTCCATCGTACCGAAGAACGCGTCCACTTCGGGTATTTCATCTTCTAAGTTCTGTTTGTAACGCTCGCTCAGGCATCCGGTCACATATACCTTTTCTAATTTGCCTTGTTTCTTCAGTTCAACCTGTTCCAGGATGGTATTGATACTTTCTTCCTTGGCGAGATCAATAAATCCACAGGTATTGATGATGGAAATGTTGTGTTGCAATTTCTTGCTTTCGTGAATGACATCAATACCTGCGTGTTTCAAATGTCCACCGGTTACTTCACTGTCCACCAGGTTTTTGCTGCAACCGAGTGTAATGATATTGACCTTGTCTTTTTTGAATTTGGTTTTCATTGTCAGCAAAAATTAATTGGTTTGGCCATTAGAAAAAAGACTTTCCACAAATTCCTTCTTATTAAATACCAACAAGTCCGTTGCCTTTTCACCTACTCCAATGAACTTGACTGGAATCTTGAATTGATCAGCAATTGCCAGTACTACACCACCTTTTGCCGTGCCGTCGAGTTTGGTGATAGCCATAGCAGTTACATCAGTTGCTTTTGTAAAATGCTTTGCCTGTTCCAATGCGTTTTGGCCGGTACTGCCATCGAGGATCAGCAATACTTCATGTGGTGCGCCGGGCATAGCCTTGTTTACGGAGCGTTTGATCTTGTTCAATTCATCCATCAGGTGAATCTTATTGTGTAGCCTGCCTGCTGTATCAATGATCACAACATCTGCACTTTTGGACAAGCCGCTTTGTACGGCATCAAACGCAACGGCACTTGGATCACTTCCCATCTGGTGCTTGATGATCGTAGCACCGGTTCTTTCACTCCAGATTCCTAATTGGTCAATGGCTGCCGCACGAAAAGTGTCTGCTGCTCCCATAACAACCGATTTGCCTGCAAGAGAAAAATTGTGTGCGAGTTTCCCAATGGTGGTTGTTTTGCCTGCTCCATTGACTCCAACCACGAGGATGACATGTGGTTGATGTCCTGCAGGTAATTCATAATCTTCGTAAGTAGTGTCTTCAGGCGAAGCTACCAACAGCGATTCTATTTCAGATTTCAGAATACTGTTGAGTTCTGAGGTGTTTACATATTTATCGCGTGCTACACGCTTCTCAATGTTATCAATTATTTTAACGGTAGTTTCCACACCTACATCAGCGCTTACCAATGCATTTTCGAGATCGTCTAATACAGATTCGTCCACTGTGCTACGACCGATGACAGCTTTTGAAATTTTCTCAAAGAATCCCTGCCTTGTTTTTTGAAGACCTTCGTCTAACGATTCCTTTTGTTCTTTCTTTCCAAAAAGTTTATTGAATATGCCCATTGATGAAAAGTGTTTAAAAAAAAGAAAGCCATCCCGGTTGGCAGGATAGCTTCTGAATATAATTCTTTTAGCCGCGAATATTATCCGTTAGCCAGGAAATCTTTGATCTTGTCTTTATGCACAATCGCTTCTTTGAAAGTATAGTTACCTGCTTTCGTTTTGATAGCACGCACTACTTTAGTGAAGTTTTTTGCATCTCCTTGCGCTTTGTCTTTAGTCTTGATCGCGGTTTTAGCTGCTTTTGCCATGATGATTAAGTTTTAAATCAATTACTTGATTTCTTTATGAACAGTTACTTTTTTCAGAATCGGGTTGAATTTTTTCAATTCAAGACGCTCGGGAGTATTCTTCTTGTTCTTGGTAGTGATATACCTGCTGGTTCCGGGCTGACCACTTGTTTTATGTTCAGTGCATTCTAAAATTACCTGCACCCTGTTGCCTTTCTTTGCCATAATATTTTTATTAAGCTGATTTTAGATTTTTTCACCTTTGGCTCTCAATTCTTTCACCACTTCAGAAAGCCCTTTTTTGTTAATTGTGCGGATTGCTTCAGAAGAAACTTTTAATGTGATCCAACGGTTTTCCTCTGCAAGAAAATAACGCTTTGTTTGAAGATTCGGTAAAAACCTTCTCTTGGTTTTGATGTTGGAGTGAGAAACTTTATTCCCGGTGATTGGTCTTTTTCCTGTCACATCGCATACTCTGGCCATAATAGTCTGATTTTTCGGACGGCAAAGGTAGGGAAGAAAATGGCAAGTTTGAAAATATTTTTCAACATTTAGCAGCAAAATTGTCATTTTTTTAATACATATAGAGCCTTATGGCAGTTATTTCCTTCGGGCATACTTTGTGATTGACATTCGGCATGGAAACATTTCAACAAATCATTAGTAGTGATCAGCCTGTGCTGGTAGATTTTCATGCCACGTGGTGTGGGCCATGCAAACAGATGGCTCCTGAACTTACCCGTTTTGCCAGGGAAAATTCGGGCAAACTCAGAGTCATTAAAGTGGATGTGGATAAGAACCAACAGGCAGCTTCCCAGTTCCAGATACAGGGAGTACCTACTTTAATATTATTCCGTAACGGAAAAGTGTTATGGAGGCAATCAGGCGCCCTGAGTGCTTCGCAAATCGGACAGTTTGTAAATCCACATTTGTAAGGGCTATTCGTTGCCTGTTCGCCGGGGCGAATTCGTTGCTCGTTGCTGGGAAAGCGATATAGGATGAATGAATGCTTCGGCACTGACGCTTCGGTCAGTATTTAAAACTCTGACGCTTCGGTCTGAGTCAGACAAGCTTTAGCTTCGTCTGACAGGCTCAGTAAGCGGCCAACGAATTCGCCCCGGCGAACGGCCAACGAAAAACGGTCAACGAAAAACGGTCAACGAAAAACGGTCAACGAAAAACGGTCAACGAAAAACGACAAACCTCTCCTAATTTTACAAAAAAAGAATTCTATGTCACATTCGGTAAAAGCGGTTTATAAGAAAGGAAGGAATTTTTCAGTTCAGGTCAATGGACATACGATTGAAGTAGATGCTTCACGCGAGAATGGAGGCGAAGACATAGGGCCTTCTCCAAAGATTTTCATGTTGCTTTCTTTGGCGGGTTGCACCGGGTTTGATATTGTGAGTATGCTTCCTAAGATGCGCGTAGAGTTTTCGGATTTTGATATAAGGGTGGATGGAGAACTTTCGGAAACAGAGCCTTCAATATACAATAAGGTATTGATCACTTACAGCATAAAAGTGAGTAATGAAGACAAGCCGAAAGTGGAGAAGGCGGTAAAACTCAGCAAGGAAAAATATTGTGGGGTGAGCAAGATGTTTGAAGCTTTCGCTGAAGTAGATTTCAAGATTGAATATTTGTGATTTGAGTCGCTGGCTGAGCTCGCCGAAGCCAGAGTTGTGAGAAGACTTATCTTTTTGAAATTCTTGAGAGTTCCCTTCGGCTCTGACGCTTCGGTCTGAGTCAGACAAGCGATGGCTTCGTCTGACAAGCTCAGGGAACAGAAGTATCGCTGGCTGAGCTTGCCGATAATCACGGTGGCTGAGCTTGCCGAAGCCAGATTTTGTAAGTAATATTTATTGATACTTTTTGTATTCCCTTCAGATATGACGCTTCGGTCGGAGTCAGACAATCAATCGCTTCGTCTGACAAGCTCAGGGAACAGCAACCATTCCTTCTTTCTTTTGCCACCGCCTTACCCTCATCATTTGCAGTGAAACAGCAACTATGATCAGTGCAAAGCCAAAATAAAATCCTGCACCCAGGAATTGATTTTCTTTAAAGATGATGAAAGCCATGATCACAGAATACACTGGTTCGAAATTGAAAGAAAGGTTTACCGTGAAAGCGGATAACTTCTGAAGTGCCTGCAGGCTCAGGTTGAATGCGAATACCGTGCAGGCTGCTGCTAGCACGAGAAGCCATAAAAAGTCAGGAAGTGTCGGCATAAAATAAGTAGCGGGAAAAAAGTGCAGATACACAGGGAGTATAAATATCAGCGCAATGACTCCGCCGGTCATTTCAAAAAAATTCAACAATGAAGGCTTGAATTCATCCACTAATTTCTTATTGAGAATTGGGAAAATGGAAGCCAGCATTGCCGAGATCATTCCGAAAATGATACCCGTTTTGAATTCGGGATAGAAATTAAAAATGAGATAGATTCCCAGAATGGCAAGGATACCCAGGCCAACCTCCCCAAAGTCAATTCGCCTGCGGCGAATCAATGGTTCGAAAATAGAAGTGAAAAAACCAATTGAAGAAAGGCAGGTTACAGATACAGATACATTGCTGTACTTGATGCTGCCATAAAATGTAACCCAGTGAAGGCTGATGATAGCGCCGATGCCCAATAATTGCCACAGGCTCCGCCGGGCCGGAATGTAAAATCGTTTTGTTAATACCAAAATAGCAAGAAGAATAATTGCGCTAAAGGCCATCCTGTAAAGAACCAACCACCCTTCCTGCAGTTCAATCAATTTCCCCAATATCCCGGTAAATCCGGCTAGGATAATAGCAGCATGTAATTGCAGGAATGCTTTTTTCATCTGGAGCGCAAAAATACAAAGAACAAGCCTTCAAGGTTGAACCACATTACTAACCTAAGCGAAATTCTATGTTTTTTTTCCAGAGTTCCGTGCGTAGCAATTTTTTTGAAATCGCTTCAATAGAAATGCCGCCCAAAGTGAGCGGCATTGAATAAAAGAAAATGATTTGTGTTTAGAAGAAGTATTTCAATCCAAGTTGCACTCCCCAAGTAGTGGAGAAAGACTGTACTTTTTCAAAAGCATCGGTTCTTAAGAAATAATCATCACCCACCTTCTTTTCTGACAATGTGAAGGTTGGGTGGCCGGTATTATCAACAGCTTTCAGTGTCAAAGGATTATTAACAGTGTACTGCTGGCGGATACCCCAATTCCTATTCAGAAAATTTGGGAGATTGATAACATCCACAATGAATTGAAGATTATGTCTAACATTGCCTGCCTTTACATAGAAGTCCTGTAACAAACGTGCATCTACTCTATTGAACCATGGAGTCAATGCAGAGTTTCTTTCAGCGTACTGGCCTTTATGCTTTCTCAGGTAAGGTGAACTTTCTACAAATTTATCGTATGCTTCCTGTTGTTGAGCTACGGTCCATCTTGAAGTCGATGCAAAGGGTACATCTGAACCTTTTGCATAAATAAACATCAGGTCAGAAGTATTGTTTCCATCTTTATTGATATCACCTCCAACTAAATATGAGTAGTTAGAAATATTAGCCCCTTCATAGAACAAAGTGACTGTAGTAGCAAAGTGGTCTGCATATTCCAGCCGGTAAGAAATATTTCCGATGATACGGTGAGGTATTGCATAAGAAGAATAATACAGTTCTTCATCATTTGGCGTACCCCTGTTTGCAATAGATTCCCATGCAGATGTAGCTCTTGATCCTGGATTAGGGCTTATTTCAGTACTTAGAGAATAAGTGTATGCCAGAGATCCGTAGAACCCTTTTCTCATACTCTTTGATATCAGACCTGTAGCAGAAAATGCATATCCTTTCTTAGTATTTTCCAAAACTATTTCCTCTCTGCCTATCGCTGAGAATACCCTGTTTGATGTTCCGGTTGGGTAATAAGGGCGATTATCTAATCCACTAAGTACTCCTGTAGGATCAGACAAATTCAGGTTCCTCATTTTTACACCATTTATTGATTTGGTATAAAGAAGATCAATTGTTGCTGTGAAACCATTTCCTAATTGTTTATCTACACCCAGGTTAGTCCTCAGGATTTGAGGAAATTTGAAATCTGGATCAATTACCACAAATGCACTAGGAACAGTTGCTGTTACATCATTTGGAAATTTGTTTCTGTAACCATCCGGGTCAGGATTAAATGTGAAGCCTTGGAGTGATGTCTTATCTGTTACGACAACACCATTTTGATAGACTCCGGAGTTACTTGGCATATTAGTAAGGAATACAAACGGAATCTTTCCTGTAAAGATTCCTGCTCCACCCCTTAGCACCATTCCTTTTTCATTTGGGACCTTCCAGCGGAATCCTGCACGCGGTGAAAGCAACACTTTTCCTTTAGGCCATTCTCCTGTATTATATGAAACTGTACCACCATCTTTAGTAGGCCATTTGATAGCTGTGATGGCAGGGTTTTCTATCGGTTGAGCAAGATAGGTTGGTACATCTGCCCTGATACCGTAAGTCAACTTAAAGTTAGGATTGATATTCCATTCGTCCTGGAGATAAGCTCCTAACTGTCCCATTTTTAGGTTAGCTGAAAAAACTTTTGGCTCACCCGGTACTAATGAATACGTATATGCATAAAATGCAGGAGGTGCGCCTATTTCAAACTCATGCAGTGTATTAAACATATAATAGCTCTCAGAGCCTTGCATGAAAGCATTACCTAATTTCTGGTATTCATAGTTTATACCGGCGAGTATTGTGTGGTTCCCTGCAAACACCGTGAAGTTGTCGGTAAGCGAAGCAATATTATTAATAATTTCATTGTTACGGGTAAATGGATCTGTACCCGCTGTCATATAATTTTCGTACTGCCCGACGCCACTCACAGTGCCATCTCCATTGAAAATCTCAACGGTTGGAAACATACCTCCCGGACTGTTACGAACGTCATTGATATGAGAATATGTAAGTAACAATTGGTTTGATATCCTGCTATTGAAATTACTATTCAATTCCAATGTTGCAGTCTTTACGACATGGTCTGTTCCATAATCTGAATTTGTAAAGCCAATAGATTCTGTACCATTCCGATTATTAGGTAACCTGGAAGAAGGGCCTTTTGTTAAACCTGTAGTTGGGTCGGTAATTATAAAACCTCCGCCATTTGGAACTGAACTTGAATTCAATGGTGATTGGTCTGAACCCTGGAAGTCACTATATTTCAAAACAAGCTTTTGCCTTTCACTGATGTTCCAGTCTATCTTACCAAGCAACTTCCTGTTTTTAGTAATATAGTTGGGACGGTTATCATATCCTCCTGCACTATAATTGTATTTTGTCTTAAGAATATCTCTGAACTTGTCAAGGGAATCTTTCGGAGCAGCAGATTCTATACCAGAAGCATTGCTTCCTGCCGGAATGTAGGTATTCGCATTCGGAACAGCTGAATTTTCCCACTCGGCTGCTGCAAAAAAGAATAATTTGTTTTTAATGATCGGTCCGCCCAGAGTAGCTCCATAAACTTTATTTTTTGACGGAGTTGGGGTAAGCAAAACCTTTCCGGCATGCTTTCCATTCAAACTCTGGTTTCTGTAAAAGCCATAAGCTGAACCGTGGAAAGTATTTGTTCCGCTTTTCGTAGTTACGTTGATGCCTGCACCAGTAAATCCTGATTGTCTTACATCAAAAGGGGCAATGTTGATACTGATCTCATCAAAAGCTTCAATAGAGATCGGGCTGGCTCCCCCGCCTGGCATCACGTCACCACTCAAACCCATGTTGTTGTTGAGATTGGCACCGTCAACTTTAAGATTGTTATATCTGCTGTCCTGGCCTGCAAAACTCGTCCCACTTGCCTGTGGCGTAAGTCTTGTGAAATCTGTAACGCTACGACTCAGGGATGGTAAAGTAGCCAGTTGCCTGGAATTGATAATGGTACTTGCGCCTGTCTTTACAGTGGTAGGTCTGCCAGTTCCTGTAATTGTAATCTCTGAAAGCACACTTGCTTTAGCTGATAAGGTGAACTGTGCGTTGAAAGGTTCTCCCAGAATCAATTGCACGTCCTCTATCTTTTGTGGAGCGTAGCCCACATATTCTGCAGTGATCGTATATGGACCGCCGATCCTGGTATTGGGAATTGTAAAATTTCCATCTTTCTTGGAAATGGTTGCATACTTGGTTCCTGACGGAACGTGAACAGCCGTGATGGTCGCACCATCAAGTGGCTCCCCTTTGTCTGACCTTACAAATCCTGTAATACTACTTGTAGTAACCTGTGCTTCCATGAAGAAAGGCGCCAGAAGAGCAGCAATCAGAATTGGTAAAATTCTTTTAAACTTCATAATTAGTATTTTTTTGATGCGGCAAAGAAACTGAATAATCAGCTAACGAATGCCAATTTTATTAACAAAATAAAGGCAGTTTTAAACATCGATTCGCTGCATTACTCTTTAAATGAATGTTTTGGCTTATCAGGTATGACATATCCTAAATTATCATTAGATGAAATAGCTAAAGTCAGTTGTTCCGTATCTTTGCACTTCATTTTACCCTTATTTAATGTTAGACAAAATAGAAGCAGCCATTGAAGATATTAAGAATGGCAAATTGGTGATAGTAGTAGATGATGAAGACCGCGAGAATGAAGGTGATTTTATAACATCTGCGCACAACGTTACTCCAGAGGTCATCAACTTTATGAGCAAACACGGCAGAGGCCTGGTGTGTATGCCGCTCAATGAGAATAGATGTGAAGAGCTACAATTGGACCTGATGGTGCAGCGCAATACTGCACTTCATGCTACACCATTTACGGTGAGTGTAGATCTGTTGGGACATGGATGTACCACAGGGATTTCGGCACATGACCGTGCTAAAACGGTACAGGCTATTTTGAACCCTGACACGAAACCGGAAGAATTGGGAAGGCCTGGCCATATATTTCCTTTGAAGGCAAAAAATGGTGGTGTTCTGAGAAGGGCAGGGCATACTGAGGCTACGGTTGATCTTGCAAGGCTTGCCGGTCATGGGGATGCGGGTGTGCTTGTCGAGATCATGAATGAAGATGGAACAATGGCTCGCCTGCCGGAACTCAGAAAGATTGCTGACAAACATGACCTGAAACTGGTATCGATAAAAGATCTGATTCAGTATCGATTAAAAAAGGAGTCTCTTATCAAAAGGGAAACCAGTGTGAAAATGCCAACCAGGTATGGAAATTTTGAACTGATCGCATATACTCAAACCAATACAGGAGAAGTACATCTTGCTTTGAAAAAAGGGGAATGGAATGAAAATGAACCTGTGATGGTGAGAGTGCATAGCAGTTGTATGACAGGCGATATTCTTGGTTCACTCAGGTGCGATTGTGGTGACCAACTTACTACCGCAATGAAAATGGTAGAGAAAGAAGGTAAAGGGCTTGTCTTATACATGAACCAGGAGGGCAGAGGAATCGGACTACTTAATAAATTGAAAGCATACAAACTTCAGGAAGAAGGACTCGATACAGTAGAGGCAAATCTGAAATTGGGATTCGACATGGATCAGCGCGATTATGGTGTAGGCGCACAGATATTGCGTGACCTTAATATTTCAAAGATCAGATTGCTGAGCAATAATCCAAAGAAGCGTGCAGGCCTGTTAGGGTATGGACTTGAAATAGTAGAGACTTTGCCCATTGAAATAAAACCCAATGCACACAACGAAAAATATCTCAAAACAAAGCGGGATAAGATGGGACATAAGATTATGCAGTGAGTTCCCTTCGGCGAGCTCAGGGAACGTTGGGACCGCTGGCTGAGCCTGTCAAACAAGTATCCACTTTGTTTGGCAAGTCCGGTATGTGTACTCTTTCCACTTTTCTCCGCCGCGGCGGATCACTTATCACTCAAAAGCACAATTCTGAAAGTAGTGCCTCTTCCTACTTCAGATTCTTTGACATACAACTGTCCTTTGTGGTATTGCTCGATGATTCTTTTTGATAATGATAAGCCCAAACCCCAACCTCTCCTTTTGGTAGTATAGCCCGGTTTGAAAATTCTGTTCCAATCTTTTTTTGAAATGCCTTTTCCGGAATCCTTCACATCGATGTATATTTTTCCCGAAGACTCTTTTATGGAGATATCAATCTGTCCTTTGCCTCCCATTGCATCAAGTGCATTCTTCAAAAGATTTTCGATCACCCAATCGTATAGAGGCGCAGAAATGTTGGAGATATAATTGCCACCATTGTCAGAAAAATTGAATGCTACTTTTTCAGGTGCTATGCGACGAATGTACTGAATCATTTCGCGTGTTCGCTCTCCCACATCATGAGGTTCCAGATGCGGAGCACTTCCTATCTTTCCAAATCTGTCACTGATTAGTTTTAGGCGGCCAACATCCTTCTCCATTGAGGAAGTAATTTCATTTTCCTGATCCTGGTCTTTTAATATTTCGATCCAGCCTTGCAGCGAGGTCAGCGGAGTGCCCAATTGGTGAGCCGTTTCCCTTGCCATCCCTGCCCACACCTGGTTTTGAGTAGCTTTGTTTCGAATGGTGATGGAATAAATAGTAATAATGATAAACAATGCAACCACGAGGAGTTGTACTATTGGAAAATACCTGATTTGAATCAGTAACTTACTATCGCCATAATAATATTTGTCTGCTATGTAGGGGTTCTCATTGAGTACAAGAATGATGGGTGGATGATCTTTCCTGAATTGTGATAGTTTTTTTTCGAGATAATCTCTTGATTTGGTTTTGGTGGAGTCCAGGTTTCTGGAATCAATGATACTGTCTTTTTCATTCGTCCAGATGATCGGTATGTCATCATTTTGTTGTTGTATCTGGCTGGCTAATGTGATGTCAGTACCCGGCTGTGCTGTAGCAATCTGCTTGTTGGCTTCTACCCATTGACTGATTTTCTCGCGCTCTTCCGTTTCTATTTTTTTTGAAAGAAAATTTGAATAGAAAATCGAACCGATGACTATTAGTACAGCCAAAAGTGTAAGCCCCATCCTGAAATTAAAAAATTGCCGCAGCATTGTATTTGTTTGGCTTGTTAACCTGGTTTAATAGAATTGATGCAGCCTGGCTGCGAGCGAAATCCATCATAAAGATAAAAGAAGAAAAACTATAATACTCCTTCACCTA
Source organism: uncultured Ginsengibacter sp. (assembly GCA_964526985.1). Lineage (GTDB taxonomy): Bacteria > Bacteroidota > Bacteroidia > Chitinophagales > Chitinophagaceae > Ginsengibacter. Next base: position 219,193 of record CAZGNJ010000001.1, on the reverse strand, counting down.
TTCTATCACCCACCAGGAATAGGATTCCGGTTTCAAAACAACAGGCAACCGTACTTCGTAATTTCTTTTAAGTGGATATGTTTTCACAGCTCCTTCTTTTTCTCTTATCCTTGCTTCTTTCGATAGTCCTGTGTAGTAGAGTGATACGGGAATGGTTGTACGAATTTCCTTTTTGGTTGGATTGAAGAGAATCATCAATCCTTTTGTTTTCAATTCCGGGTTCACGTGCAGGATTCCATCCCAGTCACGTCCATCTGCCCGGCGAAGGTGGATGATATCACTGTTCAATATATCCCGGTACTTTTTGTACCAGGAGATGACGTCAATGACCATTTGTTTGGTGATATCTGTATCATACAATCTTGGCCCGCGATAACAGGCCTGTACACCTGCTCCATAATACTGCATCATCAGTTGCCTGTAGTCTGCGAGGTGTTCTGAAAGTGGCTCCAGCACAGCTTCCGGACCTCCACCCTGGTAGCGGGTGAGTGGTACAAAACCCCAGCCCATGGAAGGTGTTTTATCCCAGGTACCGTCATAGATATTTTGCCGGTTGAGAATTTTTTGATCTTCCCGTGGCAGTGAGAAATTCACCTCTCGATATCCGATTCCGATTTTGTTGGTACCATCTAAGAAATACCAGTCAGGTGCGTTGATATATACTCCCCGTGCATTCAGCCAGTGATACAATTCCTTTTGTATTTCCATTTGCCGCCATTGTGAATCGTCCAGTCCCTTATGGCCCGGATGTGTAGTGGATGCACAAACATCACCGGGGTAGGGGCCATCATTTTCCCAAATATCAAAGCCGGTCTGTGCAAAAAAGTGTTTTATCTTATCGCGGTAAGCCAGCCCCCACTTACTGCCAAAACAAGGTGCATGGCCGAAGAAGGCCGCAACATCGGGTTTGCCAGTTACAGGATCTATCACATCATCTTCATCACTGATTTTTCTCGAACTGAATAAAGAATATCCACCAATCCTTACATTCCTGCTGTGTGCGTAATCTGCAATTGACTTCCATCGCAGAATATTTTTTGATGAGGAGTCCTCCATATTCAGGTTACTACCAAAACTTAATATCAGCGCTTCATAACCTGTAGCCGCACATTGGTCTATGGCATTACGAACTTCATCGTCATTCTTGCTGACGAGATGCATGAAGATGGGATTCTCTGTTGTCCACGGAGCAATCGTCCGGTACATTTTCCTGATCGCAAGTCCTCTTCTTTCGCGGTCATAGGTATCAATCAACAATTCGTAAGTACGAACGGATTGAAAGCTATGGCCGGGCTGTAATTCAATGCCGGGCGCTTTCGGCTCATACACCTGCAGGAGACATGGAGTCTGATAATGATAATTTACCTGTGATGTATAGGAGGAATCCGGAAGCCAGTGTGTCGTTTGATCGCTGATGTCATAACGCATCGCATTGTTGAATGCGTAATTGGATTCTACATAGATGCCATGTTGTTTTCTCATCATTTCAGTGCTGCCTATTACCGCACTTTCTTCTTCTACGGTTGCAAGGTTTTCATGAATAACCCTGTCTAACCTGAAACTTTTTTCTCCTTTGTTTTCTATCGAAACATATTTAGCTATCAGTGGTATTCCATCATAGATCTCATAATATACATTAACCAAAAGTCCATTCATATCCGGCAAATAAGATTTGTAGTGGAATACGATTGTTTTGCCTGTTGGTAGTTGTTTGTTTGTAGCCCACCAGTTTCCCGCCTTCCAATTGAGGTAGGGTTGCAAATCTGAAATCGTATAATTTACAAATTGAAAATCATTTTTATTACTTGTAAAATCGTCTATCCATTTCGGTAAGAGATATGCATTTTCCTTCTGGCCGTAAAGCCCACCCACATTGTAATCTTTACCGTTGATTCTTAAAATAACTTCCGGTTTTACAGCCCGCAGCAATTGCTGTCCGTTAATCAGGTTGCTGAAATCAATACAGGCCACATTAGGTGTCAGGCGAAAAGCACGCCGTACAAGGCCGTTGGACAGTTCAATATCTTTTTTATCGACGCTTAGTTGTATAGTTGCTTTTTGTGATGGTTGCTTTATCAACCAATCAGTCTTTTGAATGATAGCAGTATTGCTTTGGCCTTGCAGTGAGAAGAGTATCCCGCAAGTACAAATCATTGTGATGAAAATTTGTTTTGTCATACTGGTATGTATTTGCAGGGAATGATGATTATTGAATTTTGCAGATCATTGATGCATCCTCATACATCTACCGGATAATATTTATTTTGAATGGTTCCGTCATCATACAGGTCTATGATTGCATAACCGGGAGGTGTTTGATGATACCAACCGCGCCCGGCTGATTCTTTATCTCCTGGTTCCCACCAGAATCCACTCAATGCACCATTGCAGAAATACTGCACGTCATTGTACCACGCGTGATCGAGCAGATGGATATGTCCGCTGATGCATTTTATTTTTTTATTGCGATGCCGGTAAAACAGATCTGCAATGTATTTGGAATCTGTATGGTTGCCGCCATCTATGTGAGTGCAGGCCGCAAGAATAGGGTAATGACTCATGATGAGAATATTGCTCTCAGCCGGCAACGAGGCAAGGTCTTTTTCGAGCCAGTCTCTTTGTTCCGAATCCAATGAGCCTGCTTTTTCATTGTTGCTGTCGAGAGCGATGAAATGCCAGCTTTTTTTATTGAAACTATAATATCGATGAGGGATTTCCAGTTGCTTTACTACGAATTCTTTTCCATACATGGCATCACTTTTTTCCGGAGCAGCCCACCACATATCATGATTTCCCAGGCAACTGAACATTTCATATTCTTTGAAGGTTGTCCTTGCTTTCTTCCATAGTTCCCACTGCAGGCTCACTCGTTCTCGTGTTATATTATCATAATCTGCAGCATAGATACTATCGCCGGTGTTGAGCACAAAATCTATTTCATGTTTTTTGATTAGCTCAATACATTGATGATATCTGTCAGGCGCATTGTATTCAGGACGCAGGTGTACATCAGTAATGTGTGCAATTCGCAATGAACTTTTATCCTGGTTGGAATTGTCATTGTTTTCAGATGTGAGGGAATCTTTGGCTATGATAGCACCTGTTGCCAACAGCCCTATCCCTTTGATGAGTGTTCTTCTTTGCATCAATAACTTTTTTAATCTCTCATTTGATTAATTGATTCAGGTATTGGTCAGTGTTTCAAAAATGCTTCCTTCACTGGCCTGCCTGTCCAAACCTGAGGAGTCCTCAATCCGAAAATGTAGGCGATCGTAGCAGCCGTGTCGAAAATCATAACGCTTTGCTGAAGTTCTTTTCCCTTCTTGATTTTAGACCCGTAAATGATCCACGGTATCTCCATTTCATTCAGTGATTTTCCTCCATGTCCCTTGTTGATACCACCATGATCGGATGTTACAATAATTACCGTCTTATCAGCAATATTGGCATCTTTCACTGCCTGTAAAATATCACCGATGTATTTGTCCATCTTGCTGATCGCGGCATAATATTCTTTGGTTCCCCAGCCGATATTGTGCCCGGCACCATCTACATCATTGTAATGCAAGAACAGGAAATCAGGTTTTTTTTCTTTAATGTAATTCGCGCCATTAGTGGTAGTGGCGCTGTCATTGTTTGTGTTCTCATCACGGTTCACAGCCTTTTTGGGAAATAGATAACCGATACCTGACCATGAATAGATAAACCCTATTTCTGATAGCGTTCTTTGTTCCCTCAGTATGGTACTGATGGAAGGAAACAGTCCATATTGGTCTAACACTCTTGAAGGAATTTCAGGCACCTTGCTGTTCCATTCCGTGTAGCCGGTCAATGCAGGGCCCGCGCCCATCGTCATGGAAGCCCAGTTTTCTGCGCTGGACGAAGGCATAATACATCTTGCATGAAGGGTATAGGAGCCTTCTTTCATCAGCATTTTTAAGTTAGGAATATCATGGGCACTATCAATATAATTCGCACCCAAACCATCAACGCCGATCAGTATTACATGTTTTACACCATTCACCTGTGCTGATAAAAAAAATGGAATGATCGTCAGCAGGGCGAGTGTTATTCGTTTCATTTGGTTATTTTTTGGTTTTTTCTGTGGCGCTAAAATAAAGAAATAAACAGTGTGGATTTCTATTGCTGTAATCATTGGACAATAGTGATTTCCTAAAGCATTTCTTCTCTGATGCAGTCTGGTCTTGGTATTGATTCGATGATACCGTATTCGAAATTATTTCACAACAGGGCTATTCCTGGAAATACAATCCTAATTCGGCAATAGTGGGATTCAACCGGGATGATAAAATTTTCAATCGCACCCGGTCTGTAGTAACAGGGTTGAATTGCAGCAGTCTTTTGTAACCAACAGTTGTTCCTTCTCCTGCTTTCTTCCATTCTCCTCCATCCCAATATTCCAATTCGAATTTTTCAATTCTTTGCCCGACGGAAATATTTTCCTGTAGCATCAACACATTGAAAGTGGATTTCTTTTTTAGTTTCAGGTCAATGACAGCGGTAGTATCCTTTCCTTTGGTTGTCCACCAAGTGGAATATTTACCATCCAGCATTGCCTGTTTACCAATACCATTTGAGGAAGTGATCAATGCACCTTTGGCTATGTTGTTATCAAAAATCCGGTCTCTTAATTTTTTCCATTCTCTCAGATTTTTTATATCGGTATCATTGATCCTTCCTCTTTTGTCCGGCGGAATATTCAATAGCAATACACTGTTTCTACCGACAGAATGAAAATAGATATCCAATAATTTTTCAGGAGATTTCACTTTGTCATCCTGATCAGCGTGGTAAAACCATCCCGGACGGATAGACACATCGGTTTCTGCCGGATACCAAACAAGACCCTTTGCATTCATTATTTTGTCACGGCTTCCCAGGTCACTACCCGTCATATCTCCGGAAGGTTTAAATGCATCAGCCTGTTGCGAATTGGACTCTATTGCTGACTGATCGAGGTTGGCCGTAGGGACCACACTCCATTCTGTTTCGCGGCCGTAGCCGGTTTCGGTGCCTACCCAGCGCACATCAGGCCCCATCACTGCGATCAATGCTGAAGGTTGTAATTTTCGTATGACCTTGTACCATCTTTCAAAATCATACACCTGCTTTTTTCCATTAGGTCCTTCGCCATTAGCGCCGTCAAACCATACTTCATCTACCTTTCCGTAATTAGTGAGTAATTCTGTGAGTTGCTGAACGAAAAAATCATTGTAGTCATCGGAACCATACACAGGCGAGTTCCTGTCCCAGGGTGAGAGGTAAATTCCGAATTCCATATTTTGTTTCCTGCATGCTTCTGCCAATTCCTTTACTACATCACCATTGCCGTTTTTCCAGGGACTATTCTTTACCGAATGTTCTGTGGTTTTTGTAGGCCACAGGCAAAAACCGTCATGATGCTTCGCTGTCAGGATCACTAATTTGAACCCCGCGTCTTTAGCTACTTTCACCCACTGGTTGGCATCAAGATCTGTTGGATTAAAAAGTTTCGGATCTTCTTTGCCTGTTCCCCATTCGTTATTGTCTGAGAATGTATTCATGCCAAAATGAAAGAAGGCTGTGAGTTCCAGTTGCTGCCATCTCAACTGCCGCGGCGTTGGAACGATGTTGGCAGCGATATGAATGACTTCTTCTCCGGGGGTACCAGGAGGAATGATTGCGAAGTTTTTCTTTTGAGCGATGGACAACTCTGAAAGCAGCAAGCACAAGAATAATATGTAAGGTTTCATGGTGCAAAGATTCAATAAAAATGCTTTCGTTTGTAGTTGATGTTTTCACCAACTGCTAACAGTTCTATAGAAATTTTCTTAGAAGTGCAAGATATCTCTGAATAAAATATATTCGTTGCAATAATGATGGAAAGTCAGATAGCAAATTTTGAATCATTCTATTCCGAAAAATTAAGGCCTCTTCTTGAGAAGTTGGAGCCGGAAAGCAATGACACTTCAAAATGGAAGGTAGCGGGGATTGCTGCTTTGTTTTTGTGTATCGCTTGTTTTATCATCAGTAAATCCATAGCGGCAGTATTTTTTATTGGTGTTTTAATATTTTCAATTTTTAAGTTCTTCAGAAAGAGGGAGATTTTTGTTTATGATTACAAGGGAACTATCATTAAAGAAATTATTGAATTTTTAAATCCGGGAGCCATCTATGAACCTTTGAAAATGGTTTCGCCAAAAGATTATGAATACAGCGGCTTATTTCCGAGGAATTATGATTTGTGTGAAGGTGAAGATTGGATCAAAGGTGTCTATAAAAATGTAAACTACTCCTGCTCTGAATTGGAAACTTCATATTTTACAGGTGGAAGAAATAATAGAACTGAAAGGATTTTCAAAGGTTTGTTTTTTGTCGCCCCGATCAGCTATGGATATGGGGCTACTTATGTGTGGCCTGCTGATGATGTACAACTGCCTGTAACCGTTGCGGACTATCATTTTGAAAGGTTTCTTCCATTGCCCAACATTAGTTTGGTCAACATGAATAATCCGGAATTTGAAAAATATTTTGCGGTCTATGGCAGTGACGGTTCAATAGCCACCACCATTATTGATCGTGCGATGATGGAAAGAATGATTCAATTTAAGAATCAAATTGCCAGGGATGTGAGGTTTTCTTTTGTAAACGGATACTGTTTTGTTTCGATAGCCATGGAGGAAAATCTCTTTGAACCTATTGTTTCAGATCCACTCGACAAGGAGATAATAAAAGAATATTTTTTCAGTTTTTTGCTGATTCTAAGTATTATCAACCAATTGGATTTGAAAAACCATGTGTGATGCAAAGTGTTGGCGTATCATGTTTTTTTTATTTTCCTTCCGGTATTGCCTCCAGGATTTTCAATTCAAATGGCGCCAGTGTTATCTCAATCGATTTTTCTTTTCTGACTTTTCTTTTATCTGAAGCGCTTTCAGGATGTATCGCATTTGTCAATTGGAAAACATTCGCAGAATTTTTCGGAAGCTCAAATGCTTTTTCCAAATCTATTGTAATGGTTTGTGTGCTTAATGATGGATTCCGTAATGTCAAAATTCCTTTGCGCGGCGCCCATGCAGCATAACCATAAATCTCTTCTTTGGCAGGATCGCCACCTACCCAATGAACATCTTTTAAAACATCTGAATTATTCTGCGACCATTTTGCTGCCGCAGCAAGGCAATCCCACATTACGGGAGTGAGCAGGTGAGGATTGATGTATAATTCCTGCAAGCTGGTACCACTTGCAAAGAAGGACCATATACCGTCAGATACATTTTTAATATCCATTTCGAGAGGTGCCGGATATGCAATGTTTGAAATGCAAATCCCATGAAGCATCACAGAATTGAGTGGGTATAGTGGCGCCCGCATCACAACATTTTTGTAGGACTCTGCATCGCGATAGGTGATCCACTGCTGTCGCTTTGGGCCTTTGCCCATCATGCTGAAATCTCCTCCTGCACGCCAGATAGCATCTCCATAATATAACCAGTAGGGCGATGGCCACGTGCCAACGGTGAGGCTCAAATACAGGTTAGAATTGATGACCCTTAAATCTCTGGTGAGTAATAACAATGCTTTGATATCTTTCTGATAAGAAAGTCCTGCGCCCGCAGCACCGTTGCCTGCACCTACGCCATCAAATTTAAAAATGGAAACACCGTCTCTCGTCATGAAGTTGGATGTTACTTCCTTGAATCTTTTAAAATATACCGGCCCTGCCAACGAAAATCCATTTGCATTCGTTTCAAAAGGCGGGTGTTGCATTTTCCCGTATTTCAATCTTTGCGCTTGTGATTCGTCATATCCTCCCCATGGCGAAACCCAAAGGCCAAGATTAGCTCCAAAGCTGTTGGCCAGTTGATGCATTTTGGTAAATCCGCCCGGAAAATTTTTGCTTACCTGCCAGAGTGTAGCGTTATTATCCCAACCGTCATCGAATAGAAATGCTTTCATTGCCACATGACGTTTTTTGATCAGGCTGTCTCCATACATTTTGATTCTGTCCAGGCAGGAAGTTTCTTCCATTTTCCGGTCTATCCACGAAAGGTCATACCACGAATTATAATGCAGGTAAGGCCGGTAAGGATGCGCTCTTTCGCGTTCTATGTAATGCAAATACCCCCGCCTCAACTGGTTTAGAGGAGTTACTCCAAACACTGTGGTGATAGTCAGGCTGTCGGATTTTCTTAAAGCATTTTGGTACGGCAAGAATGAAATGGCTTTTCCCTGGGTGATTTCATTTTTACTCATCGGGTGTTCTAATGCAAAAAACATTTGCCCATCAATCATGGGTGAGCCATCCACAATTCCTTCCTGCCTTATCGAATCTCCATGCACTTCCAGCATTGCATATTTAGCAACAGGCAATGAGTCTTTGGTATGATAAGTCCATCGCTGTTTGATGTAGTTGGCACCATCTGTCAGAGTTGCTTCCCAGTCTATCGTCAGTATTCCTGATTTGTGGATCAAAGTTGCCCTGATCATTTTTCCGTTGAGGTGATCAGCATACTTTGCTGATTCTTTTTTCGGATGAATGGATTCGATGACAGGCTTACCTGCTAAATGAAAATCGTTTTCGGTAATTACTTCACCGCTTTGAGTTACCAATTCAAACCAGTTGTTAGAAAGAAGATTTAAAACATGGTGACTCGCTTTGTCTTCGAATCGGGTAGGGTGTAGATTGTTTTCTTTGATTTGAAAAATCATTTTCAGAACATGATTCTGAAGAGTGATGTGGTTGTTTTCAATCTTAGCCAAAGCCTTTCCCGGATTGATTCCCGGATAATGAGCCTGGGAAAATGAATACACAGGCACGATGAGAAGGATAACCGCCAGGGTTCTGATGTATCTCATACTAATTCTTGTTTAGGATGGTGGCTACCGTTTATGCAATTGAGTGATTGTATTCTTTCATTTGCCTTCCGGCTTTACCACGATTGAATCCATAAGTTTTCCCTGCAGGTCATACATATCGACATTCATTTTATTGGAATCAACTTTTACTTTCAAAATGGAATTATTGGAATTCACCAATATCGGAAACTGCGCTCCTTCTTTTCCAGGCAATTTCTTTACTGACCGGTGCAGGTGTGCTGCAATCATCAATTGCACTCCTGCAGCATTAAGTATAGGGATAAATTTTTGAGCCACTTCCAAATTACCATGCCATCCTCCGATAGGAGGGATGTGACCAATTACTATTTTGTATGGAGCAGAAAGAAAATCTTCACTCTTAAGTGCTTCTTTCAACCATGCAGCCTGTTCATCACGATAGGAATCAAAGTTGGCAATATCACTGTATTCCATGTCAGAGTCCGGCTTGTCTTCACCGGTATCCAGTATCACAAAACAAACAGGGCCGTTTCGAACGAGGTAATAAAGTTTTCCGGAGGTAGTAGGGAAGTGTCTCGAAAACTCAGCCGCATATTCGCCTCTTGTTTCATGATTGCCACGTGCGTAGTACATGGGAATCGATTGTGCAAACAACGCAACAGAAGTATCCATGAATGAAGTAAATATTTGTTCTTCATTGCGTGAGTTATTCATCATATCGCCATTGAAGAAAATCATATTTGTATTTTTCCAATCGACCTGGTTCAGTAAAGTTTTCAGCACATCATTTCTCTGGTGAATATCATTGACCACAGCAAAGTTCAATTCGGTAGCCTTTTTATTGTTGGTCGTGAATGTTGGAAGTTTCACTTTGTACGCTGCCGATGCATCTGTTTTTCCGTATAGCACTATGTGGGCTTCATGACTCAATACTTCTTTGGAATAAATACGATACCGGTATGTGGTAGCAGGGGATAAACCTGTGATGTGGACATTATGCAATGTTGATTCAGATTTAAGCCCATCGTGTGAATCAAAATATTTTTTTCGCTCTGTTGCATAAAAATGTGTTGAGTCGTCCGGAGCCAGCTCTACCCAACTGATCGCATTTTTATTGGTAGTCCAAACGATGTTCACACTATTGTCTTTCATTGCCTGTAAATAGGGGCCGTGCGTGATCTTAAAAGGCTCCTGGCTGAATGTGAAGAGTGGAGTGATGAGCAATGCAAGAAAGTACGTTTTCAATTTCATCTTCAGTTCTTTTATAATTGAAATCTTTGAATTCTAAATCTATTGTTCGGTTTTTATATTGATCTCTTGAATAATTTAAAGTGCGGTTATTTCATTTTCAAAACAGCCACTACCGGAAAATGATCTGATGCATATTTTTCTTCGATCACCTCGTGGCTTGTTACAGAAAATTGGTTTACCGGCCTGTATGCAATGTAATCAATAGTACCGCGCCCTTCTTCATCTGAGAATGTATCCGGGCAACGGGAAACACAAGTCCTTTGGAATTCGCCATCTAATAATTTCACAACATTGCTTTCAGGAGTAGCATTGAAATCTCCGCCAATGATAAACGGCAATGAGGCTGTAGCTGCAATGCGGTTGATCTCTTTGATCTGCAATTCACGATTATCCTCGTTGTATGCCTCGAGATGGGTAGATCCGAAAATAATCTTCTTTCCATTCGGCAATGAAATCTCCGATGTTGCTAACACGCGTGGTTCTCCTTTCCATCCTTCTTTCACCGGCAATTGAAGTGTTGCGCCATTCGACATCGGGTACTTTGATAAGATGCCTATTCCATAACTGCCGCCACCAAAGTCCATTGCTTTGCCGAAATAAAAATGCATGTTCAGCTTTTGTGCGATCACTTCCAGTTCATTGAATGGGCCTGACCTTGTGGTATGGTTGTCTAATTCCTGCAATGCTACCAGGTCAGGATTTTGTTTCTTGATGACGTTTGTAATGGCATCAATATCTATTTTACCTGTCTTGCTTTCTGAAGGAGGATTGCAGTGATGTACATTGTAAGTCATTACCCTCAAAGAAGTAGTGACGCCTGTTGTATCTGTTTTTGATGTTGTGTGTTTTGACGATGTGCAGGAAAGCAACAGAAGAAAAGGAATGAGCAAAATATTACAACAGGGTATTTTCATAAATTTTTTTTTCTAAAAGTATAGAAATATTCAATTGAGTATGGAATTATGTCACGCTGATTTGAAGGTGGTTTCATAAAAGTTATAGGTTGCCTACCGGAGACGGGAGCGTTGAAGAAAATTTATTTTTCAACTTTTTTATTAAAATGTTTGAAAAATAAAAATATGTTCTTACTTTCATTTACGCAAATGAGATTTTGTTTCCCATAAAAGATGATTCATAGATGGATAAAAAGGAAATAACAAAAAAGAAGATTGGTGAAGCTGCCATGCAGTGTTTTAACAGGTTTGGGCTGGATAAAACCACACTGGATGATATTGCAAAGGCAGTAGGGCTGAATAAGGCTTCACTCTATTATTATTACAAAAACAAAGAGAGCATTTTCCTGGAGGTGGCCGTCAGTGAGGGCGAGGAGTACCTGAAAGTATTGCAAGAACAGACTGTTAAAAAGAAGGGCCTGGAAAAGCAAGTAGTGTATTATATGCAGTCGAGGTTCGAATATTACCAGAATGTGCTGAATATGTCAAGGGTATCTACTGAAACACTGAATAAAATTTTGCCCGGTTTCTTTGAATTATATGAGAGCATGATGAAGGCAGAAAAAGTCTTCCTGGGGAGCATCATAAAGAAAGCATCCGCAGCAGGTGAAATTGGTAAGGTGAATGAGAAAGATGTGGCCTCGGTGCTGATCAATATCAGTGATGCGCTGAAGCACAGTGTGGAGCAGAAGGCCATCCTGATGGGATCTGCAAACGTGGATTACACCCAGGCGCTGAGCGACATGAAGTACATCATTACCTACCTCGTAAAAGGACTTAGAAAGTAATAGCATTGACTGATGACAACAGAAGTATCTTATACCGGAGTCTTGAGCAGCATGCGAAATTATTTCGATTCGGGTGCTACTAAGGAATATGAATTCCGGAAAAAACAATTGCTGCTGCTTCTGAATGTGATAAAGAAAAATGAGAAGGAAATCTTTGCTGCGCTATCTGAAGATTTGAAAAAGAATCCGGAGGAAGCTTATGCTACAGAAACCGGTCTGGTGATAGCGGAAATATCTTTTGCTATCAAGAGACTTCACAAATGGATGCGACCTCAGAAACTGAAAACCAATTTACTGAATTTTCCTTCTACATCAAGGCTGTACAGGGATCCGTTGGGAGTCGTATTGATCATTGGTAGCTGGAATTATCCTTTTCAATTACTCATCAGCCCGATGGTAGGAGCTATCGCGGGAGGCAACTGTGCTGTGATCAAACCATCCGAAGGAGCGCCTGCTACTTCTCATATCATTGCAAAAATATTCGGAGAAACTTTTTCACCGGATTATATCAGGGTAGTGGAAGGTGATGGAAAGGATGTGGTTCCCGCAATGATGGATGCCTTTCGCTTCGATCATATTTTTTATACAGGCAGCACAAGTGTTGGTAAGTCCGTGTATCAGTTGGCTGCGGAAAAATTAATTCCTGTAACGCTTGAATTAGGCGGTAAAAGCCCGGCGATAGTGGAGCCGGATGCTGATCTGAAAATATCAGCACGCAGGATTGTATTAGGGAAGTTTGTAAATGCAGGCCAGACTTGCGTTGCACCTGACTACCTGCTCGTGCACGAATCCATTGTCCATCCGCTGGTTTCGGAAATCAAATCCTGGATTCGGAAATTTTATGGTGATGATCCTGCATCAAATCGTGATTATGGTAAGATCATTAATGAAAAAAGATTTGACCGGCTGATTTCATTACTTCACCAGGGAGGTGAGATATTGCATGGTGGAAAGTACAACAGGGAGAACCTGTACATCGAGCCAACTATTGTTTCAGATGTTTTCATCGATGATGAAATCATGCAGGAAGAGATTTTTGGTCCGTTGCTACCGGTACTCACTTACCGGAATAGGGAAGATGCTGTATCAATTATTAACCAGCTTAAGAATCCGCTCTCCTTTTATGTTTTTTCGAAGAGTAAAGAAAGGGTCAATTGGTGGGTCACCCGCTTGCCTTTCGGCGGAGGCTGTGTTAACAATACGATCTGGCAATTGTCCAATCCTCATTTACCATTTGGAGGTGTCGGAATGAGTGGCATCGGAAATTATCATGGTAAGTATTCATTCGACACATTCACACATGCTAAGCCCGTGATGAAGACGCCGCTTTGGTTTGACCCTTCTGTGAAGTATCCCCCTTTTAAGGGAAAACTCAATCTTTTTAAAAAGTTCATCAAATAAAACCACCACTCTTTCTTTTAAAAAATAAGCTTATGCACAAATTGCTGATTGTATTTCTAACGGTGAACCTGTTGCTGGTTGGCCGTTCTTATGCCCAGAATACGATTTCGGGAAAAGTAGTAAACAGTGAAACCTCTGAAGAAGTTCCTGCTGTTTCCATTACTGTCAAAGGATCCAATGAAGGAACCTATACAGATGACCGTGGAAGGTTCACATTACGTACAGACAAGAAATTACCACTGACGCTTACCGTTTCTTCCATTGGTTATGAAAGCAAAGAAGTAACAGTTAGCAGTTTTTCAACACCAGTTGATGTTTCTCTCAAACCTTCTTCTTCCCTGGGACAGGAAGTGGTGGTGTCAGCGAGCCGAACCGTTCAGAAGAAACTTTCTTCTCCAGTTACCATTGAGCAAATTTCACATCAGGATATTGTCAATTCTCCGCAATTGAGTTATGTGGATATGGTTCAGAATCTGAAAGGAGTGGATGTTACCGTTTCGAGTATTGGATTTACCAGTATTACTACAAGAGGGTTTAATACAAGTGGTAACACCAACTTTACACAGATCGTAGATGGAATGGACAACCAGGCGCCGGGTTTGAATTTTCCTCTCGGATCATCCATCAGTCCTACCGAACTCGATATAGATAATATTGAATTGCTATCAGGAGCATCGTCCGCATTGTATGGTTCCCGCGGATTGAATGGTACGATGGTGATGAGTTCTAAAGATCCGTTTAAATACCAGGGATTGAGTGTGATGATCACGCAAGGAATGAACCATGTCAGGAGCAATAGCAGCAATGATCCTGTGAAAATATCTCCCTACTACGACTGGGCAGTAAGATGGGGAAAGAAGGTGAATGAAAAGTTTGCATTCAAATTTAATTTTCAACTGACCAGTGCAAAGGATTGGGTAGCATCTGATACCACTGATAAAAACGGAGGTACAAAATATACCGACCCGAATTATAATGCGGTGAACTCTTATGGCAGTGCCACTTCAGTAGATATCAGGCCATTCCTTGAAGCAGCAAAAATGCAGGAACCTATGTTGGCTCCAATAGTTGATCCGTTGTTGGAGAAGCCGTATTATGTAGCAAGGACCGGGTATTCTGAATATGGTTACCTGGACAATGCAGCTGTTCTTTTCAAATCTAATGCGGAATTCAGGTACAAGATCAAACCCAATCTTGAAGCAATTGCTTCAGGAACTTTTGGAACGGGCAATATCGTCTATACGAATGACACACGTTACCAGATCAGGGGATTTAAGGTGGGTCAGTACAGGTTAGAATTACGCAGCGATAAATGGTTTTTGAGAACATATACCACACAAGAAAATTCCGGTAGGACGTTGATAGCCGGACCTACAGCACAGTACATCAATGAAGCATGGAAAGTAAGTTATGATGGCGGGGTAGGCGGATGGTATCCGGAATATACAATGGGGCTGTTAGGTGCAATGGTGAATGGTTCTGATTTCAATGAAGCAAATCAAATTGCAAGATCATTGGCAGACCAGGGAAGACCGGATGCCGGCTCAGCTTATTTCAACAGGCTCAAAGACAGCATCAGCACGAAGCCGATTCCTGAAGGAGGAACGCTGTTTCTTGATAGAAGCAAATTGTACAATACCGAATTTCAATACAATTTTTCTGATATCATCAAGTTTGCAGACGTGATCGCAGGTGTCAACTGGAGGCTGTATAGTCTGAATAGTAAGAATACTTTGTTTCCTGATAATGATAAACCCATCAACGTTAATGAGTACAGCGGTTATATCCAGGCATCGAAGAAACTGGCAGACCAGAAGTTGAATCTTGCTGTATCATTCAGGCTTGATAAGAATACGTTGTTTACCGATCCCCGGGTTACATCACGCGCATCTGCTGTCTATAAAGTAGCTAATGAAAACTACATTCGTTTTTCCTATCAGAATGCCTATAGCTTCCCGTCAAACATTCAGGCACTTCAGAGTACACTCAACGGTTACAATAGCTTTTCATCAGGTGGTTCCAATCTGTTGTTGAATGATCATTATCATTTTAATCAGTTTCCGCCTTATACACTGGAAAGTGTAGAGAAGTATCAGCAGACAAATAATCCACAAGACCTGAAACGCTTTGAGTACAAGGATATTCAGCCCCAGTCTGTCAACGCATTTGAGTTAGGGTATGCAGCACTGTTAGGAAACAGAGTGCTGATAGATGTGCTGGGTTATTTCTCCACATGGCAGAATTTTATCGGCTATGCCAATGTTGCCAATACTCCCGGTAGCAGCGACCCTTCATCATTCCTGGATCACAGTAATTATGTGCAATACAATATTGCATTTAATGGCGCACAGACGGTCAATACTTATGGATATGCAGCCAGCGTGAGTGTGGATATGTCACATAACTTCCTTTTCAAAGTGAACTATTATTCTGACTATCTGAAGAATAAGAACAACAGCCAGATTGATAATTTTAATACACCTCATTACCACTTCAACATGCAACTGGAAAATTCTGGTTTTGGAAAAAAGAAGGAATGGTCTTTCAATGTTGCGATGCGTTACAAACCGGGATATTATTATGTAGTGTCCGGTGGACTCGCTGCAGGAACCGTGCCTTCGTCCACAGTATTTGATGCACAAATAAGTTATAAATTTATTAATGCGCATTCAGGGATAAGGCTTGGAGCTACCAATCTTACCAACAAGTATTATTCAACGGGTATGGCCAATCCTAAGATCGGTGGTGTGTATTATGTAACTTATGCTTACAATATTTTCTAATGACCGATAACAGGCGGTGTCCTGTGTGAATATTGATTCATTTTAAAATCGAACAACATGAAAAAGATCACAACGGTATTTTGCTTCCTGGTTGCCATCTGCTTTTTATTTTCATGCAAGCAGGGAAGTGATGCTTCAAAGGAGTATAAAGTGAGCCTGGTATTCAAACCCGGCGATGAACCTAAGATAATAGAGGCCTTGCTAACGCTGAAGGACAGCACTTCTGTAATGTTGAAAGAAGGGGTATATCATTTTGACAATCTGAGTATCGCCCGTGTCAATCATATCGAACTGAAAGGAGATGGCCCTGACAAAACTATCCTTGATTTTTCAAAACAAAGTACAGGAGGCGAAGGCATCAGAGTAACAAATAGCAATGGCTTTACCATTTCAGGAATGACAATCCGGGAATCAAAGGGAGACCTGATAAAGGTGAACGGTAGTCGTGATGTTACTTTTTCAAACCTTCATGCTACCTGGGCAAAGTCTGATTCCTCCAGTGGTGGCTATGCCATCTATCCGGTGTTATGCAAAAATGTATTGGTAGAGAATTGTTATGTACAGGGATCATCCGATGCGGGAATTTATGTGGGGCAAACTGATAGTGCGATTGTCAGAAACTGCAGTGGCAAAGGAAATGTTGCCGGATGTGAAATAGAGAACACAACACATGCTGAGGTATATGATAACGAGTTTTATGATAATACGGCAGGAGTACTTGTCTTTGATCTGCCTGATCTGTCGCAGCGGGGAGGGTTTGTAAAAGTGTATAACAATAATTTGCACGACAACAATCATCGCAATTTTGCCAAGTCCGGAAGTTTTGGTACGGCCTGGGGTGTTGGTAATGCGCCTCCGGGTAGCGGTGTGGTGATACTCGCAGCATCCAATGTGCAGATTTATAACAATAAGATCAATAACAATAACTCTGCTTCAATTATCCTTGCATCCGGATTTGCTGTAGATGACCATGCTGCCGAAAAGATCAATGAGAAGTATGATCCCCTTTCAAAGAATATCCGTATTTATGGAAATGAAATGAGTATGGCGGATTCATTCCCGCCTCCCGCTTATGAACATCATATAGGCAAAATATTGATTGCTACCGAACTGCAGTTGAATAAACGTTACCCCGAGAGGAAAGTAAAAAGAATTCCATTTATTGTTTATGATGGATTCTCAAGCAATATCCTTTCAAAATCAAATACCGCAAACCCTGATTCTCTCTGTATTGATCAAAAACAGAGCGACTTGTTTGTCAATGCTGATTTTCTTAACTTACGTACACCAGAAAAATGGCAGCCTGACACCACCGTAGCACCGTACGTGTGTAAATAAAAGATGAGCTGATTGATCTTGTCAGACGAAAAAGTTTCATTAGCAACCTAACCTGAAAAATTATTTGAAATGCTCAGAATAAAAGTTATTCTATCTACAGTGATTGTAGCCCTGATTTCAATGGTAGTGCTGATTCAAGGGTGCAATACGGATGAAAATAAAGCAAGCAACACACCGGCAGCATTTGAATTCAAGGACAAACTTTCCGATTATGGTTTCTTTGAAGATAATCTGAAAGAATTCAAACCGGCCAAAGGCGTCATTCCTTACAATATCGTTACGCCTCTCTTTACAGACTATGCGGTGAAAGACCGGTTTATTTATCTGCCGGCCTCAGCAAAGATCAAATACACACCACATGGTGCCCTGGATTTTCCTGATTCTTCATTTCTTATCAAATCATTTTCCTACATCAATAAAGAAAACAAGAAGATAGTTATTGAAACGCGGCTGATGTTTAAGAATCCGGAAGATCATGAGTGGGAGGTGATGGACTACCTGTGGAACCAGGAACAAACAGATGCAAAGAAATTTATTACAGGAGATCGCATTCCTGTTTCATTAAAAGATGTGAATGGCACATTGATCTCTACCAATTACCAGGTACCGAATGTAAATGATTGCAAGCGTTGCCATATCAATAATAACGTGCTGTTGCCCATCGGGCCAAAAGCGAGGAACTTGAATTATACGCTACCGGGTGATAGCGTCAACCAATTGGCCAGATGGGTATCTATGGGCATCATCAGCGATATGCCATCACCGGCTCAGATTGAGCGACTACCTGACTGGTCTGATAAGAAAAACTATACTGTAAATGAGAGAGCACGTGCCTATCTTGATGTCAATTGCTCTTACTGCCATACCAAGGGAGGTGATGCTTATAATACCGGCCTGTTTCTCGAGTACGAACAAAAGGACCCTGACCATATCGGTATTATGAAACTGCCGGTATCGGCAGGTGGAGGAGCGGGTGGATTGAACTATGATATCATTCCAAAAGATCCTGAACATTCTATCTTGCTTTACCGGATGAATAGTACGCTGCCCGGAACTGCAATGCCGGAACTAACCCGTACTGTTATTCATAAGGAAGGTGTGGAATTGATTCGGGAGTGGATTGCGGGTATGGATAAACGTTAGGCTAAGAACTACTAATGAAAGATGATAATCATTAAAAAATGATGGTTTTTTGATGGCAAAAAACATGAATGACATGCAAATGGTTGAACCCATTTTTTTAGATTCAGATATTTCATCAAAGCCCGCGGTTTCAACCGTGGGCTTTGATGAAATTTTCAAGGTAATTTGATGGACGGTTTATTTGCTGAGGCCATTGAATAATACCGCGCGTTGCTGAATATTGTATTGTTGCTGGAAGCACCGTCTCCATTGGTTGGCGCATCGCTTACCTGTACAGTACCATTAACCAAATTTGTCCAGTCAATGTTGAAGTTTTCTGCAGGTGAAGCAGTGCATGTTCTGGCTTTCATGATGACAGCTACAGCATAAGCTCCTGTTGCTTTATCCGATACAGACAACTGCATGCCACCCTCATAATGATACTGTACCCAACCGTGGAGCACGGAATAGGGAACACATCGTAGGATTGCTTTTGCGTGAATCCGGGAATGCTGCTCAGAATGATTGCAATCATTAGAAACCTCTCTTCATCAAAAAAGATTAAATTTTTGATGTAAAATTATTTTCTGAAGAGAAGAATGGCAATTACTAAAAAATATGACTTTTTTCAACTCCTGAAAAAATAAGCTCAAATCATGCTCCTGCAAAATTTGGGATTAACCATACCCGTTTTTTTATTGCTTGTAAACAATATTTCTATCTTCAAACCACTTGCTGTAATTTTCGCCGTATTCTCCCCCGTAGTTTATACAGATTTCTGTGTGGGCAGGGATGTTGCACAAAGCATAAAATTCAATTTGCTTTTTTTCATGGTTTACCTGGTAAGTAGCATTGCACAACTCCGCATGGTTGTACAAACCACCAAATCCTAATGCAAGTGAACTCGCTTTCTCGTTCTCATCATCGAAACTGAAAAAATAATCTACCAATTTTGATTCAATAAGCCATTCTCTTTGTGAAGCTGGAATGATAATCAGCGGGGAAATTTCTATCAGTTCATCTTGCAAAATAATTTGTTTGCAGAATACGCCTCTGCCCTTTCCTTTGCATTGTTTGAGATAAAGTGATTTCATCACATAATTAATTCATGGCAAAGTAAACACTGTTGCTATCACCCGGCGTTCCATGGTAGTTAATGGTAATTTCTTCGCCCGGGATGATAGGACTAATTGCTTTTACAATTAAAACCTGTTTTTTGATATGAATGCTATAAGATGCATTTGGATCTATAGCATGGTTATATAACGAACCCAAACCAAGAGCAAGTGCCACCGGGGTGTGTGCATTATCCAACAGGAAATAATAGCCATGTAAAATGGTATGCTGCAATAAATCCCTTTCTGTGGATTCCAATAAAATCAACGGTGCCTGCTCAATGATTACCCCCGGCTTAAAATGCTGAATGGCTATAACACCCTGGCCATGTATTTTGCTCATGCCGGGGGTAATGCCCATTGCTTGTTCTATGATTCTCCTTTTAAACAAGAACCATCATTGTTTGGTCACCTTATCACTCACATTTTTCGCAGGCTTCCTATCTATTTTTATCCATTTATCAGATTTGGCGATTTTTTCAGGCTTGTCAATTTTTATGATTTTGACATTCTGTGGTTTGGAAGTAGTTGTGGTAATCTTTTGGCCCGGTGGAACCTTTGTTGACTTTTGCTCCGAAATTGTAGATGGTTTGACAACAGAACTGGGTGGCCTGGTTTCCTTTTTGACAGGTGTTGTTTGTGCTCTGAGTCCTGCAACAGTCAGCAGCGCGGCAAAGAAAGTGAGTATCTTTTTCATGACTTCAGGTATTTATTTGATACCAAAAATAAAGGGAGTACACTTCCGGCTTTATCACATAAATTGGTGATTTTTCCAAAGGTAATGTTCCCGAAAAATCAGTAAGAAGGGTGAGTGGAATAAAAGGAGTTCCCGCTTTTTGCAATAAATTAATTGGAGACCTGGCCAATGACGAAACAGGAAATTCTATCAATTTTTCTGATGGGAATAAACCTGAAGAAAGTACCCGGGATGGGAGTTCCTGCCTGACTGCGTCAAGCAGACAGGGACCCCACACTCGCATTGCTACGAACAGAATTTTAAGTCGAAAAATATTGATTAAGAAAAACTAAAAGAGAAAGAAGTACCCGGGATGGGAGTTGAACCCACACTCGCATTGCTGCGAACAGGATTTTAAGTCCTGCGTGTCTACCAGTTCCACCACCCGGGTAAAAGAAATTCACAGAGCTGTTCTGAAATGAAAAAAGCAGTCAGACTGCTTTTGATTTTTGGAGCGGAAGACCGGGCTCGAACCGGCCACCCCGACCTTGGCAAGGTCGTGCTCTACCAAATGAGCTACTTCCGCTTGTTTTTTTATTTTTAAGAACTGGAAAATGGGCTGCAAAAATAGGCGAACAAACCTTCCAGTCAAAATTTATTTATAAGTCGGATTGTACTGTGTATTGGTAGGCACTTCCACTTTAGGTTTGCCCTTGTACCTGTTCACATACATGCCATAAACCATTCCGGTAAATAACGCCAGAACGATGGCCAACTGGCAGTAAAATAAAAACCTGGAGGTGCTTACCCAACTGTGGGCTATGTCTTTTCCTGTATTGTCTTGTACTTCTACTTGTTCCATGTTGAAATATTTGTACTTCGCAAAAATAATAGTTTGATTGGATATTTTATTTATAGTTCTTAACAATTTCTGAAAACGTCTTTTTGCCCTTCATAAAATGATCTTTCACAATACTTCCGGCATAAACTCCATTGAGTGATCTGAAAGGTTTTTTAATTGCAGGATTCCTCTTGTGATTGAATATCCATTTATAATATGAACCATGTGCCCTGATGACCGCAAGGAACAGCGAAAACTTTCCCTGCAGTAAAAACCGGATTCCGGCAATGCCATCCAGAACCATTCGCTGTAATATGATAGAAAATCTTTCTCCCGGAACCAGATTCTTATGCAAGACAACAAGGCTGTTGCGAAAATTCAAAAACACCTTCTTCTTATTTCCTGCAGCAAGGCTTCCTCCTCCCAAATGATATACTAACGATACGGGTTGTACGAAAATGCGGAACCCTGAGTTTTGCATCCTCCAGCACAAGTCGATTTCTTCCTGGTGCGCAAATAGGTATTCATCGAATCCACCAATTGTATTGAATACAGAAGCTTTTACAAACATGGCCGCGCCCGATGCCCAGAATACAGAAGCCGGGTCGTTGTACTGTCCATTGTCCCGCTCACAATCGTCAAATATCCTGCCTCTGCAAAATGGATAACCCAATGTATCTATCCAACCACCGGACGCCCCTGCATATTCAAAGTGATCCCTTTGATTCAATGCAAGTATTTTGGGCTGGCATGCGGCAATGGTACTATCGGCCTGCATTAATGAAATCACCGGCTGTACCCAACCAGGCGTCACTTCTACATCACTATTGAGCAATACAAAATATTCTGAATGGATTTGCTGCAATGCCCTGTTGTACCCTCCGGCAAATCCGTAGTTTTTATCCAGAATAATGATTTCAACTTTCGGAAAGGAATGTTTTAGAAAGGTGATGGAATCATCAGTGCTTCCATTATCAGCAACGATTACACGTAAATTATCATAATGTGTAGCAAGAACTGACGGCAGAAATCTTTCAAGATACTTCCTGCCATTCCAGTTAAGAATGACGATCGCTACTGATGGAGAATTGTTATTCATTATTAATGCAGCGCAACAAACATAAAAGAAATTATTGTTGATTGCTTAGATATGTGTTGCAGGTTTCGGGTTCAAAGTTCAAGGTTCAAGGTTCAAGTTTCAGGTTTCAGGTTTCAGGTTCATCCGCCGCGGCGGACAAGGTTCAATATTAAAGATTCATCAATTATTCAATTTCATAATACATGCTCCACTTCAGTGTTACACTTTAGAAAATAGAATTTTAAATTTTAAGTCCTCTCGAATGAAAAATTGTCCATTATCAATTAACCATTAACAATTAACCATTCACCATTCACTTCTCAATCTTCACCCTTCTCAATTCCAAGAGGTTCAAACTATTGGGTTTGAAATTTTTTACATAAGGCTGTACCAACCTTACTACGATATCGTACCAAAGTGGTACTACAGGTGCATCACGGATCATCAGTTGATCGACTTTTCGGTACAGGATGTATCTGAGCGAATCATTCTTTTCTGATAGCGCCTGTTCGTACAGTGCATCATAAGCAGGATTATGATACCTCGTATAGTTAGGTGGTGCCGGGTTCTTGCTGTAAAAGACGCTCAGAAAATTTTCTGCATCAGGATAATCTCCTATCCAACTGCCCCTGAAAAATAATGCCTCTGATTTTGCAGTCTGTTCAAGTAATAGACTTTTCTGCACTACTTCCACATTGATGTTGATACCGATTTGCCTGAGGTCATTGGCTACATAACTCGCAATGTCCGCATAGATGGGCACGGTCAGTAATGGAATAGCGGGAAGATTAAGGCCTTTCGGATATCCTGCTTCCTTCAGAAGTGCAAGTGCCTTTTCGGGATCATAATCATACCCTTTTACTTTTGTGCTGTCAAAGGATGGAAATCCTAACGGTACAAATCCACTGGTGGCGGCTGTTCCCATAGAATTACGGATATACAGCATCATTTTTCTGCGGTCAAATCCATAATTGATAGCCTGCCGGATTCGCAGATCTTTGAGTACAGAATTCTTCACTACTTCTTTAGTTGTGTCCATGAGAATGCCAAAGTATTCTGTGGTGAGGTAGGGATGTTTCTGCAATACAATCTTGTCTTTCCAGTCCGGACGCAGGTCACCTTTTTTCGACAATACTTCATCCTTAAATGAAGGGTCTATATCATTGATGAAATCGAGACGACCCTGTTGGAATTCGAGAAACTCAGTGGCTTTGTTCTGAAGAAAAGTCACTTTGATTCCATCCAGGTACGGAAGCCTTTGGCCTGTACTGTCTCTTTCGAAATAATTTGGATTTTTTTTCATGATCAATGCCTGGCCTTCTTCCCATGCTACAAATTGGAAGGGGCCTGTGCCGCAGGGATGCCTTCTGAAATCTTTACCATATTTTTCCACCACCTCATGTGGTACTATGCTGCAATACTGCATACTCACTACTCCAAGGATAGGATGAAAGGGGCGAAGCAATTTTAATTGGAATGTGGAATCATCCAGTGCCTTGAAAGGTTGGACTGTATCCACTCTGTCATTGAAAATCCATGCACCGCTACTGGCTGTAGCCGGATCGAGTATTCTCGAAAAACTGTATTCCACATCATGAGCCGTCATCTTCCTTCCTTTTCCTCCCGAAAATGCATCGTTATCATGGAAATAAACATCATCTCTCAGATGAAAGATAAATGTGCGGTGATCATCAGAAATATCCCAGTGAGTTGCGAGAGAAGGGACGATATTAAGGTTGTCATCAATTTCCACCAATGTGTTGTACAATTGATGATCGGCCCACATTACAGATTGCGCTTTTGCAAACGCGGGATCAAGGCTGGCAATACCACTCTGGTCATTGTAATGGAAAACATTACTTTTCTGCCCGGTATTTCCACAGGAAAGCAATAGCAAAGTAAGTGCTGTCAGGAGACTTTTTTTTATCAATCGCAATTCGGAAAATTGTTTTTTTAACTTCATCTTTGTTTTCACAAGCGATAAATTTAATAAATGAAAAAGATTCAACTGCTGACGATTATTTTATTTTTTAGTTCTGTTGCATTTTCACAGCCATTCACACACGCTGATACATTGCGCGGCAGCAATGGCCCGGGCCGCGATTGGTGGGATGCTACGCATTACAACCTGCACGTAAAGTTTGATATTAGTGATAGCTCTATCTCGGGATACAACGTAATTTCTTTCAAACCTTCTCCCGGTGTGCCGAAATATTTTCAGATAGATCTGCAAGATCCGTTAGTGATAGATTCGGCCATCGTTGATTATGGGCTTCGATTTTTTTCCAGAAAGTTTGGAAATCAAGTCAGAACAATGGTAAGGAGCAATAGGCGAAAACTGAATGTGGTGAAAGATGGTAATGCATGGTTTGTAAAGTTGGATTATGCTGGAAAAGAAAACGACCGTCGTCCCATTATTACAGCAAAAGATACTGCCGGATTCTTGCCGAATCTTACAGTCTATTATCACGGCAAGCCACATGTAGCAGTAACGCCACCATGGGATGGCGGACTGATCTGGAAGAAAGATTCTACGGGTAATCCTTTTGTAAGTGTGGCGTGCCAGGGGCTTGGTGCGAGTGTATGGTATCCCTGCAAAGACTACCAGGCTGATGAACCGGACAGTGCGTCTATGACTTTTACAGCTCCGGACAGTCTCGATATTATTAGCAACGGACGCTTGAGAGATTCAGTGAATAACGAGGATGGTACCCATACAGTAACATGGGCTGTGGTAAATCCGATCAATAATTATAACATCACACCTTATATTGGAAAGTATGCTCACTTTGGTGAAATATACCAGGGAGAAGAAGGCCCGCTTACAATGGATTACTGGGTACTCAGGTACAATCTTGACAGGGCTAAAATTCAGTTTAAGGATGCGGAACGCATGATGAAAGCATTTGAATATTGGTTTGGCCCTTATCCGTTTTATAAAGATGGATACAAACTGATAGAAGCTCCTCATCTTGGTATGGAGCACCAGAGTGCAGTGGCTTATGGCAATCATTTTAAGAATGGTTATTTAGGAAGAGACCTGAGCGGCACCGGCTGGGGATTGAAATGGGATTTTATCATTGTGCATGAGAGTGGCCATGAATGGTTTGGAAATAATATCACTACAAAGGATATTGCTGATATGTGGGTACACGAAGGGTTCACAAACTACAGTGAGACATTATTTACAGAATATTATTATGGGAAAAAAGCGGGATCGGAATATGTCATCGGTACCCGCAAAGCCGTGAGAAACGATAAGCCAATTGTTGGGTATTATGGTATAAACAATGAAGGCAGCGGCGATATGTATTACAAAGGAGGTAACATGATCCATACTATTCGCCAGGTGATCAATAATGATGAAAAATTCAGGTCTATCCTTCGCGGACTCAACAAACATTTCAGGCATCAAACCGTAACAGGAAAGCAGGTAGAAGATTATATCAGTAGCGAAGCCAAACTTGACTTTTCAAAAGTTTTTGAACAATACCTTACTACCACAAAAATTCCTGTTTTGGAGTACAAGAAAGAGAATGGGAAATTATTGTACCGGTGGACGAATGTTGTGGATGGATTCAGTATGCCAGTAAGGATATACAATGATGCGGGAGAATTGGTTTGGATACATCCGACAGATATTTACCAGGCCGTACTTCCGGGTACCAGCAATATAAAAGTTGATGAAAATTTTTATGTGAAAGTGAAGGAAGTGAGCGGAGGAGGGGAGTGAGTCGTGTTTAGAGTTGAGTCCGCCGCGGCGGATAGAGTTTAGAGGAGTTTAGAGGTATTCCAACCTTGATCCGCCGCTGCGGACAACCTTGAACTCTCAAACCCGAAACCCGAAACCCGAAACCTGAAACCCGAAACCCGAAACCTGAAACCCGAAACCTGAATCCTGAAACCCGAAACCTGAATCCCCAATCCCCTCAAAAAGCAATTTCTTACTTTTGTCTTTGTGAAAAATTTCGGTGCCTACTTTAGCTATTTCATTTATTGGATCATTTTTTTTATTGTAACAAGGGCTCTGTTTCTCCTCTACCATCTGAACCTGTCTAATGGCCTAACTGGAGGTGATATCTTCAATGTATTCAGGTATGGATTACGAATGGATATGTCGTTTGCAGCATACATCTGCATTTTACCTTTCCTTCTTTTTTTGATTAAATCTATTATCCCTGCGTTCAGAGCAAGCAAGGCTATCAGGGTTTATACTTACGTACTGGTGGTGCTTCTTTCCTTTTTAACTGTGGCTGATCTTGAATTATATACCGCCTGGGGATTCAGAATGGATACTACACCACTCCAATATTTCAAATCTCCGAGAGAGATGGCAGGGACTGTTTCATCGGCCCCCCTTTTTATCTTGTTTTTCATCTTTGCATTTCTCTGTTTTCTTTTCATTTTCATTTTGAGATATTTTAATCTTCGTGCTTTTAAGAATGGAGCAAAACCAAAGTTGTTGAATATTTTCGCAGCGCTATTTCTTGTAGCAGTACTCTTCATCCCAATCAGGGGTGGTATTCAAAAAATTCCACTCAATATCAGTGATGCTTATTTTTCAGATAAACTTTTTGCTGATCATGCGGCCATCAACCTGCCCTGGAATATCATGTTCAGCCTGCTGAATCAGAATAAGGATAAGAACCCATATCAATATTTTGATGATGCGAAAGCAGAGCGTTTGGTGAAGAGTGAACTCAAAACAGGAACACCACGGATACAGAATATATTGAGTACAGACAAACCCAATGTGATATTTATCATACTGGAAAGTTATACGGCAAAGTTCGTAGGTGCATTGGGCGGAGAGCCGGGCGTTACGCCACAATTGGATTCCATTGCAAAGGATGGTATATTATTCACCAACATTTATGCAGCAGGCGACAGGAGTGAGAAAGGGCAGGTCGCTATTCTCAGTGGTTATCCCAACCAGGCAATCAATAGTATTATCAAAACACCCACGAAAACGAGGAACTTGCCAAGCCTTGCAAAAACATTGGAGTCGTATGGTTATACCTGCAGTTACACTTATGGTGGTGAATTGGAATTTGCCAATATCAAATCCTACCTCATCAATACTGGTTATAAACATCTCGTGTCGAAATATTCCTTTCCGATAGAACAGCGTACCACTTCATGGGGAGTGCATGACCAATATGTTTTTGACAGATTTTATACTGACCTTCAAAAATCGCAACAACCCTTTTTTGCAACAATCTTTTCTCTCAGCAGTCATGAGCCGTATGATGTGCCGTTACTACATTTCAAAGGAGATGATGAGACTACCATGTTCAAAAATTCTATCTACTATACCGATAGTGTGTTAGGGGATTTTATCAGGAAGATCAAATTAGAACCTTACTGGAATAATACTTTAGTGGTCATCACTGCAGATCACGGCCATCCTTTGCCCGGACACGATCCGAACGATGTACCATCAAAATTCCATATCCCTCTGATCTTTACCGGGGGGGCACTTTCCAGGAAAGGAGTCATTGCTAAAGTGGGTTCTCAGAATGATATTGCAACAACGGTACTTGATCAATTACACATTTCTTCCGAGAAATTTCATTGGGGTAAAGACCTGCTGGATTCATCTTCCAACTCTTTTGCTTTTTATAATTATAATAATGGATTTGGTTGGGTTACTTCCAATGGTTACGCTACGATAGATAATGTATCCCACAAGGTTATTCATCAATCAGGAGGTTTTGATACGTCACTGCTGAAGTACGGCAAAGCCTTTATGCAGGTTTCCTATGGCGAATATTTGAGCAAGTGAAATTTAGTGTGTGGCAGATGTTAGGATGATGGATTGTTGAATGGTTATGGTGTTTGAGTAAGGAATTTCGAAGTTGGGAGTACTGCTATTGCCGTCTGCCTTAGCTGACGGAATAGTAATGGAAAAGAATAATAGCTATCCCCGGCTTTAGCCGCATATTCAAATCCAATGGAGGTAATTATATAGGTATTTACAAGAATGAAGTGTATGCAAGTCATTCCTCCAGCATTAGAAAGAGGTTTAATAGAAGCATAGATTTCATAGAATCTGAGTAGTATCTTATTTTTTTTAAATAGTCTACAAAAAAAGTAGGCTATTTAAAAAATTCCCCTATTTTTGCGTTCAGACTTTACCGGAAGGATTCATACAACCGGTAAAAAAGAAAGAAAAAATGAACAATCAAATTACACTTCATAACATGGTTTCCGGTGCTGCAATGATGTGTTGTTGCTGTATGGAAGGCTATTCGTGTGTCGGGTAATATACCTTTAAGATATTAGATGGTAAAAGCCTCCCGACACAATCAGGAGGTTTTTTTTATTGGTTCAACAAAGAATATGAAAACAATTAAAATGACAAGATCGGTATTTAGCATCAATACAATGTGTTTTTGTTGCATGATGTGTTGTTGTAAAACTATGCGCCGATGTTACCGTAATTAATCCCTTTGACAACTTTGAATAACAGGCTTTACGGTGATCACGTAAGGCCTGTCTTCTTTCCGGCAGGCGACAATGAGAATGATAAAAACAATTAAAGATTTGCGGAAGCAGTCCGGAAAAAACAGAACCCAACATTAAAAAAATGATAGCACTACAATCAAATAAGAAAGCACCGGTAAATAGAATACTGGCCGGTAGAATAGAAAACCTCGCAACCAGGATTGGAAATACACCTTTGATTCCTATCGATGGACTCCACTCGAATCCAGCCGTGCAGATCTTTGCAAAAGCAGAGTGGGAACAATTATCCGGAAGTGTAAAAGCCCGTGCAGCTTTCAATATCATCAGGGAAGCCGTACTGGCAGGTGAGTTGAACGAAAATAAAATATTGCTGGATGCTACCAGTGGCAATACGGGTATCGCTTACTCCGCCATCAGCCGGGAGTTGGGATTAAAGGTTGCACTCTGCCTGCCTGAAAATGCTTCACCCGAACGGAGGAAGATTTTACAATCTCTTGGCGCAGAAATTATATATACATCGCCTTTTGGTGGTACAGATGAGGCACAGGAAAAGGCTGGTGAACTGGCGATGCTTTATCCTGAAAAATATTTCTATGCCAGCCAATATACAAACGCAGCCAATTGGAAGGCTCATTATTATGGTACGGCAGTGGAGATCATTTTGCAGGCACCGGGTATTACCCACTTCGTAGCAGGACTGGGC
>CAZGNJ010000001.1:0-189801 GCA_964526985.1 uncultured Ginsengibacter sp. | reverse complement strand
TTTTATAGGTACCTCAAAGAGATTGAAAAACTTTGATCCGCAAATACAGGCTATTTCCCTGCAACCTGATTTGGCCATGCATGGTATAGAAGGATGGAAACATCTCGAAACTGCTATTGTTCCACAGATATATGATCCACAATTGGCAGATGACAACAGAACCGTTAGTACAGAATCATCCTGGGAGGTTATTAAATATTTTGCCAGGAAGAATTTACTCCTGAGTCCTTCTTCCGCAGCTAATATTGCCGGTGCTGTTCAGATCGCAAATGAAATAGATGAAGGTATCATCATCACTGTGCTCCCTGACAATGCAGATAAATACAAAGAAGTCATTCAACAAATATTATAATTATGCTTTACTTAGAACCAAATGCGAGAAAACAAATCATTGAGGATGCCATCCGGACTTTCCCGGATGAATGCTGCGGATTTCTATTAGGTACCGAACACGGAGAGGATCGGATCATAGAAAAAATTCTGATTGTAGAGAATGCCAAAGACGGCGATAAACGCAGACGATTTGAGATCACCGCCCGCGATTACTTGATCGCTGAAGACACTGCATTCGCCCGGGATCTTACGCTGTTGGGCGTATATCACTCTCATCCAAACCATCCTTCCATTCCCAGTGAGCATGACCGTAAGGTAGCACAACCATTCTTTTCATACGTGATCGTATCTGTCATGCAAGGCAGTTTTGCTTCGCTGCAATCCTGGAGACTTAACGATGACTTTCAATTTGAAGAAGAAAATGTACAGTTAGCAAAAACGCTTAATGTTTAATTCAATCAAAATAAAATCAACAATTACCAATCAACAATCAACAATTAAAATCATGGCAACAATTGTAATTCCAACTCCACTAAGAAAATTTGTAAATGGACAATCCAGGGTAGATGTCAGCGGATCCACTGTAAAAGAAAGTATCGATGATCTCGTCAAAAATTTTCCTGACCTCAGGAAAAATCTTCTGGAAGAGAGCGGGCGGATCAGAGGATATATCAACATTTTTGCCGGAGACCAGGACATTCGCAACCTGGAGAAAGAGCATACTCCCGTAGAAGGTCACACTGTTATCAGCCTGATTCCCGCCATTGCGGGGGGCAGTCCTGACCCTGTCTCCTTCAGCAAGGAAGAATACGACAGGTACAATCGCCATATCATTATTCCGGGTTTTGGTATCGAAGGCCAACAGAAATTAAAGGCTGCAAGAGTATTGGTCATCGGAGCAGGTGGATTAGGATCGCCTTCGCTCCTGTATCTTGCAGCAGCGGGCGTAGGTACGATTGGCATTGTAGATTTTGACAAGGTGGACGACAGTAACCTGCAGCGCCAAGTGCTCTTCGGTGTTGAAGATATCGGAACACTCAAAGTAGAGGCAGCGAAGAAAAGACTTCAGAGTCTCAATCCGTATATCAATATTGTAACACACAATCTTCAGTTGACATCAAAGAATGCCTTGGAACTTTTTCGTCAATACGATGTGGTGGCTGATGGTACTGATAATTTTCCTACACGCTATCTCGTAAATGATGCAAGTGTGTTAGCTGGAATTCCAAATGTATATGCATCCATTTTTCAATTTGAAGGGCAAGTGTCTGTATTCAATTATACAGACAAAAATGGTTATACCGGACCAAACTACAGAGACCTTTATCCCTCACCCCCCGATCCGGGGTTAATTCCTAATTGCGCAGAAGGTGGAGTGCTGGGAATATTGCCCGGCATCATCGGTACACTGCAAACAAATGAAGTGATCAAGATCATCACAGGAATTGGCGAACCACTGAGCGGAAGATTTTTTGTTTTCGATGCGCTCAGTTTCGAGACACGTGTGCTGAACATAACAAAACAAAAGGATACTCCTGAAATCAAAGAATTGATTGATTACGAACAATTCTGCGGGGTACGTATTTCAGAAAGGAAAATTAAAGAGATCAGCGCATCTGAACTGGAGCAATGGATCAATACGGGAGAAGATATCCAGGTGATAGATGTACGCGAGCCAAATGAGTATGAACAAATCAATATCGATGCGTTGCTGATACCATTAGCTACTGTGCTGGAAAGAGCCAAGGAAATTGAAAAGGACAAGAAAGTAGTGGTGCATTGCAAGATGGGTGGCCGTAGCGCCAAAGCCATTCGGCAATTGGAAGATGCTTTTGGATTTGAAAACCTCTACAATCTCAAAGGAGGTATTACAGCTATCGAAAGGGAAACGCAATTGATCAATAAGAAGATACCCGTACACTAACATTGAATTATTAATCAAAATCAACAACTATCTATTCATTATTAAAATCGAAAAAATGGCAACATTAAGATTAGGGGACAAGGCGCCCGACTTCAACGCCGAAACAACACATGGCAATATCAGTTTTTACGACTACCTGGGTGACTCATGGGGTGTTTTATTTTCTCATCCTGCGGATTATACACCTGTCTGCACAACCGAGTTGGGGGCAACCGCTAAACTGAAAGAAGAATTCGCGAAGCGAAATGTAAAAGTGGTAGCACTGAGTGTAGATCCTGTGGATAGTCATCACGGTTGGGTGAAAGATATCAACGAAACCCAAAACACCGAGGTGAATTTTCCCATCATTGGTGATCACGACCGCAAGGTTTCGGAACTCTATGATTTCATTCATCCCAATGCCAGTGTAAGCGCTACTGTTAGGTCAGTATTGATCATTGCTCCTGACAAATCCATTAAGCTCATCATTACCTACCCGGCATCCACCGGCAGGAATTTCAATGAAATTCTTCGCGTGATAGACAGCCTGCAACTGACAGCAAATTACCAGGTGGCTACCCCTGCCAATTGGGAGCACGGTGATGAAGTAGTGATTACAGCCGCTGTAAAGGAAGAAGATTATCCCTTCAGGTTTCCAAAAGGGCACAGAGTGGTAAAGCCCTATTTAAAACTGACACCACAACCCAATTTGTAATCATACGCTATCGTGGCCTGCAGGATTCGCTTGCGGGCTGCGGTGGCTTTATTTTTTTTATTATGAATAAGAATTCTTCCGTTTTGTACGCTGATGAAAAAGTAATCAGGCTGGTTGCTCTGCAGGTATTCATCATAGCTATTGTTGCTTTGGTTGGCAGATGGGAATATCCATTTCTATTTTTGGCAATTGATTTTTTTCTGAGGGCGTTTACGCAGGCCCCATCACCGTTGGCTACCTTGGCTAAGGCTATCGCCAGAGCCATACACTGGAAGCCACGTCCCATTTTTGCTGCTCCTAAAAAATTTGCCGCAGGTCTGGGATTTGTTTTTTCAGTTTTGGTTTTCTCGTTCTTTGCACTTCAATGGTACCCACCAGGATTAATCATCGGTGCTGTTTTGGTTTTTTGTGCATTTCTTGAATCAGCTTTTAGGGTTTGCCTGGGTTGTTATGTTTTCAATTTCATAGTAGTAACCTTGAAAATGAAAGTGGGCTTTGCCGAGAGGGTATCCGTTCGCCACGACAAATAAATAGATGAAGTTGAGTGCTGTTCAGTCATACAGGCTACATCATTACTTTTAATCAATTTTTCATATCGATCCTGCAATCATTAAGACTGGTTAGTTTACCTTGTTTAAACACGGACTATTTATTCATCTTTATTTTTCTGAATCATGCTTACTTTTTATTTGAACGTTCATTCGCAAATTTGACTTAGATTCCTTGAAGCAATTCTTGTTATCTTGATTTCTTGGTGTTTGGTTTTAATGCCCAGGTAATCCCTCCGACTTCAAACCCTTCATACAATTGTTGAATTCCAAAATAATGGGTTCCGTTCTTAAATAGCTTTGATCTCTTTAACAGGAAATTACATTGGATTCGAACTTTCGCAGGAAGTACAACAGAATTGAACCTAAAGCATCTTAGGCGAGGAAACTTCAATTTTAATGTCTTCTTATTTTTGCCTTCAGCCACCTCCAGAAATTCTATTCCTTTTAGTAAGCCTTTAGCTTCGTAAGGGATTTCAAGCCATAGTTCTGCATCTGAAGGTAGTTTTTGAATTATCTTGATATCAAATCGTCTTCTTTTATCAGGAGCATTTGTAATCTTGAATGGGAAAGCAGAAGGAGTGCCAGGAGGATCAGGAAGGTTTTCTTCTACATTGAAATTTCTCCAGGTTATGTTATTGTAATTACGAATTAAGTTGTAGAAGTCAGTCCAATCGAACCCGGCAGAAGGCGGGATTGGAGGTGCTGGATCCAGGGCAGAATTTAGTAAACCAACAAAACAGTAATGCCCGGTAGGAGGAATTTCTGTTTTGTTCCAAATTATTTTATCAGTAACTACCAGGGTATCACCAACGGGTACATTGACAGAGGAACTTGTACCGATGAAATTCCACATATCGGGAGTAATTAATGTTGCAACCTCACTCCAATATACACTCGCGGTAACTCCGTTTGCATCAGCAGCACCTCTGTTTTTCATTCTTACATAAATAAAATTATTCTGGCCATGTTCTACAATCGAACCCAACAAATTTGAATTTTCTGTTCCGCTGCCTTCACCGAAACTTAAAGTAGGATTGGGGACATCTGTGGGTAGAACGATAATGTCTGGGCTTGCACTGATAGATCCGGTGCTTGGAATAGCACCTGAGTCGCCGACAGCATCGCGCAAGTAAACATCGGGTACTAACCCAAGTGTGTCTTCGATTATAGCCCGTAAGTTTGGCATTACATTAATATGACCAGCAACATTAGTTCCTTGTGGAGTTCCTGTCGTAGGGTCCGAGAGTATCACTCTCATTTGCAAAGGGGATAAGATGGTAGCGTTAACTGCTTTATATTTTCCCTGAAGTATGAGAGCACATCCAACTATCATAGGCGATGCACCACTAGTCCCCCCAAAGTCTTCGGTATAATTATTATTATCAGCAGTACCCGCAAGGTCTCCATATCCGGTTGATACTACATTTTCACCATAGGCATAGCAATCTATTCGACTACCATAGTTAGAAAACGACCACCTCTCATGAGCACCAGAGACAGTAGCAGAAACGCAAGCGCCAACCAATATAGCACCGGAGTCCTGAAAGTCTGAATGGGTTCTGTTAAGTCGATAGTTTCCTGATGAATCTGTCCAGGAATCTAAATTGTTATTTCCATTTCCTGCCGCCTCAACAACAATTATTCCGTTAGCAACAGCTAATCTGATTGCGTCAAAATCCGTGTCATCAATCTCCGCGGGTTTAAAACCCTTTTGAATTTCAAGCAACATTACATCTCCTGCCCTCATTTCTAAAATAGCTGCGACAATAGACTCAGATGAATCTGCATGATCATCTGTAACTGCATCATAAAATGAAGACATCTTCACATAATCAACTGCCGGTGCAATACCTACTATTCCGGTTGAGTTATCTATTCCGACAATTTCACCCAAAACTGCTGTTCCATGGTTATACCAATCTGCACCGAAACTGCCTCCTGAGCCATAACAATTACTGTTGTGGATTACAGTTGGGCTTGCACTACTCAAGTCTTCGTGACTTGTAACCCATCCCCATTCGCAATCTAATATTCCTACTCCTGCACCTTCACAATCTGACTGTGTCCATGCCCACCTGGCATCAATACCGGTAGGTGCCGCACTAAGGTAATCCTGGTCGGTGGCAAAAGTATCATCTGATGCATTGATAGCTGGAAGTGAGGCTGTATGTTCTTTGTATGCATGTTCAATAAATGGAAATTCAATGAGAATTTTCAGGTATTGATCAAGCATGTCGGGTTTTTTTCTGAAATCAAGTTTCCAATAGGAAGACAGACTTCTCAATGGTGGTAGTTCTGCATTCGCAGCCCTTTCCTCAAGTTTACGCAACTTGGGCAACATTTTAGTTTTTATCACTCTTGTTGCAGAAACATTCCCGGTTTCAGTTAAGAATTTTAGAAGCGGTTCTAACTTGTTCTCTTTACAGAAGCGAATTAAATCATCTCCGGGACGGTATAGATATCTCTTCGTAAATCGAATCACAATAAATCCATTGAACTCTGGAAGATTTTCTTGTTGATTAACCTGTTTTTTGTTTTTTGCCTTTATGTTACCGAATGCGATAGACTGGCATGGTGTTTTGCATTTCATGATTTAGGTTTTAAAGAGATTAATAAATAATTCTAAAAGGTTTGTGATATTAATGAAATCAACCTGGCTCATTTAACCACACGTAGGACAACAAACAAACGGCACTTCAGTCAAAGGAGAAGTTCTCAATATCCTGAAATTGCCCAATGAACCTGATAATGGAATATCGGGCGCCACAGTAGCCTTTGAATGGATATCTTCATTTGCAAAAGCTTTAAATGCTGCACTGTGCAAGTCATTTCCCGGTGTGAAGTTCCCTGCTACATTTGCAAATCCGCGTTGGCTTCGATTCAGCATATTGATGTGCTCCCGGATATTCGTAATGTTTCCAAATATTTCTATCACCAGCACACTGAGAGGTGAATCCTCCGGTAATCCCAGCAATTGCAGATATTGAGCTATTTCAGTGTTCTTCCAGTAACCTAATGCACTCTTTGGTTGATCATTAAATGAGGCTACCTGCGCTCCTTTGATCAGGGACGCGTTATCAAAATTGAATTTTGTGGGATCCACATTTCCCAATTGTGCACCACTTCGGTAGGATAGTGTTTCCTGGTACAACTTTGATCTTGATGTTGTATTTAATACCAACTTATTTTTCTGTATTTCGAAAAATTGTTGCCAGGTCATCAACTTATCATCTAACAAAATATTTCTGTTGTCAAGGTCATCGGCCTGTCTCACCTGCGCATAAAGGAGTGCATATAACTTTGTTCGTGGCGGATCGCTGGTTACATTTTTTCCATTCCATACTGCCTGTGCGTATTGAGCACTCACATACAAGAGATCATTATCACGGTTAGGTACGCAAGTGAGGGTGGGTGCCGGATGCTGCATACCTGTGATGCGCAATGGCCTGCCGAATCTTCCCTGGGCTGTGCTCCAGAGATTGTCTTCGCGATCATTCCAGTGCCCGTGTCCAATTCTGAATTCATAAGTGAAGAATCCAAACAACTCATCACTTTCGGGATTCAATCCGGGTGGGAGTGGAAGGAGATAGTGAATGTAGTCATCATCATTTGCTTTTTCCATTGCCTGCATGGCACTCAGACCTGCCATGTCATCACTCTGATTGGGTGTGATGGTTCTCATGTATTCAGGGTCAATGTTGAGTGGTGGTTCCTCTGGAGCTACCCACAGTTCAAAGTCGTTGTTGGAAATCAGTTGGTCGGGTGCATACGCTAACATCCGGCAGAATAAGGTGTCATCGGGATCTTGTACAGGCTCATCAAGTTCTACCCACAAATATCGTTGCCGTGGTTCTGTGGCACTGTATTCCTCATTTCTCATGTAAGGTGAAAATGCCAGGCCTACGCTTACTATCTTAGGAACCTGTGAAGGATTCACAGTAGTAGGCATCAACAATTTTTCAATATTGATTGATTGCTTTGCTCCTGTTGCATGATTTGGTTCGAAGGATGGTGTAATGAAATATTGTACTTCTATTTCATCGGGAAAACGGAGCGGAGAGGTGGGGTCTGCACCATTGACACGGAGACCTGTTTTGGGTTCGATGGCGTCAATGAAAATTACAGTGGCTGCTGATCGATCCACGATTCCGAATGTATCTGCCTGCAGGCTTTCAAAAGAAGCGCTGTGTTTGATCTCAATATCTCCTAATATTTCCAGGTGCTCTTTATCGGAATCCGGATCGTGTCTGAATTTTTTATCCCTGCCGATGGTAAAGGCTACATCCTCTAAAGCATCCCAACTCCAATCACGGTTGAGGTGAAATGTCAGGCAACCCAGCCAGTGATTCATGAGGTCAGACTTTGAAGCAAAGGTGATGCTGCTCATGTCCGGCGACAAGCTATGCCTGATCTTGCTGCTGCAACCAAAGATCACACGCTCTCCTTTTTTAGCAGTCAGCGTCATTCCTTTCGCTTCCACACTTATCTCTTGTGCAAGCCTCTGAACAATATCCGGCATCTGCACTTCTTTTTCGCGCTGGAACAATGTGGTAGCAACAAAATTTTTATCAATCAATGGAAACGGATCGGGTTGCAGGTACAATGCCTGCACCATTGGTACATTGGCTTTGGGAAGCAATAGGTCAACTTCATCTGTCGATTCTTTATAGAAAAAGAATTGTGTGGTTTTGCCATAGCGGCTGTCCAGGTCGTGATTGCCATTATTTATAAATCCGAAATAGGAACTATCTCCCTCACATGCTCCCCTAAGTGTAACTCTGATTTTTCTTGCCGTTGGCAAAATGATTCCGCTCATCGCATCTAATGCCGGTTTATTGATGGTTACATCATTGAAAGGATCATCAAGGTCGCCAAGATTGAGAGAATTAAAATCGCGGAAGGTAACAGGAACATTCAACACATCATCGAATCCTGCGGGAAAACTTCTGGTCGTTGTATAGAGTGTTACATAATTTTCAAGGCCACTATCACTCAGAAGATTATCAAGCCGAAGTGTTTCCACTTCCACTTTTATTTCCACCTTTGTTACGTCGGGATCTGATATGGCTGGGGTCTTGTTGTTGTCGGCTGTATTGGTTGAGTTTATCAGTAACTGGATCGGGTCTTGACCTGCCGCCTGGTATTTGCCTGTGAAGACCACTGCCGGATAATTCAGAAGTGGACGTTGTATGTTGATAACTGGATTGGCATCAAACTGACTATCTCCGTTGACAATTGTTTCATTGAAATTTTCAATTTTGTTGATAGTCAAATCAGCAGGTTTGTCGATGCGTAATAAGGATGGTGCTATGTATCTTTTGAAATGAAGAGATGAAGTAGGTGCGGCAGCAATATTTACAGGGCTTGTCTCAGGAATATCGGTAGGTCCACCACCCGTGATGTCCTGAAGCCTCACGCGAAATTCATAACTGTGGCCATAAAGCAGTGGTGTATTTGCTGACACTTCATTGAATGCTTTGCTGTCACTCACTTGTTTGGGTGTGGGGTCGTTGAGTCCCGCTAATGCCTGGTCATTTTTATAGATCAGTACCGCATCGCTATCTTTCAATACCAAACTGTTTCCAATCCAATTCGTATAATACATCGGCAACCAAAATGTCTGTGAAGTATCATTGTCTAATTGTGTAGGAAAAACCTGGTAGGGCAGTTCCAATTCTTCATTGACATTGTTTCCAATACTGGTACCTTGTATTTGATAAACAGCTTTGCACTGTACTCTGTTCAAACTCTTCCAATCCTTGCCCGGTAAATCTTCTCTTACATCAATATGATAACCGAACACACCTAATGGTGCATCTGTACGGGTGCCCGGCTCCATTGGATTTTCAGCCATCTGCCTGATATACCAGATCATGATCTGCTCATCATCCCATGCTAACCGTATGCCCAGGTCTTTTACAGGATGAAAACCATCCTGCGCTTCTCTTAATAGATTTCCACTCACCGGTTGTGCAGCATGAATGATCTTAGCAAATCCATCATTGTATTCATTCGCTTCCTGGAAAATTTTATCCCATTCACCTTTTGGTTCCGGATCTACTAAGTCAGATAGTTTACGGTAGAGCACGGGAAATAGTAAAGGCGCAAACACCGGTCGTGGTTCTGTTAGTTTGAGTTTTGGTAACCTTGCAGCGTACCTTTTTATGAAAGGCCCTTCTGCATCTTCTAAAAGTCCATTCTGAACAGATGCAAAGTCTGCGTTGGTAATATCAGCATAGATGTAGCATCCTTTTTCAAAAAGTGCAGGATCATCGGCAACTGATATTTGAGTGGAATAAATCATTCCACACGCTCTTGCAAGCATTGGCTGTCTAAGAATGTGAGCATACAATTGCCCCCAACTTACATCATCTGTTGCCTGCCAGTTGGGTTTTTTAACTGCCTCTTTGCGTACTGCACAATGATAACTGTCATCAGTCTTAGCATTGGGATGCCGGGGTGTGGTAAAGTTGAATGCGTTGCGATAGCTTTCAGGTAAATATTTACTTACACTTAATGACTCCGGCCTGATGGCATCTAATTTGTCAGTGTTCTCGTCAAGGTTGATTTTGCCTGCAAACTCTGTTGCAATTGCCTGGAGGATGGCTTTTTTATTTGGTGCAGCAGTAACTGCAATGGCCTTCTTTACGGGAATGCGTGTGGGTGCAGTCGCATTGCTCATTGGAAATTCGTCCAATCCTTTTACGATTGAAATTTCGAATTCCGGATTGAGGTCTGCAAAGGCGATGGCTGTGTCATTCGGCGCTGGCAGGCCCGTGGCGAATGTCAGGAAGGGATCCTGGTTGCGTGGAATGAGCGCAATGTTCAGTGATAGGGTAGTGCCATCGAACCCCTGTGGGAAAACCATTACCGTGTATCTTCTTTTAGCTTCCATAATTGAAATGTTGTTACTAAAAATTTATTTGATAGAAATTCCTTTTCAAAAATTATGATCCGTATTTACTGTCTGCTGCTGCCACCTGCCTGTCTTCTCCCCATGTCTTTGAGAAACTGATATTGATAATAAAAGCAATGCTGATGTCGAGTGCAAACGTTACCTGTGCCGAACAATCAGTTCTGTCTTCTGCAATTTTTCTAACGATGATTCCCTTTGCCTCGATGGTGATCGTAATGCTGACAATACCACCCAGGATATCGGCATGTCCGCGGAAATACAGAATTGCTGCAAGGCTGATAGTGGACATATCTGCATGCATTTCCACACCCACCATAAATGTTACACTCACATTTGCAATCACAGGGAAGCCAACGACGATCTGTGCTCCGAATCCAAATTTCAATCCAAGACTCGGGCCTACTTTTGTATCAGCAGCCACTTTCACGTCAACATTGCCAATAGCGAAAATGGATCCTACTCCTAATGAAAAACACATCACTTGCAAGCCGCCATGGAATTGTAGAAAGGCTCCTGCTGTCGGCAAAAGTTGTTTGGGATCGGTTGTTACTTTCAGTGCTGC
Source organism: uncultured Ginsengibacter sp. (assembly GCA_964526985.1). Taxonomy (GTDB): domain Bacteria; phylum Bacteroidota; class Bacteroidia; order Chitinophagales; family Chitinophagaceae; genus Ginsengibacter. The sequence goes on along the minus strand of CAZGNJ010000001.1, from coordinate 178,821 downwards.
ATCGAAATAAACACCAAGGCTCATAGAGGCTTCCAGTTTCAAAGGTGTTTGCGGGCTGTTGTATAATTGTTCTGTAGGCGGGAACCGGATCAGCCCTATTTCTTTCTTTGCTTCAAATTTGTATTCCCAAATTTCTCCTGCATTGCTCATCGCTACTTTCAATCCTTTCTTCAGAGCTTCACCATAATCACCGGTGCTGAGAGCTGCCAGCATTTCAAGAATGGCAATCACAGGTTTCAATGCATCGCTGAATTCTATCTCAGGAGTAGGGATACCACCATCAGCACTGCTGTCTCCTTCATATCCTGTCTCTGTTCCTTTCTTCGAATTGAAATTTCCTTTGATGGTCATGATCCGCTTCATACTTCCTAAATCCACAACCATTGCAAGGTTATTCATCCTGCTCTTCCATTGATCTGCCATATTATTGGCAAAGGATTCCACATTGAAATTCAATTTGCCGGGAGCGCTCGCCTGGCCTTTAGGAGCAGCTTTGTATTCGATATAGATCTTCAGTGCATCCAGATCTACGAGATAAACATTGAAGTCGGGTACGTCAAATTTTAAAGCTTTGTCTAAAACATCACCCACTCCTTTTTTCAGCAAACTCAATCCCTGCTGTATTACCTCTTCGCCTGCTTTCTGTGCTTGTATTTCCATCAACTCGAGCACTTTTTTCCCACCGTCTTTCAAAGCATTTTCTGCAAAGGCCTGCACACCATCTGCATTCAGCATGGGCATTGCCTTACCGAAGTTGGTAACTGCATCTCCAATGTTTGGAAATATTCCATTACCAGTCATCATCCTGTATGCATCTGCAAAAATGGGTGGTGTCTTGCTGAATAATTTGGGAACCTTATTTGGGCCAGGCTCAAACAAGCCGTAAGAAGGTGTAAGGAATAATGCTTTTTGAGTGGTGGTATTTTGCAGGTACCCGAAGTTGATCGTATCTGCTGCTACATTGCGGAGTATTTCTTTAGGGTGTGCTATGCGCAATAAATTATTTGCAACTGATGCTGGATCGATGACTTTGTTTTTGATCCATTTCCCTACACGGACAAGCGGTACCGGGAAATTTTCAGGCAAAGGTGTTACTTCACCGGTACCTGTTTCATGTTGTACCATACTCCAGCTTCCATCTTTGGGAAGCGCTACGTTACCACGTGCAGCCACTACAAAGATTGGGTTGTTGGATTCATCTGCTGATGGGCTTACGTCCACACGGTTCAGCCGCATTTGCTGATTATTCTTGTTGATGTCAATAACGCAATCCACATCAGCGCCGATGGTTCCACCCTGCAATTCAAGCAAACTTTTGAATTGCTGGGTACTGAGTGGTTTACCAGCCGGCGCCAGTTGCACATATCCCAATACTTTTTTTGAAACTACTCTGCCATCCTTGTGCCCTTGTTTTACATTTTCTATTTCGATATCAGCATCAAAATATACGGCTCCGCATTTTACAGGTTCGTTCCAGGCTGTGCCACCATTCATTTGTTCCTTTCCTTTTACACCATTCAGGTACAATGCATTGGCAGCAATCGTATTAGCGCTATTGAATTCAGCCACCGAAGGAGCGTCTTTGATGTTTCGGACATTAAACAATCCGCTGATGATTCCAGGGTGGAATTCATAAGGAGCTTTTTCAGTTTCCTCTGTATAGTTATATCCGGGGGCATTCGGATCGTCTATTTCATTTCCGTTGGGATTTATTTTCTTCTTGTATTTGTAAGAAAAGTCAAACAATCCGTCGCTTTGTGCTTTCCAGCCGCTATCATACCGGTACACATATCCTGTGCTCACACGAAACAAAGTGATGGTGCGAACAACACGAATACCCCACGGGTACAAAATACTTTTAACCTGTATGACCTCATGGGAGGTACGTCCTAACATGATATCAAACCTTGCCTGGCTGGTTTGCGCCATGGCAGCTGATGGGCTAAGCCAGTTGGTCAGCATATTTAACCCATACCCGGAAAAATCGAGCCGCTGAACGGGTACGCCACGGGAATTATCAATGCCTGCATTATTCACCGGCTGTATGAAAAATTCATTGTTGAATATTTCAGTAACGCGCTGTCCCAGGTTACTGCAACCTTTAGCAGTACCATTCGTTTCCAGTAGGTTGTTTAATTGAATGGTATATCCTGGAAGCATAGGGTCGTCATTCTCCAAAGGGTCGGCAAATGCTTTTCCAAATTCCCCGGAATACACTGTTATCTGAATTCCTCCCTGGAGGTTGTCTCTGAATTCGGGTCGTAGATTCTCCAATTCAGGATCTGACTTTTGAGTTGCAACAAACGATTTGTCTTTGGTGATGTAAGCCAAAGCCCGTAACCCAAATGGCAAGGTGAGTGAGGAGGCAAGAATACTTTTGGAATCATTCTTGAAATAATCCATTAAGAAATCTACCAATGGAATGGGGGCCAGTGTTACGGGCTGTTGGCTATTGTTAAGTATCCTGGTGGGGCCTCCATCATTTGCAAAATATTTGAATCCAACTTCAGGGTCCATGGGAAGTTTTGGAGAGTTAAGATCAAGAGGATTATCACGGTCGGGTGCAGATAAATTGAAAATCGGCTCCCATGCTACCTGTGGCTCCATAAATGCTCGTACATTCTGTCCCTGCGACTTTACGACCATTCCATCCACTATGAATGGAAATGCAGAAGAATATACAGTTGCTGCATTTTCTCCCGTACTAACGACATCGCCTGTACGAACAAGGGTACCTCTTCCCCGAAGCGTGAGTCCGAAACTTACTCCCATCTGGTTGGCATTGCTGCTTACATCCAGTAATGCAAAAGCATCATTACCATAAGACCCGAATTTGCCATCCCATTGCTCCTGGTAATTGGGGAGTTGAATGTTGATAGCCTTCATTGCAGTTGCAGGATTGTTAGGACTATTAGCTGCCATCACATTTTCATTTCCTGTACCATGAAGGCGAGGAGCCTCCGTTAAGAAAATATCTCTGAGGTGTCCGGTGTCCGTTGCAACGTTTCCGGTGGCCGGTGGTGGCTGTGTAGGTTGATTGGTTGTTTGCTGTGAAGTGGGCATCAATCCAAAATGAAAACCAACTTTTACATCGTCATTGATTTCATCTTTGGGTTTGTATTTGACGTTGCAAATGAGCCAGAGCCAGGGATTCCTCTTGCCTATTCCACCTGTGGCGGGGTCTCTGTCGTACTTGAACTGCCGTAACAATGCATTGAGATTTGCGATGTAGGGGTCTGGTAATGTAGGCAGGTAAGAATACATGCCGAATGTGAGAAACAGATTGGCACTGGTGATTTTTTTCCAGGCTGCGTCACATACGCCAAATAATAAACATCCATTTACAGGCGAAACAGTAAACAGAGCATTTTGCAATGCAATGGAAAATAATTTTTGAGATGGAACTTTCTCGCCCGGCAGTTTATTATCCCAAATGATATTGTCGTCATAAAGATAGATCAGCCGTAGCGTTTCATTGGCTGCCATTGCAAGTACACTGTTTTTTGATCGTACTTCGAATGGTTCACTGTTTACTTTTACCGGCCGGTCTATATTTAGTGTTGCATTGCAAAGTGTGATCAGCAATTCATCGCCCTTGCTCACAGTATTGAAGATAAAAGCTGCTGATTGCAGGAATAAAAGATCGACGGAATTACCATGTGGATTCAGTTGATCTTTCCACATCTCCAAATGTTGAGATCCTCCAAGTCCATTACTATTTAAATCTGTAAGTCCGATCCGTCCGGGCTCACCTAAAAGAAATGGTTCTATTAATACCAAATCCTGGTTTGCTAATCCCGGCCACACAGCCTGCAATCCTTTTCCGCATTTTAATAATACCGCACCATTCCCTTTTGCTTCCAAAGGTGCTGCTAAGTCAATAGCAGCAGCAGGCAATGCCCACCAACTATTGGAAACCGGAGCCTTTCCTGAAAATGTACAGAAGGGGCTTACACAGGAAGAGACATTGAATTCTGTAATATCAGCATTCCAGGGGATCAGTACTCTGCTTAGAGCAGTGTTATAGGTTGTTGCCTGAGCTCCTGCCCATGTGAAGTTTGCTGCCTGCCCATACATTGTCGTATAGGCATTGCCGATAGTAGTGATATTTTTTCCTGATCCATTCAATGTAAAACTCCAGGTGTCAGGCAGATGATATTGCGCATTTCTTGCATCTTTTCCAAAAGCTGAAGTTGCATTGGCATCAGGATCAGATTCTTGTTCCAATTGAAGAGTGACCTGAATATTATTTACCGGTGTAACCGTCAGTTTATCTCCCAGAAATACCGGAAGGGCTGCTAAGTCAATGGTACCTCCCTTCACTTTTACTCCCACATAACGATTATCAGGTGCATCAGATGCGAGAGTGTGTGCATTGATCCAAACACTTCCGGGCAGTACTTTGAAACTCTTTACCAATTCTACTTTTTTATTGGTCAACCTATCCAGGAGACGCTCGCGGAATTCTGATTTAAACAATATCACAGGATTTGCCTGCCCCTGAATGTAGAGCGCGATTAATTTTTCCACACGATAAAAATCGAACCATATCCTGCGTCCGTCCCTGTTTATAAATGGCCCCTCCGTATGCACCGGCCTTGAGCCTGCAGCCCAATCAGGCACACTGCCGGTGACTTGTGTAGTACGTATTGGTACATCACGCACGAATACTCTCAAATCACCTTCTTCCTTTTTATTGAGTGTTTGGGAGACGATTCTTTCCAAATTATCCAGTCGCCCGCTTTGGATATTTTGACGGAAGAAGAGGTCTGTTCCTTCGAAGGAGAACTGTTGGTTGGATGCCGGTAATGGTTGCTCTGCCAGCGAAGAAGCAAGTAACTCCTGAACGCTGTTGAGCGATTGTTCTTCTGACGAAGTTGCAGTGCGCAGATGGCCGGTTAGTGTCTCCAGCATTCCTAATAGTTGTTCGTGCGTCATAAATTATTTGAATAGAAGAGTCAAAAAAGTTGATTCCATTTCCTCTCTCGGAGTCGTGCCTTGCAGTCTACGCCGGCTCCAATGCAAATGCCGCAAGCGCATCAGCATCCAATTCCAGGTAGTTATTCCCATCAGTAGTGAGTACCGCTACATACAGATATTCTGCAAATGCTGCTTTCCCTTCCAAAGCACATATTCCCAATAATGTAGCCGGTGAAAAAGTCTTGGAATAAACACTGGTATTGTCCCGGTGATAATTTTCTATCAATCCATTATAAGTACTGCCAATTACCATACCTGCTGTATTCGTAGCACTCGTTTGTATCGGGTCATTGCAAGTGCCTTTCTTGACATTGAAACTGAAATCTGCAAAGTTGTGTGGATGATATGCCCTGAACCTGATCTCTACATCTGAACCCGGTTGATACTTCACAAAGCCACAACAGTTGGTTGAACTTTCAACACCATCAACCAGTATCTTATAGATATCCGCCTGGCATTTCTGATTGTCGATGCGTACATTCATCCTGTAGGCATCTGCATGAGTAGGATCACTGAGTATCAAATAATCATTTGGTGCATCTATGGAAGGAGCAAAGTTGCTGTAGTTTGGAGTCTGGAACAACTGCCGTGGAATAGATGAAACTTTGTTTCCTGCTGCATCGAAAATTTCAAGGATAAATTCGTATAAGCCATCATCTAATTGTGAAGAATCAAATACAACAGACACTGTATTCTGATCCCAGTTAGGATTCAGTTCTGTTGCATTGACGGGTGCCTGTGTAGGCCATGCCGGTGGAATGATAAACAAATCGTCTTTGGTGCCTGCAGTTACAGGGCCTAAGCGGAAATTTTTGTAATCGATATGTTTATGCAGAAGCAAATCGAAATACTCAAAGGAGTATGGTTTGAATAGTTGATTCTTCAATGGAGTCCATGATCCGCTCGCAGGGCTAAGATCGGCATTACGTATTTTTCGGTAGCTCCATCTGTAATACTTCATACTGTTTGACGGTAACCCGCTTCCGAACTGTACCAGGAAATAAAGTGTCTGTCCAAAGGGTCGGCGGAAATCACCAACAGCATTACCGCGGTGTGGCACACTTACATCACTCAATCCAATGCGATTGAACAATTTGCCCTGGATAACGGAAAAGAAATCGGTCTGTTGAATATGAGCTACACTTGCACCGTGACCAATCGTTTTTACCCAAATGATATCACCATCGATAACATTATTACATCCCCAGAGTACTCTCGGATCGGTGATGTTTATAGATACATTGCTGCCACATGCAAAATCCCAATAAGTATAGCATGGGATCGGTGGCTTGTAAACAATAGTCCATACTCCGTTTATAAAGTATTCAACCCAGAAGTATAGATCAGGATGATCACCACATCCCCAATAGAAAAAGGTGGTGTCGAAATTTCCGTTCATGTCGGTATTTACCGTCTTGATCTCATCGCAGCGGTAGAAATAGGGCCATATCCATGGGAGCCAGCAAAAAAGCGGATGGAAAAGTTGAAAGTTTTGAGCAAGAACATTTTTGATTTGTGCCACGTTGCCTGACAATAATTGTTTTTTAATATCAGGTTGCAGGCTTGCACTTACTTCCCTGATCTTATCCATTGCTTTACCCTGGTCAGCATTAGCCATGCCTTCCCTTACATTAAGATTAGCAGAACTCAATTCCATTCGCACATTTGAAAGTATAGTAGGATCAGCTTTCGGAAATGGTTTGGCTTCAAACATCTGGTTGATACCAGGTATTCTTTCGAAGGGTGGCGGGTCAGGGATTGGAATTGGAATCGGCAATTCGGGATGCAAAATGATTTCCGGTATTCGTAAGATGATATCATCCGGTATCCGTGGCAGCCACCACCAGATTTTGTCTATCTCGCAAATGTGCACACGTGCATTGCACACAGGACGGTTCTGTACTTGGCCATCGATTACAAAATTTTTCGTTAGGGTACCTCTGACTCTACAGAAAGCAAAACACCACCATTTTGAGAGGTACGCCGGGATGGGTAATATTTGTAATTCTCCTTTAGCACCAATATTTAGTATGGGTTCATAAGCATGAAGCTTGTCCATATCTGCTATGGAGGCAGGATTGATAATTCGCTCCTTAGGTGTGGGGGCAATGAAAATGCGTACCTCGTTCAGGCTGTTTACAGGTACTTCTTTAAATGCTGCGGTATCCTTACTCACCGGAGTTTGTTGAATCAATTTACCATTACGGTTGAACAGGTATGCTGTCAAGGGTAATGGCTCTTGTAAGGGGGTTTCGAACTTTACCGGTATGACCAGGTTCTGAAATTTTGAGAGTCTTTTCATTTTTGCTTGTCAGTTTTTTATAGTGCTGACGCCGCACTTTTTGAATGAGAATATAAAAGCCACTCATGTCCACTGCCTTCAATGTGCCAGGTGAATTCACTCCGGCACACCACTATTTGGTGTGGCATTCAGGGCTTACATACCCATCAGGCAGTAGTGATCTTGGAATTTGTAAATATTTTCCTGCAGAATAATTGCCTGTCGAAAACTCAGGCAGTGTTCAGGTAGAATTACATAGAATATCGCCTTTTTATGGCAACGGGCGCATAATCACCTGCGCAAAAAAAATGATAGCGAAATCTCTCCTTTCTAAACTTCATCATACAGACAGGATGATCTGTATTTTCTTCCTTATTTTTATTAGGATTGGACGAAAGGCATTATTGATACATAAGGACGGTACGAATCAATGAACCAGTTTCAAAATTCGGCTGTTAGCCGTGATCAAAATAGTAAGATGTCGCAATCCATTAGTAAAGAAGCGACCTCTTTTAGTACAAAATCGGCAAATTGTATTTTGAGAAATTAATTATCGAATTGATTTCAGCATTCAATCAGTTACTAATGTCCTGATGAATACACATGTTTAGAAGTATATCAACACAAGGTATCGCGATTAATCAAAAGTAAACAGGCTAAGCCTTTGTAACAATTCCTCAGCCTGCCTGCTGATACTTAACTTTCTTAATTCATCGCTGCTGATTTCGAGCAAAGATTTCACATTCCCGAATTTCTTATCCCTGACCCATCTTAAAATACAAACCTGGTACAGCATCGGCAACAATTGATCTCTTTGATCTGAATCCAGATCCAGAAAAAATTTTTTCCAATGAATTTCCTTTTCGGAAAATATTTCATTTTCAATTTTACTTTTCCAGGCTTTCGTGCAGTCAATGGAATTGAAACATACATTTTCTTTTAACGGGTTTTCCAGGATGCTGCTGCACAATAAACCCATGACGAGGGCTGTATGATAATTAATGCTATAGATATAGGTACGCTTTGCATTCTTGTCTTCAGCGTTATCAACAAGTGATCGTTCCAATCCCGGTGCAGGCAGGAATCCAACTCTTTCTTCAATCTGAAATAAACAATTCAGAGCGAATGCAGCAGTGGATGACCAGTGCTTATTCAATAGAGGCCATGCCATTAATAATTCACCGGCAATGTCATAATTCTGCTCGTCCATGTACCGTACTAAAAGCGACTCGACCCATTGAAGTATTATTCCGGGGTCAGTTCCGGGGATATGCTTCTTTCCGAATGCAGCATACATAATAGCATGAGTAACGGAATAGGCACCGTCAGAACCCGGACTGAAGATATCTACCTCGTGATGAAGGCAGCTTAAAGGGATCCAAAAATCAAAGTTACTTTCATAGTCGCTTTTCCAGCGTTGCTTCAGCCATTCACCTTCCATCATTCTGTAAGGTGTCCGCTCAATTCCTTCAACAGATGACGATTGAAGTGCAGCGGAAAGTGCCTTGTCAAATCTTTCATCCGGATACCCGGCATAGGAAAGACAGATATGGGCATGAGCATAGTCAAGAGCTAATGGAGGTTGCATACAAATATTCAGGAGCATAGCTTTGCTCCTTGCCAAAGGTTCCAAAACTTCAATCAATTCTTTCCTTGCCTTGATTATCTCAGCACTATAAATGATGTTGTTGGAGAATGCAACAAGAAAGGCCGTTTCTGCAATGATCTTTTCATTCCTTACAAACCAGGGATCGCTTTCATCCGCCTGGTTTCCTTCCACGATCAAATGCTGTAGCACATTTTTTGCGAAGGTCAAGGAATGAGCCAATCTTTCTACCAGTAATTCTTTTTCCGGTAAAGCAATGGCAGATCCATTTACAGATAAGGCCTTTTCCATGATTCATTTATAATTCTCTTTCGAGGCCTTCAATCCTGTCTAATCGTTCTAATTCCGGGATGCGGGGTCCAATGGGTGGCAGTCGATAGATGCGGATAAAATACCGCATGGTGCCACAAAAATTTTCCCAGGGGTCATCTGAGAAAATAACCTGGGGACCAATCTTAGATACAGCTTTGCCGAGTGCATCAAAATCGACAACTTTTGCATCAAGTATCATTTTGGTTATGTCTTTTTGATTGGGCATTGTTTTGAAATTTTATTGTTTTGCCTACTCTATTCAGTTTTCGGCTTCCCTGTTTTTATTTTGAATTTATTGTTCAAAATTTTCGAATCAGGTCAATGAATTTTTATCACGGTATACCATTTGAATTCGTTGACCAGATAATTATTTTCTCAGCAGGTAGATTGTATTTTGAATTCGGTGAAGTAACTCTTACTTATTCACCTTTTTGAGCGGAATACAGCCAATATCAGGGTTTGGTTCACATAGGATAAACATTCCGGATGTCAAAAAAATCATGAAAAACTAAATGAGGAAGTTAGAACAGGTGCATTTTTCAAACCTTCAACGGATAGAAAAATAGGTTAATCAACCTGCTTCTAAATTAGGATTGGACGAAAGGCTTAATTGAAATATTCCATCATCAAAGCATTTACAAAATTCGGACTGCAACCGGCAATAACATAGTAAGAATTCGCACTTTCTTAGTAATAACTCGTCAATAATAAAAGGCAGTCAACAATTCCTTTCTTAAAATATTGCTTTGAGTATTGCATGTAATACCAACCATAGATATTAAACAGCCCAAAAGATCTTGGTTTAATGCTCCGCCGCGGTGGAATACCGTCGTTTAGTCCAATGGAATTAGACTATAACGAATTTACAATCGGTATAAAATTATTCAGACAGAGAGATCGGAAAGATCAAAAGTGGAAGGTGTTTTCTTGAAGAAATATTTGAACTCTTTTAGGAAATGCATTTGATCATAATATCCAAATTCGTGTGCCAGCGAGCCCCATTTTTGTTCCGGTGCATTCTTCTTTGCAGCCAACAGTTTCAGAAAGCGATGCATTCGGAAATAAGTCTTCGGGCTGATGCCGATATACCTGATAAAACTTCGCTCCAATTGTCGCAGGGATAAGAAACTTTCGTGTGCCAAATTGCCAATCGAGTAGGATTGTGGATAATGCTCTAACAGGTGAACTGCTTTATCTATCACATGCGGAACTTTTCTGCTTCGGTCAGCAAGTAGCAGCAGGTAAGGTTCTACTATTTGTATACAGGATGTTATTTCCCTTGCATTCAAAAGTTGCCCTGTTGTTTTGCACAAAGGCAGGTCTTCCGTCAATTTCCCATCCAGAGCATTATCTGCTAACAGATCCATGGATATTCCAAAGAGTTTGTATAAACCTGTTGCCTTGAATATAATCGTGAACGAGATGAATTCACCGTTCATGCGAATTGAGTACAATATGTGAGTTCTGGGCCCGCGAACGGTATTTCGGACAAATGGAATTTGTTCCCTGGTTTGGAGGTCTATGGTTTCGAAAGGGTTGCCAAGAAAAAAATCGAGGGAGCTCGCTGGACGCAATGGCATCAGTTTTTCTACATGGCATCCTGCAGGTACATGTATCCTTCGGTAAATATAGTGTTCTATAAAAGGCTGAAGTGCCGGATGGGGTAAACGGCAATCGGTAATAGATTTCTGTAGTGGCGGGGTCATTTCCATCTTTCAGAAATTGGGTAGGCATATAAAGGTAGTGTTTATCCTTTACTACTTCACAATAAATGAGAAAAGAATCAAATTCTGGCTTATACAGGCAACGAACCAATAAATGATGAAGGTTGTAAGTTGAAATTTGAAGCATTATTCTGTGCAAGAAAACAAATTTCCTTACGACTAATAGCTTACCTAAAGTGGCTGGAAAAACGACAAGCGCGCCGCCGTGGCAGAAGATCAATGGAAAACAACCAGCAACCAACAAACAATCCCTATTTTTGAAAAAAATACCTATATCTCATGAACATTTTATCACGAGATGCTGCCGTACGGAAATTGCAGCGGATGTCTTACGAGATTGCTGAAAAGAATCTGAATGAAAAAGAAATTATTCTTGCAGGGATAAAAGAGAACGGATTGATAATAGCCAGGATTGTAGCTGATTTTCTGAAGCCGCTTGTTACTGCGGAAATCAGGATCATCGAGATCGATATTAATAAGAAGAGCCCGATGGAAGTATCTATTGTTACTGAAAAGACACCTGTAAATCTGGATGGAAAAGTGGTAATATTGATTGATGACGTGACTAACTCCGGAATGACATTGACCTATGCTTTACGTCCTTTTATAGAATATTATCCTTCCAAAATTCAAATGCTGGTTTTAGTAGAACGTAGTCATAAAAGGTTTCCTGTTTCACCGGACTTTACAGGCCTTTCCGTAGCGACAGCTTTGTCAGAAAGGATTGTGGTGGAAACTGAAAATGGTGAAATCACCGGTGCGCGACTCGAAGTTTAGAAAAATATGACGTGACCTTTTATTTTTCCATTGCTCAGTTCTAACGTGGGTGCCGGAAACTTAAAAGAGTCCAAAATAAATAGAAGCACTTTTACACCTTTCTTTCTTGTTTTAATCTTTGTGAAATCCAAATCCGGGCTTAAGTACCATTGGCGTAGCCGGGGGATATCACTCCTGTCGAAAACGATATTGCCTTGGCTATCCTTGGCGATATTGCTCCTTCCACCGAACATTCCCCTAGCACCGTAACCAATCGAAATATTGAGCCATTCCGGCCAGTTGTCAATATGAAGGAGTGAATGCACGTTTGCACTGAGCCAATAGGTTTGATGGTTGTAGTCTTTCAATAATCTCTCAGCATAAGATTCCCCAAAAATTTTATTGGCCCTGATTTCTAAATCATCTGATGAATATCGATGAGGAAGTGCAGAGAATTTGATTTTAATTTTTTGTTCATCCCATGCGAGTTCCTGTGAGATAAAGGAAGCCGAACCTAATACATTCGCGGCGAAATCGCCGGTACTGAATCCATACTCTGCAGAGAAACCATCCAATACTTCAATTATAGATTGATAAGCGACACCACTCAGACCTCCAATCCAAATACGCTTCTTCCTCGACAGCCCTGCCCAGCGCCACATTTCAGCGCTACTACGGCTGATGAGGTATGCTGTGTACATGTGGCCGGTCTTGTCCACCTGTAGCCATTCATTATTGTCATCAAAGAAATGGAAACTGCTTCTCGGGTAATTGGCGTACCACATGATGCTGAGTCCAGTAATAGTACCTGCATATACAGCAGCGTTGCCGGCGATAAGCCATCTTGCTCTTTTGCGGTTATAGGGATAAATCTTATTGTCCGTGACAACTTTCTCTTTATTGTTGGTCACATTATATTCAGAATGCATCGGAGGAAGAGAATCCTGAGCGAAGGTATTTTTGTAAAATAATAAAGAAAATATAACCAGTGCAAAATAGTGTGGCCGGAACTTCATGTTGCAAAAATAAATGGTTGGAGGTCATTAAAGGAGTATTTTACAACCCAAAAAATTCAATACCTTCAAATTTCTAAAAACAGATTTATGGATGCAAAAACAATAAGCAACATCAAAGAATGGCTGGAAGGCAATTTTGATGAGGAAGTAAAAAATGAAATCAGGAAACTGCAGCAGGATGATCCGGCACAACTGGAGGATGCCTTCTACAAGGAACTGGAATTTGGTACCGGAGGGTTGCGTGGCCTGATGGGTGTGGGTACCAATCGGATGAATAAATACACAGTTGGAAGAGCTACACAGGGCTATGCCAATTATCTGAAACAAAATTTTGATAAGGTGAGTGTGGCAATTGCCTTTGATGCACGTAACAACAGCAAAGAGTTTGCTCAGATCGTGGCGCAGATTTTTGCAGCAAATGATATAAAAGTTTATTTGTTTGAAGCATTACGGCCTACTCCCGAACTGAGTTTCACTATTCGCACACTCGGTTGCCAGGGTGGAGTGGTACTGACAGCATCACATAATCCTAAAGAATACAATGGCTATAAAGCTTACTGGGATGATGGTGCGCAAATGGTGCCGCCGCATGACAAGAACGTGATATCCGAGGTTGAAAAAATAAAAAGTAATGACGATGTAAAGTGGGGAGGAAGTGATAGCAATATTACGTTGATCGGTGCCGATATAGATGCTAAATACCTGGAGATGGTAAAAGGCCTGAGCGTGAATCCTGATGCATGCAAGAGACAGCATGATCTGAAAATTGTATATACACCCATTCACGGTACAGGCATCATGCTGGTGCCAAAGGCGCTGGCTGCCTATGGCTTTGACAATGTGCATATCGTCAAAGAACAATCAGAGCCAAATGGTAATTTCCCGACTGTAATTTATCCTAATCCGGAGGAGAGGGAAACCATGAGCATCGGATTGAAAAATGCAAAGGAATTGGATGCAGATATTTTATTGGGAACGGATCCCGATGCAGATCGTGTAGGCGTAGGTGTTAAGAACAATCATGGTGAATGGGTATTGCTGAATGGTAACCAGACGGCATTGTTGGCTTTCAGTTATATGATGGAGTCGAGAAAGCAAAAGGGAATAGCGCAACCCAATGATATGGTGGTCAAAACAATTGTTACCACAGATTTGATTGACATCATCGCAGAAAAAAATAACGTTACCTGTTACAATACACTTACAGGTTTTAAATGGATTTCAGAATTAATTCGTCAGAAAGAAGGAAAAGAAAAATACATCATTGGTGGCGAGGAAAGTTTCGGGCTGATGATTGGCGACCAGGTGAGAGACAAAGATTCTGTGAGCGCTGTGTCTATCATCTGCGAAATGGCAGCAGTGGAAAAGGATAAGGGAAGAACATTGTTTGATAAGTTGCTGGATCTTTACAAACAATATGGATTTTATTACGAAGAGTTGATCAGCATCACTAAGAAGGGAATGAATGGTGCCAAAGAAATCGCGGCTATGATGCAACAATTCCGAGACAATCCGCCGAAAGAAATTGCCGGAAGTAAAGTGGCTTTATTGCTGGATTATCAAACATTGGAGCAAAAGAATATTCAATCCGGAGCGACATCTAAACTTGATTTTCCGAAAAGCAATGTACTTCAGTTTATCTTAGAAAATGGTGATAAGATATCAGCAAGACCAAGCGGTACAGAGCCTAAAATCAAATTTTATTTCAGTGTGAACACTACATTGGATGATGTGAAAAACTTTGATACCAAATTGCAACAACTGCAAAGGAGGATACAGGATATTATTCAGTCTATGGAATTGAAGTAGCCGTCGGTACCGTCAGTCGGCAATTAGACGCTACCAAAAGTCAGAAGACGGATCGTGTATTACGCTCAGGGCTGTCAACCCAACTTACCGGACTGACCTTTGGTGACGACCGGTAAGTTGCGGCAACTCTTGTCACCCGATGCTATTTAAAGAATGTTTTATGCAATTAGCCATTCAAATCATCCTCATACTTGTAGCACTTATCTGCTTTCTTGGCGGAGCCAATCTCCTGGTCAAAGGAGCACATGCATTTTTACCAACCGGTACACCTCCGCAGCGAGTGCTCGATGATCTGTTCAGGTTCCTCAGTGGCATATATTTCGGTTTGGGTTTTTTGCTGGCATGGGTGGCTTATGATTTGCACGATGAGCATGAACTGATTTATTTTATCGGTATCGTAATTATGTGTTCCGGGTTGGGTAGGTTGTATTCGAGAATGCGGGTAGGCTCTGCCGGTAAGTATTTTGATTTTATCATGACTTTTGAAATTGTTTTGGGAATTGTGCTCATTGTATTGCAGGCACTGAGATGAATGAGCAATCTGTGGAGGTTCAACTTTTTATTTCTAGACTCATTCCTGATCGAAACCTTCAGGCATTAAATTGTAAAATGATATCAATGAAAAATTCGATTTTGTTTCTTTTGCTAATCACATTCAAATTTTCATTCAGTGCATCTGTTGACACAATTACTGTTCACAGCAAGTCGCTGATGCAGGATTCAAAAGCAGTGGTGGTGCTTCCTTACTCTTACTCAAAAAATACGGCTAACCGATACCCTGTCGTTTACCTCCTGCACGGATACACCGGCGACTACACCAATTGGATAACACGAGTGCCGCAAATAAAACAGTACGCTGATCAGTTTCAGTTGATCCTTGTTTGTCCTGACGGCAAAAACAGTTGGTATATCGACAGCAGAAGCACCAGTGGTTCCAATTATGAAAGTTATATCACTAAGGATATCATTCCCTTTGTTGATTCTGCCTACAGGACGAATAGTAACAGAATGCAGAGAGCTATCTGCGGACTGAGTATGGGCGGGCATGGTGCGTTGTATCTTGCGATGAAACACCAGGATATTTCTGCTGCCGGAAGCATGAGCGGTGTACTCGACTTGTTGCCGTGGAAGAGCAAGTATGGTATTGAAGATATTGTTGGTGATACATCATCCGCAGTGATATCAAGATATTCCGACCTGTACATAGTTGATAAATCGGATACAACATTAGCACTTACAATTGAGTGTGGTATCAGTGATCCGTTTATAGATGCCAATCGGCGCATGCATGAGCGATTGATGGAATTGAAGATTGATCATGATTACACAGAGCGCGACGGAGGCCATAACTGGCCGTACTGGCGCAATGCGATTGCATACCAGTTATTGTTTTTTCATAAGAAGTTTTATGGAAATTAAGAGGTATGACGGTAATGGCTATACGAGCTTAGATATGAAGTGACAATGCCTCAAGTTGCTACCGCCGTGTGGTCTCACGACCAACGGCAATAACAGAAAAATGAATCTTAATCATTGTCAGGTGATTAGACGGCAGAATATAAAAATTAGAATCACTATATGGAGGATTAAGACTGAAAGTGGTACTAATTGACTATTTGCCGTCTGATTGGCGGAATTCCTTATTTCCGGATTTTATTTCTCCCAAGAGCGGGCACTATTCCTGCGATCAAATCGTTTTCTTTGTAGGATAATTTTTAAATGCATGCCACTAATTTTGCAGCAATCATAAACATGAAACTCACTTCAATCTTATTTATCTTCTGCTTTAAAGTATCTTTTCTCGGTTCTGCCATCCAATTATCTTCCTGCGATAACAGTATCGATACTTCAAACCAAAAACGAATACCCGGAAAGGTAATTGCCATCATCGATGGTGATACTTATGACCTGTTAGTGGAGGGAAAGAAAACGGTTCGGGTGCGCATGGAAGGAATTGATGCACCGGAGAGAGGAATGCCCTATTACAGGGTTGCCAAACAATATCTTGGGAGTTTATGCTTTGGAAAAACCGTCATTCTGCAGGTAACTGGAATCGACAATCATGGCAGGTATTTGGGATTCACCTACCTGGACGATGGCAGAGAGCTCAGTCATGAAATGATAAAGGCAGGGATGGCGTGGCATTTCAAAAAGTACAGTTCTGATAAAGTATTGGCAAAACTGGAGTTGGAAGCGCGGGATGCAAAAAGAGGTTTATGGAAAGATAAGAATCCAATGTCGCCGTGGCGTAACAGAAGTCTTCACCGCCAGGGAATTTCTACCAAAGATTCATTTAATGTGAGATGATTATTAAATCCTTTGGTCAGCAAACCTATCATTAGAAAATCGAAGAAATCTTAATCATTTCTCTGGCGCAAAGTGTTCCGAAGGTTCACTTGGTGCCCATTGATTCTGCCGGATTGTATCCGGGAGTATGTGTACTCTCTTCCCATTTAACCGGTAGAACAAAGATCAAGAGTAATGGCACCCTAAACCCTAAACATTTCTAAACCCTCAACCCTCCTCCTAAAACCTGCTATCAATATAATACGGTAACATCTTCCTCCATGTAGGCCAGTCGTGATTCATGTCATCTCCCCAGATATCTAATTCGTAGGTGATACCCTTGTTGTAGAGCACACCGGCAAAGGCACGTGAGGCATTCGGGTCTTCGTAGGAACCTCCACCGGAGAGGATATGAATATGATGACTGCGGCGAATGTTGTCGAGAAACCACGGGTCAGCGAGATCTGGCATGTAGCTCATCGGTGAGTTATAATAAGTTTGTTCATCACTGTAACCTTTCGTGTATTCATGAAGGTCATACACGCCGCTCATTGCGATCACACCGTTGATCAGGTCAGGGCGTTTCAAAAATAAATTCATGCTGTGCAACGCACCGAAACTCGCACCACAGGTGATGATTGGCGTTTCTTGTGAAGTATTGTTTTTTATAAAAGGAATGACTTCATCAAATACATATTGGTTAAACTGGTTGTGCCGGATCGCTTTGTGCTCAGGCAGCATATCGTTATTCAGCCAACTTTCATTGTTGATGCTGTTGATAGAAAATACTTTCACCTTACCTGAATCGATCCAGGGAGCCAGTGAATCCATCATCTGAAATCTTTCGTATTCTAAATAGTCGGCCTGTGCTGTAGGCACCAGCAGCAGTGCGAATCCGTAATCGCCATATACAGCTATCGGCATGTCTTTTCCAAGCGCGGGGCTGTACCATTGTGTCAGTTCTCTTTTCATAAAAACGATTTGGTTGAACACAAATTAAGGAAATAAATTATTCTGCAGTGATCATTCTTAATTTCTTTCGATTGGGTGCTACGCTGGCTGAGCTTGCCGAAGCCAAGCTTCAAGAGATTGTACTCTTTGATTACAATTGATTCCCTTCGGCTCCGACGCTTCGGTCGGAGTCAGACAAGCAATCGCTTCGTCTGACAAGCTCAGCGACCTACGCTTCGGCAGGCTCAGCGACCTCTGCTTCGGCAAGCTCAGCGACATGTGTTTCATGACGGATGCAACACATCTTACTGCTATCTTTACCAACAAAAAAATATGGCAGGTGGCTACTGTACCTTCGTTGAGAAACTTCCGAAAGATAATGTACATCGCATTTACCACGATCAGCATTATGGTTTTCCCATTCAGGATGATAATGAACTGTTCGGAAGACTGATCCTGGAGATTAACCAGGCAGGATTGAGTTGGGGTACGATTTTGAATAAACAGGAAAACTTCCGGAAGGCGTACAAGAATTTTGAAATAAAAAAAATCGCCACATTCAAAGAAAAAGATTTCGAGCGGCTCATGCAGGATGCCGGCATTATTCGGAACAGACTAAAGATAAATGCCGCGATAGAAAATGCAAAAGTCATTCTAAGTATGCAAAAAGAATTTGGATCATTCAGGCATTGGCTCAATCATCATCATCCGATGCAGAAAGAAGATTGGGTAAAATTGTTTAAAAAACATTTTCGTTTTACCGGTGGAGAAATCGTCAATGAGTTCCTGATGAGTACCGGCTATTTGCCAGGTGCACATTCAGAATCTTGCCCTGTGTATAAAAGAATACTGAAATTAAAACCGGCTTATTTGCATTCAAAAGGTAGCCTTGCACTTTGATGACATTTCCTGCAAGCTATTTTTAAGTTCATTCAAAATCAGGATTGATTGCTGCTCCTTCAACAGTAATTTTTACCTTCGGTGCCGGCATTCGCTTCTGTTCAGGATCACATCTTGATGCAATTTACCACGGTGCCTATGCGGTATTTTCAGTTATAAAGTAATTCAGACATGAAATCAACAGTCAGTGGAAACATTATAGAGATCACAGCAAAGAAAATTTATTTTGGCGCCGTACATTTTGAAGAAGGCAGGATTCAAAGTATTGAGCACATCGGCGAAGAAGATAAAAGCAAGCCTTATGTGCTACCGGGTTTTATAGATGCTCATGTGCACGTGGAAAGCAGTATGCTGGTACCATCCGAATTTGCACGATTGGCTGTAGTGCATGGAACGATTGCCACTATCAGCGACCCGCACGAGATCGCCAATGTGTGCGGGCTTCAGGGTGTGCAATACATGATCGACAATGGTAAAACTGTGCCTTTCAAATTCCATTTCGGAGCGCCAAGTTGTGTGCCAGCCACCACTTTCGAAACTGCGGGAGCATCTCTTGATGCAAATGCGGTAGAACATTTATTGCGCTCTGAAGATATTTACTATCTGAGCGAAATGATGAATTTTCCGGGAGTACTTCATGGAGATTTGGAAGTGGAAAAAAAGATTGCATCAGCAGGAAAATATGGCAAACCGGTGGATGGCCATGCACCGGGATTGAAAGGAGATGAAGCAATCAGGTATATCAATGCAGGCATCAGTACGGATCATGAATGTTTCACTAGGGAAGAGGCATTGCACAAACTGAAACATGGAATGAAAATACTCATCAGGGAAGGGAGTGCCGCCAAAAACTTTGATGCACTCATCGGCCTGCAGCATGATTATGAAGATGAGATGATGTTTTGCAGCGATGATAAACATCCTGACAGCCTGGTACAGGGGCACATCAATGTGCTGTGCAGCCGTGCTGTCAGGGAAGGAATTGATATTTTTAAAGTATTGAAGGCTGCATGTATCAATCCAGTGTTGCATTATAAAATGAAAACGGGAAGATTGCGTCCGGGTGATTCGGCAGATTTTATTGTGTGTGAAGACCTGCAGGAGTTTAAAGTGAAGGAAACTTATATCAATGGGATGCTTGTAGCCAGGGATGGTGTCAGCCTGATCAATACCGCGAAGGCCTCGGTAGTCAACCATTTCAATTGCGATTCAAAGAAACCAGAAGACTTTCAATTGCGAAGTAAAGGAAAGGATATCAGGGTGATTCATGCAGAAGATGGGCAATTGATCACCGGCAGCAGTACAGAGGAAGCAACGATACAGAACGGGTTGCTGGTAAGCAATACTGATAAGGATATCCTGAAGATGACGGTAGTAAATAGGTACGACAGGAATGCGCCTGTAGCCATTGGCTTCATCAAGAATTTTGGATTGAAGAAAGGTGCGATTGCATCTTCGGTTGCGCATGACAGTCATAACATCATAGCAGTAGGAGTAGATGATGAAAGCCTGTGCAATGCTGTGAACATGGTGATTGAAAAGAAAGGCGGTGTCAGCGTTTCACTTTCCGGAAATAATAGTGTGGATCGAGTACTTGCACTACCGGTAGCGGGCCTGATGAGCAATGCAGATGGTTACGAAGTAGCCAGAGAATACACCGCCATTGACAAGGCAGCCAAAGAATTGGGCAGTAGCCTTGCTGCTCCATTCATGACATTGTCATTTATGGCGCTGCTGGTGATCCCGAAATTAAAACTAAGTGACAAAGGTTTGTTTGATGGCGAACTATTCAGGTTTGTGGAACTGAACGAAGCGCAATGAGTATTGAAGAGTACCAACCGCCGTTTGGTCTCCCGACCAACGGCAGTAAAAAGAATTAAAAGGTACCAACCGCCGTTTGGTCTCCCGACTAACGGTAGTAAAAATATCTTCATTGCAACGTCTTCTTTCGCACCCTGGTTTTTATGAGCACTCAGTTAATCTAATCAAATAGGTAAGAAACACCGATGGTTGCAAAATCAGGCATGCCGGAATTGTTTAATGCGAATCCTGCTGCCAAATCAATCTGGAACTTTCGTGTGATGGCATACAAAATACCTGCGTCTAAATTGTGATCAGATCCTGCTTTATAAAAATCAGAAAAATATTCTAAATAGACAGAAGCATTATCTGCCAAAGAATAAACACCTTCAAAGGTGAAGTCGAGTTCTCTGAACTGATCTGAAGTGCCAATATTACAACCAAGAGAAAATTTATCTGACAAGTCTTTGTCAAATGCAAGTTTTAATGCAAATGGCAGTTCATCATTTTGGAATGACTTGGTTGCAAATTTTCCAACAGAGATTTCACCGACAAATGCAATAGCGGGCATTGCTCCTTTCTCTTCTACAAATCGTTGCTTCAGGCTGAAGGTTACAGGCTCAATCCCTTCAGGCCGTATTCTTTCCCGGCATCTACTCCTAACCTGAGCTCCGTTGACTTACCGGCCCCATACCGTAGCATGAAATTATTCATGATCGTTTCCTTTGAGAGTGTTACACCATTTTCTATTTGAAAAGTATTGGTGGGAATGGTGTAAGTGCCATCTGTCTGATCAGGTCTGTCAGTATTGATCCACTGCTCTTGTGCAAAGGAAGGAATTGCGGCAAGCAATATCAGAGTGAGATGAAATGCTACAAGTTTTCTGTACATGAATAAGATTTCAATGGATGATTTATTTGATCCGGAAAGGAGCAGCTAAGATAATATTCGTTAAGCGAACTGATAATGAAAAGCAATTCTGTTGTTTTCTACAACCATCGTCTTACCCTTTTCTTATATTCCAGATAGATGTCTCCAAATCTTCTTTCCAGGTATTTTTCCTCACGTTTGATAATTAATTCCTGAACTAACAGTATCAACACAGGAAATAAAATGACATTCCACCAGTTGCCGAAATAACAAGTAACGCCGAGGTAGGTGATCGCGAGTCCTGTGTACATCGGATTCCTTGTGATTGCGTAAATGCCGGTGGTTTGCAATGAATTTGCTGCCCTATGCGTAATGACTGTATTCTTCGTAAGAAAGAATTGCCGCAGACTTCTGAATGCGAAATAGAAAACTGCAATGGCTATGAGCACTGCTCCCAAAATTTTTATCCATGAATTTTGAAAGACAGCATGATTGACCGGCATCAGCGACTGAAGGAAAATGGCAACAAGAAACACAGCCACATATAACAGTGGTGGTGGAACGTAAATACCCGGATTGTCAGCTTTTGATTTCATTATTATGATTTGAGAAAGTTGTCAATCATACTCATGGTTCCGTTGATCAGGAATTCATCCTGTGGCCTTGAGATTTCTCCGATATAGTCTCCATGGCCGCAAGGCAATATTGCCAATCGTGAACCTTCAAGTATCCTGTGCATTTCCACGCTGTGTTCAGGTGTGGCTACATCACGATCGCCGGTGATGATGAGTGCCGGTGCTTTTATAGATTCCATCTGCTGATCAGTAATGTCTCTGAATGATCGCATACGGGTAATGTCTCTTTCATACATCCTGAAGATGCCTTTCTCATCCGGATTTACTTTCAGAAACGCATCTTTATAGAGTTGTGGCATGTCTTCAAATGTCGCATTGTGCATCATTCCCCAAAACCACGGTGGTGTTCCGTTACTCTTATAAAAAGTAGAAGCTACAATGATTTTGTTGACCATCTCCGGATGCCGGATAGCACACTGAAGTGTAGTGCATGCGCCATTGCTGAAGCCGAAAATATTTGCTTTGTCAATCTTCAGGTATTGAAGCAGGGCAGCGATGTCATCAGCGTCCTGTTCAAAGCTCAGTGGCCGATCTATGTCTGCTGTGCGTCCATGAGCCTGCATCTCCACCGCGATCAATCGATAGCTGTTTTTTAATTTCTGAATGATCCTTCCGAAAGAAGTATCAATAGTGGAGCCACCTCCGTGTATCAATACCAATGGCTCACCGGAGCCATGAATTTCGTAATACATATTCAACTCATTCACAGGTGCAAAAGTTCCGACTTCTTTATTTCGCGATTCAGTTGGGGTAGATACCACAGGCTTCATTGTTTGATTTGTTATAAAGGATTATCTCTCAGAAGCAAATTAATAAAAATTAATATGCCTCAAATTTTCCTAAAGTAATTAATTCGTTCTGTAGGAAACAAGATAGTAATGGGACAGGATTGACTGCTTAGAAAAGGCTGCAAAGCATTCAGTGCAACATCTCATTTCATCAGCATTGGTAACTAAATAGGAATGCCGGTGCAAATAGATGGTTCTGTTATTCTCAGACCTTTAATTCGAAATGCTGCTTCGCTGCCTTCTGCGCAGGAAACCACGAAGCTGCCACAGCGATCACAAATGCCGTGCATGCTACAAGCAGAAAATCTGATAGTACCATCTTCACAGGGAAGTAATCAATGAGAAAGGAACTGCCGTAGATCTTGATAAAATGAAATTTCATCTGCAACAATGAAATGATCAACGCGAGGATAATGCCGGCCAGCGCTCCGCCTGCGGCTAAGAGCATTCCTTCACCCAAAAATATTTTTCGGATCATATTTTTATCAGCGCCCATCGCCATCAATACGCTGATGTCTTTTTGTTTTTCGAGGACGAGCATGGTGAGCGCGCCGATGATATTGAATGCGGCGATGATGAGAATCAATGTGAGCACAGCATACACAAACCATTTTTCTAATCGCATGGAATGATAGAGGCTGGTATTCTGTTCGAATTTTGTAAGCACCTTGTATTTGTTGCCCATCTGCTGTTGGAGCAATTTTGAAAATGCAACCGCGTCAGTTCCGGGAGATAACTGAATCTCCACCGATGAATACTCGTTGGGTTGATAATTCATTTGCTGCCGCATGAAGTCGATGTTGGTGATGACGTATTTGTTGTCGAAGTCTTGCTGGATAGCGAAGCTGCCTGCTAACTGCGCGTTGCCTTCGCTCAGGGAGGCCAGCGGATTGCCACCCACAAAATCTGTCCGCTTTGGAAGAAAAACGGTAACCGGAAAAATATCCTTTTCTGCCTGTACACCCATAGCATATTCAATTCCAGAACCTAATACCAGCAAGGGCTGACCGGCATTGCCCACATTGAAGGAGCCGTGATACATGCTATGTGGAAGCCCGGATACTTTATTGTAATTACTGTCAACACCTTTGAGCAAAACGACCGTTTGTTGTTCGCCACTTTGCAGCAGCGCTTTTTCTTCAATGTTCAGCGACACACCTGTGACACCCTTCATCTGGTGTATCTCGCGGAGTTGCTGGGCATTCAGCGTGATGGTTTTTCCTGTGCTTGCGTCAACTTTGATGTCGGAATAAAAATTGGCATAGAGCGATTTTACCAGCGATTCGAATCCGTTGAATACATTCAAGACCAGCACCTGGCACATGGTGGAGAACGCGATCACACCGGTAGTAACCCATGCAATGATGTTGATCGCATTGGTACTTTTCTTAGCCTTAAAATATCGCCATGCAAATTTGAAATACAAGAGGAAAAGTTATGGATTATGGATTATGAATTGGGTGAGTTGCGTCCGCCGCGGCGGATGAGTTATGATTTACTGTTTAATTATGGGTTAAAGAATTATTGAAGAAATGGCGAAGAAAATTATAGGCATTGTATCCTTAATCTATCATCCATAATCTACAATTTATAATTATTCACTGCTTCCTTTGTCCTCTTTCTCTTTTTTCAGATCGTCCAGCAGCTTTTCGATTTTGAATACATAGTCGAGCGTGTCGTCTTTGTAAAAAGTCAGTTGCGGGATGACGCGCAGTTGATGACGCATTCTCTTTCCTAACTCACCTCTGATCTCGCCAGACCTGTTTTTGATTTTCTCGACTACTTCATCATCATTCTTTGTTTGAAACAAGCTCAGGTAAATGCGGGCTTCGTACAGATCAGGTGTCACCTTTACTGATGAAATGGAGACCATGCCTCCTTCCTGGATATTGAGATGCAATTTTAAAAAAATATCGTTGATCTCTTTTTCTATTTCGTGTGCTACCTGTTTTTGTCTTTTTCCTTCTGTCATCTTATTACTCTTAATGGTTCTTTGTAAAATTAGTTACTTTGCCGCTAATTATCATTTCGCAGCATGATGAAGAGTTTAAGAACGGTTTTCAGATATGTAAAAGGTTATCCACGGCTGATTGTTTCCTATTTTTTCTTCAATATACTTTCCAATCTCTTTTCTCTCGTGTCATTGGGTATGCTCAGTCCTTTTTTGCTCCTGATATTTAAGAAGCAGAATACACTTTCTGAAGCGGGCAGGGATACCGGTTTTCTGAGCAGTTTGAATCCGGTCAATTACCTGAAACATGAATTGTTCGACATCATTCAGCAACCCAATGGCGACATCAAAGCATTGGGAATTATTTGTATCCTGATCCTGATTTTCATTTTGCTCAAAAATGTATTTCTCTACACAGCTATTTATTTTCTCACGCCTATACGAAACGGCGTGCTGAATGATATGCGCAGCAATATGTACAAGAAAATATTGATGCTGCCGGTGAGTTTTTTTAACGAGAAACGGAAGGGAGATATCATGAGCAGGCTCACCAACGACCTGAGTGATGTGGAAGGCTCTATTGTGAATTTGCTGACGACGTTGTTCAAGGAACCGGTTACCATCATTTTGTTTTTTGCCTACCTGATTGTACTCAGTCCCCAACTCACCTTGCTGTTGATATTTTTTCTGCCGGTAGCCGGATTGATCATTGGCCGCATAGGCAGGTCGTTGAAAAAACAAAGTACTGCCGTACAGGAGAAATTAGGACACATACTCAGTACCATCGAAGAGACATTGAGTGGAATGCGGATCATCAAAGCATTTAATTCAGAACGGATACAGTATAGCAAATTTGATTCACAGAATGAGGAATTGTTTCATATAAAAAACAAGGTGATCAGGAAACGGGACCTGGCTTCTCCGGTCAGTGAAGTGTTAGGAATCGCCGCTGTGGTATTCGTATTATGGTATGGCGGTAAGTTGGTTTTGAGAAATTCATTCCTGGATCCCGGTGATTTTCTTGCTTACATCTTGATTTTTTCACAGATCATCCAACCGCTTAAAACGCTCTCTGCCGCGGGGTATAGCATCAGGAAGGGCGCGGCAAGTGTGGAGCGTATAGAGCACCTGATCAATGAACCTGTGGTGATAGCCAACCCTCAGAACCCTGTCCTCCTGAAATCTTTTGAGAAGAATATCGAGTTCAGAAATGTTTCATTTTATTATGATGAACATAAGATATTGGACAATATTAATCTCACGATAGAGAAAGGCAAGACCGTCGCGTTTGTAGGATCATCCGGTGCAGGCAAGAGCACATTGGCAGACCTCATTCCCAGGTTTCATGATGCTACGGAAGGTTCCATTCTTATCGATGGTATTGATATTAAGAATTATGATTTGCAATCATTGCGTAACCAGATGGGCATTGTAACACAGGAACCCATTCTCTTCAATGACACCATTGCCGGAAATATCGCAATGGGCAAACAAAACATTACACAGGAACAAATCGAAAAGGCTGCAGAGGTGGCCAATGCTGCAAATTTTATCAGGCAGAAAGAAGAGGGATACCAGACAATGGTAGGCGAGCGGGGGGGCAAACTGAGCGGAGGAGAAAAACAAAGGGTAACGATCGCGCGTGCAGTTTTGAAAAACCCTGCGATAATGATCTTAGATGAAGCGACATCTTCATTGGATACAGAAAGTGAAAAATTAGTACAGGATGCCATCAATAACCTGATGTCTAACCGTACCAGCATCGTGATAGCGCACCGCCTGAGTACCATCAGGAATGCGGATGAAATAGTGGTGTTGCAAAAAGGCAAGATCATCGAACGCGGCAATCATCAGTCATTGATGGAACACAATGGAATGTACAAGAGGTTAGTGACCATGCAGGAGATAAAATAATTACAGCATTATATCGTTTTCATCTTTTCTCCTACTTTAACAATCTATCAGAATTGTATCAATAGGATAGCATTTAATTTAGCGGCGATGATTCATTTTCAATATGTAGAATATTTCCTGGCGCTGGCACTGCTTCCACTGCTGATAATTTGTTTTGTTTCTGTAAACAGATGGAAAAGAAAAGTAGTGAAAAAGATCGGCGACAAGTCCCTTGTAGAGGCCTTGATGGCTGAGTTCTCAGTTAGAAAATTCAGGATCAAATTCTTTCTGTTCATTTTTGCTTTTGTACTCTGCGGACTCGCTGTGGCAGGGTTGGTAAGGCCGGATCCTACTCAGAAGATAGCGAGAAACGGAGCTGACCTCATGATCGCGCTTGACGTGAGTAATAGTATGCTGGCTACAGATGTGAAACCAGACCGATTGGAGCGGGCGAAACAACTGATCAGCAAACTAATCGACCAGATGCCAGACGAAAGGATTGGGCTGATCATTTTTGCCGGCCGTGCTTATTTGCAGATGCCACTCACAATAGACCACAATGCCGCGAAGATGTATGTGTCTGCTGCAAGTACAGATGATGTGCCGGTGCAGGGCACAGTAGTAGGAAGCGCATTGCGCATGAGCCTTGCTGCCTTTGACCCCAAAGAGAATAGTTATAAATCAGTACTGCTCATCAGTGATGGTGAAGATCATGATGATGACGCTTTGCCTGCGGCAAAAGAGTTGGCAAAGCAAGGTATCATGGTCAATACCATTGGTATTGGTTCACCGATGGGATCGCCCATCCCGGATGCTACCACAGGAAAGTATAAAGTAGATGAACAGGGACACACAGTAATTTCAAAGTTGAATGAGCAGGAACTCTCGTCCATAGCCAAAGAAACAAACGGTATCTATCAATTGTATAATGATCCTGATATGATCGTTCAGAAACTTAAAGATCAACTGGCAGGTTTGGATAAGAGTGCAGCGATGAGTGACAATTCTTACCTGTCTTTCATTCAATATTACTGGTATTTTCTGCTGGCGGCCTTTATTGTGCTATTACTCGAAATGATCATTCCGGAGAGCCGTAGGAAGTTTACCAGGACAGCATTTCCTGTACTATTGATTTTTATGAGTTTCAACTTACAGGCACAGTCTGTGAATGAATCCATCCGGAACGGAAACAAGTCATATGAACAAAAGAAATATGATGATGCGGCAAAGGATTACCAGAAGGCATTGGATCAGTCGGATAAAAACTATATAGCTGGATTCAATATGGGAAATACGTTGTATAGAAAAGACGACCTGGATGGTGCTGTTAAATATTTCGATAAGACGATTGATAATGCTGCTGATAATAACGTAAAGCAACAGGCCTACTACAACAAAGGAGTTGCATATCAAAAGGCAAACAAACTTCCTGAGTGTATCCTTGCCTACAAGAATGCACTACTGCTGAATCCGAATGATGAAGACGCCCGGCAAAACCTGCAACGTGCCTTGAAAAACCAACAGGAACAACAAAAAAAGGATAACAAGAAGGACAATAAAGACCAGGATAAAAAGAAACAGGAAAAAAATCCACAGCAACCTCAACAGCCCAAACCTCAGCAATCTAAAATCAGCAAGAAAGATGCTGAGCAAAAATTGAAAGCATTGATGGAAAATGAGAAGGCATTGCAGGACAAATTACAAAAGAGACGCGGCCTCTCTCCGGAGACTCCCTCTAAGGACTGGTAATCCGTTTGAAATAAGCATAAATTTGCATCCAGATATTTTATTATGCAGTTATTTACTGAATCACTTACATCATACAAACGCCTGGCTACGCTCGAAGTGAAAGTGGGTGATTTACTGATTGGTAACCATCATCCCATCCGTATTCAGACCATGACGACCTCTGATACGATGGATACCATCAAAACAGTAGAAGAATCCATTCGTTGCATAGAGGCTGGTGCAGAACTGGTACGCATTACAGCACCCTCGAAGAATGATGCTGAAAATTTATTGAATATTAAAAACGAATTGCGGCGCAGAGGCTATCACACACCTTTAGTAGCGGATATTCACTTTACGCCTAACGCGGCAGAGATCGCGGCAAGGATTGTAGAGAAGGTGAGAGTGAATCCGGGTAACTATGCAGACAAGAAGAAATTTGAGACGATAGATTATACGGATAGCGCTTACAACCAGGAGTTGGAAAGAATACGCAGCAAGTTTGTTCCACTCATTAAGATATGTAAGGAATATGGCACAGCCATGCGTATTGGTACCAATCATGGTTCGCTGAGCGATCGCATCATGAGCCGCTACGGCGACACTGCGAATGGAATGGTGGAGAGTGCAATGGAGTTTTTGCGTATTGCTGAATCTGAAAGTTATTTCAACATCGTGCTGAGCATGAAGAGTAGTAATCCGATCGTGATGGTAGAGGCTTACCGGTTACTCATCATGAAGATGAAGGAAGAGTTGGGACATTGCTATCCGCTGCATTTGGGCGTTACAGAAGCTGGTGATGGTGAAGATGGTCGTATAAAATCAGCTATCGGAATCGGGACACTCTTAGAAGATGGAATTGGAGATACCATCCGCGTATCGCTGACAGAAGATGCTGAATTGGAGCTTCCTGTTTGCAAGAATATCGTGAAACGATATGAAAAGATTTTGCCATCAGCGGTACCTCCGGTTACCAATCTCTCAAAGGTTCCGTTGAATATAACGGAAAGGCATGTACGAAAAACAAATACGGCAGGAAATATCGGGGGTAAGAATGTTCCGGTGGTAGTGGTACCATTTGATAAAAAAATAACGAGGGAAGATTTGGCCCTGGCCGGCTATCGGTATGATGCGCAGGATGATAAATGGAATATCGGTGATTTGGCTGCGGATTATTTATACAGTAGCGAGCCCGTGGGCTTTGCATTGCCCGGTACATTGAAAGTGATCCTGGATCATGAAAAATGGATGCAGAACAGGGAATCTGCTTTTCCATTACTTACATCGGATGCTTACCTGTCAGGAATATCTCTTTCCGAAAAGGCAAACTTCATATTGTTGGATTGCTATTCAGATGGCAACCCATCTTCGGTTGAGAAATTGTTTCAAAAACTCCGGAACGATAACACGGCTGTATTGTGCCTGAGAAGCAACAATCAAAACAGGATGCAGAGTTTCAGGCGCATGTTTTTTGAATTGTATGATTATGGTATTCAGAACCCTTGCATTCTTATTTGCGAAAGCAAAAAACCTTCTGATGAAGAAAAGCTGATCGAGTATGCCATTGAGACCGGATCCATTTTAATAGAAGGGTTTGCTAATGGAATTTGGCTGGCAGGAGATACTTACGCTGTACCAGGTATGGAGCTTGGAAATAAGGTATCTGCATCTTTTGGAATCCTGCAGGCTTCGCGTACCAGAATTTCTAAAACCGAATATATCAGTTGTCCGAGTTGCGGACGTACACTCTTTGACCTGCAGGAAACAACTGCAAGGATACGCGCAGTAACCAATCATCTGAAGGGCGTGAAGATAGCAGTGATGGGCTGCATTGTAAACGGGCCGGGCGAGATGGCGGACGCTGATTTTGGATATGTAGGCAGTGGACCCGGAAAAATAACCTTATACAAAGGAAAAGATGTGGTCAAGAGAAATATTCCATCTGAGGTGGCAGTAGAAGAACTCATCAATCTACTCAAAGAAAGCAACGCCTGGGTGGAACCTCCATTAGTCAGTGCCTAAACCCTCAACTCTATCCGCCGCGGCGGACTCAACTCTCACTTATACATTATCTCATAATACTCTTCCGCCATCCGGTTGCTGTCGAATTGTACCTGCACATCACGCATTCCGTTCTTGATGATCTGCCTCCAGGTATCATGTTCATCATAATAAAGAGGAATAATTTCCTTTTCAAGAATATTGTATAATTGATCTAAGTCGTATTCATCCTGTTCTTCCGTAGTAACGCTTGCGTAATCAATAGGAGGTACTACGAAACCATTGTTGCCATTGTTGATAAATTCGCAAATCCATCCGTCATTGGTACTCAGGTTGACAGACCCGTTCATTGCAGCTGTCATGCCGCTGGTACCACTTGCCTCACGCGGTACACGTGGGTTATTCAACCACACATCTGAGGCCTGCTTGAGCCGTTTGCTCAATGCTAATTCATATCCGGTGAGCACGGCCATGTTCTTGTATTCCTTGCTCAGGTTTACCAGGTAATCAAAATCTGCAATGGCGGGATAGTCCAGTGGGTAAGGCTTACCAGCCCAAATGAACTGAACCGGGTATTTTTTATTGTTCAGGAGCGCATGAAAACGATCCTTGTCGCGGGTAAGTAATTCTGCTCTTTTATAACCTGCAAACCTGCGTGCCCAAACGATAGTGAGAACATTTGGATCCATCACTTTTCCAGCCTGGTCAGCTACTATTTCCAGCGCCCTGTGTTTCAGATGTTTTTTTCTGTCATCAAACCATTGATCATTATGCTCCAGCATGGCGCGGTAGAGTTGCTTATCTGACCAGTACCTCCAGTTTTGTGCATTAGTAATCGCTTTGATCTCGCAGATGTTTTCATACTTTGACCACATTTGCCGGCTCACCTCGCCATGTAGTTGGCTTACACCGTTTGCAATATGAGAAAATCGGAGCGCTGCCAGCGAATGATTGAATTTGTCTTCATGCATTCCTGTGAGTTCTTTTACTTTATCTACCGGTATTCCTGAGAAATATCCCATGTCGACGCACAATTGAAAATCGTGTTTCTCATTTCCGGCCTCCTCAGGAGTATGGGTAGTAAAAACCATCTTCTTGCGAACGTCTTCAATGTTACCATATTTCTTGTACAGGTAGAATGCAGCGCTGACGCCATGCGCTTCATTCAGATGGTATAATTCAGGATTAAAGTTGAGTTCATCCAATAACTTAGCACCACCGGCTCCCAAAAGGATAAACTGTGCCATTTTCGTAGCAGCATTGCCGTCATACAACCTGTTGGTAATAGTCCGGGATACGTGATCGTTTTCCGGAAGGTCTGTACTCATCAAAAACAAGGGGGCACTCTTAAACGTCTCTGGATTCAGGTACATTACTTTTACCCATACAGGATGGTTATGAATATCTATCTGGAACCTGATCTTAGTATCTTCCAGGAAATTATAAACTTTTTCAATCCAGGTCACTTTGAGGGTCTGATCCCCATTCCTGGCCTGGTCGTAATAACCTTCGCGCCACAGGATGCCGATACCAATCAGGTTTTGCCTGAGTTCGTAAGCACTTCTTAAATGTGACCCGGAGAGGAATCCAAGGCCACCACTGTATATTTTAAGTGGCTGGTGAATGGCGAACTCCATTGAGAAGTAAGCGACACGTTTTTGATATCTCTCCTCTGTTTGGTACGGTACGGTGTAATTCTTGAAATCCATTTTCTTGTAAATATTCAGTTTTTATGGGCGCAATATTAAAGGAAAATATGTTTCCATCACGTTTTTGTCATATTTCGCTGTGTAATATTTACACACAAAAAGGTAACTTCTGCCAATAAAAATTGAATTAAAGTACTTATTCATCTTCTATCGAGGTGCTGTTGAACAGGATACGATTGGTGATTTATTATAATCACTATGATGGAACAGGAATTGCAGCAACAAGAGAACTAATCCTAAGATATAATAATGATAAAAAGAAAAAGATATGTCAGCAAAAACTAAATGGGTGATTGATGTCCCACACAGTGAGATCGGATTCAGAGTACGCCACCTGATGATCACCAATGTAAAAGGAGTGTTCAGTGAATACAAAGCGAGCATTTATACTACTGGGGAAGACTTTCTAACGACAGAAATTGATTTCTGGATGAATCCTGATTCAATTGATACACGCGATACCAACCGTAACAATCACCTCAGGAGTGTTGATTTTTTTGATACAGCGAATCATAAGGAAATTACCTTCCACAGCAAGAGTGTAACTGCTAAATCCCCGAAAGGCGAATATGAACTTTGGGGTGATCTATCTATTAAAGGGATTACGAAAAAGATAAAACTGGATGTAGAAATGGAAGGTATGGCCACAGACCCTACCGGTGCACGAAAAGCCGGCTTTGTTATTTACGGAAGTATTAATAGAAAAGATTGGGAACTCAACTGGAATACTCCTTTAGACGGAGGTGGTGTTTTGGTAGGCGATACGGTCAACATCCACTGTGAAATCGAAGTCATCAAAGAAAAGGAAGTCAAAGACCCGAAAGGTTAGAGGTAGAACCTTTCTCAATAGATAATTTCTAAGTAGTTCAATAAGAATTCGTTTTTCATCTCAGGGATTCCCCCGGAATGCCTGAGATTTTTAATGAATTTAATTGCCAATAAATAACTATTCAAATTATTGTAGTTTTGCGCCTCCTAAATTTTTGACCCACACCTAAGAACAATTAAATATTGAAAGGGAAAATTTCTAAAATAGCCGTATTGACTTCCGGTGGCGACTCTCCCGGAATGAATGCAGCCATCAGGGCTGTAGTAAGAAGTGGTATCTATTATGGTATGGAAGTATATGGAGTAATGAGAGGCTACTCCGGTCTGTATGAGGGCGATATTTTCAAAATGGAAAGTAAGAGTGTAGCCAATATCATACAGCGAGGTGGTACCATACTGAAGACAGCACGTTGCAAAGAATTTTATACTCCGGAAGGAAGAAAAAAAGCGTACGAAAATCTGAAGAAACTAGGCATAGAAGCCCTGGTGATTATAGGAGGAGACGGCTCTTTTCGCGGTGCGCAGATATTCAGTACAGAATATGATATCCCATGCATTGGACTTCCGGGCACCATAGACAAGGATATTGCAGGTACCGATTTTACAATAGGTTTTGATACCGCGGTGAATACAGCCGTGGAAGCTATTGACAAAGTACGCGATACTGCAGATGCGCATGACAGGCTCTTCATTATCGAAGTGATGGGACGAGATTCCGGGTATATTGCCTTACACAGCGGGATAGCCACAGGAGCGGAAAATATCCTCATCCCTGAAAAGAAAACAGACGTAGAGGAAATCGTAAAGGCGTTGAAGGAAAAGCACGGTAGAAAAAAACTCGTGAATATCATTGTAGTAGCGGAAGGAGAACAATTCGGAGCAACAGAATTAGCTCGTGTAATCACAGAACGCATACCGGGACAGGAAGTAAGAGTTTGTATTCTCGGGCACATACAGCGTGGTGGATCTCCTACCTGTCTGGACAGACTCATTGCAAGTCGCATGGGTTATAGTGCAGTGGAATGTCTAATGGAAGGACGGTACAATGTATTTGTGGGTATTGTAAATAACAAGATGAATTATATAACGCTTGACCAGGCTGTCAAGAGAAAACAAAAAGTAAATGAAGAATGGATGAAGATCGTCAAGATTTTATCAACCTAAACGATCTATCATTTTCAAAATTTGATTATTAGCAGATGTCAAAAAATCTTAAGAAATATCTCTACCAGGACATGGATAAGAAGGCCGGCCTGGATCACTCAGTGAAGAAAACAAAAATTGTTGCAACACTTGGTCCCGCCTCAGATTCCTACGAATCCATGGTAGAACTGGTAAAGGCGGGCGTCAATGTTTTCAGGCTCAATTTTTCACATGGTTCCCTGGAAGATAAAGGCAGAATCATTGATATTATTGAAAAGATCAATGATACCTTGCCTTACAATATCGCCATCCTCGCCGATCTGCAGGGGCCGAAACTCAGAGTGGGAGAAATTGAAAATAATGCATTGCAAATAACTCCGGGGGAGAAACTGACATTTACTAACACGAAGTGTATTGGCAACAGGGAACGCATCTATGTAAGTTATCCGAACCTTCATGCAGATGTAGTTCCCGGTAATATTATCCTCATCGATGATGGTAAACTGGAAGTGAAGGTAACTGCTGTCAAATCCAACAATGACGTGGAGGTGGAAGTAACAATGGGCGGTATACTTTCCAGCAAGAAAGGTATTAACCTGCCGGATACCAAGATCAGCTTGCCTGCACTTACTGAAAAAGATCTGGATGACCTGAAGTTTATCATGACCCGAAAAGTTGATTGGATTGCTCTTTCCTTTGTGCGTCATGAGAGGGATATTGTTGGTCTCAAGAAAATATTGACCGAGAACCAATGTAAGAGTAAGGTGATAGCCAAGATCGAAAAGCCGGAAGCTCTTACCAACATCAGGGAGATCATATTAGAGAGTGATGGTATCATGATTGCGCGTGGTGACCTCGGAGTAGAATTGCCGGTAGAGAAAGTACCCATGATTCAAAAGGAGATCATACGCAAGTGTATGCATCGCGCAAAACCTGTGATCGTTGCTACCCAAATGATGGAGAGTATGATAGACCGTACTAAACCTAACAGGAGTGAAATTACAGATGTGGCCAATGCAGTACTGGAAGGCGCTGACGCTTTGATGTTAAGTGCAGAGACTGCTACAGGGCAGCATCCTACCCTGGTAATAGAAACGATGACGAAGATCATCACTGAAATAGAAAAGACATCGTATGACTATAACCGTGATGATATTCTTTCTCCTCAGCCACACTCACCATCATTCCTGAGTGATGCTATATGTTATAGCGCATGTAAACTGGCGCATGATCTGGAGGCAGATGCATTGATCGGAATGACGCAGAGCGGATACACAGGCTTTATGCTGAGCAGCTACAGGCCTAAATCACAATTATATATTTTCAGTAAGGAAAAATCGCTGATCAATCAATTGAGCCTGAGTTGGGGAGTACGTGCCTTCTTCTATGATGAAGAAGAGAGCCTCGATGATATTTTCTTCGACCAGATACAGATATTGCACGAGCGAGGTTTTATCAAAAAGGGAGATGTAGTGGTGAATACAGGAAGTACACCGGTGAACAGGCACTTACCAACCAATGTCGTTAAAGTTACAAGGGTAGGAGAGTGATTGGAATGCACCCTTGGAAAAATAGTCTGTGAAGGAGCGGAATTATTTATTTAGCTTTGCTTTTTAATGCAACTTTCTACCAAACATTTACTCGGCATTAAGAATCTTCAACTCAGTGATATCGAGTTGATCCTTTCCACAGCAAAACAATTCAAAGAAGTATTACAAAGGCCAATTAAGAAGGTGCCTTCACTGCGGGATACAACCATTGTGAATCTTTTTTATGAAAACAGTACCCGTACACGAATTTCATTTGAACTCGCAGAAAAGAGGTTGAGTGCCGATGTGCTGAATTTTTCAGCGTCAGGCTCGTCGGTTTCCAAAGGCGAAACACTTCTCGATACGGTCAATAACATCCTGTCGATGAAAATAGACATGGTGGTGATGCGGCACAGTGCAACAGGAGCGCCACACTTTCTTGCGAAGCACATCCCTGTAGCGATTGTCAATGCAGGCGATGGCATTAATGAACATCCTACACAGGCATTGCTCGATGCGTTTTCTATCATCGAGAATGTAGGACAGCTCAGAGGTACGCGCGTTACCATTGTCGGCGACATACTGCATTCGCGTGTAGCTATGAGTAATATTTACCTGCTAAAGAAGGCTGGGGCTGAAGTTACCGTGGCCGGACCGCCTACATTGATCCCCAAATATATATCCGAGGCATTTGGAGTACGGGTAGAATACAACCTGAAAAAAGCACTGCAATGGTGCGATGTCGCCAATATTCTCAGGATCCAATTAGAGCGGCAGAATCAGGTATTATTTTCTTCACTTCGTGAATACAGACTCAGCTTTGGAGTTACAAAAGAATTGCTGGACAGTCTCGGTAAAAGGATTGTGATACTACATCCCGGACCTATCAACAGGGGAGTGGAATTGAGTAGTGATGCGGCAGATTCAGATCAATCCATTATTTTGCAGCAGGTAGAAAATGGTGTGGCTGTTCGTATGGCTGTCCTGTTTCTGCTTAGCAATCAATCTTCATTAAACTAACAAGCGAATGGCACAAAGGATCTGCCTGTTTCCCGGCACATTTGACCCTGTTACGCTGGGACATATCGACATTATCAACAGGGCCTTGCCTTTGTTTGATAAACTCTACATTGGCCTGGGAAGAAACAGTAACAAGACCACACTCTTTTCCGAAGAGCAACGCCTCGATTGGATTAAGGAAGTATATTATAATGATGCACGCGTGGAAGTGCTGGCGTATGACGGACTCACTGTTGATTGTTGTAAAAGGGTAGGGGCTAAAACGATTCTCAGAGGCATCCGTTACGTAAATGACTTTGAATATGAAAAGGCTATTGCTGATGTAAACCGCAGTGTTAGTGACGGCATAGAAACAATTTTTCTCACTTGCCTTCCAAAATATACTTCTGTGGCAAGTACGTTGATCAGAGATGTGTATCGTAATGGCGGCAATGTGTCTCAGTTTCTTCCCGAAGCAGTTAATAAATCCCTTTACCCCAATAATCATTCATTGTGATTTGGTTTCATAAAGATATCAGGTTAGAACAATTGGATGGCCTTTTGGGCAATACCATGGCCTCGTTTCTGGGATTGAAATTTACAGAAATCGGCCCTGATTTTCTTCGTATGTCCATGCCTGTTAATGAAAAGACGGTGCAGCCGTATGGATATATTCATGGAGGCGCTAATTGTGTATTGATAGAAACAGTCGGAAGTATTGCATCAGCATTGATTATTGATATCAGCAAGGAGTACTGTGTAGGCATTGAGATCAATGCAAACCATCTCAGAAGTGTAACTAAAGGCCAGGTTGTCGGCACTGCGAAGCCATTACATCTTGGCAGGACAACGCACGTGTGGGAAGTGAAGATTCATGATGAAGATCAAAAACTGTCCTGCGCAGGCCGAATTACCGTGGCCATTTTACAGCGGAAGAAGTAGGATGTTTTAAGGCTGAAGGCCCCGTTGACCAAGAATTTCTTTTATAGAAGGAAACGTGTTGTTGAGATACTTCTCAATATCCTGTTGTAATACCCATTCTGCCCTGGTGATACTTTCTTCCTCCTGCGGTACCAAAATTTCATTTCCAGGATAGTTCATCAGGTACCAAAAGGTCTCTTTCAGAATCAACTTGTTTTTCTCTTTGTAAACATGCCGGGTGATTGTGAATAATTTTCTGAGTGATAAATGGCTCAGACCTGTCTCTTCTTTCACCTCCCTCATCGCACAGGTTTCTATCGATTCACCCTCATCTAATTTTCCTTTGGGCAGGTCCCATTTTCCCCTTCTGAAAATCAGCAGCACTGCTCCATCTTTGTTGATAACAATCCCGCCCCCTGCCTGAATAATTTTAAAATGCCTTTCGACTGAATGTTTCAAGGACTCGAAATCATCAGAAGTTATCAATGTAGCCAAAGCATTGTCCTCCTGCATTTGTTCAATTATTGTGGCCACCTCATCTTCACTTGGATTATTCAAGTGTATTTCGCTATCGAATGGCTCCCCACTGCCGTTTTGTGCCAAAATCAGCAGAGCTTCATTAAAGTATATTTTTGCTTTGTTCATAGTATTTATCTTCGCCTCATGACAGATAGTAAAGTAATAGCAGAAAAACTGCTTCAAATTCAGGCTATAAAATTAAGTTTAAATCCACCGTTCACATGGGCGAGCGGCTGGAAAAGCCCAATTTATTGTGATAACAGAAAATCTCTTTCTTTTCCTTTTGTCCGCGAACTCATTAAATCGGAGTTGTGCAATGTAGTTTTTACAAAATTCGCAGATGCTGAAATGGTGGCCGGTGTGGCAACTGCCGGCATCCCCTGGGGAGCAATGGTGGCAGATCAGTTGAAACTTCCATTTTTGTATGTGCGGCCAAAGCCAAAAGAACATGGAATGGGCAACCAGATAGAGGGTTACTTTGAAGCCGGAAAGAAAGTTGTACTGATAGAAGACCTGGTTTCAACAGGTAAGAGCAGTTTGCAGGCAGCCGGAGTTCTGTTGGATGCAGGTTTGAAAATAGAAGGAATGGTCTCCATTTTTAATTATGAATTTGAAGTGGCAAACCGTGCATTTAGTGAAGTTAATATTAAGCTACATTCTCTTACCGGCTATGAAGCACTGATTTCTTTGGCTATTGAGCAGAAATATGTATCGCCCGATGATGAAAAGACGTTGTTAAACTGGCGTAGTAATCCCGCTGAATGGGGTAAATTCGTCTAAATCTATTACTATTTATGAAGACACTCATTGTTTCCCTTACTATTTTGTTTTTGGCTGCACCCGGTCATCTTATCGCTCAGAAAAAGGCAGTTCAAAAGGCTGTGATCAGCGTTCCGGGAGCACAGGACGAGGCCTGTAAGGATCGTATTGAAAACTATCTGCGTCGTGAATATGGAGTAACCTTTGTCAATGTCAATTACAGGAGACATACGGCGACAGTGCAGTGGATCACGGACAGAACCAATATCGAGAATATCAAAACCGCCATTGCCAACCTGGGATATGATGCTGATGATGTAACAGCGGATCCTGCAGCATATAATCGACTACCCAAAACATGCCGGCATATCCCTTTGGAGAAGCCAAAGGTGGATAGTACTGTTAGGCAATAATTTTTTCAAGGTTTCCAGGCTAAATGCTTCTTCTTCGTCCTTTAGCTTGATATTTATTCTTCCTTTATGGCCTATTGATTGAAGGTAAGGAAAGCATTACCTGGGTTGCATTGAAAAGTCAAGGTGCACCGCTCAGAAAAACCTCTGTGGTTCTCTGTGGTACTCAGTGAACCTCAGTGTAACGAAGAAGAAATTACACAGAGAAAATAGGCAGAGAAGACACAGAGAGCCACTGAGAAAATTCTCTGTGAACCCCTGTGGTATTCCGTGGTTCTATGATATGACTGAAGTACTCCCTTGTGATTTCCAAAATCCTTTCCCTGGAAATCTAAAACAATGAGAAAGTCTCTTTCGTTTCATAGTTGACCGGAAAGGACATAAATACATTCCCTTTTCCAGCCTTTATTTTCCCTTTCAATTTTATTGCGATCTCTTTTCCCAGGAGTGTCTTCCAGGCATTCTTGAATGCATTTTGCATATCCACATCAAATTTCACCGGCAGGATGAAACTTCCCTTTCTTGGAATCTGAATAAGAGAATCGGAGGTACTGTGTCCAAGCAAATTACCATCAATAAAAATATCGAGATCGGTATTCTTCAACTGCATTCCAAAATTATTCGGATTGTAATATTCCAGGCCGAGGCTGACAGTGGTCTTATTAAATCCAAGGCTCTTGATTGCAAAATTGTGATAGGTCTTGTACTCGAGGGCGCGGGGAGGTGCACATGACATAATGACTACAAAGCAGAGGGCGGCAAGCACAGTTTTTTTCATGATGTAAAAATAGGGTAGGAGACAGACTTCAGAAAATCATTTTTTAATAACTAATAGGATTAGTTTCAGCCGTTTTAGTACTCTCAATTACATTACTAAATATTTAAGGTAACATTAAATCTTAGTAAATATACTGATTATTAGTACATTTATACAATGTATATACTATTAATTAGTTAATTGTTACCTTCATGATTAATTGAAATAGGATTCAGAAATCAACTTTCCGTGGAACATATATTGTGTATAGTTATTTATGTTATATCATTTTCATTTTAAGTATTGTATGAACTATTAATAAAGTTTAATTATAAAATATAATACTTATAATATAAAATAGCAATTTAAGTCCATGAATCGACCTTTGGACTGGAAGATTTTGATGAATTTGATTGAGGAGGGCTCCAAAGAACCCTTTTCCTTACATGCAATTATGGCATCATGTTTTTGTAGGTTGTAGTTTTCAGACGAGCCTTTTAACGCCTCGAAGGGGTAGAAAATGGGTTCCATCGGGGTAAGCAATTGCCAGGCGGAGGTGACAAATCGGTTTGCCGGGGCGCTGCCTGCTAAAATGAATGATTTGAAATAATGTATTGATAATCAGCATAAAATGGCACCGCCAAGCAAATCCCGCAACGCATGTATTAAAAGTTTTAGAAAATAATGGAAATAAATCCAATAAGTATCTAAAGTGCTCAGTTTGGATAGTATATATTTTTTATTCAATTGAGATATTATCTATATGAAATTCAAAACGCCTAAGACAGTAATTTTACGGTATTGCAAATCCAAAAACTGGTTTTTATGTTTGCACTGTCCTTTCAGCAAATGTGCTTACCGATCTGAAAAGGAGGTATAATCCCACCATTCTGCGAAGAGCCGGATAAATTAAATTCGGAAATATTAAACCATAAGAATGAACCAAAACACTACCCAACGAAAGCTTACGATTCCTGGATTTCGAACAGTTCTGCTACTGATATTTTTTCCTTATTTCAGCCCGTTTAAACCTACCTATTTATTGCTGCCCGCATAAGTCTTACTTATTACAAGGGCTCAGTAACCAACCATTCATGAAGACCGTAATCTGATATCATTGTGAACTACTGAAAAAGTTGACAATGAAACATAATTCTATAACAGTCTGGTTAATGATCGTAGTGATTGCACTGTTTGCTTTTCCTAAAAATCCTGCAAATGAGTCAATGGGAACGAACCAAAACAAACTGATAATAAAAGACACCTTGAACAGAATAATAAATAACCAAAACAT
Organism: uncultured Ginsengibacter sp.; assembly: GCA_964526985.1. Classification (GTDB taxonomy): domain Bacteria; phylum Bacteroidota; class Bacteroidia; order Chitinophagales; family Chitinophagaceae; genus Ginsengibacter. The sequence continues at coordinate 137,666 of CAZGNJ010000001.1, read as the reverse complement.
AATTTCTCCACCAAAATATTAAACTCGTTTTCTTTGGGGGTTACAGAACCTTACTGGTTCTTAACAAAGCGCCGCATGTCTATGTGGCGCCTTTTATTTTTGGAAATGTAGCGTACGACGGAAGTAGTGGAATATTGTTCTACATTCTTACCATATTAAATGATATGGCAAAAAAAGGCCGTCAAAGAAAATGACGGCCTGTAGTTATATTAGTTTTTGACTTGCTATTAATAGCGATACATCTCTGCTTTGAACGGTCCTTCTTTCGGGATGTTCAGGTATTCGCTTTGTGCATCTGTGAGGGTATCCAGTACCACACCGATTTTCTTCAGGTGCAGTCTTGCTACCTTTTCATCAAGATGTTTTGGAAGTACATACACCTTATTTTCATAATTCGCATGATGCTGCCAAAGTTCCATCTGTGCTAACACCTGGTTGGTAAATGAATTACTCATTACAAAGCTGGGGTGGCCTGTAGCACATCCGAGGTTTACCAAACGGCCTTCAGCCAATACGATCACATCTTTTCCATCGATGGTATATTGATCCACCTGTGGTTTAATGGTGTCTTTGGTATTGCCATAGTTCTTGTTCAGCCATGCCATGTCTATTTCAATATCGAAATGGCCGATGTTACAAACAATGGCTTTGTCTTTCATTTCTTTGAAATGCTCTCCTGTGATCAGGTCGCGACAACCGGAAGCGGTAACAATGATGTCTGCTTCTTTCACTGCATCAATCATTTTCTTTACTTCATAACCATCCATAGCTGCCTGCAATGCACAGATAGGATCAATCTCAGTAACGATCACCCTGGCACCTGCGCCACGCAATGAAGCAGCAGAACCTTTACCAACATCACCATAACCACCTACTACTGCTACCTTCCCGGCCATCATTACATCAGTAGCACGGCGAATCGCGTCCACCAGGCTCTCTTTGCAACCATATTTATTGTCAAATTTTGATTTGGTAACAGAATCATTCACATTGATGGCAGGAACCGGCAATGTACCTTTTTCCATTCTTTCATAGAGGCGATGTACACCGGTAGTGGTTTCTTCAGAAAGGCCTTTTACGTTCTGGATCAGTTCAGGGTACTTATCAAACACCATATTGGTAAGATCTCCACCATCATCGAGAATCATATTCAAAGGACGGTCAGCGCTTCCAAAGAACAAAGTCTGTTCAATACACCAATCCGCCTCTTCCTGTGTCTGCCCTTTCCAGGCGAATACACCCACTCCTGCAGCAGCAATCGCAGCGGCAGCCTGGTCTTGGGTAGAGAAGATATTGCATGAACTCCATTTTACTTCAGCGCCTAACTCTACCAAAGTCTCGATCAGCACGGCTGTCTGGATAGTCATGTGCAGGCAGCCTGCAATGCGGGCGCCTTTGAGTGGTTTTTGTTTTCCGAATTCTTCGCGAAGTGCCATCAGTCCCGGCATTTCTGCTTCGGCAAGCCTGATTTCTTTGCGGCCCCATTCAGCAAGGCTCATATCCTTTACCTTATTCTTCAGGGAAAAATCAATTTGATTCTTAGTTTGTGTGGACATAGTTATGTTTATTTCTTGACTGGCAAAGGTATTAATAAAGAATATTATTCTTTAATGTTTTATAAATTTGGCATATTATTCCATTTTATGCAGATTCACTGGAAAATTTGCCTGAAATGGTGGGCCTAAATGTACTTACAAAGAAGAAATGAATGTTTATGAAATTAGATAAAAAAGATTGGGAAATCCTGAAGCATCTGCAGAAGAATGCACGCTTCACCGTAAAGGAGATCGCGGACCAGGTGCACCTGAGTACCACGCCGGTTCATGAAAGGATAAAGCGGTTGGAAACAGCCGGGATCATCCGCCAGTATGCCACTTTGCTGGACGCGTCCAAAATCAATAAATCACTGACGGTATTTTGTTATGTCTCTTTGAAAGAGCATGGTAAGAATGCAGGCTCACAATTTATCAATACGATCAACAACCTTCCACAGGTACTGGAATGTTTTAGTATATCCGGTGAATTTGATTTCCTAATGAAGGTATTGTGTGAGGATATGAACGCCTATTATGATTTTCATGTCAATCACCTGAGCGAAATCAAGAATGTAGGCCGGGTGCAGAGTGTTTTTGTGATGGGAGTGATAAAAGATACACACGAAATTGTCTGATTTTGAATTCCTGTTTTTAACTTAGTGGCATTATGAAAAGACGTGAATTTATCGGGCTGACATCCATGGCGGGCATGGGAGCGATCATTCCATCGAATGGAAGAAAATTTTTTGGGAATGATTTTCCTGTAGTACGTACTCCAATCAACGAAAGGCATTTTTCAAGTCCGGCAATTGAGAAGGCCATTGCGGAAGTCGGGAAGAAAATTGGAAATAAAGAATTGGCCTGGCTGTTCAATAACTGCTTTCCCAATACATTAGATACTACTGTAGAATTTGAAATGGTGAACGGCAGGCCGGATACTTACGTCATCACCGGAGATATAGATGCCATGTGGCTGCGCGACAGCAGCGCGCAGGTGTGGCCTTACATTTCATTCTGTAAAGAAGACAAGAATCTGCAGTTACTGATCAAAGGTGTAATCAATCGCCAGGTTCATTTTATCATTAAAGATCCCTATGCCAATGCCTTTTATAAAGATGAAAATAAAGTGAGCGAGTGGAAGGATACGGATATTACGAAGATGCTACCGGGAGTGCATGAACGTAAGTGGGAGATAGATAGTCTGTGCTATCCCGTTAGGCTGGCTCACGGTTATTGGAAGGAAACAGGTGATAGTACTGTATTTGATAAAGAATGGCATCATGCGATGGAATTGGTGATTCAGACTTTTAAAGAACAACAGAGGAAAGATGGAAAAGGCCCCTACACATTTCAGAGAAAAACTGCATGGGCCACAGATGGTGTACCATTGGCCGGTTATGGCTATCCGGTAAAACCGGATGGGTTGATTTGTTCAGTATTCCGGCCGAGTGATGACGCTACTATTTTTCCGTACCTGGTTCCGTCGAATTATTTTGCAGTGGTATCCCTGATGCAGATCAAAGAGATTGCGGATGTCACCGGTAATAAAAAATTAGGAGAGGATGCAGCAGCGTTGACACTCGAGGTTTCCGGCGCATTGAAAAAATTTGCAAGAGCCACTTTTGCCGGGAAGCAGGTGATTCCTTATGAGATCAATGGATATGGCAGTACCATCCTGATGGATGATGCCAATGTGCCTTCCTTATTATCATTGCCTTACCTGGAGGCCATGAAGGCAACCGATCCGTTGTATCAAAACACAAGGAATTATATTCTCTCCCTGAACAATCCTTTCTTCTTCAAAGGCACAGCAGGTGAGGGGATCGGCAGTCCGCATACCGGAATGGATATGATATGGCCAATTGGAATTTCGATGCGGGCACTGACCTCACATAGCGACAAGGAAATAAAATATTGCCTGGGAATGCTACAGAAATCTAATGCAGGAACGGGGTTCATGCATGAGTCTTTTAATAAGAATGACGCGAAAGAATTTACGAGGAAATGGTTCGCATGGGCCAATACCCTGTTTGGTGAGTTGGTATGGAAAACGTACCGGAACAAGAAACATTTATTGAACTAAACTTTTTTTATGCCCCACATTGATAAAAGAGTAGATCAGTACATCTCAAAATCTCAACCATTTGCGCAGCCTGTATTGATACACCTTCGTGCCCTGGTTCACAAGGCTTGTCCGCAGGTATCCGAAACTATTAAGTGGGGTATGCCCTACTTCGAATACCGTGGTATGCTGTGCCACATGGCAGCGTTCAATCACCATTGCGCGTTTGGATTCTGGAAGGCATCCCTGATGAAGGATGCGGAAATGCTTGTAGAGAATAATGGAAAGGCAATGGGGCATTCAGGAAAAATCACTGCACTTGCAGACTTACCTGCTGACCGGGTAATGATAGACCGTATCCATGATGCCATGCGGCTGAATGAGGAAGGTATTGAGCTACCCACTCGCCAGAGAAATAAGGTAGAACTCATCGTGCCTGATGCATTGCTGGTAGCCTTGAAGCGAAAAAGGAATGCTTTGAGAATGTTTAACGAATTGGCTCCTTCTCATAAATCAGAATACATTCATTGGGTAAACGAAGCTAAGACGGCTGATACAAAAATGAAACGCAGTGAGAAAGCCGTTGAAATGATGCTGCACCCTAAAAAATAATTTTGTGATCAATTACTTTCTTGTAATAATACTTGTTGCAGTGATCGCGATTGGCATTTTTATCGTGGTTAACAGGAATATTCAAAACAGGCGTGAGGAACGCAGGGAACGAATGGCAGAAAGGAGAGAAGAAATGATGGAGAAATTTTTCGACAAAACCAAAAAGAAAGATTGACCATTAATGCCGCCTTTTTCTTGATTTTACAGAGGGTTGTTGCAAGATATCATCTTCTGTTTTCAACTCCGGATCGGGCTTCTTCTTCACAAATATGATAAAACTCTTTTTCATGGCCGGGTTACTACGCAACACGACATGAATACTTACTTTCTCTTTCTTGAAATCCGGTGCTATCCAGAGGGAGTTACCGAAGAATTTTCCATCGCTTGCTGAGAAGATGATTTGAGAAGAATCTAATGGCAGGTAATGGCCATTGCTCAATTTGCCATCGATATTTATATAATTATACGTTCCCTTTTTCAGGCTGTCAGTATATAAATGCACATAGATACTGTCTATTTTTTGTGCATTGGTAGCAACAGAGAAAAGGAGCGATAATCCTGTAATAAGCTGTTTCAATCCATTGATATTTTGTGTAGTACAAGAATGAAAAGGTAATCCAATCGTTGCAATGTGTGACAAAAAATTTCGATAAAAAATTAGTCGCACATGGGTTTCAAAAATTCTTTATTCAAAAAAATTTTTGGAAAATAAATTTTTCCCTCCATCTTTGCTCTGCAAAAAAATGAAAACAAATCTTACATACAATAGCTGGTGGCACACAAGGAGAACCATTGTGCCCTGAAGCTATTGTTGTGAATAAACATAATTGAAGAAGCCCTGGCACACAAAGCCGGGGTTTTTTGATTCTAACAGACAACGCAAATGAAAAAAATACAAGTTAACACGATCAGTAAAAAAATGCTGGGTGACCTTTACACTCCGGTTGGGATTTACCTTCGTCTTCGCGACCGATTCAGAGACACCATACTCTTAGAGAGTGCCGACTCTCATGCAGGCGACTTCAGTTATTCCTTTATCGGAATCAATGCCATCGCAGGATTTGAAGCAAAGAACAGCCATTCAGTGGAGTGCAAATTTCCCGGCAGAGAGGCTTTTACAAAGCAATTGACAGAAGGAAAGTCTATGGCCGATGAGCTTTGGGAATTTATGTGTAGTATGGAATTCAACAAGGATGTGGGTATGCCGGTGAAGATTGCTCAAAGTATGTTTGGATACGTTACCCATGATGCTGTTCAGTTTTTTGATACGGTAAAGTTTCATCATTCTGGTTCGCTTGATCAACCCCTTATTCCATTGATACGCTACCGGTTTTATCAATATGTGATCATCGTGAATCATTTCAAGAATGAATTATTCTTATGTGAAAACAAAGTAGCAGGAATCGAATCCGAGATGGAGGTGATAGAAAGCGCCATCCGTAACAGGGATGTTCCGCTTTATCCGTTTGCATTGAAAGGGGAGGAGATCGCGGATATCACAGACCAGGATTACATTGACATGGTCAACAAAGGAAGGGAGAGTTGCGCGCGTGGTGATGTATTTCAGATCGTACTAAGCAGGAATTATCACAGGGGATTTACCGGTGATGAATTTAATGTGTATCGTTCGCTTCGCAATATCAACCCAAGCCCTTACCTCTTTTATTTTGATTATGGTGATTATCGATTGTTTGGGAGCAGCCCGGAAAGCCAGCTCATTGTAAAAGATAAAACAGCCATCATTCACCCGATAGCCGGCACATTCAGAAGAACAGGAATAGATGAAGAAGATCAGAAGTTGGCAGAGCAATTAAAGGCTGACAAGAAAGAACAGGCAGAGCATGTGATGCTGGTCGATCTTGCAAGAAATGATTTGGGCATTACCTGCGATGATGTGTATGTCAATAATTTTTGCCAGGTGCAGTTCTTCAGCCATGTGATCCACTTAGTAAGTGAAGTGAAGGCGACAGTGCGTCCGGAAACAAATCCTGTAAGCCTGATCACATCTACGTTTCCGGCAGGTACACTATCAGGTGCTCCCAAGTTCAGGGCCTTGGAACTGATAGATGAATATGAACAGAATTCGAGAAGTTATTACGGAGGTTGTATTGGCTTCATCGGGTTTGACGGGAGCAGCAATCATGCTACAACGATCCGTACTTTCCTGAGCAGGAATAATGAATTGCATTATCGCGCCGGTGCCGGCATTACTTACCTCAGCAATCCTGAAAGTGAATTGAAAGAAGTACATAACAAATTAAACGCATTGACCACCGCGCTTCATGAAGCGGAAAAATTAGCACTATGAGAATTTTACTTTTTGATAATTATGATTCCTTTACCTACAATCTTTTTCATTGCCTGAAGAAGTTGACAGATACACCCGTTGATGTTATCCGTAATGATAAGATCACATTGGAAGAAGTAAATAAATACGACAAAATCGTTTTGTCACCGGGACCCGGGCTTCCTGTTACCAGTGGCATTTTGTTGCCATTGATCAAAGAATATGCACCTTCCAAATCCATACTGGGCGTGTGTCTCGGACACCAGGCTATTGGTGAGAGTTTTGGCGGAACGCTGACCAACCTCGAACGGGTATTTCACGGAGTGGCCACTACCATATCGGTGCATGAAAGAACGATGAAGGAAAATGATGTTTTTAAGGAACTTCCACATTCACTTGAAGTGGGCAGGTATCATTCATGGATTGTGAACAAAGAAGATTTTCCAAAGGAACTTGAAATCACGGCTACCGATGAAAATGGAACCATCATGGCGCTGCGGCATAAGACGTATGATGTGCAGGGTGTGCAGTTCCACCCGGAAAGCGTACTGACTCCTGCCGGAATGGACATGATGAAAAACTGGTTAGCACTATAAAATGAATTGTTATGAAAGAAGTATTGCAATATTTATTTGAATACAAAACGCTGTCAAGAAAGCGTGCCTGTGATGTATTGGTAGAGATCAGCGAAGGCAGGTATTCTGATGCTGAGATCGCATCTTTTGTTACAGTTTTTCTGATGCGGAGCATCACGATAGAAGAGATGACGGGATTCAGGGATGCATTGATAAAGTTGTGCCATCACGTTGATCTGGAGGGTGCTGATGCAATTGATATTGTAGGTACAGGTGGTGATGGTAAAAACACATTCAACATTTCAACACTCAGTTGTTTTGTTGTAGCCGGTACCGGGCAAAAGGTGGCTAAGCACGGTAATTATGGAGCTACTTCAGTTAGTGGCAGCAGTAATGTAATGGAAAATTTAGGATACAAATTTTCGAACGACAATGCCAAACTGATCAACGAAATTGAGAAAGCTAATATTTGTTTCTTTCATGCGCCTTTGTTTCATCCTGCATTAAAAACTGTTGCGCCTGTCAGAAAAAACCTGGGTATCCGTACTTTCTTCAATATGCTCGGTCCGTTGGTGAACCCATGTGCTTCTATCAATCGAATGATCGGTGTGTTCAACCTGGAGATTGCAAGATTGTATCGCTACATCCTGGAAAACGAACCATATCAGTTCTCCATCATCCACAGCCTTGATGGCTACGATGAAATATCATTGACTGCTGATACACGTGTGATCACGAAGGAAGGAGAGAAGACTTATGATGCGATTTACCTCGGTAAACGTTCCGCGTCGCCTGCAGATCTTCATGGCGGTCAGACTGCGTCCGAATCAGCTAAGTTATTTCACCGGATTTTGAGAGGTGAGGGCACCTGGGCACAACATGCAGTAGTGCTGGCAAATGCTGCGCTTGCTTTACAAACAGCTTCCGGTAATGACTACGATAGTTGTTATAATGCAGCGCTGGAAAGTTTTGAAAGCGGGAAAGCGTTGGAAAAATTCAACCTGTTAATGAGTATGCAATGATGAGAGAAAATATCCTCGATATGATTGTTGCTGAAAAGAAACGTGAAGTCACTTTTCGAAAGGAGAAGACACCTGTCGGCATTCTCGAATCAGCTAAATTATTTTCTCAACCATGTCTCTCATTTTCTGGAGCATTGACCGATCCGGGCAAATCAGGAATCATAGCAGAGTTCAAGCGTAAGTCACCATCACTTGGATGGATCAATAGAGATGCTGATGTAGTAGAAGTGACAAGGGGATATGCAGAGAATGGCGCCAGTTCTATATCGGTGCTCACGGACGAAAGTTTTTTTGGCGGCAGTCTCGATGATCTTGGCAAAGCGCTTGGAAACGGTGTACCTGTACTCAGAAAGGATTTTATTATAGACGAATACCAGTTGATCGAAGCTAAATCAGCAGGAGCTGATATCATCTTGCTGATAGCTGCCTGCCTCACGCCGCAAGATGTGAAACGGCTTGCAGGATTTGCCCGTAGTCTTGGTTTGAATGTGTTACTTGAACTGCACCATGAATCAGAATTGGATCATGTGTGTGAAGAGACAGATGTTGTTGGTATCAACAACAGAAATCTGAAGACATTCGAAGTGGATGTTGAGAACAGCATAAGACTTGCAGAAAAACTCAACGGAAGATTGTGCATAGCGGAAAGCGGCCTTCGTGATGCAGCCACAATACGGCTATTGAAACAGCATGGTTTTTCAGGATTCCTGATGGGAGAGTATTTTATGAAGCAGCAAGATCCGGCGCTTGCATTAAAAAGATTTATTGATGCCATTAAAAATTAAAGTCTGTGGCCTTCGCTCATTGGAGCAAATCGAATCATTGAATGCAATGGGTGTGGATTATTGCGGATTGATTTTTTTCAGAGCATCGCCAAGATTCGCTGGCGACGCAGGATTAGCCGATGCATTATTGCAGTGTCCATTGCATTGTCAGCTCACCGGTGTTTTTGCTAATGAGCAAGTGGAAGTCATCATTCAGACGATTCGTGATTATGGATTGAAGGCTGTACAATTGTGCGGAACAGAAAGTCCTGGTTTCTGTGATAGCATGAGAATCCATGCGGAGGTACTTAAAGTTTTTCATTTGCATGATAATTTTGATTTTGACCAATTGGAAGAATATGAACAGTGCTGTGATTATTTTTTATTCGACACGAAGTCACAATTGCACGGAGGCTCTGGAAAGAAATTCAATTGGGATTTGCTTCAGTATGTCAACAGTAAAACCCCTTTCTTTTTGAGTGGTGGTATTTCACCGGATGATTTTGAAACAATAAGCAAATTACAACATCCATCCTTCGTTGGCATTGATATCAACAGCCGGTTTGAAATATCCCCGGGAATCAAAAATATTTCAGTGATACAAAAATTTTATGATCAAATCAAACAACTATGAAATACAGTGTAGATAGTAAAGGGTTTTATGGCGAATTTGGCGGAGCCTACATCCCCGAAATGCTGTACAGCAATGTAAAGGCATTGCAGGATAGTTATCTTTCAATTATCGAATCTGGATCATTTCAAAAAGAATTTCTCCACCTGCTGAATCAGTATGCAGGAAGGCCTACACCATTGTATCTTGCTAAAAGACTTTCGGAAAAGTACGGCGGAAATATCTTTCTCAAGCGTGAAGACCTTTGCCATACCGGAGCACACAAAGTCAACAACACAATCGGGCAGGTGTTGCTGGCGCAACGACTCGGTAAGAAGCGCATCATCGCGGAGACCGGTGCCGGGCAGCATGGTGTAGCTACTGCCACAGTCTGTGCTTTGATGGGGCTGGATTGCATCGTATTCATGGGTGAGAAAGATATGGAACGCCAGGCCCTGAATGTAGCACGCATCCGTATGCTGGGCGGGGAAGTGGTCCCCGCAACCAGCGGAAGCAAGACATTGAAAGATGCAACCAATGAAGCAATCCGCGATTGGATCAATCATCCCGAAGAAACGTATTACCTCATTGGAAGTGTGGTAGGGCCGCATCCATATCCGGATATGGTGGCACGGTTTCAAAGCGTCATCAGCAAAGAGATCCGTGAACAATTAAAAGAACAGACCGGCTCGGAGCTTCCGGACACTGTTATCGCATGTGTTGGTGGAGGTAGTAATGCTGCCGGTGCCTTTTACCATTTTCTTGATGATGAAAATGTACAACTCATCGCAGTGGAGGCAGCAGGCATGGGCATCAATTCCGGTGAAACAGCGGCCACCACAGCGCTGGGAACCCCGGGTGTACTGCACGGAAGCAAAAGCCTGGTGATGCAAACAGCCGATGGCCAGGTGATAGAACCATACAGCATTTCAGCGGGACTTGATTATCCGGGTATTGGCCCTTTGCACGCACACTTGTATAAAAGTGGAAGGGCAAAATTCCTGTCAGCAACCGATGCGGAAGCAGCAGATGCCGCTTTTGAGCTTGCAAAAACAGAAGGCATCATTCCGGCATTGGAATCGGCACATGCATTGGCCGCCTTGAAAATGATTACGATAAAACCCGGTCAAAACATTGTGGTGAATGTAAGTGGGAGAGGGGATAAGGATATGGCTACTTATCTCAAATTAATGTCTGACGTAAACCCTTAAACGAAAATGAACCAGATACAAAAATTGTTCGATCAGAAGCAGAAAAATATTTTGTCTGTTTTCTTCATAGCAGGCTATCCTCAATTGGAAGATACATGTACCATTATCAAAGCATTGGCAGCAAATGGAGCAGACCTCATTGAGGTAGGAATGCCCTACAGCGATCCGGTAGCTGATGGGCCGGTGATAGAAGTTGCGGATAGTGTGGCATTGCAGAATGGAATGACCATCGCAAAGCTATTCGAACAATTAAAACAGTTGGATTTACCCGAAGGGCAAAAAATCCCCCTGCTGCTGATGGGATACCTGAACCCGGTGATGCAATATGGATTTGAAAGGTTCTGCAAGGATGCTGCTGCCTCCGGCGTAAGTGGCCTGATCATCCCTGATCTGCCACCTGATATTTATCAAGAGCATTATCAGAAATTTGTGGAAGCTAATGGACTACGAATGGTTTTTCTGATAACACCTGAAACAGGTGAAGACAGAATACGGATGTTTGACTCTATATCAACCGGCTTTGTCTATGCCGTTTCATCCTCATCCATCACAGGAAGAGATACGGATGAATCAAAGAAGGAAGCGTACTTTAAAAGAATTGGCAGCATGAATTTAAAGAATCCGGTTCTTGTGGGGTTCGGCGTAAAAGATCAGCATACTTTCGAACAGGCTTGCAGATATACCAACGGCGCTATATCAGGAACAGCCTACATCAATAAACTCAGGGATAACCGCGATATTGACAAAATAACATCTGAATTTGTCCGTTCATTTCATAACAAAGAATGAATTAACGGTCTATTGAAGATGGAACCATCGAAAACTAATATTTTCGCTACATGAAAAGAATGCTATTGTTGTCTATACTGCTCGCTCCTGTACTCGCAAATGCACAGGACAATGGATTTTCTATCTCCGGCCATATTACCGGCTTTGCAGATGGAACTAAAGTTTCATTTTATAACCGGCAGACGAACCGGTTAGACAGCCTGACGGTGATGCAAAATGATTCTTTTTATGTCAAAGGTGATCATCTTGCGCAACCGGATTTTAAATTCCTTGTTTTTAATGATAAGGATCCAGCAATTCCATTGTTGATGGATAATAGTCATCTCCACATCACCGGATCATCTTCGGCGCTTGACCACCTGGCTATCTCCGGCTCTGTATTGCAGGCTGAGTACCTGAAACTCGCTTCAGGATTTGCACCTTTTGAATCCGCGTTTCAATCACAAAGTTTTACTGCGGATGAAATTGATAAGATTGGGAGTGTATGTGAAACTTTTATCAAGGAAAATCCGAATTCATTTGTGAGCCTGCTCGCGGTATCACAATTGCTCCAGACCACTCACAATGTAAACCGTGCTGAAGCAGCTTTGAAAAAAGTGTCTGCGGATATCCGGAACATGGAATTGGGAAAGCAAATTGCGTTTCAAATCAGTGTTCAGAAATCTTCCGCTATCGGTACTAAAATCCTTTCTTTCACCCAAAAGGATATGAATGGAAAACCGGTGAGTATTGCTGACTTTAAGGGAAAGTATGTACTCATAGATTTCTGGGCAAGTTGGTGTCGTCCATGCAGAATGGAAAATCCCAATGTGGTGGCCAACTTTAATCGTTTCAAGAATAAAAACTTTACAGTACTTGGCGTGAGCCTTGACCAGTCGCACAATTCATGGGTTGAAGCGGTGAAGATGGATAAGTTGGACTGGACACAGGTGAGTGATCTGAAAGGCTGGCAAAATGAAGTCAGCACCATGTTTCACATCACCAGTATTCCTCAGAATATCCTGATTGATCCGAATGGGATCATCGTTGCCAAAAATATTCGTGGTGAAGAATTAGGGAGTACCCTTGAAAAAATATTAGGCAAATAGTTTTCAGATATCTGCTGTTCTCAATCGTTTCCCGATCATTACTTTGACTGGTTTGCCCGCATCCGGTGAAATGAAGAATTGAAAATCCCGGTTGGATTCGATATTTGCTTTTCCTTTGATGATAACCTCTTTCAGTTTTTCATTGATCAATTTGGAATTTAGTAGAATAGAATCTCCTGAGATGTTGATTCCATTTATTTGCCTGGCAGGATTGATTCTGAACTGTTCTAAGTAAGCCAACTCTTTTTCAAGTTGTACATTTTGAAGGACGTGTTGTTTTTGTTGTAATAATTCTTCGATCTTTTTTTCTGAAAATTGCTTCATGATATGCTGTACCTGTGTTCTTGCATCCTTTTCGATGAGGTCAGCGTATAGCTTTTGCTTTGTTGGATTTATGGTTGCTATTGAATTTTCAATCAGCCCTTTAATATTATTTGAGAGATCCTTTACCTCTGGTGAAAGTTGAGGGAGAACAGGCAGTTCTGGTTCATCAGGCTTGTCTTTAGTTTCAGGTATTTCGTGTTGATTGGCATTTTTGTCCAGGGTTGCAATCTTTTCCTGTGGGGGATGTGCCGGCGTAGCTTTTACTTCGACAGTACTCTTTACTCCATCTGGTTCAGTAACACCGGTGTTCTTCCGATGTTGGTTAGTAAAGACAGAAAAAGACAAAAACAAAATAGCAATGAGGGTGAATACCATGATCCTGCCGGAAAAATGAACCGGTTTTTCAAGATCGCCACCTGTGATCCTTTTGATTCGATAAAGCAGTTGATGCTTGCGCGATGTTGCATTCATCGCTAATTTTTGATGAGTTATTTGCTCCCTGCTAAAGGTGAGCAATGCTTTGGCATAATGCAGTGGCTCATAATTATTGTTCAACACCAGGTCGTCACAGCAATTTTCTCTTTCCTCACGGATGGTTTTCATAAAAAAGAAAACAACCGGATTGAAAAACAAGATTGTTTCAATCACAACTAAAACCATATTTAGCACAAAGTCGTTGCGCCGGATGTGCGACAGTTCGTGGAGAATAATTGCTTCTATCTGATGTGGAGTCAGATGTGTAAGGCAAACCGCAGGTAAAAGAATGATCGGTTTCAGGAATCCGATAGTAGCAGGAGTAGTTATATTTTTTCCAATCCATACTGTCACCTTTCTTCTGATCTTTAAAAGAGCCACTGCATGATTTGTAAATGTGGCAATAGCCTCATCCACGGGTGAAAGATTTGCTGTGTGAATCCGTAATGTCCTGATGATTGAGAAGAATAGCCTGGTTAGCAAAAACGACAACAATACCAGGTATGCAATGGATAGTGCAGCCGAAATTTCTGTAGGGATATTGATGAGTGAAAATGATGCAACTTCTGTGGGAGCTGATATTTTAGCAATTCCGGCAAGGTGAGTGCCACCATTGAAATAACTTTTTTGAAAGGTGTAGAGAAACCAACCGAAAGTCAGTATCACAAAGATTGCAGAAAGATTATGCTTCACTGCCGGCGACATTTCTTTTCTTACAGCGATGATCGCTTTGTAGATGACCAGGAGGATAAGTGATTGCCACAGGCTGTGGATGATGACAATGCCCAATGACTGCAATAAATGCGAATGTATCAGTTGACTGTACATTGTTTTATTTTTTTAGACCATCAAGATATTTTTGAATCTCGTCTATTTCTTCTTTTGAAGCTTTCTGCTGGCCAAGCGCCTGCATTACCAACTGAGCAGAAGAGCCACTGAATAACCCTTTGATCATTTTGTCTAAGAATTGTTTTTGCGTTTTCTTCCTGCTTACGGCTGCTTTATATACATGAGATTTGATACTATCATCGCGGGTTACCAATCCCTTGTCGTACATGATCTGCAGGAGTTTGAGAGTAGTAGTATATCCCGCACTTTTTCTTTTGGACAAAACTTCATGAACCTCTCTAACTGTTGCTTCTCCCGAATCCCAGAGTATCTGCAAAATTTCCAACTCGCTTTCGGTAGGCTTTAATGGATTATTAGCTGTCATGTTTACGATAAATTTCGTAGCAAATTACGGCATTTTTCGTAATTGAGAGAAATAGTGTGTTAAATTTTAAATGGAGGAATGGAAACTTTTAATGAACGTTTGGCAGCCATCGAATGCAATGAGATCTATCGGACTCCGGCAACACCGCCAAAACTGAGTTCAGACAAAACTAATTTTCCCAAATAAATTTCATTATAGTAATTTTCATTTCTTAATGAATCTACGGTATGAATAAAGAGCACATCTCACTTGAAGTAGAAGTCTATGAAGACGCTGCTGCGCTTGATACTACTGACAGGCAATTGATAGAATCAGCCCGGAAAGAAACGGATAATGCATGGGCTCCTTATTCTGAATTCAGAGTTGGGGCTGTTGCACGACTTGTCAATGGTGAGATTGTAAAAGGTACCAACCAGGAAAATGCATCTTACCCTGCCGGAATTTGTGCTGAGCGCGTGTTGATGTCCGCGGCATCCAGCCTGTACCCGGGAGTGGCTATAGACACGCTTGCTGTGAGTTATCATAATATGAATGGCAGCAGTAACAAATCTATCAGCCCCTGTGGTATTTGCAGGCAATCGCTCTATGAGTTTCAATCACGCACCTCTCATAAGATCCGTGTGATCCTAAGTGGTTTGGAAGGAAAGGTATATGTGATCAATGATGCGGCACACCTGCTGCCGCTGGTTTTCGGAGCAGAGGATATGAAGTGAATTGAAAGTTTGAATAATCAAAGATTGATTTTTCCGTTTCTTTTCAGATTCTGAGAATTCTGGAGTACTCGTTGAGACGCACGGCCGTGCGTCTCAACAGACGTATGGCCGTGCGTCTCAACAGGCGTATTGCCGTGCGTCTTTTAATTAAGAATCTCCGAGGTTGGAAACCCTGACGCGATAGATATTAGGATTTAATCCAAAATTTTCAAACTCCTCTTTATAATCCCGATCGCTTCCATCAATTCCTCTTCCCGGATGACCAATGGCGGCGCCATCCTGATCTTATCATCATACGTAGGCTTGGCAAGCAACCCGTTTTTCATCAGTTCAAGACATAACGTCCATGCCGCATCTTTCACAGGATGATCTATTACTATGGCATTGAGCAGACCCTTTCCGCGCACAAGTTTGATGTGTGGTGAATGGAAGTTTTCAATTTCTTTCCGGAATATTTTTCCAAGTTGTTCAGCGTTATCAGCGAGGTTTTCATTTTTGAGAACATCCAGTGCTGCCATTGCGGTAGCACATGCAAGCGGATTACCTCCATAAGTACTTCCATGCTCGCCGGGCTGAATGGTAAGCATGATCTCATCGTCTGCAAGCACCGCACTCACCGGTAAAGCGCCACCACTAAGTGCTTTACCTAAAATCAGGATGTCTGGCCTTACATTTTCATGATCACAGCAAAGCATTTTACCGGTACGGCAAAGACCTGTTTGTATTTCATCAGCGATGAATAAAACGTTGGCATCTTCACATGCTTTCTTCGCTGCGGCGAGGTAACCATCGTCTGGCACTTTCACTCCTGCTTCCCCCTGGATAGGCTCTACGAGAAACCCTGCTACTGTTTCATCCTTTAAAGCGGTTTTCAAAGCCTCAATATCATTATATGGGATGCTAATAAATCCATCAAGGTATGGCCCGAAATCTTTTTTAGCAGTGGGGTCTGAACTGAAAGAAATGATACCGAGCGTGCGTCCGTGGAAGTTTCCACTACACACGATAATTTTTGCGCAATTCTCTTTTACCTTCTTCACCCTGTACGCCCAGTGCCTGCACAGTTTCAATGCAGTCTCTACAGCCTCGGCACCTGCGTTCATTGGCAATACTTTATCGTATCCAAAATAGGAAGTGATATATTGGGTAAATTCTGAAAGCGCCTGCGAATGGAATGCCCGGCTGGTAAGTGTGAGTTTCTGGGCTTGTTCTATCATTGCATGGATAATGTCCGGATGGCAATGCCCCTGGTTAACAGCAGAATAAGCGCTCAGAAAATCGAAATATTGTTTCCCTTCCACATCCCAAACATAGATGCCTTGCCCACGTTCGAGTACTACAGGCAGTGGGTGATAGTTGTGAGCGCCATATTGATTTTCGAGGTCTATATAAAATTCAGTTGTATTCAAAGATTGATCGATCATAATTGATAATGTTTAGAAGAAATGAAAAATAAAAAAGTAGCAGGATAGGATTGGCAGGATGCCTACTGATGATCGAGGAAATCTAAATTGAGAGAAAGAAATGACATTAAATAAATCACGTCCTGTTTTTTTGCAAATATACCAATACTTAATTGAAAAATTTTGCTATTTCAGAGTTGTAACCACTTTGATGAGTAAGGAAGGTCAGTAGAGATGGAAATCTTTTCTTTGAAAATGCCATACACAGTACTGCCCGTTCCTGTCATCGCTGCGTAAATAGCTCCGGCATCGTAAAGCTGTGATTTGATCTTTTCTAATTCAGGATACATTTTGAAAGCTACAGGCTCGAAATCATTTTTCAAATTTTGTTCCCATTCCCGGATGGGGTGATAGATTACCTCAGCAATCTGTACATCCGGTTTTGAGATTTGAATTTCTCCGAAAAGCTTTTTTGTCGAAATATGAATTCCGGGCATTACCAGCAGCAGGAAATATCCGTGAAGTGAAAGTGCTATCCTGCTGAGTATTTCACCACGGCCGGAAGCAAAGCATGGTTGGTTGATAATAAAAAATGGACAATCACTGCCTAACTGTAATGCGTATTCGCGAAGTTTATGTTGATCCAGGCCGAGGGCATATTTTTCATTGAGTAGCGTCAATGTGAATGCACCATCTGCTGAACCGCCACCCAATCCGCCGCCGGTCGGAATAGTTTTGTGCAGATGCATCCTGACTTCCGGCAATTGAGGAAAATCTTTCTTTAGTAATTGAAATGCTTTCACACACAAATTTTCATCGGGATTACCACATGAGATCCCTGTTGTAGTAAATGAAAATGAGGAATCACCGATCACCTCAAGTGCATCATAAAAGGGTAGGGGATAAAATACTGTTTCCAGGTTGTGATAACCATCTTCTCTTCGGGATGCTACATGCAACCCCAGGTTGATTTTGGCATTGGGAAATACGATCACCTGGTGAATATTGTTTATAAATTTTTTCAGGAGCGTTTGCGGCTGTTGATCTCATCGCGTATCGAGGCGGCACGTATGTAGTCCTCATGTTCCAGTACTTCGGTTAGCAGGTCTTCGAGTTCCTTTATGCTCATACTTTGCAAATCATTACTGCTCGGCTCATCGTGCGTTACTACTACTTTCTTCTGAACCTCTTCTTCCTCTTTCACTATACCTGCACTCTCTAAAATATGGTCATAAGTATATATCGGGCATCCGAATCTTACAGCGAGCGCTACAGCATCAGATGTACGGGAATCTATCTCGACAGTTTCATTGTCTGTAGAGCAAACAAGGCGTGAATAAAATATTCCTTCCTGCAGGTCATTGATGATCACTTCGTGCAGATCGATATTGAAAGCAAGCATGAAGTTTTTCATGAGGTCATGTGTCAATGGGCGGCTGGGTTTCATTCTTTCCAAAGCCACTGCTATGGCCTGTGCTTCAAAACCTCCGATAACAATCGGCAACCTTCTCATTCCGTTGACTTCTCCCAACACTACTGCATAAGAATGTGTCTGAGTGATACTATGCGACAAAGCCACAATTTCCAGTTCTATTTTCTTCATATCGCTCACTTGGAGTCTGATTTAAGGGGCAAAGGTAAAAAAATCAGGGCGCTTTTGAAATAGCTTAGCTTTTCAACTTCTTCACAGCCTCAGTAATTTTTGGAACTACTTCAAATGCATCACCAACGATCCCGTAATCAGCAGCTTTGAAAAACGGCGCTTCGGGATCTTTATTTATCACAACAATTACTTTACTCCTGTTGACACCTGCAAGATGTTGAATAGCTCCTGAAATTCCGATAGCGATGTACAAATTGGGTGCTACTGCGAGGCCCGTTTGTCCCACGTGTTCATGATGTGGCCGCCACCCGCTGTCACTTACCGGACGGCTACATGCTGTGGCAGCACCAAGTGCCTGTGCTAAGTCTGTTACTATACCCCAGTTCTCAGGGCCTTTCAGTCCGCGGCCTCCACTTACTACGATCTCTGCTTCTGCCAACGGCACTTCACCTTTCAATACTTCTACACCCTTTACAGTTACTTTGCGTGCCGGCACATCGGGCGATATTTTTTCAACAGCGGCAGTGCCATCCTTTGTTTCAGCTTTATAAGCATTCGCATTAAGGCTGATTATTTTGATGTCTGTTTTTATTTCAATATTGGCAAATGCCTTCCCGCTAAAAACGGATTTCTTCACCACAAATCCATCAGAAGTTTCAGGCAGGCTGACAGCGCCAACAACCAATCCTGCTTTGAGTCTTGCAGAGAGTCGAGGTGCTACAGCCTTGCCATTGAAGTTATTGGAAAACACTACAACATTGCTTCCTGTGCTGTTTACCACACCGGCGATTACTGCGGAATATACTTCATCATCCAATTGGTTGAGTTGGTCATTATCCGCATGGTAGATCGTCTTTAGTCCATATTTGCCCAATGATGAAAGATCATCACTTACATTTCCTAATACAACACCATTGGCAACACTACCTGTTTGTTCAGCTATTTTCGCCGCATAAGCAGCAGCTTCAAAAGAACTTTTCTTGATGTGGCCTTCACTCTGGTCTATAAATACTAATACGCTCATGTTACATTTTTTGTCTTGATAAAATTTGATCAGATCACTTTGGCTTCTTCGTGGAGAAGTCTTACCAATTCTTCCGGATTATCGGCAGGAACCATCTTCACCCCTTGTTTAGGAGCAGGCAGTTCAAAAGATTTTACAGCAGTAAGCGGGTCTATGCTGACAGGTTCTGATACTTTCAAAGGTTTGGTACGGGCGCTCATGATACCGCGCATGTTGGGAATGCGTTGTTCGGCCACACCAGCCTGGCAACTTACTACAAGTGGCAATGCAACTTCGTCTGTCTCTGCACCACCTTCTATTTCTCGTATAACCGTAGCCGTTGTACCATTCAATTCAAATTTGGTAGCGAAGGAGATGTAAGGCATAGAAAGCAATTCAGCCACCATTCCACCGATGGAGGCTCCATTGTAGTCAATGGTTTCCTTTCCTGTGAAAATAAGGTCGTATTGATTTTCTTTTGCCACTGCGGCGATCTGTGAGGCAACAGAAAAATCATCAGCAGGATTTGTATTGACACGGATTGCTTCATCGCCACCCAATGCCAGGGCTTTTCTAATGATGGCATCGTTTTCTGCAGGGCCAACATGAATAAGGTGTATAACTGTGGAAGGGTCTTTTTCTTTTAATTCAATAGCCCGTACTAGCGCATACCATTCATCGTAAGGATTCAGTATGAACTGTACTCCGTTTTCGTCGAATTTCGTGCTGTTGTCTGTGAAAGCTATTTTTGCTGTGGTATCCGGTGTTTTACTGATGCAGACTAATATCTTCATTCCTCTGTTTTTTTGGTGAGCGAAGATACTAAGGATAAAAAAAGTAAAAAAGTATTTGGTGGACAGAATAGAAAAGATAAAAGCGATGCTGGTGGATTCTCCCGAAGATTTATTTCTGAAACATGCACTGGCATTGGAATACATTAAAATGGGAAGAGATGATGAAGCATGTTTCCTATTTGAGGAAATACTTGCATCAGACCCCGGATATGTGGGTTCTTATTATCATCTTGGAAAATTACTGGAGCGGCAGCAAGAATTGGAACAGGCAGTGCGTGTATATGAAAGAGGAATCAGCCAGGCTATGAAAGCAGGTGATACACACGCAGCAAATGAATTGCGCTCCGCACTTGAAGATCTTCAGGATTAAGTTTGCCGCCAAAAGCGAATAGTGAAAGTAGGAACAGTCTGATATTTTTACAGGAAATTTGCTTTTCAACATTTTGAGAGTATGACTTTGGTTCGCAGGTTTAATGATTTCATCCGTGAAAGAAATCTATTTCAAAAGAATGATCTTTTGCTGGTGGCAGTGAGTGGCGGCATGGATTCTGTAAGCCTATGCGAACTCTGTCACCAATCAGGATTTAATTTCGAAATAGCACATTGCAATTTCCAACTGAGAGGAGAGGATAGTACCCGTGATGAAAACTTTACGGAACAGCTTGCGAAGAATTACCATGTGCCTTTTCATTTGCAGCGGTTTGATACAAAGGCTTATGCAGAACAGAATAAATTGTCAACCCAGGAAGCAGCCAGAAACCTGAGATACGATTGGTTCCGTTCATTGCTGGAAGTAAAAAGGAATGACAAACAAAATGCCTTCTTGCTTACAGCGCATCATGCCAATGATGCTATCGAAACATTACTGATGAATTTTTTTAAAGGTACCGGCATGCACGGCCTGCAAGGGATTCCGAAAAAGAACGGAAGGATCAGAAGACCACTACTCTTTGCTACCCGGAATGAGATCACGGAATTCATTGATCAGCATCAACTGAAGTTTGTAGAGGACATTTCCAACAGTTCTGACAAATACACACGTAACTATTTTCGCAACAAATTAATTCCTTCCATTGCCGAAGTATTTCCGCGTGTGGAGGAGAACCTGTTGAATAATCTTTCACGGTTTGAAGATGCTGGGGTCTTATACGAAAAAGCATTGTCAGATATTCGAATCAAGTTGGTGGAAGAGAAAGGAGAGGAGTTGCATTTGCCTGTTTTGAAAGTTTTGAAAACACCTGCATATAAGACTGTACTCTTTGAAATATTGAAAGAGTTTCATTTCTTGTCGGCACAATTGCCAGATGTCGTAAACCTCCTGCATGCAGAGAGTGGAAAATATGTTGATTCAACTACGCACCGCGTTTTGAGAAACAGGAAGTGGTTGATCATTTCTCCTAAGCATACCATTTCGGTACAACACATTCTGATCACAAATGATGATCATGCTGTTCCTTTTCTGAATGGCATCATTCGCATTGTGAAAAAGGAATGGCAGGCTGACATGAAATTGGAAACAGACATGGCTGTCGCATTGATAGACGCTGCCGATGTCACTTTTCCATTACTCCTGCGCCCGTGGCGACAAGGAGATTATTTCTATCCTTTGGGAATGAAGCATAAGAAAAAACTCAGCCGGTTTTTCATTGATCAAAAACTCAGCATTGCCGACAAAGAAAAGATATGGGTACTGGAATGCCGCAAGAAAATTCTGTGGATTGTAGGAATGCGAATTGATGACAGATTCAAGATCACCAACACAACAAAACAGGTGCTTCGGTTGCATTGGGTGACCGGTCAATAAAAACTTTGAAAAAGCTGGTCCATCCTCATATTCTTGATTTGCCCTATAAAAGATTCCATGACCGGATAATCAGATAAAAGTTTGCTGACAACCGCGAGAAAAACAATTCCGAAAATAGCTCCCCACAAATGCGCATTGTGATTGATGACAGAACCTTTTTTTCTGCCCAGGAAAAAGGAAATGACCAGGTATAAGAGTCCGAACAGGAATCCGGGAATTCCAAATGGAATAAAAATTAATCCGATACCCTGCATTGGATTCAACAGGATATAGGCAAACACCACTGCCGATACTGCACCGGAGGCGCCAAGGCTTCTGTATTGGTAATTATTCCGGTACTTAATGTAGTCGGGAATTACGCATACAATCAAAGCAAGCAGGTACATCAATACATAAAGAACCAACCCCTGCTGATCGCCAAAGAGCGCCATGAATGCACGTTCGATAAAGTCTCCAAACAAATAGAAAGCATACATGTTGAATATAAGATGCATCAGGTCTGCATGAATGAATCCGTAGGTGATAAACCGATAATATTGTTTTTTGCTCTGGATAACTGCGGGATAAAAGATCAGGTCATCAACGGTGCGGTGGGATCCGAAACCAATTAATGATACAACAACTGTTATGGCGATGAGGATGATGGTGATAGACACTTCTGGAATTATGAATGATAAATGATGAATGATGGCCGCTGAGATGTGTGTTGCAATTTTTCGAGACAAGTACAAATGCAGGTTCTTGTTACTTTCTCAATAGACTGGGGTTTTGTCATGAAATCTAATTGTGTTGGTGGCGAATTTCTAAAATATTTTTCGGGTAGTAAAAGAAATTATTGCAGGCTGTAAAATTCAGTTGGTGGAAAGGTTGGGCCGTTGGGACGTTGAAAGGTTGGAACGTTGGAACGTTTGCTGGTTGTTGGATTCCGATTGCTGAGCCTGTCAGACGAAGCTCAGTGAGCGTTGCATTTAATTTATTCTGCTGTGAAGGATCGTTGATCCCGGTGAATTGTAAATGTAAAATATAATTGAAGAAAAGTTGAACCGAGCCACTAACTTTTCACAATTCAATGTCGTTTAGTTAAGATATTATACACGTTTTCGGCCACAAAGACACGAAGACACGAAGGGCTAAATAAGGGGTAATTGTAAGTGATTAGTTTTTGTGTCTTTGTGCCTTTGTGGCAAATTTTTCTTAATTAAACGACATTGAATCACAATTAACAATTCTCAATTCGCCATTCACAATTATCACTATCTTCGGATTACAATTTTTAATCATTAAATAAAATACCATGACAGCGCTTTGGATCATTATCGGCATCATTGTACTCATCATACTATGGGCTATTGGGATGTATAACAGCCTGGTAAAACTCAGACTGAAGGTGGACAACAGTTGGAGCGACATTCGCGTATTCCTGAAGAAAAGGTTTGATCTGATACCCAACCTTGTCAACACTGTCAAAGGATATGCAGCACATGAAAAAAGCACCTTTGAGGAAGTAACTGCAGCACGAACTGCTGCAGCTAACGTGGCGCCGGGTGATGTGAAAGGCCAGGCAGAAGCCAACCAGGTATTGACCGGTGCGCTTGGGAAATTGTTTGCCGTAGCAGAATCCTATCCTGATTTGAAAGCAAGTACCAACTTCCTGGAATTGCAAACCGCATTGCAAAATATTGAAGGCGACCTCGGGAATGCCCGCCGTTATTACAATGCCACTGTCAGGGATTATAACACAGCCATCCAGCAGTTCCCTGCGGTGATGGTAGCCGGTATGCTTGGTTTTTCTAAGAAGGATTTCTTTGAATTGGAAAATCCTGAAGAAGCTAAGAATGTGGAGGTAAAGTTTTAATACCAATGCTGAAAAAATATTTATTCGCCTGGCTTATCCTCTTCCTGGTAACATCCGCTGCAAGGGCACAGGAATATTTTTACATTAAGAATTTTGATATCGCGGTTAAGGTCAACCAGGATGCTTCGCTGGATGTCAGGGAAATCATTTCAGTGCATTTCACGGAGCCACGTCATGGCATTTACAGGAAGATTCCATACAAGTACAAATTGGAAAACCTGCCGCAAGGGTCTGGTATGGCTGAAATGGAGTGGGTGCGTAACGGGTACAGATACACGAAAATTAAAAATATCTCTGTCAGAGGATTCAAATCTAAAGTACAAACTGACGGAGATTATGAATCCATAAGAATTGGTTCCAAAAACAGGACCGTAGATGGTGACCAGGTATATCAGATCAGCTATACCATTTACGGAGCGATCAATTTTTTCAAAGACCATTCAGAGTTGTACTTTAATCTTACAGGTAATGAATGGAATGTTGAAATTCAGAAGGCGCACTTTACTATTGAATTCTATAAGCCATTTGCAGAAACACCTTCCTGGTTTGTCGCCACAGGCCATCTTGGGAGCAGGGAAAATGCTACGGCCACAAGAATGATAGATGATCATACGCTTGAAGGAACGCTTATGCATCCCCTGGGCGCGTATGAAGGCATCACTGCAGGAGTAAAAATGCCAAAAGATTACCTGGCCAAACCGGATTACAGTATGATGGGAAAAGGCTGGTTGTTATTAATTCCTGTTGTGTTTTTAATCATGCATGGCGTTTGGAAAAAGTGGGGGAAAGACCTGCCGGTAACAGTACAAACGGAGTATTATCCACCGGAGAACATCAGCCCTTCCGTGCCGGGTTATATCATTGATGGCAATATGAACCGGAGAGATCTCACTGCTTTAGTTCCATATTGGGGTGCAGGCGGGTTTCTGAAGGTGAATGAAATCGAAGAGAAGAAACTCTTTGGTTTGATCAAGGATACAGAGTATGAGTTTATCAAGGTGAAAGATCTTGATGCCAGTGCCAAATCTTTTGAGAAAACAATGTTCAATGGCTTATTCAGTTCGGGAGATACTGTACAACTCAGTTCGCTCAAGGATAGTTTTTACACTACAATGAATGCTGCAAAAAAGGAACTGGAAACTGAGATAACGGTTTCGCATTACTATACCACCTATAGCAGATCCATAGCCATATTCTTGCCAATTGCAGGGTTGTTTATTCTAATCCCTTCATTGATTCAATTATTCTCAGACTATCCGCTTGACCTTTTGAAGTGGCTTTCATTCATCATCTGTGCACTATTTATTATTATTTATGGATCATTGATGTCTAAGAAATCTGTGAAGGGTACAGAGTTGTATCAAAAATTATTAGGATTCAAAGAGTTCATCAAATCGGTAGAGAAAGACCGCCTGGCTGAATTCCTGAAGCAGGATCCGAATTACTTCGACAAAGTACTGCCTTATGCTATTGTATTTGACATGGCGGATAAATGGAAGGATAAATTAAAGGGCCTCGATGTGCCGCCACCATCATGGTATTCCGGCAATTATTCCGGCCATCCCTTCAGCACGATGATGTTCATGAACAGCCTCGATAATTCAATGAACCAGATGAGTAAAACTTTTTACAGTGCGCCCGCATCTTCAGGTTCATCAGGTGGTAGTTTTGGTGGAGGCGGATTCAGCGGAGGCGGCTTCGGAGGTGGAGGCGGAGGGAGTTGGTGAGCGAGAGATTATCCGTAGTTCTCTACCGTCTTCCTTTTTGGTGCAGGTGAAAAAGAGTATCATTGAAGATGTCCGGGAGCAGTGCGAAGAATGATTTCACATTTGTTTTTGAATTTCCTTTTGAATTGAATAAGAACCCGTGTCAGGTTATCATTGGTGAACAACAATACCTAATACCATTTAGAAATTCAAAATGGTCAAAAGTCTTTCGATATAATCACTATTCCCTTTTCTCTAAAGAAACCTCCGACCTGTCATCCCTCACCGCCGCGGCGGTGAGGGATGACAGTAGCATTCCAGCTTTTCCAGCCTTGATGAAACAGCCACAGCATCTGGTCATTGCCATTTTTAACTATTTTGAATTTCTAAATCGTATAAAGCTTCATCAGTAATTCATATTTTTCTCTGCCCGTTTTTACCGAAGGTGAATTTGATGATGCCTTTTTTCAAAAGCATATTCTTCTTTACACTATTTTTATTCTTTTACTACTGCAATCAATTCTATTCTTATGGACGCCACTATAAGTCAGAAAGAATTTTCCCGACCAAAAAAAATATACCAATACCTGTATGTCCAGGTTATTGTCGCTATCGTTTTAGGAGTTACGTTGGGTTACATCTATCCTGATTTAGGCAAGTCCATGCAGCCGTTGGGGGATGGTTTTATCAAACTGGTGAAAATGATTATTGCCCCGGTAATTATTCTGACCGTTACAACCGGAATAGCCGGAATGAATGATTTGAAAAAGGTTGGAAGTATCGCAGGCAAAGCGCTTATTTATTTCCTGATCTTTTCTACTTTGGCTCTTGTACTTGGATTAGTAGTAAGTTACCTCGTACAGCCCGGTGCAGGACTTAATATCGATCCTAAAACCCTGGATACAGCCAAGATTGCAAAATATGTAACTGCCGCTGAAGACAACTCCATTACAAATTTTATTTTCAATATTATCCCAACATCTTTGTTCAGCCCTATTACGGGAGATATGATCCTACAGGTGTTACTTGTTGCTATCTTATTTGGTATCGGGCTGGCATTGACTGCCGAAAAAAGTCAGCCGATCACAAACTTCCTGGTATTATTAAAAACACCGGTGTTCAAGATTGTAGAAATCCTGATGAAGTTAGCACCGATAGGAGCGTTTGGCGCAATGGCATTCACCATTGGCGCTTATGGTATTGATTCATTGTTTTATTTGGGAAAATTAGTGGCTACATTCTATGTTACTTCTTTCTTGTTCATCATTGTCATACTCGGAGCAGTAGCAAGATTCAATGGGTTTAATATATTTAAGTTCATCAGGTACATCAGGGAAGAAGTTTTCCTGGTTTTGGGAACCAGTTCTTCAGAACCGGCTCTGCCCGGATTGATGGATAAATTGGAAAAGGCCGGTTGCGAAAGAGGAGTTGTCGGACTTGTTGTTCCCACGGGATACTCATTCAATCTTGATGGCACAAATATCTATATGACACTGGCTGCGCTTTTCATAGCACAGGCGTGTAATATTCATCTTGAATTCAGTCATGTGATGACTTTATTATTGGTGGCTATTCTTTCATCAAAAGGAGCAGCAGGAGTTACCGGGGCAGGGTTCATTACCTTGGCCGCTACGCTCGTTGTCGTGCCTGAAATTCCACTGGAAGGGATGGCTTTGATTTTGGGTATTGATAAATTTATGTCTGAATGCAGGGCTTTGACAAACGTCATAGGAAATGGTGTGGCGTGTGTAGTGGTATCGCGGTGGGAGAATCATTTGGATAAAGAGGCATTGCAAAAAGCGTTAGGATAGCAATTGGTTTAATTCAAATCATTTTATCCTTCCGTACATTTCTGTCATTCTCAATTATATCGCATCCAAAAGAATTAGAAGGCAACTTCCCTTGTATTAGTTTCTTCTTTATTAAATATCATGAACCGGTATTAGATGGTTGGAGATGAGTATCGGTTTTTCTTTCCACAAACCTGCAAAATCATCTTTCGTTTTATTCCGTTCTGTATCCTATTTTTGCCAAAATTTTTTAATCCCTTGTTGACCACACAATTAACACTGCTTCAAATCAGTAACTCCATCGACTACCTTCCGATAGTTCTTCAGCTTTTGTTTGCGCTTGTTTTAGTAGGCGGAATTATCGTTGCTACTTCTTTGCTTGGGCCTAAAAGACAGACGGCTGACAAATTGGTCAACTTTGAAAGTGGTATAGAATCACAGGGCAATGCCCGGCAACCGATGGCGATCAAATACTTCCTGGTAGCAATTCTGTTTGTATTGTTCGATGTGGAAGTGATCTTCTTTTATCCTTACGCAGTCAATTTTAAAGAACTGGGATGGGGAGGATTTCTAGCTGTGGCCATGTTTGTAGGATTATTTATTTGTGGATTTATTTATGTGCTCAAAAAGGGAGCTTTGAATTGGGAAGATTGATAAACTAAAAAAAGAAAAATTATGGGAAGGCCTGTTCAATATAATGTTCATCAAAAGCCATTGGAAAAACCTTACACCATCGGCGAAGCTCCGGATGGTTATGCGGGGCAAGGGTTTTTTGCTTCCAAATTAGATGATGTGGTTGGGCTTGCGCGAAAGAATTCCATCTGGCCATTACCTTTTGCCACAAGCTGTTGTGGTATTGAATTTATGGCTTTGATGGGAGCGCATTATGACCTTGCACGTTTCGGTTCCGAAAGAGTAAGTTTCTCTCCGCGCCAGTGCGACCTCCTGATGGTGATGGGTACCATTGCCAAGAAGATGGCTCCTGTGGTGAAGCAGGTTTATTTACAAATGGCAGAGCCACGCTGGGTTCTCGCGATGGGAGCATGTGCGAGTAGTGGTGGTGTATTTGATTCTTATTCCGTGTTGCAGGGTATCGACCAGATCATCCCTGTGGATGTGTATGTACCCGGATGTCCTCCAAGACCGGAAGCAGTATTGGACGGATTTATGAGAGTGCAGGATTTGGTAGGAAAAGAAAGCCTGCGCCGCCGGCACTCTGAACGCTACCAGGAATTGATGAAAACTTATGGCATATTATAATCAAAAGTAAATGCTGGACAACAACCAAATAAAACAAAAGTTAGAAGAGAAATTCGGAGACAGTGTAACAGGATTCGAAGAACCTTATGGTATGCTTACATTCACGTCTCCAAAGGATATCAACCTGAAGGTGCTACAATTTTTGTACGATGATGATGTATTGCAATTCCGGTTTATGACCGATCTCACTGCAGTTCATTACCCTGACCAGGAAGACCGTGAATTGGCGGTAGTATATCATCTTCACAATTTGAGAGACAATATCCGGGTGAGATATAAAATATATACTCCCATTGCGAAGCCCGATGTATTCAGCGCTACCGCATTATTTAGCGGAGCTAACTGGATGGAAAGAGAAACGTATGATTTCTTCGGAGTCAACTTTGTGGGACATCCCAATCTGAAACGAATTCTCAATGCTGAAGAGATGGATTATTTTCCGATGAGAAAAGAATACCCTTTGGAAGATCAGCAACGTACCGATAAAGATGATGAAATGTTTGGGCGCGATGCGCAATTCTAAATAAAAAGATTTTCATGAGCGAGCATATCATACTTGATAAAGAAAGCCTGGAGAAAACGACTACCACCATCAACCTGGGGCCTACGCATCCGGCTACGCATGGTGTGTTTCAGAATATTGTAGAACTGGATGGTGAGATCGTAAAGAGTGCTGAGCAAACGGTAGGGTATATCCACCGGGCATTTGAAAAGATAGCGGAACACCGCAACCTGTACCAGATCACACCTCTTACCGACAGGATGAATTACTGTTCTGCTCCTTTGAATAATATTGGCTGGCACCTGGCCTGTGAAAAACTGCTCGGAGTTAAAACTCCCAAGAGAGTGGACTATCTGCGAGTGATCATCATGGAACTTTCGCGCATCAGCGACCACTTGATTTGCAACAGTATCGTTGGTGTGGACTCCGGTGCATTTACAGGGTTTCTTTATGTAATGCAATACCGTGAGCTGATCTACGAAATTTATGAGGAGATATGCGGATCGCGGCTGACAACCAACATGGGCAGGATCGGCGGATTCGAACGTAATTTTTCTGATGCTGCATGGACTAAGATTGAGAAGTTTATCAACGAATGGCCTACAGTACTTAATGAATTTGAAGGTTTGTTTACACGCAACCGCATCTTCATGGATCGTACCATCGGAGTAGGGCCTATCTCTGCGGAGCGTGCATTGAATTATGGATTTACAGGGCCAAACCTTCGTGCAGCAGGTGTGGATTATGATGTACGCATTCACACGCCTTACAGCAGTTATGAAGATTTTGATTTTACCATTCCGGTCGGCTCTACGGGCGACTGTTATGATAGATATCTTGTACGCAACCAGGAAATGTGGCAGAGCCATTCATTGGTGAAGCAGGCTTTCCAAAAAGTACAGGACATGAAGGGAACAGATTCGGAAACATATCATGCCGATGTACCTGAATATTACCTGCCGGATAAACAGGATGTATATACGAAAATGGAAGCGTTGATCTACCATTTCAAGATCATCATGGGTGAGATCAATATACCGTCAGGTGAAGTGTATTCCAGTGTAGAAGGCGCTAATGGTGAATTGGGATTTTATTTCATCAGCGATGGTGGAAGGTCTCCCTACCGTTTGCATTTCAGGAGGCCATGTTTTATTTATTACCAGGCGTATTCAGAGTTGACTAAAGGCGGAATGCTCAGTGATGCCATCATTACCATGAGCAGCCTGAACCTGATAGCCGGAGAACTGGACGCATAAATTATGGAAACAACCAAAATGAACATACAATTTTCGAAAGAAAAACTACAGGAGGTGAGCAACATCATTGCGCGCTATCCTGAAGGAAAGCAAAAGAGTGCGTTGATCCCTGTGTTGCATCTTGCACAACTGGAATTTGGCGGATGGCTCAGTGTGGCAGTGATGGATTATGTGGCATCGTTGTTATCATTGAAACCGATAGAAGTATATGAAGTCGCTACATTCTACACGATGTTTCATACCAAGCCTGTTGGTAAGTATGTATTCCAGGTGTGCCAGACAGGACCTTGTATGCTGAACGGCAGTGATGATATCATCAAATACATACAGCAAAAACTAAACATTAAGACGGGTGAAACTACAGCGGATGGAATGTTCACTTTACAAACTGTTGAATGCCTGGGTGCCTGCGGGTATGCACCGATGATGCAGTTAGGAAAAACATATTGCGAACATCTTACCAAAGAAAAGGTGGATCAGATTATTGAATCCTGCGTGAGCAATTCAGCAAAAAATAACTAACCATGGGAAGAAAATTATTGCTCGATAAAATCAATGTGGAAGGCATCCGGTATTTTGATGTATATCGGAGAGAGGGTGGTTACAAGGCATTGGAGAAAGCGCTGAGCATGAAGCCGGATGAACTGGTAGAGGAAGTCAAGAAGAGCGGATTGCGCGGCAGAGGCGGCGCCGGTTTCCCTACCGGAATGAAATGGAGTTTTCTTGCAAAACCCGAAGGCATTCCACGTTATCTTGTTTGCAACGCGGATGAGAGCGAACCTGGTACTTTCAAAGATCGCTTTCTGATGGAATTCATTCCGCACTTGCTGATAGAAGGGATGATCATTTCATCTTACGCATTGGGAAGTAATAATTCTTATATCTATATCAGGGGCGAATATGATTGGGTAAGTGATATCCTGGATGAAGCTATCAGCGAAGCAAGAAAAAATGGATTCCTGGGAAAAAATATTTTGGGAAGTGGCTTTGATTGCAATGTTTATACTCATAGGGGTGCTGGTGCCTACATCTGCGGAGAGGAAACAGCGTTGCTGGAAAGTCTCGAAGGAAAGAGAGGATTGCCCCGCATCAAGCCTCCATTCCCGGCAGTAAAAGGTTTGTGGAGCTGTCCGACAGTTGTCAATAACGTAGAGACCATTGCAGCAGTGGTGCCCATCATCAATATTACCGGTGATGAGTATGCGAAAATCGGTGTTGGAAAATCGACCGGAACCAAACTGATATCCGCGTGCGGCAATATCAACAAACCGGGTGTGTATGAAATCGATATGACCATTTCGGTAGAAGATTTTATTTACAGTGATGAATATTGTGGTGGTATTCCTAATGGAAAAAGATTGAAAGCATGTATCCCCGGAGGATCATCAGTACCTATACTTCCGGCCAATCTTTTGTTGAAGACAGCCAAAGGTGAAAAACGGATGATGAACTACGAAAGCCTTTCTGATGGCGGATTTCAGACAGGAACCATGATGGGCAGCGGCGGATTCATCGTGCTGGACGAAGATCAATGTGTCGTGAAGCACACGTTGTACCTGTCGCGGTTTTATCATCATGAAAGTTGTGGTCAGTGCTCACCATGCCGTGAAGGAACGGGTTGGTTAGAAAAAGTATTTTGGAAAATCGAAAACGGAAAAGGTGAGATAAAAGATATCGATTTGCTCTGGGATGTGCAGCGGAGGATAGAAGGCAATACGATTTGCCCTCTTGGGGATGCAGCGGCATGGCCTGTAGCAGCAGCGATTCGCCACTTCAGAGATGAATTTGAATGGCATGTGTTGAATCGTGAAGAGTGCCTGGTAAGAAATTATGGACTGGCAGGATATGCTGATGAATTAACGGTACCTGTATCCTGATAAAACAAAAAATAATGGCAGGAGAAGTAAAACTAATAAAAGTAACCATTGACGGACGCACCATTGAAGTGCCCGAAGGCACCACCATCCTCAATGCGGCGCGCATGATCGGAAGTGAAGTAACGCCGCCTGCAATGTGTTACTATTCCAAATTAGAAGAGAGCGGCGGTAAATGCCGTACTTGCCTTGTGGAAGTAGCAGCAGGTTCTGAAAAGGATCCGAGGCCAATGCCGAAACTCATGGCCAGTTGCCGTACCACAGTGATGGACGGCATGGTGGTAAAAAATACCACGAGTGAGAGAGCATTGGATGCCAGGAAAGGCGTAGTCGAATTCCTGCTGATCAATCATCCGCTCGACTGCCCGATCTGCGATCAGGCCGGTGAATGTCATTTGCAGGATTTGAGTTACGCACATGGCACCGAGGGTACACGTTATGAATTCAAGAGACGCACTTTTATCAGGGAAGATATCGGGCCTTACATTCAGTTGCACATGACGCGCTGTATTCTTTGCTACCGCTGTGTGTTGGTTGCCAACCAACTTACGAATGAAAGAGTACATGGAATTTTAGATCGTGGTGATCAGTCTGATATTTCAACTTATATTTCAAGAGCCATTGACAATGATTTCAGTGGCAACATGATCGATGTATGCCCGGTTGGCGCATTGACGGACCGCACTTTTCGTTTTAAGAATCGTGTTTGGTTTTTGAAACCGATGGACGCACATCGCGATTGTGATAAGTGTTGCGGAAAGGTAACACTCTGGAATCGTGGTGATGAAGTTTACAGAGTCACTTCACGAAAAGATCCATGGGGAGAAGTGCAGACGATTGATGGCAAACCGGCATGGATATGCAATACCTGTCGTTTCGAAAAGAAAAATACTTCTGATTGGGTAATAGAAGGGCCAACGAAGATCAGCCGTCACTCTGTAATATCTGCCAATCATTATGAAGTGAAAGATGTGCCCGAAGATCCATTGAAGAAACTGTTGAAAGGAAGAGAGCCGATGTTGCTGCTGGATATCAAAGAACAGAGTGAAGTGAATAATGAGGATATCTCGCTGAGTCAATTGCCGGGGCCCGCTACTTCTATCACTTTTGTAGAGAGAGACGAGAAAAAGGAAATAGAAGAAGCACAACAGGAAAGGCTTGGTATTAACGATCATAAAAAGGTATGTTAAATAATTAATTGAATTTATGTTGATGAACCCCATGCTGCTGCAGATAGAAGGAGCCATGATCATTGAAAAATTGATCCTCATTGTTGTGGTCGTTTCCGTGTCGCTTGGTGTGGCTATGTATTCTACCTATTTCGAAAGAAAGGTAGCGGCATTCATGCAGGACCGCATAGGTCCCAACCGTGCCGGCCCTTTCGGAATTCTGCAACCATTAGCAGACGGCGTCAAACTGTTTTTCAAAGAAGAGATCGTTCCTAATTTTTCTTCCAAGTTTTTATTTATTCTCGGCCCATGTCTTGCCATGCTGACAGCCATCATGGTCAGCGCTGT
This sequence comes from uncultured Ginsengibacter sp., assembly GCA_964526985.1. Classification (GTDB taxonomy): domain Bacteria; phylum Bacteroidota; class Bacteroidia; order Chitinophagales; family Chitinophagaceae; genus Ginsengibacter. Next base: position 104,020 of record CAZGNJ010000001.1, on the reverse strand, counting down.
GATTCCCTGGGGAAACAAATTAGTATTGTTCGGCAGGGAAATCACATTGCAGATAGCAGATGTCAATATCGGCATACTGTACATCTTTGGAGTATTGAGTCTTGGTGTTTATGGAATCATGATTGGTGGCTGGGCGAGTAATAATAAATTCTCTTTGCTGGGTGCTATGCGTGCTGCATCACAGATCATCAGCTATGAACTGGCGATGGGTATCTCTATCATTGCTTTGCTGATGATCACCGGAACATTGAGTTTGCGGGGCATGGTAGGGATGCAGATGGATAGTGTGTGGAATTTCTTTTACCAGCCTTTAGGATTTTTGATCTTTCTCGTGTGTGCATTTGCGGAAGCCAACCGTACTCCATTTGATCTTGCAGAAGCGGAAAACGAGTTGATAGGCGGTTACCATTCAGAGTACAGTTCTATGAAATTGGGATTCTATTTATTCGCGGAATATGTGAATATGTTTCTGAGCAGCGCTATCATGGCTACCCTTTATTTCGGAGGCTATGATATTCCATTTGTAAATGATGCAGACCTCATCCACAAGATTGGTATGAACTGGACATCGATCATAGAAGGGCTGGTATTTTTTGCGAAGATCGCAGGATTCATTTTCTTCTTTATGTGGATCAGGTGGACGATACCACGCTTTCGTTATGATCAGTTGATGAACCTGGGATGGAAAATTTTATTGCCGTTGGCATTAGCCAATATGTTGGGAACCGGGTTGGTCATGTTGTTGAAATAAACTTTTTGAAAACAGAACAATCAATGAAATTGAATAATCATAATAATCCCTTATTGAAAAATACTTTGAGATGACACCATTGACAAACAGATATAAACCCGTTGACCGGCGGCCAATGAATTTTGCAGAGAAGATGTACCTGCCTGCAATCGCCAAAGGAATGGGAATCACACTCAAACACTTTTTTGGAAAGAAAGCTACTATCAATTATCCTGAGGAGACGCGACCGTTCAGCCCGGTTTTTCGTGGCGTTCAGATATTGAATCGTGATGAAGAAGGGCGTGAGAACTGTACCGCGTGTGGATTGTGCGCGGTAGCTTGTCCTGCAGAAGCCATTACGATGGAGGCTGCTGAAAGAAAACCCGGCGAAGAACATTTATATCGTGAAGAGAAGTATGCAGCTAAATATGAGATCAATATGCTGCGCTGTATCTTCTGCGGATTGTGTGAGGAAGCTTGTCCTAAGGATGCCATCTACCTGACAGAAACTTTTGCTCCAAGCAATTATCATCGCAAAGGATTTATTTATGGTAAGGAAGACATGCTGATCCCTCACCCGAAAGAAGATCCGGAAGGATATCAGAAAGCGTTGGGAAGCAGATATACGAATCGTCTTGATAAATCATCAGAATCACAGAAATAATTAATAATGGGAACAACTCAGATCTTATTTTGGATTTTGGCTGTCATATCAGTGGCTGCCGGAATTGGTGTGATTGCCAGCAGAAAGCCTGTTTACAGCATTCTCTCTTTGATCGTGGTTTTCTTTACCCTGTCCGGCCAGTATATTTTGTTGAATGCGCAATTCCTCGCTGTTGTAAATATCATTGTGTATGCCGGTGCTATCATGGTACTGTTCCTCTTTGTGGTCATGCTGATGAATCTCAACCAGGATGCTGAACCACGAAAAAGCATTTACATGAAGTTGGCAGGATTGGTATCTGCACTCACGCTGATGATTGTGATCATTGCAGCAGTTGCGCATGCCGAGCAGAATTCCATTCCACTTCGCCCCGGAACTCCTGTTGGACTGGTTGAATACCTTGGTAAAGTGTTGTTCAATCAATATGTAGTGCCTTTCGAGATCAGCAGTGTACTATTTCTGAGCGCGATGATCGGCGCTGTCATCATTGGCAAGAAAGAAAAAATAAAATCCACCCAACTATGAAAAAAATAATTTTTATCCTCGCAGTAGTATTCTCGTCTGCACAGGTGCAGGCGCAGATAGACCTCGATCATCTTGATCTGAATGACCTGATCGGAAAAGTAATGCATGTTCAAAAAGGGTTTGCGCCTAAGTTTTCTCTTGGTAAGAATCCCATTGCCAAAATTTCAAAAGTGGCGGATATATTAGGGATGAAGAAAAACACTGAAGTAGATAAACTCTTTCGCACATTTAAGACTGGTCGTATTGTTTATAAGGTAGCGGCTTATGCAGGTAGTGCGGTAGCGGTGTACAGCCTCATACGCAAAATGGATAAATCCATTCAGAGCGGTGACTACAACACTGCATTGTATTCCGGGCTTGGCGCTATCGGTTCTGGATTGATTGTGAAATTCCTGACGAAAGGAGCCAGCTACAAAGCTGTGGATATATTCAATGGCATTGCTGTGAATAAGATCAAAGATATTTTCTCCATTCAACCGGCATCATCAACTCTTGGCATTGGCCTATATGTAAAATTATAAGTATGGAAATCAAGTGGTACATTTTCTTATCAATCGTATTGTTCATGCTCGGCGTCGCGGGTGTGCTTACGCGCAGGAATTCCATTATCGTATTCATGTGCATTGAATTGATGCTGAATTCTGTGAACCTGCTTCTTGTGGCATTTTCCAAGATGCATTTGTCTGATCATGGGAATGCTTTTAGTGGTACAGTTGCCGCCAGCGGACAATTGTTTGTTTTCTTTATCATGATCGTAGCTGCTGCTGAGGTGAGTGTAGGCCTTGCTATTATTGTGATGTATTACCGTAATACCCGGTCGGTTGATATAAACTTCCTGAACAGGCTGAAAAACTAATTTTAAAACGGATTTTAATTTTCTATGGAAATCTTTTCATTAATCTATCTCATTCCGCTCATTCCATTCGTGGGCTTTTTATTAAATGGACTGTTGCGTGAGTATTTACCGAAAGGTGTTTCTTCATTCATCGGGTCGTTGACAGTTTTGATTTCCTTTGGGCTTAGCCTGATGGTGTTCAACGCAGCGGGTGCAGAAGGATTCCATGCTTTTGAAGTTAATTATTTCAATTTCTTTCATGTGGGTGAGAATGTGGTCGACTTGGGATTTAAGATAGACAGGCTGACTTCCATTTTCCTATTGATCATAACCGGCGTCGGATTTCTGATCCACGTTTATTCTGCGGCATACATGCATGATGAGACGAAGGGAGGATTTGCAAAGTTCTTTGCTTACCTGAACCTGTTTGTCTTTTCTATGCTGGTTCTTGTGATGGGAAATAACTTTTTGGTGATGTTCATCGGTTGGGAAGGTGTAGGCTTGTGTTCTTATTTGCTTATCGGATTCTGGTACAAAGACCATGAAAATAATAAGGCGGCCAACAAAGCTTTTGTTATGAACAGGATAGGGGATGTAGGTTTCCTTCTGGCCATGTTTTGGATGCTGGCAGAATATCACACCTTATCATACACGAAGTTATTTGACGGAGACAAGGCATTAATGCTTTCGCAGCATGTAGGCAGTACGTTTGTTGTTGGCGTTTCATTATTGCTTTTGATTGGTGCTACGGGCAAGAGTGCTCAGATACCTTTATACACCTGGCTTCCCGATGCGATGGCAGGCCCTACACCGGTGTCCGCATTGATCCACGCAGCTACAATGGTTACGGCAGGTATCTACATGATTGCACGCAGCAATATCTTGTATGCATTAGCTCCATTTACTTTGACAGTGATTTCAGTGATCGGTATTGCAACCGCTATTCTTGCTGCATTGATAGCATTGAAGCAAAACGATATTAAAAAGGTTCTGGCTTATTCTACAGTGAGCCAGTTGGGATATATGTTCCTGGCATTGGGCGCCGGAGCATTTTCTGCGGGCGTATTTCATGTGATGACCCACGCGTTCTTCAAGGCGCTTTTGTTCTTAGGTGCAGGTTCTGTGATCCATGCTGTAGGCGGCCAACAGGATATCATGCAGATGGGAGGGCTCTCTAAAAAAATGAAGATCACTTTTGTTACGTTCCTCATCGCATGTATTGCAATAGCCGGAATTCCTCCGTTTTCAGGATTCTTTTCTAAAGATGAAATCTTATTAGCTGCATTTGTAAAAAGCCCGGTGTTGTATGTGATCGGATTAGCAGGCGCTGTGATCACAGCAGTGTATATGTTCCGCTTGCTGGCATTGACTTTCAGTGGCTCCTACCGGGGAGTGTATGATGAGAAAAAAATACATGAGAGTCCCGGCACCATGACAATTCCATTGATCATCCTCGCCATTCTTTCCATTGTGGGAGGATGGGTTGGCATTCCGGAAGTGATCTCTTCCGGCGCGAATTATTTTGGTCATTACCTCGATCCTGTATTTGCAAAATCACAATCGCTCCTGCCTCATGCGCATGTAAGCCACAGTACAGAATGGATATTGATGACTGTTTCTGCCGCGTTGATGGCAATAGCGGCCATAGGATCGTGGGTTTATTATAAGAAAGGACGATCAGGAATTATTCCGGGCAGGCTGGCGCTTGCTATGAAGAATAAATTCTATGTGGACGAATTGTACGAATCAGTTGTGGTGAAGCCATTGATGAGTATATCATCTTCATTCGAGAAACTATTAGATACAAGAGTCATAGACGGCCTGGTGAATGGCGTGGGCAAAGGCGTTGTGTATGGCAGCCGGCAGTTGCGTCTATTACAAAGTGGACAAGTAGGTTCTTATATTTTGCTGATGGTGTTGGGCGTATTGTTGCTGTTTGTAGTGCATCTGTTTATAAAATGATTTTTCAAATAGGGAACCGGATATGTACGACCTTCCTTACTTTAAAGAAAATGATGAACAAGTAATAAAAGAGTTCATTGCAAAATACCCATTTGCATTTCTGACAGGTGTCGATTCTGAGAACAAACCTGTAGCTACGCAAATCCCGGTTTTTATTGAAGAAATGAATGGCAGGAAAATTCTGAGAGGCCATATCATGAAGAAAACAGACCATCACAGAGCCTTCCTTGCAAATGAAAATGTTCTTGTGGTTTTCACAGGGCCTCATACTTATGTGAGCGGGTCGTGGTACAGTGATCCTCACACAGCATCAACCTGGAACTACATGAGCGTACATGTGAAGGGCGTTATTCGTTTTCTGGATGATGACGCACTGATAGATGTGCTTCGCCTGACGACACTACACTTTGAAAATAACAATTCGCAATCGCCAACTGTTTACGACAACCTCCCCGCAGACTATGCGCATCAATTGATGAAGGCCATTGTGGCTTTTGAAATCGAGATCAAAGAAATGGATGCAGTTTTTAAATTGAGCCAGAACCGGGACGAAGCCAGCTATTTCAATATCATCAGGCAATTGAAGCAACAGGATGAAAGTAGTCGCGGGATAGCGGCTGAGATGGAGAAGAGGGCTGGAGGCTTATTTCCATTGAAAAATAAATAAGATTTCAAAACAATTTGGAAAAGAATTGCAGAGGGGATGCTCCTTTGATTTTTTGCCACGAAGGCTCAAAGGCACGAAGGAAATTGTTCGTTGAGAGCTGAACCTTTCCGTCTTTGGTAAAGCCTGCATTATCTCCACTTAACTGTATTCCACAGACAAACCATTCTCAAAATTTCCCAACTTTCGAATGCAACGAAATACCTGCTCCGGTTGTCAACCTCTTATACGAATTAGAAATTCAAAATAGTTAATAATGGCAATGACCAGATGCTGTGGCTGTTTCATCAAGGCTGGAAAAGCTGAAATGCTACTGTCATCCCGAACCGCCGCGGCGGTTCGGGATGACAGGTCGGAGGTTTCTTTAGAGAAAAGGGAATAGTGATTATATCGGAAGATTTTTGACCATTTTGAATTTCTAAATGGTATTATACTGAGAGGAATGGATATTGACCAGTTACTTAAAGATTGTTTAAAGCGCAAACCGGAAGCACAGAAAAAATTGTATGACTATTTCGCGCCTTCCATGCTTGCGGTATGCTACAGATATACCAAAAACATAGATGATGCCGAGAATATTTTGCAGGATGGTTTTGTAAAAGTGTTTGAGCACTTGAAAAAATACAGGGGAGAAGGAGCGTTAGGGGCATGGATCAGGAAGATCATTGTGAATACGGCATTGAACTATTTAAAGACAAGCAAGAATTATCAGTATGATCTTTTGTTTGAAGACAATTCTTTGCATGTAGTCTCAACGAATAATCCGGAAGTGAAATTAAATGGAAAGGATATTGCAAACCTAATAAGACAACTACCAACCGGCTTCCAAACCATTTTCAATTTACATGCTGTAGAAGGGTACAAACATGTGGAAATAGCAACCATGCTTGGAATTAACGAAGGCACATCACGTTCCCAATATGCACGAGCAAGAGCCTTGTTGATGGAATGGATAAATAGAACTTCTTTAAACGAAAAAGGAGAAAGTTATGGAAGAAAATAAATTTGAAAAAGAGGTACGAAGAGAGTTGGAAGGGTTGCAGATCACCCCTTCTGATCAGTCGTGGGCTAAGATAGAAAAGCGAATCAGGAAGAAAAGAGACCGCAGGCTGCTACCATTTCTGTTGGCCCTGACGGGATTATTTCTTGCCACGGGTGGATACTGGATTTGGAATTCAAAGAATAATGATGTCACTGTGCATCCTGATTCAATAGTTAGCCATGTTCATTCGCAAGGAATACAGTCGCATGTTTCTACTACCCGACCCAACGGGAATGAAAGTGCTGTTAAAGAAGGAAACAAGTCATTTCAGAAGCAAATGGAAGAGGAGATTTCTTTACCGGAAAAACAAATTGAAACAAGTAACCATCGGAGACTGAAAAGTAAAAATGTTCAGATTGTTCAAAGCAGCAAAAAGAAAATCGAATCAAGGAATAATATCTCCGACCTTAATGGAATCAAGAATAATGACGCTATTCAGCAAATCGAAAGTAGTATTGAATTTGAAGATATGAATATCCACACCAAAGCTATTTACAAAAAAATTCCGGCATTGCCTTATGAAAACTATGAAACTGCTCATTTGAAATCCGTTGGAATTGTTGATCCGAATGTAGGATTGGTACTATTGAAAAGAAGCGGAATGGAATATAGAAGAAGGCCTGCGGGCGAAAGTCATCATTCAATAATAAATAAGAGAAAATGGGATTACGGATTCACTTTTTCTGCCGGCATTTCGAAGGTTGGAAACTCATTTTTGGATTTGGAGAAAAATAGTGATCCGCAAGGTGTCTACACACCAGGTGGAAGCGTAGGAGGCGGTACTGCCGGGTATCCTTCTGTGCCCGGGAAATCATTTGCCTTTGCAGCAGGAGTAGTTGCAAAAAAAGAACTTTTAAAAAAATCTGATATTTCTATTGGTATTACCTATAAATATTTTGCTACTACCAATACAGTAGGGAATAGAATAGGTGCTTCTGCCGATTACAGTTATTCACGACCTCAATTGGCCGCATTTACCTATCACAACAAGTTTCATTTCCTGGAAGTCCCTGTTTCATTGAACATAAGGCTGACCGGCAAGAGAAAACTGCCATTGTATTGGAATGGTGGTTTCCACATTGCCCAATTGTTAGCTACAAATGCCCTTCAATCCGGAATCAATAACTATTTCTCAGACAACACACTTTTCAACAAGACCTATTTAGGAGTAGGTACGGGCTTTTATGTCACTATTTTTTCAAAACAGATTCTTCCGGTGAATATCGGCCCTTTTGTTAGCTATGATCTTTCTAAGATCGCAGATAAAGGACTTTATGGACAGAATCATTTTACCTTCTTAGGTATCCGCTCGGAGATTTTGTTTCATAGAAAAAAGTAAATGCAACGTTTTATGCAGATCGGGTGTCACCACTTAAAATAATCACTTATGAAAAGATCATTAGCACTTTCAATAATACCTGCCTCCATCCTGCTCGTCCTCATGCTTACTGGTTGCGTAAAGGATAATATCAGGAGGCTCCGTACCTATACTTTTTATGAGCCGGTCTATAAGACAACTGAGCAGGTGAAGGCCGGCATAAAAAGTATGGAACCACGCGATATCGAAAACCCGGGAAAGTTATTTATCCGAGGAAATTATATTTTCCTGAATGAGATGAATAAGGGCATTCATATCATCAACAATCAAAACCCTGCTGCACCAAAGAATGTGGCGTTCGTTGATATTCCGGGCAATATTGATCTCGCGGTAAAGGGAAATGCATTATATGCAGATTTGTACACAGACCTCGTGACACTTGATATTTCAAATCCCCTGCATGTTGAGTTGAAGAATTATGTAGAAGGTGTCTTTCCACACAGGTATTACTACAATTTTGCCCAGGACACGTCGAAGATGATTGTGGATTGGATCAGGCATGATACTACCATTACAGAGGTGATTGGCAGCAGTCCTTGGTATCCGACGACTCAATATTATGCGGATAACAAAGTTTATTCTGCGACAAATTCAAGTTCACCAATCGGAGTAGGAGGTTCGATGGCTCGCTTTGCCATTGTTTCGGATTATATGTACACAGTCTCCAACTCCGACCTGAATGTATTTGATATTTCCAAACAGTATGCTCCCGCTTTTGCTAACAAAGTAGCGCTTCAGAATTGGGCAATCGAAACGATCTATCCATTCAAAGGTCATTTGTTTATAGGGTCTCAATCCGGGATGTATGTATATAGTGTAAGTAATCCTGAATCGCCTGAATGGAAAGGGCAATTTGCACACGTGCAGAGTTGCGATCCGGTCATTGCTGATGATGACTTTGCTTATGTCACACTCCGGACAGGTAACACCTGTATGGGAACTATCAATCAATTGGAGATTTTGAATTTGAGCAATTTTTCCTATCCACAGCTCGTAAAAACCTATTCATTGACCAGCCCTCATGGATTGTCCAAAGACGGCCACCTGTTATTCATCTGTGATGGCAATGATGGCCTGAAGATCTATGATGCAACTGATGTTTCCGATTTGAAATTGAAAAAACGGTTTAGTGGAATTGATGCGTATGATGTCATTGCTTATAACAAGATTGCTATTGTAGTCGGCAAGGATGGATTATACCAGTATGATTATTCAAATGCGAAGAATATACATCTGCTGAGTAAGCTCAGTATATCCAGGAATTAATATTTATGCAATCTGATAATTATGAGATTAATCCTCGTGTCTATCATATTGGCCTCAGCCTTTTGGCAAACGGTAAACGCGCAGAAAAATGGTACGCGTTTCAGTTCGGCAACATCTATTGGAGTTGCAACCGGCGAAAGGGGATCAGCATTAATGATGGAAACGGTCAATGGAGTCAAATTCTCTAAATGGTTTGCAGGAGTGGGAGTGGGGTTGGATTATTACCAATACAAATCCCTGCCACTCTTTATAAATGGAAGAAGGTACTTTGATAAAAATGGTAAAGCATTTGTTTATGGAAGTGCAGGGTACAATCTACCACTTAAAAACAAGCCAGGCCCTGAGTTAGGTTTTTATTCAGATTATTATTTTTCCGGGGGGCTGCTCGCAGAAGGTGGCGTTGCATATTCAATATCTCTGAGTAAAAAATCATCGGTTGTAATTTCTTTAGGTTACAGCCACAAAGAATTGGAAATGAAATCCAGCGTGAAGATCTGTGGAATAGTTCCGCCATGTTGGGAGGAGAGCTATCGTTATGAATTCAAATATAACAGAGTGGTTATGAAATTGGGGTTTGAATTTTAACGGTCATACATTTAATGATAAGAGAAAATTTAAGAGTATCGGGATTCTTTGTATCCTGCCAGGTTTTTGAAAAAGAAAAAGACCTCGCAGGATTGTTTAGGAAACACTAAGTAGATTTATTGCGCTTAGGGGTTTCTTCCTGTCAGAAAATAATAGTTAGTTAGCATTTCAAGTTCAATACTTCGGGCCTCCCTGAAAACGCATAAAAATTATTTTTGAAAAATTGGCATCAATTGAATTGACACCATTTTTTTCAGCGTAGGCACTTTCGTCGTTTCAAAGAACTTCCTTTTCAGTTTTTTTATTCTGGGGGCATACTACTCCCTTGTAATTTTGTTTTGGTGCTGACTTTTCAGGCTGCCTCTGAACTTGTCAGACGAGGCCAAGGCTTGTCTCACTCAGACTAAGGAGTCAGAGCCGAAGCATTCGCTTCCATTGCAGCAAAGTTTTCCGTTGCTGAATAGTTTCCAACATCGAAAGACAAAACTGAGGATTGCACATTTTGAATTGACTATTGTCCATAGATCATTGCCGATTATTCTTTTCATAGGGAATGCACTGAAACGTTTCAGCAAGAATTCTGGTCAGTGATATAAACACAGACTATGAATGGACAGCCGGTAATACTTTTATGTTTGATGCTATTCTTTGTTTCTTGCAAGAAAACTGCACCTGATTATTTAATTCCAAATGGCATTTACTCAGGCACATTTCAAAGACTTACCGATAATACGGGATTGATTTCAAAAGTAACAATTACATTTTCAGGAAATACGTGGAAGGGAATCAGCCAATACGATAAATACCCAGCCCTGTGTCAAGGAACCTATTTTAAAAAAAATGAAGACAGCATTAGCTTCGAAAATGCTTGTGTATGGACTGCAGAATTTGACTGGACTCTCATCTTAGGTGGTGATTATAAAATTTCAATCTCTGGTAAAAACATTCAATTGACAAAGAGTTATGACCAAACTCATGCTGATGTTTATAACCTAACCCGCAAATAAGATTGCCGGAATGAGATCAGGATTTTCTTCTCTGGGTATTTATGTAAAAAATATTTTAAGAATCCAAAACTTTCCTCTTTTAGCCAATGGTTAGCTGTACCTTTGCACTCCTATTGCCCGATAGTATAACGGTAGTACGACAGATTCTGATTCTGTTTGTCTTGGTTCGAATCCAGGTCGGGTAACAAAAATGACTCCGTAGCTCAGTTGGTAGAGCAACAGACTCTTAATCTGTGGGTCCAGAGTTCGAGCCTCTGCGGGGTCACACAATATTTCTTTCGGAAAAAAATTCTTTCAAAACTGTTTCTTGGGCATCCGGTTTTTTCAGAGCCTTATCTTCACCTGGTCTAAATCCCATTCCCTTTCAAAGACATCTTTGGTAACCAGTTTTCCCTCATTAGTTACGGAGGTGATTGTCGTTTCAAAAACCCGGTTGCCATACTCCAACTTTACAAGCTGACCAGCTTTGTACAACCTGGAATTATAGCGTTCCATCCATTGCTCATGCAATCCCTCACGCCAGCTTTCGATATAAGTCAAGAAGATTGTTCTCAGTTCAGATGCTAACTGCAATACATCAAATTTCTGTGTCGTCTCAATACCCAGTGAAGTAGTTCTCTTCAATTCAGGATCAAGAGGAAAGTTTGTTTGATTGACATTTAAACCTATTCCGGTGATTGCCCACTGCCATAAATCTCCGCGAATGACATTTTCTATCAGTATCCCGGCTGCCTTCCTGTCATTAATAAAGATATCATTGGGCCATTTAACAAAAACTTCGGAATCAGAATATTTTGCGATAAGATCGATAGCACTTAGTGAAGCGGCTACAGAAATCATGAATTGTTTTGCCAGGGATGCCCATTCCATCCGTGTCAGCAGAGACAAATGGATGCTGGCGCCGGGCTCAGTAATCCATTGACGGCCAAGTCTGCCTTTACCACCTGTTTGTTCGTAGGCAAAAACTGCTGAACCGTGCCCAACTTCACCATTTTTTACCAGGCTCATGGCATAGTTGTTGGTACTTTCAACACTATCAAGAACAACGATCTTTTCATTGGAATCATGCATCAGCAAAGGGATTGAGAAAGAAGTGGTATTTTTGATAAATTAGTTGCAAATTTCTGATTAAAACTCAAATTCATATTGATTTAATTATATTTTTGTGGATTGTGAAAATCGAAAATGTGGAATAAAAACAAAACCATTTGAACAATTTAGATTTATTAGAAAAAAGAAAAAAAACATCCTCTACACGGGTAACAAGAAGTAGCAAATTATTCAAAACGATCCTGCATGCAATCGGGGAGAAAAAAGGTGAAAATGTGATTAGCCTCGACCTCAAGAAAATACCTGAAGCTGTAACAGATTTTTTTATTATTTGCGAAGCATCCAATCCAATTCAGTTAAAAACAATTGGCAGTTTTGTAGAAGAAGAAGTGAAAAAGAAATGTGGCGAAATTCCATTCCGTCACTCTGGTGCACAGGGTGATCAATGGATACTTATTGATTATATCAACATTGTAGTTCACATCATGCTGGCTGAACCGCGTAAGTTTTATAAACTGGAGGAAATGTGGAGTGACGCTGATGTAAAAGAACATGACTTTATCAAATAATTATCGTAACAGACAATAAATTTTTTAAATCCCAATACCTGTCCATACGGACAGGTCAAACCTCTGCAAGAGCAAAAAATGGCAACAGAAGAAAAAAGAAAATATACTAAGCGTCCGAATAATAATAAGATGGCTCCTCCTTCAGAAAACGGTCGTGAAATTGATCCAAAGAAAAAACCACGGCTCAGTATCTATTGGGTGTACGGTATTTTGTTTGCACTTATTATTGGCTATAATGTAATGCAACGCACCGGTTCCAATGGAGTTGAGATCACGAATGTTCAGTTTTTTCAGATGCTGAAACAGGGTGATGTACAAAAACTCAAAATTGTAGGCAACCAAAAAATAGTAAGGGTAACCGTCAACCCGCAAGCCATCAGTCGCGATTCTGCTAACTATTACAAAAAGATTTTTGGAAAAGACTACGAATTCGCATTGAAATCGCAGGATATGCCACAGGCGTTTTTTTCTATTGTAAAGGATGAAGTTTTTGCAAACCATCTCTATCAATATTACAAAGACAATCCGCAAGTACATGAAGTAGCTCTATCCGCAAGTGATGAAGGAGAATGGTTTACCCAGATCATCAGCACGCTTTTCCCAATCCTGTTGATTGCCACTGTTTTCATCCTGATGATGAGAAAATTAGGGAGTGGAGCAGGCGCAGGCGGTCCGGGTGGCATATTCAATATTGGAAAGAGCAAGGCTACTTTATTTGAAAAGGGAACCAGGGTCAACATCAACTTTTCTGATGTGGCCGGTCTTGATGAAGCTAAGGTGGAAGTGATGGAGATAGTGGACTTTCTTAAGAATCCGAAAAAATATACAGCGCTCGGTGGAAAAATTCCAAAAGGTGCGCTACTGGTAGGCCCTCCGGGTACCGGTAAAACATTGCTTGCAAAGGCTATGGCGGGAGAAGCACAAGTACCTTTCTTCTCTCTAAGTGGTAGTGATTTTGTTGAAATGTTTGTGGGTGTTGGTGCCAGCCGTGTAAGAGACCTCTTCAAACAAGCTCGTGAAAAAGCACCTTGTATCATATTTATAGATGAAATAGATGCCATTGGCCGCGCCCGTGGAAAAAATATGATGATGAGCAATGATGAAAGAGAAAATACGCTCAACCAATTGCTTGTAGAAATGGATGGGTTCGGTACAGACATCGGCATCATCATCCTTGCGGCTACCAACAGGCCGGATGTGTTGGATAGTGCATTGCTCAGGCCGGGACGTTTTGACCGGCAGATTTCTATCGACAGACCGGACCTTGTGGGAAGAGAAGCAATTTTCAGGGTACACCTGAAACCCATCAAAGTTAGCCAGACCTTAGACCTTCACAAACTCGCCGAACAGACTCCGGGATTTGCAGGTGCCGATATTGCCAATGTATGCAATGAAGCTGCATTGATCGCCGCCCGTAAAGGAAAGGATGCTGTGGACATGCAGGATTTTCAGGATGCTATTGACCGTGTAATAGGAGGATTGGAAAAGAAAAACAAGATCATTCTACCGGAAGAAAAAGAGATCATTGCCTATCATGAAGCAGGACATGCGATTTGCGGTTGGTTCCTGGAACATGCTTATCCGCTTTTGAAAGTTACGATAGTACCACGTGGTACTGCAGCTCTCGGCTATGCACAATACACTCCCAAGGAACAATACCTCTACAATACAGATCAACTGCTCGACCAGATATGTATGACATTGGGTGGACGAGCGTCCGAACAATTGTTTTTCGGAAAGGTGAGTACCGGCGCCAGCAACGACTTGCAGCAAGTAACAAAGATGGCGTACAGTATGGTTACTGTTTACGGTATGAACCCCAAGATCGGTAACGTGAGCTATTACGATCCTCAACAGGAGAATACTTTTGTAAAACCATTCAGTGAAGAAACAGGCAAACTCATAGATGAAGAGGTAAGAAAACTGATTGATAGCGCTTATGAAAGAACCAAGGAGGTACTTACTGAAAAGAAAAAGGAAGTGGATATTTTAGCGCAGGAGTTATTGAAAAGAGAAGTATTATTCCAAAGTGATGTGGAAGAATTGATAGGCAAGCGTCCATGGGAGGATAAGAAAGCTCTTGACTTTATTGATAATCCTAAAGAAGGAGTAGTGAGCAATCCGCTTCCGGGCAAAATGGACGTGGAGGAAACAAAATAGTCAAAATCAACCTTAGATAAGAAGGGCCTCCCTGAAATCGCATAAAAATTATTTTTGAAAAAATGGCATCAATAAAATTGACACCATTTTTTTCACCTTAGGCACTTTCGTCGTTTCAAAGAACTTTCTTTTCAGTTCTTTTATACTGGGGGCATACTACTCCCTTGTAATTTTGTTTTCGTGCTGACTTTTCAGGGTGCCTCTTTTATTTCTCGTTTTGCCGCCTGCTTCTTCTTTGCCATTTGCATAGCATTGCAGGTGAGCAGGCTAAAAAATATCCACACCTTTACGTTGCATTGTGTCCTTGCTTTTTTCTTCGTTTGACAAAGGAAAGGTATTGTCTTTTACGCTTCTCATGATTAATGCGGGTATCTCTGAGTTTTACTATTTTTATTGCTGTTTTTATCATCTGAAATATATCGCAGCAACTTCTACACAGTAGCTATGCATCTGTCGGGCGTTCAATGTAGCTCTCATAAACGGTGGCATCGGTGAAGCCTGTATGAATATGCTCCATGTAAGGCTTCCAGTGCGCCACACAATCCATCTGTAACTTATCAGTGTCAAGGTGCTGCCCAAGGTAACTGAGCGAGCGACCTGCAATGTCTTTGCCTTTTATCTGTTCATTGTGAAATATCAGAATACCGCAAAACATCAGTGTCTGCCAGTTGCCATTTATGTTTTCTGCCAGTAAAGCGTCACTGCAACGGTAATAGGACTTGAGAATTTGTAATGCTACTCCTCCCTTCACATCAAACCACGGCTTGCAACCTTTTCCACTGATAGCCGGTTTGGGTTTTGGAATTTGTGAAACGAATGAATCGAACGGAACAGCCTGGTAGAGTTTGCCTAACGGTGTATTGCACAAAGCCTGCAATTGTATTTCAACTGGTTGCTCAAACAATTAATTGCGGTACATTTGGGTTTACCCCGTTTTGTGCATTTTTTATGCATTTCGGGTTTTTTATCACCTTTAATAACCACAAAACACTAGCCCAGAGTGGATTGCGGAATTATATGGAGACCTGAAGAAGATCCTTGATTTAGAATGCTCTTGCCTCTGAATAAGCCCATAAGCGCACACTATTGTATCGAAACCGAACACTTTCGAATAGTCGAAAATATCTAAACAACTGATTTTCAAATAGTAGATTTACGGCACTCCGTTGGAAGTTATTTATCAAACTCAAAAAATCAATGATCAGTCTGAAGCATATTTATAAATGGTACAACACAGGAAGTAACCGCACTTTTATTCTTAAAGACATAGACCTAAATATAGCGCAAGGAGAATTTATTTCCATCATGGGACCGTCAGGGTCGGGGAAGTCAACCTTGCTGAGTGTGATCGGCATGCTTGATGACCCGAATGAAGGTGAATATTTCTTTATGGACAATGATGTTTTGAAACTTAAAGAGAAGCAACGTTCCGAACTATACAAATCGCACATTGGTTTTGTGTTTCAGGCATATCATCTTATCGATGAACTTACAGTAGAAGAAAACCTGGAAACACCTCTCATCTATCACAAGATAAAATCTTCTGAGCGTAAGGCTATGGTAGCAGATATCCTCGACCGTTTTCAGATCGTTGGTAAAAAGGATCTTTTTCCTTCTCAACTTTCGGGAGGCCAGCAACAATTGGTTGGCGTTGCCCGTGCACTCATCATTAAACCCAAACTGATACTTGCTGATGAACCTACCGGCAACCTGAATTCCAAACAAGGAGAAGAGATCATGGAATTGTTCAAACAATTGAACAGCGAAGAAGGCGTAACCATCATTCAGGTAACCCACTCTGAAAAGAATGCAACCTATGGTAGCCGCATTATCCATCTGCTCGATGGCCGTATCGAAAATATCAGTCACTCACAAGTATCCTAAATTAAGCAAATGATGAAAGGAATTTTTTCTTTGATTATCGGTATCATCTTTTTTCAGTCGTCTTATTCACAACAATTGCTTTCGTTGAAGCAGGCAATCGATACAGGAATAGCCAACAACTTCGAAGTAAACAGGGCAGGATTGCTCATGCAAAAGGAAGGTATCAATTACCGCCAGTCAAAATCTTTCCAACTGCCCAACCTGAATGCCTTTGCCAATCACGGGATGAACCAGGGCAGAAGTATTGATCCATTTACCAATCAATACATCAATCAGAATGTATCGTTTGCCAGTTATGGTGCCAGTTCTGAATTGCTTCTCTTCAATGGCCTTTCATTGCACAATCAAATCAAATCGGATAAACTCGGTTACGAGGCTTCGCAAAAGGAATGGCAACAGGCCAAAGACAACCTGACCATCAACATCATCCTTGCTTACCTGCAGGTATTAAGCGCACAGGATGTGCTGGAACAATCGCGTCAACAAATCGTTGTAAGTAAACAACAGGTGGATAGATTGAGCATTCTCAATCAGCAGGGAGCCATTGCTCCATCTGATCTCTATGATCTGAAAGGACAGGCTGCCAATGACCAGCTAACGGTAACGAACAACGAAGCAAATCTTAAACTTGCAAAATTGAACCTGTGCCAGTTGCTCAATATTCCTTATTTTAAAGATTTAAAAATTGAGCCTATCGATATTGAAAAACCCGAAATAGATTATGCGGTATCGCCTGAGGACATTTACCAAACAGCTCTGAAAAATTTTGCCGCAGTGGAAGCATCCGGTTTGAGAACTCTGAGTGCGGAGAGCAATGTAAAAAGACTAAAAGGAAACCTGTTTCCCACCTTGTCATTGGGTGGGAATATCAATACCAATTATTCAAATGCTGCCACACAATCATTTTTTCGGAGCAATCAACAGGTGGTGTCTTCTGATTTCGTTACGGTCGGAGGTACGGATTATAAGGTTACCAAAACGCAATCCCAATTTGATGTAAAGAAGATTCCATTTGGTGACCAAATCAGCAATAACCTTTTCAGTACTGTAAGTCTGAATCTTTCCATTCCATTGTTCAATGCTAATAAAGTGAGAAACAATATTCGACTTGCTAAGATCGATATGGAGCAATCCCGCCAGGCAGAGAAGAATACAAAGATCGAATTGCAGCAAGCCATCGAAAAATCCTATGTCGAAATGATGAATGCAAAAGCCAGTGTTGATGTATTGAAAGACCAGGTAGAAGCATTTACCGAATCCTTTCGCTCTGCAGAAATCCGATTCAATTCCGGAGTCATCAATTCTGTCGATTACCTCATCGCCAGGAATAATTTAGACAGATCGCGGATCAACCTTATTGTTGCCCGGTACGACCTGGTATTACGGCAAAAGGTATTGGCATACTACGGCGGTAAAAAGTTGTGGTAAAAATTTCTACCCGGATTTCTGATTTATTACTGCATTGTTTTCACTTCGAAATAATACTTCCGTTCTGTATAAATCTGATCTTGATAGCAGCACTTGTATCAACGGCATCCGGCATTCCGGAGATCAAAACTGTGTAGATACCGTTCTTAGCAAGACTGATGATCCTCGTAGTATCAGTAATTCCTTCACTACCTACTTCGATATTAATATTTCCCGGTGTTACTTCTTTGAATGAAGAAACATGGCCCAATGCAGATGCTTCATCAAAAATAGTGTTGGTTCCATCATTGATCTTTACTTCGTGTTGCTGGGCTCCTGTTACGGCATTGATATACCTCACAAAAGCATTATCGGTATTTGTAGGAAGGCTATCAATTTTATCTTCAACGAAAATATTTTGATAGGCACCATTTGTTCCCACAACAAACAGGGAATAATAGGCACTGTCAGTCAGGCTCGCATTCGTGGTCGCTAAAATATTTTGACTACCGAATACAAAACTCTGGAATGTCCTGTTGCCGGTATATAACGACAGGTACTGGCCACTGTAGTTCAGGTAAGACAAAGGCACATTAAACAGTGAGTTGCCATCTACCGCAATGCCTAAGGCATCCTGGTCTGGTGCAAGGTTATAAACCATCAACCCTGCTGCAGGAAGATGAACCGGTTTGTCCTTCTTGCATGAGGTGAATAGTATGGAGGATATAAGAAAAGTTGCCAGCAATATTCCAATGCTGCCTGAAAAGAATTGTTGTTTTTTCATAACGTAGGGATTGTTTATTCGGATTAAAAATGGTACACACCTACTTTACAAAAAACAATGCCACGAATTTTAATACTAAATGATTCTCTGATGTTTAACAGGGAATTCTGATATTCACAATTTTCATCAGAAGACGAAAATATCGTAGGATATTCTATTCAACAATTATCATTCTACAATCACCTGACTGTTCCAGCCTTATTATCTGCCGAAGAATGCAATTACCTATTACTTAACGGGAATGAGAATTTATGCAATCCGTTTATTGTTGCCTTAAAAGGAATTGGGGCGAAGAGGATGACCCATTTCTAAAATCAATGACGACTATTTTGCATCACCATTCTTGATCAGGTTGATCTTAACCTTTTGCAGTGTGTCAGTGGATTGTGTAGTGCCCTGGAGTAAAATCGTATAGATGCCATCTGATTGAAGGCTTAAAGAACGCTGCAAATCAATATCACCACTGCCATTCATAATTTTTACATCTACATTACCAGGCTCTATTTGTTTGAACTCAGAAATATTGCCGTAAGTATTGCTTTCATCAAAAGTATTAATGCCACTATTGCTGACAGTTACATGCGATCCCAAAGAATCCGGAATAGCATACAAGTACCTCACGAAACTTTTGCCTGTAGATTTTGGAATAGAAGATAATTTATCCTCTACCAAAAAGTTTCGATAGTGACTCTTATAGCCAATAAAAAATAATGAGTAATACCCGCTGTCCTTGAAATTGAAATCAAGTTGGGCGAGGTCTTTATTGGTTGTATTGTCAAATGCCACTATGGACCGGTTGCCTTCATAAATACCAAAGTACTTGCCTGTATATCTTGAATAAAGCAGAGGAGTGCTGGTGAAATAGCTGTCATCCACAGTGATCATCAAATGATTTTGATCCGGGGCAAGATTAAATGCCACCAGGCCCGCAACTCCGACTTTGGATTCTGTCTTTTCCTTTTTGCAGGAAACCAGCAAAAGTGAAAACCCTATTGCTAATATAGAAAATCTACGAAGAGCCATATTTTTTTGGGGAGCAAATTACAAAAGATGATTTGAGCAATTCGGAATAGTTTTATAATTTTTCCTGAATTATTTTCGTTAATGCCGGAATGGTATCAATTTTGCCATTGTAATACAAACATTTCTATGAGATTTCTTTTCGTATCCTTTTCTCTTCTGATTTCATGTTCGTTATCTGCACAAAAGCTTTGGATAGATGCCTATGCAGGTGCTACCAACTACCAGGGTGATTTGCAGGACAAGCGCTATACCTTTAAGCAATCTCACCTTGCGGGAGGCGTCGGAGCTACTTATGATATCAGCGATCATTTTTCTGCAAGGCTTCATTTGCTCTTCGGTAAGCTTTCAGCAAATGATAAATTTGGTAGAAACAGCAACAGGAATCTCAACTTCTCCTCATCACTATTCGAAGCACAGGCTGCCTTGCAATATTATATTTTTCCATTGAATAGCCGTTCGCTAACGCCCTACTTGTTTGCAGGTGCAGCCTTATTTCATTTCAATCCCTACACTCATGACTCAACCGGAACAAAATATTTTTTGAAGCCTTTAAGTACGGAAGGGCAGGGGTTTGTTTCCGGCAGAAAGCCCTATAGCCTTACTCAAATTTCGTTACCGTTTGGTGCAGGTGTCAAACTTTCTCTCACCGACAATCTTAATGTTGGTGTGGAACTTGGGCTTCGCAAAACATTTACAGATTATATTGATGATGTAAGTACTACGTATGTAGATGAGGCGCTGTTACTTTCTCAAAAAGGGCCTAAAGCCGTGGAACTTGCCTATCGTGGAGATGAACTGAAAACTGGCGCTCCATATCCTACCGGTCCAAATGCCATCAGAGGAGGCTCGAAGTACAAAGACCTATATTATTTTTCTGCCATCACTATTTCTTTCAGATTGGGAAGCGGTGGAGGTATTGCAGGATTTGGAGGCAAAGGGAAATTTTCTGATTGCCCGCAAAAACTGTAGATGGAAGAAATTAGTTTCATTTCATTCTAATCCCACTGGTTTCAATTTTCTCACGGTTCAGAGAACGTACCAGAACGTCAACCTGAACCTCGTTAGCAAATTCTCTTTGATGGTAAGGTGCTGAAAATTGTTCAGCAATATTTAGTGGTTATTTTTCTGATGGTTTTTTTGAATTTGTCGAATGCGGCATATTCCTGTTGAATAAAAGGATTATCATCCAATTTGCCTGTCACTTTTTCCATTTGTTCTTTGGAATGATATACCATCTTACGGAATGGGTTGGTGTAATCCTTTTCACGGGATGCATAGATACCTTCAGTCATCCATTTCCTGGTGGCAAGTGCCTTATCAAGAAATGCGGCAAATTTATTTTGATCAAATTGCTTCCCTGTGATATTTTCAATTTCGAGAAACGCCGTAAAGGCATGGCTCAACTTCTGTTGATCATAATGGTCACTCCATTTCTTGTAAATGCCATGTACAGTTTCCCATGAAGTAATGACTCCCGACCGTATATCTCTGCGTAACTGTTCAGCATCTTCTTTTATTACTAACTGTCCTCCCCAGTTGACCCATTCACTTCTGGAAATCTTAGATGGTAATTGTTTCTTAAGCTCAGCAAAGTTGGCAGGTTGATTGGTTTCAATGTGATTTATAATATTGATTGCAGCATAGTAATGGATCAACTCCCTGAATAGTGCAATTGACTCCCTCAGATTTTTTATGATACAGGTACGGCCACTATTTTCAATTCCCTTGATGATGGCATGTCCGTTATCTCCTGCTTTCAAAGAATTCATCAGTTTCAGAGCATTAAACATTTCGTTGACGGAGTCAGGAGCGAGGTAGTCAAATTCAATTCTCTGTACCGGGTTTTTCCTTTTATCCCTTTCCCTGTATTTCCATGCATTGCGGGCAAGCGCATACATATTGTGCTGAAACCAATATCCAGGTTTGAGTATGAGCTTATTTTCCGTTAAATCATTGCTCACAAGGCAGAAGGGAATAGGGATATTGAGTTCAAAAGGATAATCACCTTTTACGATAATGGTGAAGGAGGCGAATTTGGAATTGTGTTTCAGGCTCACACACAGCCCTGGCCAGAAGCCGCGCCCGGCAATGATTTCACCATCAGCTCCACGGCTGTTATGATTACTGCCAATCGTAGCGCCTGCGGCGATATTGCTCTGTCCCATTATCAGGGCAGAAGTAAGAAATGAGTTGTTGTGATGTTGTTCATGGCCGGGATAAATCAGTGAATTCAATACCTCACAACACGAAATGGTAGAGTTGCTTCCGAGATAAGAATTGATAAGCCGTGCACCATATTTAAGTTGTGAAAAGGAATCCATGATGAAGCGAACTGCCTTCACCCCATAAAACGCACGACAACCAAATCCTACAATGCCATTCACCAGTTCACAGCCTTCTCCGATCTGGGATGAACTCACCTTATCACTATTGATGGTAAGGTTCTTTAGTTTGTTCGCTCCTTTGATGTAAGCATCCGTTCCGATCTTTACGTCTTTAATAATGTCACAGTCTTTGATAACACAGCGATCACCGATAGTGCCATAGTACCCGCGTTTGGCTGAAAATACTCCGGCAGTGAGTTCTGTAAGTTTTTTTTGAAACCCGGCATCTTCGGGATACTCACTCCAGAGAGCAGCATCACCGGGAAGCATATCAGTGAAAGGAATGATGGCACGTCCACCATTTTCATTTCTCAATTCTATCCTGATGCGTACTTCTTCTTTTTCTCCTTCCTTGAGAATACCGTTTCCGAATTTTGAATAATTGGTTGTTGCAAGTTCATTCACATTTGCTATCATTACCTCGTTGCCAATAATATAATGGCTCAGGTAGTTGGCATTGTCAATACAAACGTTATCGCCAAAATCAGAGCTGATGATGGTGCTATTATAAATACCAACCGGCATCCGGAGGTTATGGAATTCCAGATAATAAGGTTCTAATTTTCCGATACGTACCAATCCGAAAAATTTTGAATTCTTTACCAGGGTTGGATCAAAAGCTTTGGATACTAAGATTGCGTTCCATTCGTCAGCAGTGTTGCCATTGCGAATCAGGATTTCAATTTCCGAACCTGTAAGTTGCCGGTAAGTATTGATAGCGTTTTGCCTGTTTCGAAGGTAATATTCGTTTTCTCCTTCAGGGGTATATTCAGCTTCTATAAAATTGTATCCCAGTTTTCGAAGTGGGTGCTTGGTGATGATGTTCATTTTTTTTCGTTGATCGTTGTTCGTTATTCGTTTATCGTTATTCGTTGCCTGTTCGTCGGGGCGAATTCGTTTGCTGAGCCTGTCAGACGAAGCCAGAGCTTGTCTGACTCAGACCGAAGCGTCAGAGTTTCAAATACTGACCGAAGCGTCAGTACCGAAGCATGGTTGCTGAGCTCGACGAAGCATTCCTTTCCTCACCAACGCTTTACTCCATTCCTCGGTGGATACAATTCATTCCGACGCAGCGTACATAATCTATAATCCATAATCTATAATCTTCATTCCATTCCATTCACTCCACCGTCACCGACTTCGCAAGATTCCTTGGCTTGTCCACATCGCATTCCCTGGCAACTCCAATATAATATGATAATAACTGAAGAGGTACTACAGACACAAGCGGTGCAATGATTTCATGAACCGGAGGAACATGAAAAACATCATCTGCCATTTGCGGAATGTTCGTATCACCTTCATTGATCACAGCTATTACTTTTCCTTTTCTCGCTTTCACTTCCTGGATATTACTTACTATTTTAAGGTAGTGTTCATCATGTGTTGCCACAAAAATTACAGGCAATTGATCGTCCACCAATGCAATGGGCCCATGCTTCATTTCAGCAGCAGGATAGCCTTCTGCATGGATGTACGAAATCTCTTTCAGCTTCAACGCACCTTCTAACGCAATAGGAAAATTATATCCACGTCCCAGGAACAAGGCATTGACCGCGTGCTGATATTTCTTTGCAATTGTATTGAGTGCTTCTGCATTTTTGAGAACTGCATTTACTTTTTCCGGCACATTCTCCAACTCGAAAAGCAATTCCATATATTTTTCTCTTGTGATCGTTCCTTTTTCAATAGCAACTTTTAGCGCCAGCATCATCATTACAGAAAGTTGCGCTGTAAAAGCTTTGGTAGATGCCACGCCTATCTCAGGCCCCGCGTGTGTATAAGCTCCGGCATGCGACACGCGTGAAATAGAAGAACCGACTACGTTTACTATTCCAAAAATAAACGCTCCTTTTTCGCGTGCCTTTTCTATAGCCACCAATGTGTCGGCTGTCTCTCCACTCTGCGAAATAGCAATGATGACATCGCCTTCATTCACTATTGGATTTCGGTAGCGGAATTCAGAAGCGTATTCTACTTCCACCGGTATCCGGCACAATTCTTCAATGATGTATTCCGCTACCAGTCCTGCATGCCAACTGGTGCCGCAAGCAATGATGATATAGCGTTGCGCATTCTTCAGTATGTCAATATTTTCTTCTATACCCCGCATGGTGATCCTGCCTTCTTCAGCATCGAGACGGCCACGAAGACAATCGTAGATGGTAGAGGGCTGTTCGAATATTTCTTTCAGCATGAAGTGTGGGTAGCCGCCTTTTTCTATGGCAGAAAGTTCCAGGTCTAAACTGGTTATGTACGGCAGTTGTTTTTCATTTCCAAGATTTTTCAGGATCAGTTCATCCTGCTTCACGATAGCAATTTCGTAATCGTTTACATACACTACCTCCTTTGTGTATTCGAGCATGGGCGTAGCATCTGAACCTAAGAAATGTTCATTCTTGCCAATGCCGATCACCAGGGGGCTTCCTTTTCGTGCAGCTATGATCGTGTCCGGATGATCATCATCGAGTATCAGTATCACATAGGCACCACTTACCCTTTTCAATGCTATACGCAATGCTTCTTCTAATTGGCAGCCGGTATTCCTGTAAATGTCCTCGATAAAATTCAAAAGAACTTCTGTATCTGTTTCACTCTTAAATGTGTATCCTTTTTTTATTAACTCTGATTTGAGCTGTGCATAGTTTTCAATAATGCCGTTATGGATCATGGCCAGTTTACCACCAAAGCTGCGATGCGGGTGTGCATTCACATCATTGGGTTCGCCGTGAGTAGCCCAGCGGGTATGCCCTATGCCTATGTTTGATTGAAGGTTGTTTCCCAGTAGTGAATCTTCGAGTTCCTGTACTTTACCTTTTTTCTTGTAGATCTGCAATCCGTCTTTTGTAATCAGTGCAACGCCTGTGCTGTCATATCCGCGATACTCCTGTCGTTTCAGTCCGGTAATGACAATAGGGTAGGCCTCACGCGGCCCGATGTAACCAACGATTCCACACATGAAAAGTTTTTTTTGTTGGGTTGCAAATTAAGGAAAGTTGATAAATCAATCGATTGCATTATTAAAAACTCTGAAACATATTCAGGAAGATTTTCATGAGTGAAAAATATTTATTTCAACTCAATGTATTTTGATTTAGTAGCTTTTAATCATGTTTGTAATAATGAATTCTTTTCCTGACATTCGCCCAACCAAAACTTTTTACCTATGGGAATGCTATTACCTAATCAAAACCGCGCAAAGACTGCATTGGCTATGATCTGGATAGTCGGCGCACTAAATGCTATTTCATTCGCCTCTGATTTTTTTCAATACCAATTATTGCAGAAAGCTAATGCCGGAGGAATCATTACACCCGAATCCGCATCTGCAAATGACATGCGCCAACAAATCATTGCTATTGCCTATACTCTCACATTCATCATTTCCTCAGTTACATTCATTTTATGGTTTCGTAGAGCCTATAATAATCTGCATCAAAGAAATAGTTTTTTGTCCTTTAGCGAAGGATGGGCGGCCGGAGCCTGGTTTGTACCGATTCTCAATCTTTTCAGGCCGTATCAGATCATGAGAGAATTATATGTTGAGACAAAAAAGATATTAGCAGACCACGAAATAATTTACATGCAAAAATTGCCGGTGAAACTTTTGGGTATTTGGTGGGCATTCTGGATTTGCAATGGGGTTTCAAGCCAGGTAGTGCTCAGGCTCTCAAGAAGTGCCGAGACGATCAGTGCTATTCAGGTTTCTACAGTTGCCAGTATGATCGATAATATTATTGGAGTAACATTGGCATTGGTGACAGTAAAAGTGATCAAGAACTATGCAGATGTGGAACCTTTGCTAATGGAGATCAGTGAGCAACCTGAGTCTGTAGCTGAAAAAGTTGATTTATTATAAGACAGAAAAAGACATAAAACCCTTTACTCTTTATCTATGGTCATGTTCAACAGTTTCCCCTTCTTCCACTCACGATACTCGCGTTTAAAATTCTTTCGATTCTGCCTTGTCAGGTGAGGATCATCCAATTTGGAAAGATCAGGTTTACCTCCATTCACCCATGCAGTGTACCAATAGCAGGATATATCGTAGATGGATAGACGTAATTGTTGCTCTACCATGTTGCCCAGTGCTTCATTAAAAGCTACGCAATAATCATCTGAGAAAACAGGATTATTATAAAACAGCACCATGTTTCCTCTTGCATCTCTTTTGTACATAGTTGTGGTATCAAACTTCTTCCTTACACTCTTCTCTGCAGCAAGCAATGGCGCTACCAGGCTGTGGGATTGTGATATCATCTTCCACGTATAACCGGTGATGTCATTAATGTATTGCGGCGATGCTGTGTGAAAATCATAACTGCTTCCAAATATCGGTGGCAGCATACTTTCCCAAAGAGAGTGCACGCCTTTTTGCCCGGTTTGCTGCCCATTATAATTACTTGAGGTATGCAATGGCATGTGTGCGTCTGCTATATAATGAGATATTTCCGAAGAAAGAAAAAGGATTTCAGATTTGTTCTTTGACTTAAAAGCTCTCGTTAGTTTTCCCATTAAATCTTCAAGATACCAGGGCAGGATGCCTGCCTTCTCAAGAAATTTGCTATCGTATTTTGTTTTGGCTTCATCCATAGTTTTAGGAAAGGAATCGATAGGGATATTTCCAAAGTCTTCTATATCGATAAAATGCCGGGGTGATTCGTTTTTATCATTCAATAAGGGCCGACGTAAATCCGGAACCACAGCACTCTCTGTGATGTAGTCTATATGATTGTAATAAAAAGTACGCATGCCATCTGGCAGCGAAAAAACAGCAGCCCGGCTGATATGCTTGTGTCCCCAACTTCCCCATGCAAAAGCAATACCTCCTGCCAGGACTAAAAATCCGGCTAAAATAAAAATTGAAAATTTTCTGCTCATAAAATTTGAATAAGGGTTCAATTTACAAATTTCACATTACGTGTGCCATCTCTATGTCACAACTGGCACATTTATTTATTGAATATGATTATAAAATTATTTGTCATGAAAAACAATAATAAATTGCACGAACCGTCTCCACAACCTCCGGAATTAAAAGAAGGACATTATCCTACACTTATGAAAGTATGGGGTACCTGGGCTATTGGTATTGCCAGTTTTTTTATTGTAATGATGGTAGTGGTCATTATTTTTTATGAGACCGGATTTTAATAGTCACTTTCCTTAGGAGTGTTTTTCTTCTTTTTGTCAGGCATCACAGCCTTGGGTTTCTTATCATTCTCAATAACCTGTGAAGGAGTGTTTTTCTTCTTTGATGTATCAGAATGATTAGGTTTAAAGTTCTCAGGACCGGGTGGCCTGGAAGCATTTCCAGGTTTATTGGCATCGGGTTTTACATCGTTAAAGTCGGATTCTACCGGAACGTAGGTCGGTGCACTGTAATCATTGGCATCACCATTACCGGCGTCATCAAAATCACTTCCGGTGCCTTCTTTGATGATGTTGGAAAAATTTTGATCTGCGAAGATGGGATCGTTGGTCAACTGTGGTGGTGTTTCAAATTTTGCTTTCGGATCTATCCCGAGGCTCTTATCCTCGTACACCTTCTGCATGAAATAGGCAAACTCCGGCATCGCCATTTCATTACCACCATAAGTTTGTTTGATCCTTAGAAAAGGATCATCACATCCTACCCACACACCGGCCAGCAATTGTGGTGTGTAGCCGATAAACCAGCCGTCAGTATTATCATTTGTAGTACCTGTTTTTCCTCCCATCTCACTATAGATACCATAGCGATCGCGCATACCGTGTCCGGTTCCATAATCCACCACACCCTGCATCATCCGGTACATGGTATAGGCATCTGCCTCACTGATCACCTGCTTCACTTTTGGCTGAAATGTTTCCAGTACATTACCATTCTTGTCTTCGATCCTATTGATGATAATTGGTTCAGTATTGAAGCCCCTGTTAGGAAACATAGTGTATGCACGCAGCATTTCAATGAGTTGAATATCGGCAGAACCTAATGCTATAGATGGCACAATTGGGATGTTACTTTTGATGCCGCATTGGTGGGCAAATTCAGCGGTCTTCTTCGGACCTATCCGTTCCATCAGATCATAAGCCGCCGCATTTAAAGACTTCGCGAGGCAATAGGCCATCGTACCTCCTCCACCTGAAATAGTTTTATTGGCGAGTGTGATGGACTTACCACCGATATAGGACTCGGGGGTAAGTCCTGCATCTGTAATGGCCAAAGTATAAAGTAAAGGTTTAAATGTGGAGCCTACCTGCCTGTTGGCAGTTACATGATCGTATTTGAACCATTTGAAATCGATTCCGCCTACCCAGGCTTTCACTTCACCGGACACAGGGTCCATTGCGCAGAATGCAGTTTGCATCATCTGCTTTAAATACTTGATACTGTCAATGGGCTTCATCAGCGTGTCGGTTTCCCTTTTCGCATTCCATGCAAAAATTTTCATCTTGACAGGTTTCTCAAATGATGCTTTGATCGCGCTTTCGCTCAATCCTTCTTCTTTCAGATTTCTCCATCGCTCGCTTTCTTTCATTGCCCTCAGCAATATATCTTCATGCCCTTTCCACACATTCTTACCTAACTGCCTGTTGAAATTTTTCTGCATGGCAGTCATGTGTTTTATCACAGCTTCTTCTGCATACTTCTGCATGGCAGGATCAATAGTAGTAAATATTTTCAGTCCATCACGATACAGGTCATAGTTCTCACCCGTCTTGGGGTCTTTGTGCGCCCCACACCATTCCATCAACTTCTTGGTAAGTTCAGCACGGAAATAAGGAGCAATACCGGATACTTCAGTTATTTTCTTGTATTTAATCCCCAATGGTTTTTTCTTGTACATGGCAGCAGCAGATGGCGTCAGCATCTCATTTCGTACCAGTTGATCCAGAACCACATTACGGCGGGAGAGTGCTGCCTTAGGATGTTCCACCGGGTTGTATGCACCCGGCCCTTTCAACATTCCCACAAGCAAAGCTGATTCATCAATGGTAAGTTGTGATGGCTCCTTTTGAAAATATACCAGGGAAGCATTGCGGATGCCATAAATATTTAACCAGCTTACCCTGTTCAGGTATAACGCAATGATCTCTTGCTTTGTGAAATTCTTTTCTAATTTGATCGCTACAATCCACTCTTTAATTTTATCAATTCCTCTTTTAAGAACGCTCCCGCGCCCCTGTCCTAAAATATTCTTCGCGAGTTGCTGTGTAATAGTGCTGCCGCCGCCATTTCTTCCAAACCCCGCGATAGCTCTTGCTATGCTTCTGGCATCAACTCCGGAATGCTCATAAAATCTTTCATCTTCAGTAGCCACCAATGCATCGATAACTCCCGGGGCGATGTCTTTATAATCCACCGATATCCTGTTTTCCGCATAGATCTTCCCCATCAATGTTTTTCCATCATTGGCATATATTTCTGTAGCCAGGTCTGCATCAGGATTTTCTAATTGCCGCAGGGACGGCAACTTGCCAAAAAGACCAAAATAGGCGCCACCAAAAACAAAAACACCAAGGCCCAATCCTGCGAATACGATCGTCCACAGGACTTTAACCGCGGATTTTATTTGGGAAGGCTTTTTTTTCTTTATGGGTTGTTTCATATATTCAAAGGTCATTAAAATTTACCAGGAAATTTTTCTTTTAGCAACTCGATATAGCTTTCCAATTTTTTGTTTTCCTTCAGCAATGCAAGGTTGTCATTCGAAATAATATAAAAAACATACTTGGAAGCCGGAAGCCAACTGACCTCTCCCGGCGCATCATGTTTTAACTGTTCCATATATATTAACGCTGCTTCCGCACTTACAAATTCAGAGAAGATCAGCATCGAATGATCCGCATCAAGCGTATCCTTCTGAATATCTATTTTCTGGTTGTAGAATTTCGTTTTGTTATATCGATTGAAAGCATTGCGGGCTTCACTGCTGTACACAGGATCTACCTTCGTCATTATCATAACAACGTTTTGCGCCGTGTAAGGATCGAAAACGAAATTTTTATTCTTAAGAGGAGCGGGAAGTTTTTTCTCTGCTGATATTTCAGGAACATCTACTGTTGTTATCTTCTTCGGCAAAAGGTTGCTGTCATTCCTCTTAGGTATGGCAGTAATATTTCCATAGATTCGTGTATTATCAAATACCACAATTTCTGAATCTTCTTTAATGCGTTCTACTTTCAGGTTTGTCAGGTAATTTTCAATGCTATCCCTGCGGCTTAGTACACTCACCAGGTTTTCAGCTTTCTCTTTCATCGGTGAATCTGCATACTTGCTGATGATTTGTTTCAATACAGAAGTAGCCAGGCTATCCTGTCTTTGTTTGATGTAATAAACAGATTCAATATAGAGCAATTGCGGATTCCAGTAGCTGCTGCCGTATGTGCTGTCGGCACTTTTTTTATCATTTAATGCTTCTTCAAATTTTCCTTCGATAAATTTCAGATAGATATCATCATACCTGTGGGAAGCCGCCGTATCTTTTGATTTATCTGCAAATTTCTCCGGGTGTAGCACCATATCTGCAAACTGTGACTGCGCAAATTTTGTTGTCAGCAAATTCTTGTAATGATCGGCCATCGCGAGGTTACCCAATTGTTTATAACAATAGCTCAGGTTCATATACAGTTCCCCGCCGTAGAGACTGTCCGGAAATCTTTTCAACGAAGTCTCATAAGTTTCAATTGCAGCTCCATAATCTTCCAGCAGGTTTTGATAATGCTTACCCAATGCAAAATAGGCCGTCGCTGTTTTAGCATTCGAACTGTCGAGCAATGGCTGCGTCAATGGAAGGTTTGCCCGCAGGCCATCTGCAGATATATCCTCTTGTTGCGGCTGGCTGATATCCGGAGCGGTTACTTTGCCTGTAGCATCAGGAGGCGCCATCGGATCCTTATTATTTTTAAGATCTTCTATGGGTGGCAATTGTCTTCCACCTGTAGTACCGGTACTTGAGTTTGCAGATAAGCGTCTCCAATTATCTACATTTTGACGCTTACCCCATTCTCTTACGAATTCAGAATAGCCTTTCGATTTCAAACCATTGTTATAAAAATACCAGTCTCCTTTTGTGTTATTACCTGCAAAGATGTCCATCGACTCGTTCTTTCCGAATGCATCAAATGAGTTTCCTGAATAAGATTCATCACCCGCTTCGAGGCCCCGCTCTTTACGAAGTTTTCTGGAGAGTTTTTTGAGAAATGCTTCCCTGTCTGCCGAGGGCATTGCTGCTATTTTTTGCAGGCTGTCTTCCCTGTGAATGATGTTGAGATCCTTTACTACAAATGCAAGCGCGGCTTTCTTGTCATTGATGCGCTTCATGTCACCAAGCGTACTATCGCCGGCCTGAAGGCTGTCATAATAATTGTACGCATTGAGGTAGTTCTTTTGATCGTAGCTGATATCCGCCATTTTGAGAAAGGCCTTATTCTTCAGTACGACGTTATTGGAATTGTATTTTGTGCTTTTGTTATAGAAGTTGAGTGCAGATGTAGTGTCGGGAATATCCAGTGCTAATTCGCCTGCGGCAAAATAGATGACATCACGGTAATCGTGGTATTTGTCTTTACGCGCCATCTGTAGCAGATGTGCCACACTGTTTTTGATGGCATTCGGATCATCGCTTCTCAGTAGTTTGGCCTTATTCAGATTGGCATAGATATCCATCAAAGGATTAGTGGTATGGCGTATGGATAAGGAATAATAATAGGATGCTGTATCCATGCTATGCTTTTGCTCATATAGTTGGCCCAACAGAAATTCACGGCGCGCCTGATCCTGCAAGTCGAGTGTGGCAGGCAGCGACAATTCCAAATAGGTAATAGCGCTGTCGTAGATATGCTGTTGAAAAAACCAAAAACCTTTTGCGTCATCTAAATCAACATGCAGCCTGGCAGGAAAATTCGGGTCATGTTCCAGCGTATTGATCAACCCTGAAGCCTCAGCATAATGTCCCATCTGGGTAAGTGTGCGCACCTGCCAAAGCAGTGCATCATTACGGCTTGGAGGTTTTGTAAATACTTTGTCTATAAATTTTCTATTCTCTTTGTTAGCAACAGTCAGCGCATTGGATTCCTTGTTTTCATTGCTGCCAACTACGACTGTACCATCCGGATTTTTTTTGTCGCGTGGCCGCAGGTTGAAATTGATAAACTGAAAAGTCATGTAAGCCGAATCATAATCCTTACGCAGGTAATAGGCCTTACCAATGAGCATGTAAAAATTATCTACCCAATTGCTCCTGAGATCGTGAAGGAGGATTCCTGCAGTTGCTTTCAGAATGACTGAGTCTAATTCCGATTTCTGGCTGGCTGTATTATCGAGGCTGTAACTATAATAAGGAAGCAATTTTGTATAATCATCCTGCTGAGCTATCCGTGCACGTTCAATGACACTATTGATCTTGTTGCTGGCATTGAAATAATAATTGTAATGACTTACTGTATTCTGAACGAACCTTCGGGGAACCGTAAATTTTTTCTCCCCGGTCTTTTCCGATCGTAATACTTTGTTTTGAAACTTCTCCGGCTTGTCCTTGTTGAGGTCAAACGTTATTTTTTCTATTTGTGCCCATGCAGGTATTGCCGGCATTATGAAAAAAAGTATCAATAGTAAAGTGCGGGACTTTGCGATCATTCAATCGGATATTTTATTAAGCTGTAAAATGAGCCTGATAGCTTATTTTTATATAAACTGTGTTTTTGACAAAAATATTTTAAAATTACGGTTATTTTAATGGGTACGCTTATTAAATTAAGGCATGCACTTTATTTTTAACCAGCATTTTACAGTAGATAACTTGTCCTGTTCACTCACATACAACAGCCAATATTCATGAGAATGATCAAAGATAAAAGTTCACTAAGAAATCTGCGCCACCGCTACAGGCTTACGATCATGAACGAAGATTCTTTTGAAGAAATTACTTCTTTCAGCATGACGCGCAGAACAGTTTATTTTGTGATGAGTTTTTTCTTTGTTGTGCTGGTGGGACTTACTGTGGTTTTAATTGCCTTTACACCTCTCAAATATTACATCCCCGGTTATGGAACATCCAGGAATGAAACCGGCTATGTAACGCTGAAGCAAAGAGCCGACTCCCTCGAAAATGAAATCCGGGTACAAAAACAATATACAGACGGAATCAAATCGATACTAAAAGGAACAGAGCAGTCTCTGGATACTACATTAGATAGTATGGATAGTGGTTACTAAAACCCTCAGCCTATCATGATCAGAAACAAAAAGGAAGGAAATAAAATGCTTTTGAAATACGCCACGATGGCCAGCCAGTTCTTTGTGGCTATTGGGTTAGGGGTTTTTGCAGGAATAAAATTGGATGAATGGCTTAAAATTTCGTTTCCATTGCTGGTTTGGCTGTTACCTTTGCTGCTGATTTTGGGAATGATTATTAAAGTCCTGTTAGATACAAATAAGAAATAATATGAGGCGTTTTGCTCCGTTGAGCCTGCTGTTTATAGTTTTGACAATCACACTATTGGCTTTTAAAAGTAAGCTGGAGCAGGCTGGGTTTCATGTTCAGTTTGTGCTGGTAGCCAATGCAGTTCTCTTTGTATTAAGCGTTGTAGCGTTATACATTCAGATGAAATACCTTAAATCTTCCAATCCCCATGCCTTTGTAAGGGGAGTTTACTCTTCTGTACTATTAAAAATGTTACTAATAATAGCAGCATTATTTATTTTTATCGTGGCAATGGATGGGGTCATAAATAAAAGGGCAATTTTTATTACCATGTTTATTTATGTATTATATTCATCCCTCGAAGTATTTCAATTATTGAAACTGGTAAGAAAAAAATAGTACATGTCGAAGCAGGAGGTGCCGTTAAACACATTGAATACTTACTTACCCAAAGGTGCATTTCCGCACCTCGAAAAATATTTGATCAAACACAAGGTGCATCTGACTATTACGCCAGAGCGTTCTTCCGTGCTGGGTAACTACCAGGGCGGAAACAACGGTCGTAATCACCGCATCAGTGTGAATGGAAGCCTGAACAAATTTTCTTTCCTCATTACGCTGATACATGAATTAGGTCATTTGCTCGCCTTTGAAAAATACGGTGCCCGCATTCCTGCTCATGGTCAGCAATGGAAAAATGAATACAGCCATTTGCTGGCAGCATTCATTTCCAATCGCATCTTTCCCCGCGATATAGAAAGAGAATTGATCGCTACCCTGGAAAATCCGGGAGCATCTTCATGCACTGAGGCATCCTTATTGAGGGTATTGAGAAAATATGATGATTACCGTCCGGGATTTTTCCTTCTGGAGGACCTCCCTGATGGTAGCTTTTTTAAGATCAAAAACGGGAACGTGTACTTGAAATTACACAGAAAAAGAGTGCGGATACTTTGCCGGGAAATTGAAACCAACAGGTTATTTCTCTTCAGCCCGGTTTCTGAGGTGAAGTTGGTGAATAAAAGAGCTGTTAAACAATAACATTCAGTGCTTTCTTCCTCGCAGGTCCCGTTCCAGTGAAAACGCTGCGGAGGAGGAAATTCTCAATTTCTTCTTCCCAGCGTCTCCTGATAAGGGACGCTGGGTTGCCCTACCATCTAACCATCTTAATGGCAACAAATAATCAGAAAGCAAGTCTAAAGGTCCCGTTCCGGAGGCGCTGCGGGGAAGGAAAGAAATTTTTACTCTGTTTCTTTTCCCAGGTATTTCATCATGGTCACCAGAGTCTCCCTGCGTAAGAGGAATAGAATACACAAGGCTATTCAGGTTTTTTATTTTAACTTTCATATATCATCACCCGGCAATGCAATTTTGTTGCGTCAAATATTTTGTTATCGCAGTTTTCATTTGTGCCGTTCAATGTGCAAATGCGCAGGAAATCAGGGTATTTGATGCACTGACTTCCAGTGAAGGGCTATCAGAAAATGTGGTAACCAGCATTTACCAGGACCGGAAAGGGTTGATGTGGTTTGGCACTTACGACGGCTTGAATTGCTATGATGGCTACCATGTTCGAATATACCGTCATCATTCACTAGATCCGTTTTCACTGCCTGACAACCATATCGGAATGATTATACAGGACGGGGATGGCGACCTATGGATTGCCACCGGAAAGGGCACAGGGATTTTAGATGCTGCCACCGGTAGGTTTGAAACAGTGTTTTACCAAAAAACCTCAGATCCGGCATACACCATACAATTGATTGATGCGACTCACCAAAAAATATTATTTATCTGCTCCGGCAAGACCTGGCTATACAATAAAAAAACAAAACAACTTACATACCTGCAATTAAAAAGAGGAGATGATCCGGTAACCATTGCCGCAGCTTTTAGTTATGAGCATCATATCTACGCAGCAATATCCGATCGCGAAAGTCCAAATGCATCCTTATACAAATTCGATAATCAATCGAATTCATTTTCAATCTCAAGAGATTTTTTGCTCAATAAATCCCGTCATACAAGTGACTATTACATTTATGGTCTGTTTGCCGATGCCAAAGGACGCTTGTGGGTCAGAAAACGCGAGGTGAGCACTGGCAGGGAATGTACCCAAATCATTAACAGGGACGGCTCTGAGAATAACATCACCGGCAAGTTTGAACACTTCAACAGGCAGTTGATGCAGGTGGTTTCAGTTGGCGACCAAACCATATATCTGGTGTATAATGATGGATCCCTCTATGAATGGGATGACAAGTACTATCGGTTAGATACCCTTACCAACATTGAAAATTATGGGGTTACTTCACTGGCCACAGACAACAAGAATTTACTGTGGATAGGAACAAAAGGAAAGGGCGTGTTGAAATATAATCCACAAATGAACTGGTTTAAAAACTATACGGTTCGTACGCCTCAGCATGCATTGCATCGGAATGTGGTACTGGGTCTGTTTCCGTTTGGGAATAACAGGTTATGCGTCATCCACGACGATCATTTCCTCTCAATGATCCATCTTTCAGATGGCAGTGTACGCATTATTGATAGAGGAAATATGTCAATTGGTAATTATGAAAAACAATGGATCCATTTGCAAAGATCAAATGATACCGCAGGGATGATCCATCTATTGCACAACTTAAAAAATCTACCGCCTGTTTTTCCATTTTCTTCATTCATCGTTCCACCATCATCCCGGCAGATCTTATTCTGTGATTTCGGTGGTGGCGCTTTGCGGAGGTATGATAAAGATCGAACGCTGATATTAAATGACATCAGCGAAATTTACCATACATGGCAGGGCGATACGCTTTGGATATGCAATGAAGCAAGTGGGCTTGTGGCTGTCCATTTTCCTGATCAACGGTACTATCGCTATATGGCCAATGCTACCGACTCGTTCAGCATTTCCTCTGACAAAACAAAGTATCTTCTATTTTCAGCCGGTGGAAATTTATGGATCGCCACAGATAATGGACTGAACTATTTCGATAAAGTCAGGCAGCAGTTTTACCACTATACCGAAAAAGACGGATTGTGCAACAACCATATTTATTGCATGGCCTACGATCAAAAAGGAAGAATTTGGTTGGGAACGGGAAATGGCCTGAGTTGCTTTGATACTGCTACAAAAAAATTTATCAATTTTCACCAGGCAGATGGATTGGCCAATTCAGAATACAACAGGTATGCTGCCTGGTGTGCCCCCGATGGCCGAATGTATATGGGTGGTACTGAAGGTGTCGATTATTTTTATCCGGATGAATTAAGTTACAACACTGAGGTTCCAAAAATAATTTTCAGTGAATTTAGTTTGTATGGGGTTCACTTTGCTCCTGAGCACCTGCCTAAATTACAATATCATGATAATGACATAACGATTGCATTTACCATAGTCGATTATACACACCCTGCGGGCAATAAATTTCTTTACCGGTTAGATGGAATCCGTAATGAATGGAAATTATTGAAAGGGGATAACAAGGTTCATTATTCGTTGCTGCCGCCCGGGAATTATACCTTTCAGGTAAAGGCAGCTAATTCTCGCGGAATATGGAATCAAACACCCGCCCGGCTTTCCTTCACGATATTGCCACCGTGGTACAATACATGGATTTTTTATCTCGTGTGCACCCTGATGGCTGCTACATTGATCTATTTCATTATAAAGCCATATATCAATAGAAAACTGGAAAAACAAAAAGCAGTTTTCGAAAAAAAACTGGCCATTGATAACGAACGATTGCGCATTTCTTCCGAACTGCACGACGATCTGGGAGGAGGGCTTTCTACAATTCGGCTCATCAGTGAGATCGTGAAGAACAAAACTCTGGATGAACACGCAAGTAAACAATTGAATACGATTTCCGATTCATCCAGGGAACTGGTGCAAAGGATGAATGAAATCGTGTGGGCGCTGAATGTAAACAACGATAACCTTCAAAGCCTCTTTGCCTACATGCGCCAATACATTGCAAAGACACTGGATGATGCAGGCATTCATTGCAGTTTCAAAATGCCGGCTGAAGTTGCGGAAATAAGTATATCGGGTAATGACAGGAGAAATATCTTTTTAATGGTAAAGGAGTGCATTCATAATATTATGAAACACAGCAAGGCTTCGGAAGTAGAAATTGAAATAAGCCTTTCAGATAAAATCAGCATACACATTCATGATAATGGAATTGGATTTTCAAACTCGGAAAATGATGTGGTTCATTTTGGTATCAATAATTTAAAACAGAGGGCTAAGGAATTAAATGGAAATATTGAATGGCAACAACTCAAGGGGACATCGGTGAAAATCGAAATTCCACTCTGGAATCTAAAAAACAATGTGTGAAAATAATAGGCAAAAAAGTTCCAAATGTAAAAGTCAGAGTGCGAAAGCTAACGGCTGCACTCACACAAAAGTGGTAGCCTGTGGCCTGATCGAATCATTTATATTTATGGTATGATAAGCGTAGTTGTGATAGAAGATTTGGCTGATTACCGCAATGGGGTGGTAAATCTGATCAACTGGACAGAAGGCTACAACTGCATAGGCGCTTATGCGACTGCCGAAGAGGCGATCAAATATTTACCCGATGTACTTCCAGATGTAGCATTAGTGGATATCGGCCTTCCAGGAAAAAACGGTATTGAATTGGTCGAATATATACACAAAACTTTTCCCCAAACACTCTGCATGATATGCACCGCGTATGACGAAGATGAAAAAGTATTCAATGCATTAAAGGCAGGGGCTTATGGATATATTTTGAAGAGTACCTCCCCGGCCGGTATTATGGAGGCTATCCATCAACTGGTGAATGGTGGCAGCCCTATGAGCAGTGATATCGCCAGGAAAGTCATCGCATCATTTCAGCCGACACCGGCACATGCGGAAACCGAAAAACTCACTGCCAGAGAAAAACAAATCCTTGAAATTCTTTCTAAAGGATTATTGTATAAAGAAATTGCAGCACAGCTTTCGATCAGCATCGATACGGTGAAAAGGCATTGCTTTAATATTTATGAAAAACTTCACGTGAGCAACAGGACGGAGGCGATCAATAAATATCACAGGCATTAAAGCTTTCTATTTTTATAAAAATGATTTACCGGAAATACCAGCCTTGTAAAAAATTAGCGCCTTTTATTGAATGCTATTTTATTTGGGACAGTGAAGGTAGTATGGATGCTTCAATGGTTGTGGAATCTCCGCCAAGCGGTTTTTGTTCTGTCGTATTTAATTATGGGGATGCTTATTTTCTGCAAAATAAAAAATACGACAAGCTGAACGTGCCTATGCAATTTCTTGCCGGACAAAGCATTTACAGTTACAAATTATTTTTACAGGGAAGCATTGGAATTGCGGGAATTGTTTTAAAGCCCACAGCATTGGCTACGCTTTTCCGGTTGCCCACGTTTGAATACGTTGAGGAGCGCATGGAACTTTGTAAAATTTTTTCAAAAGAAATTGTTGACAAATATTCTTTACTTATCAAAAGGGCTGAACATGAAAAAGCGCGAGTGCAATTAATGGAAGAATTTATTCTGCATCATGTAAATATTCTCAAACCTGAGACAGATTTTATTGACGAAGCTGCTAATTTTATTGTAGAGCATCATGGTATGGTGCAGGTAAGTGATCTGATGAAAGAAAGCTGCATGAGCCGTCGCACTTTCGAACGAAGGTTCTTTCAAAAAGTAGGGCTCAGCCCAAAGTATTATGCCCGCATCAGGCGCATTAGTTATTTATGCAATCTTATTGCTGGTAAGAAGAAAGTGAATTGGGCTAAGATCTTTTATGAATGCAACTTCTATGACCAGGCGCATTTTATTAAAGACTTTGAAGAATTCACCGGACGTACGCCACAGCAATACCTGAATGAAAATACAGAGCTTGCCAATTACCTGGAAAAACCGGATAAATCTGAATACTTATGATTGCCGCATTTTTACAACAGGTTGACGCATTTTTACAATAAAAGGGTCTGTGATCGAATTAGCTTTGTACAGCAAAAGTGCTGAATCATATCATTCTTAAACGGATTTACCAGATTCAGGAACAACAATTACCATCCTAAAAATTATGATCATGGAAACTTCAACACAATTACAGCACGATCTGACCATGAAAAACGTTTGCGTGGAATTCATGTTTGCTTATGAGCAAAAGAATCTTGAAAAAATGTTGTCGTATTGCAATCCGAAAGGTTATGTGGAATTTATTCCGCTCGGAGAAGCCGGTAAAGGAAAGATCGGCGAACTGGGCAAAGCAATTTGGGCCGGTTTGATCGATTGCTTTCCCGATATTAATAACACGTTGGATGCCGCCGTTGCAGAAGCAGAAAATTCCATTCGCTGCCAGGTTGTAATTAGAGGCACCCAGGTAAAAGATTTTGCAGACATTAAAAATGAGGGCAAGCATTTCGATAGCGACCACATTTTTATTTTCCGCCTGAATGATAATAACAAGATAGAGCACATTAGCATTAGTTGGGATCATGAAGATTTAAAAAAACAACTAAGCGCTTAGGCAGCCGGAGAAGTCTCATTCAAACAACCCAGTTTTCATCCAAACTATTTTTTTATGAAATTCTTAAAAACAGGCATGCTATTGCTATGCCTTGTCATCCGCTTTTCATTGTCTGCCCAGCCACCAAGGCTTTGGAATAATGAAGACAGAGAATACCTAAAAGAAAATCTTATCCGCAGCAGGGATGCAATTGCTGCTGAAACAAAAAATCTATCACCTGCGCAATGGAATTTTAAGGAATCACCCGGCAGGTGGTCTATTAATCAGATAGTAGAACATCTGGCACTTTGGGAGTTATTGCTGGAGCGTGAGATAAACCAGGCGCTCTATGGAGGATATAATCCAGAGCTTGCAATAGAAGCAAATCCTGACAGTGTAATCATTAATTATCTACAGCAAGAGAAACCGCACATCACTACGGATTATACAAAGCCATTCACATTTACGGTACCATCAGGCGCCAATGAGGGCCAAAACAATCTTTCATGGTTTCTCAATATGCGCAATGAGGGTATCCAATATGTTGATACAACTACTGCTGATTTACGGTATTATTTTTTACGTCCTGGAAGAGGAAATGTCCACCAGGTTTTCATTACCATTTTTGCGCACACAGACAGGCATCTAAGGCAGATTAAAAAAGTAAAGCGCGATCCAAATTATCCGAAGTGAAAATTCTTTCGATAAAGATTGAATGCATTTAAGTTTTAAAAAAATTCTACCACTAAAGTGCTATTGTTAAAGCCCTTTCTGTAGAGGTAGATTTGTTTTCAGAAAAAAATCAAACACAAAAAAAATACCATCATGAAAAAGATATTTCCGCTTTTAGCAAAAAAACTGCAAAGGAGGTTGAAAACACTAATAATCCTGAAATCATTGCTACTTGTTTCAATAGTCGTAGTAGTGCTTAGCTCCTGTAAAAAAACAAACGACATGGTAAAACACCATTTTGAAGCGAAGTTCAAAACATGGTACCGTGTTTCTCCGTTAGCCAAACCAATAATTGTTGATGTAAATGGAACCAGCTTTTTTGGATTTGCTCATTTTCCCGGCGGAGGTACCGGTAACGCCAGTTGCCTGGGTAACAGCACTACCTATTTCAACCAGTTGGTTTACGGCAATGCACCTGGTGCACCGCCTGCAGGTTCAGTAAGTGCACCAATAACAGATGTAACAGGGTATCCTGTTACAGGCGCGCCCTTACCACTAATTCAGGCAGGAGATTTTAATGCGCTTGCAACCGCGGTATCAAAGTTCAATATTCCACCTTCTGTTCTCGATCACATTGTAAACCAGGTTTTATACAACCAGGAGGGAGATGCACTATTTGCTTCAGCAATTACCGGCAGTGGCGGTACTTTTCCGATTTCTCCAACTGTTGTGGGTTTTAATGGTAAAGGTATTATTACCGGTGGTGCAGGAAAATTTAAGCTTGCCGTTGGAGAGTATGAGTATAATGGGTATTTCAACATAGCAGATGCCAACGATGCAGAATTTAATATGCAGGGCTGGGTGGCATATTGAGCATATAAAATCAAATGATCTACTCATTTAATCAAACCCAATCATGAAAAATTTAGCCTTATGTGCTTGGGTTTGAACTTTTGTCTCGTTTCCAAAAGCAAGGTTACCATTTATGAAAATCATTTTGAAAATCCGACTTATGAGGAAGCATTTGAAGGCGCTAAAGGTTATTTAATTAAAGCAAGAAGAGGTGAAAACGAAAATAATCTTGGGCTGATCTGGTAGTTTAGAACAGAGAAAGGCAGGGATAAATAATTTAAAAGTGATGGTTTTAGCGAGGCTGGTAATGCAGCAATGGCTAAGATTAAGGATACGGATAAAGAAAGAGACAAACTATTCACCGAAACAGACACATACACTGATTGGGTTGTGCAATAATCTTTAATTACTATTTAAAAGTTCTACCATGATACCAACCAAATCTTATGCCGCTCAAACAGCCGGCGATACATTGGCGCCCTATAATTTCGAAAGAAGAAATCCTGGCCCTCACGATGTTGAAATTGATATTCAATATTGCGGCGTTTGCCATACCGATATTCATTTGGTCAATAATGACTGGGGCATTTCTGTTTATCCTATGGTGCCCGGCCACGAAATTATTGGAAGGGTGGTTTCTGTTGGCGATCATGTAAAAAAGTTTAAACCAGGTGATACTGCCGGTGTGGGCTGCCTGATTGATTCCTGCCGCGATTGTGAGTATTGTAATAATGGGTTGGAACAGCATTGCGTCAACGGCTTTGTACTTACTTACAGCGCTTATGAAAAAGATGGAAAAACAATTGCACAGGGCGGCTATTCAAATAAGATTGTAGTGGATGAAAGATTTGTATTAAAAATAGACCAAAGGCTTCCACCTGAAAGAGCAGCACCTTTATTGTGTGCCGGCATCACCACTTATTCTCCGCTGAAACAATGGAAAGTAGGCAAAGGTCATAAGCTGGCAGTGATTGGTTTAGGTGGTCTTGGTCACATGGCAATAAAATTTGGTGTGGCATTTGGAGCCGATGTTACGGTGTTAAGTACACATGAAAATAAAAGAGCAGACGCATTGAAATTAGGTGCTCACAATTTTGTGGTGACCACAGATGAGGATCAATTAAAAACCGTTGCCACCACTTTCGATTTTATCCTGGATACCTTATCTGCGACACATGACTACAACAAGTATGTAGGGTTGTTAAAAACAGGAGGTACTTTGATATGTGTTGGATTGCCCACAGAGCCAATGCACATACCTTCTTTCAACATTGTGTTTACCAGGAAGTGCATTGCAGGTTCATTGATTGGCGGCCTGCCGGAAACGCAGGAAATGCTTGACTATTGCGCTGAAAAGAATATCATGGCCGATGTAGAAGTCATCCCGATTCAATATATCCAGGAGGCTTTTAAAAGGGTTGTGAACAGTGATATTAAATACAGGTTTGTGATTGATATGAATTCTTTAAAATAATGGATGCTCCCTAAAAAAATACCATGGTCACTTCTACCTATAACGAACATAACCACTTCACTCGCCGATCTTGAATTCTCATTCAACATTATTAATCGCAATTAAAAGGGATATATTTTTTTCAATTTTAAAAACATTCTCAATATGAAAAAGTTTATCATCATCATTTCTCTTGCTGCAATCGCAAAATTTTCAATTGCCCAGCAACTGCAAAAAGGAAATCTTATTGGTATCATTACTATTTCCGTAACGCTCAAGCCGGGAGCCACCATGGAGCAGTTTGAAGATTTTTATAGCAGCAAATACATCCCTGCTCTTGAGCATGCATTCAAAGAATTCAAAGGAAGTTTCATAAAATCAAGGCGAGGGGAGCATGCAAATAAGTATGGTATTCTTTGGATTGTTAAAACAGAACAGGACAGGGATCAATATTTTAATAGCGATGGCAAATTGAATGAAGTGGGGAAGGCTGCAATGGCTAAAATTGCGGATGTTGAAAAAGAACTGGAAAAAATTGCGACTACCAGTAGTGTTTTCACAGATTGGATTGTTCAATAAATGAAGGGAGTATGTCTTAGCAGGTAATCTTTATTAATGATATCTTAGGTAAAGTGTTATGTACCGGACAGCACTACCGGTGGTGCGCGGATGTACAAATAGAAATTGCTGAAGAGGTTCGTTATCTTCCGGGGAGAGTCCGTAAGGTTTTTCTTACTTGCGCCCGTTTTAAGGGCATACAGCAGTCACCTCCATCTTTCTTCCCCGCAGCGTTTTCTATGACTCAACCAACTCTTTTTTGTTAATTTTTTTTCGTGCTTTTGCACATGTTTATGCACACCGTCTCAAATAATTCTTTTCAAAATCTCTATCATCTCTTACCACTGCAAATACTCGAAGTGCCAACTTTCTTCTTCCCAGCGTCTCCTGATAAGGGACGCTGGGTTGCCCTACCATCTAACCATCTTAATGAAAAAAAATATTCAGAAAGCAAATCTAAAGATCCCGTTCAGGAGACGCTGCGGGGAAGGATAAAAAAGCTGTTAAACAACAACATTCACCGCTCTGTTACGATGGCTACTGCCTGTAAAGTACTCCGCCTTCTTACAATTTATTTAT
Source organism: uncultured Ginsengibacter sp. (assembly GCA_964526985.1). Lineage (GTDB taxonomy): Bacteria > Bacteroidota > Bacteroidia > Chitinophagales > Chitinophagaceae > Ginsengibacter. Next base: position 60,068 of record CAZGNJ010000001.1, on the reverse strand, counting down.
CTTTGGCGTCCTAAAATTTTTTTTGAATACTGATGTTTGAAATTCCATCCGGCAAAGTGCATGATGAGTCGAGGCAAGGAGAGGCTATGCTTCCTACGGGAGAAGAAATTTCTGTTCTTTCTAAACACTTCTTTATCGAAAGCTATGGCTGCGCAATGAATTTTGCAGATAGTGAAGTGGTGGCCTCTATCCTGCGAAAGGAACAGATGGCTGTTACCTCGGACTATACCAAGGCTGATCTGATATTTATCAATACCTGTTCCGTTCGTGAGAAGGCTGAGGCTACTGTGCGTAAGCGTTTGACTGAATTCAGAAGATTAAAGAATGAAAGACCCGGCCTGTTGATCGGAGTTCTTGGATGCATGGCAGAGCGGTTGAAATCGAAGTTCCTGGAAGAAGAAAAATTAGTGGATATCGTTGTTGGCCCTGACGCGTACCGTAGCCTGCCTGTGCTGATTCGTGAGGCAGAGGGAGGGCAAAAAGGAGTGGACGTATTATTGAGCAGGGAAGAGACTTATGGAGATATTTCACCGATTCGTCTCAATAGCAATGGTGTTACGGCTTTTGTGAGTATCATGCGGGGGTGCAACAATATGTGCTCTTTTTGCGTGGTGCCTTTCACCCGTGGCCGCGAACGCAGTCGCGATGCGCATTCCATAGTACGCGAATGCGAAGAGCTTTTTGAATCAGGCTATCGTGAAGTAACACTATTAGGTCAGAATGTGGACAGTTATCAATGGTTCGATTCTGAAAAGGAAAAAACTGTTTCATTTGCCAACCTTCTCGAAATGGTAGCACTCATTTCACCAAAGCTGCGCGTGCGCTTTTCCACTTCGCATCCTAAAGACATTACGGACGAAGTATTGTTTACCATCAGGCGCTATGACAACATTTGCAACTATATTCATTTACCTGTGCAAAGTGGGAGCACCAGGTTATTACAACTGATGAACCGTACCTACACACGGGAATGGTATTTGGCCAAGGTTGATAGGATTCGGGAAATACTCCCTGATTGCGGATTGTCCACAGATACTATCTCAGGATTCTGTTCGGAAACGGAAGAAGACCACCAGGATACACTGAGCCTTTTTGATTATTGCCAATACGATCTTGCTTACATGTATTTTTATAGTGAAAGACCTGGAACTCTTGCTGCACGACGTTTTGCAGATGATGTGCCTTTGGAAACCAAGAAGCGTCGGCTTGCTGAGATCGTAGAAAAGCATCGGGAACACTCTGCACTGAGTATGAAACGTGATGTCGGTAAGGTGTTGCGGGTATTGGTGGAGGGGAATTCCAAAAAGAGTGATGAACATTGGGCCGGAAGATGTGACTCTAACAAGATGGTGGTATTTCCAAAAGATGGTATCATCCGCAAGGGTGATTATGCAGATGTGTTGATAGAAGACTGTACACCGGGCACTTTGCTCGGAAAAATAGTTACCAAAGAAGCAGCATTACAATTTTAAAAATTTTGAATTCAATAGATGGATCAACAGGCAATCAAGAATAGGTTTGGGATTATTGGCAATGCTCCCTCGCTGAATTACGCATTGGATGTGGCAGTACAGGTAGCCAATACCGACCTGAGTGTGCTGATCAACGGAGAAAGCGGCGTTGGTAAGGAAGTATTTTCTCATATTATACATTCGCTTTCACCCCGCAAGCACAATAAATTCATTGCGGTAAACTGTGGTGCGATACCTGAAGGAACCATAGATTCAGAACTATTCGGACACGAGAAAGGATCTTTTACAGGGGCTGTGGATAGCAGAAAAGGATATTTCGAAACAGTGAATGGAGGAACCATTTTTCTTGATGAAATTGCAGAGATGCCATTAGGTACGCAGGCACGCCTTTTAAGAGTGTTAGAGACAGGTGAATACATCCGGGTTGGATCGAGCAAAGTTCAAAAAACAGATGTGCGTGTGATTGCCGCAAGCAATAAGGACTTACTGGAATTTATTCATAACGGGCGATTTCGTGAAGACCTTTATTACCGGTTGAATACCGTGCCTATCAAAGTGCCCCCATTGCGTGAACGCAAAGAGGATATTCCATTACTCTTCAAAAAATTTGCTTCTGATTTTTCAGACCGCTACCGGTCCGAGCCGGTGCTGCTTACAGATGATGCATGGCAACTCATCATGAATTATTCCTGGCCGGGAAATGTACGGCAATTGAAAAACCTTGCAGAACAGATATCAGTATTGGCACAAGGTACCCAGGTGGACGCTTCAATGGTGGAAAGGCTATTGCCGGATGTAAATAAATCTATGCTTCCCGTACTGGCTGCTTCAAATACTTCCGGAAAAGAATTTGCCAATGAAAGAGAGATTCTCTACAAATTGTTTTTTGATGTAAAGAAGGATGTCACTGAATTGAAGAAAATGTTTTTTGAAGTGATGAAGAACCCCTCCCTTATGGACCAGCACGAATATTTTGATAAATCTTCCGCAGTTGAATACACAAATAGTCATCCGGCACTGACTGCCGGTCAGCCTTTGGTATTGCAGCACAGCGGCGAACGAGAAAACGGAAATAACATTGATGAGCACCTGGAAGTAGAGGAATCTCTCAATATCATGGATGCGGAAAAAGACCTGATCATTAAAGCGTTGAAAAAGCACAAAGGCAAGCGCAAAGATGCATCCAGTGATTTGGGAATCAGCGAACGCACATTGTATCGTAAATTGAAAGAATACAATATCAACGACTAAAAAAACTGACCAACTTGAAAAACAGGTTTCTTATATATTCAGTATTAGCGATCATTCTTTCAACGATGGTCTTTGCTACCTGCAAGTATAGTTTCAAAGATGTGAGTCCGTTGCCTCCGGAAATTAAGACGTTTAGCCTTACAGCCTTCGACAACAGAGCTCGATACGTGAACCCTCAGTTTGCACCCCAACTCACAGAAGAAGTGCGGCAGAAGGTAATCAGTCTTACAAGGCTAAGACAAGTAACCGGTGAAATGGGTGACTATGATATCAGTGGCTATGTTTCTGATTACTCGGTAAGCACCAGTGGTGTGGCCAATCAACAGGCAGGTACCAACAGATTGTCCGTAACCTTTCATCTCATGTTTAAGAACTCACAGGATGCCAAAAAGAATTTTGAAGCAGACCTGAACAGCACCTATGATTTTGATGCATCCTTTACACTGCAACAAGCTGAACAGGAATTGGGAAATAAAATTGTCAAAAATGTAGGAGACGCTATCTTTAACCGGATATTCTCGAATTGGTAATAATATATCATGAACACAATTGCAAAAGATATCAATTCTCTGCTCGATTTATTTCAAAAGGATAAGTCTGCAATAGATGAAATTGTAGCAGCGAATCCTGCCAGTTACCTTGCACGAGTTTTGCAATTGAGAAATGAAAACCAAAATTCAAATCTCTACTCTGAAAAAGTTCGGGACTCAGCCATTTATTCAGGCAACTCCAGATGGTTTGAGTTTTTACTCTATCAAATTTCTGCAAAGCATAATGAAACTACAGATCATTTCGCAGTAACAATTCCCGAAGAGTCGTTCCCACCTGTGGAAGAAAAAATTGAGCAAATAGATCACAGCAACAACCCGGTTGAGGAAGCAGAAAAGCCAATTCCAAATAGTGAAGAATTATCTGCGGAAATTGAAGTGGAGCAGCAGGAGGGACATGGTATCGGGGTTCATTCCACAGAATTGGAAAGTGAAACTTTCGGGGAAGTGAACAGTGAGGAAAATGCAAATCAAGTTGATACATTTCAATCTGAAGCACAAAAGGAGATACGGGAAGAGGTTGAAGTACCCATTGAGGAATCTGTAGAAACTCATGAGACAGTACAATCTGAGCCTGAGGTGGAAAACGTACCGCAGGAAATGTCTAATGCAGAAGTTTATTCCGCAGAAACAGAAAGTGAAATTTCCCGAGAGGAGAATAGGGAAGAAGTCGTTCCCACTGTTGATACAACCCATTCTGAAATGCACGTGGAGGAGCGGGGAGAGGTTGAAGTGCCAACAGAGGAACCTGTAATCGAAAAACAGAAGACAACAGCATCAGAGCCTGTGGTTGAGGAAAAAGAATCAGGTATTGAAACTTCTGTGGAGCAGGAAGCCTCAATAACTTTTGAACCACTGCATACCATTGACTACTTTGCTTCACAGGGTATCAAACTCAGCGAAGGAGACCTTGCCAATGACAGGTTGAGCCAACAGGTGAAAAGTTTTACAGGATGGCTGAAGAGCATGAAGAAGTTACATCCAGGAAAATTGCCAGAGCAGGACGAAGTAATTCAGCAGATCATACAGAATGCGGCTGAAGTGAGTAATGTAGAGTCAGACGTGCTCACAGAGGCTATGGCAGAGGTGCTTGTTAAACAAAACAAAAAGGAAAAGGCAGTGGAGATGTTCGAGAAATTAAGTTTGATGAATCCATCCAAAAGTGCTTACTTTGCCGCCAAAATTGAAAGTATAAAAACATCATAGTTATGTTGTGGATTTTTGGAATTTTATTATTTATAGCCTCGATCGTGTTGGGTGTAATTGTTTTGATCCAAAACCCAAAAGGAGGAGGACTTACTTCTTCTTTGGGAGGGTTTGGCAACCAGTTAATGGGTGTAAAACAAACAACTGACATCCTGGAAAAAGGAACATGGATTTTTGCTGCTATTATCGGTTTCCTGTGCATTACTTCAGCATTGTTTATTCCAAAAACTGCCGGAGTCAATTCAGGCGAAAAATTGTTTCAGGAAACTCCTGTAGGTACGCCAATGGCACCTCCTGCTACGGTTCCTTTGAATCAGCCTTCACAACAATCTGCTCCGCAACAGCAGACTCCCCAACAACCTAAATAAAATTAATTAAGAAGTATATGCCCTGCTATTACAATAGCAGGGTTTTTTATGTAATTTGGGATTGTTCAATTTGGATAAAAAGAAATTAAAAAGACATTGAAATTTATTTAGGAAAGAATGTCTCATAATAATACTCCGTAAAGGCGGATGATTTTATAACCCATCCTATGCGTAAAGCGATATTGATAATTTTTCTATTGATCTTGGCTGTAGCGGCCTTCCTACTCTGGAATGTCTTTGGCCCCACCGTTAATAATTCATCCAAGAGATTCCTTTATGTACCAACGAATGGTACTTATGCCGGATTGAAAGACAGCCTGAAGCAAAATGGATTTTTATCTGGATTTTATTTCTTTGATCAATTAGCAGACTATGCAAAACTTCCTAAAAATATCAAACCCGGAAAATACAAAGTAGAAAATGGAATGAGCCTGTATCGCCTGGTAAGAAAATTAAGATCAGGAAGGCAGGAACCGGTGAACCTTGTCATTACAAAAATTAGAACCCCTGAAGACCTTGCTGCACGCATTGGCAAGATATTCGAGATTGATTCCTCCAGTGCAATGAATTTCTTGAGAAACAATGATTCATTGAGAGCGTATGGGGTAGATAGCAACACTGTTCTGACAGATGTTTTACCAAACACTTACACGTTTTTCTGGACTTCAGGAATGCCGGCTATTTTTGAAAAATTCAATCGTGCTAAAAAGAATTTCTGGAATAAAGATCGTGATGAATCCGCTGCAAGACATGGACTCACGCAAGATCAGGTGTACATACTGGCCTCTATTGTAGAGGAAGAAACCAACAAGCAGGAAGACAAAGGAAAAATTGCCAGTGTATATATCAATCGCTTGCGAAAAGGGATGCCTCTGGCTGCAGATCCTACCGTGAAGTACGCTTTGAAAGATTTTAGTTTGAAAAGAATTTATCACAAACACCTGGATGTAGTGTCTCCTTACAATACATATAGAAACGCAGGTTTACCACCCGGACCTATCTGTACGCCTTCAGAAAAAACTATTGACGCTGTATTGGATGCTCCTGAAACGAATTACCTGTTTTTTGTAGCCAAACCTGATTTTAGCGGATATTCAAATTTCGCTACTACATACGCAGAGCATCTCAAGTATGCTAAAGACTACCAGCAGGCATTGGATGAATTATTAAAGAAAAAACAATCACCTCAATAAAAACTATTTCGAACATTGACTGCTTTACCAAAAAAGAATCAAAAGCATCCATTTCGGTTTATCATAAGATGGAGTAGGAACTGGAAGCCTCCGGGGTTTCGGGGATTGTCATTTTACGAAGTGATGCATTTTATCTTCAGGCATTTTGATGTTCCAAGTCTTACTGAACGCGCGTCAGCAATTTCTTACAATTTTATCATGGCGATACCGCCTACCTGCCTGTTTCTTTTTACACTGGTTCCTAACCTGCCGTTCTTTTCAAAAAGAATTTTAAGGACACAGATACATGGACTTATTTATGACATGATTCCATCTCCATCCTATAATAAGGGGGTGATCACTTTTGTAGATAATTTGATTGAAGGCTCCAAGATCGGATTGATCTCATTTACTTTTTTGGTATCCCTGTTTTTTGCGAGCAATGCTGTGATGGGATTGATGAGATCATTTAACAAAAAGGATTACATTGGATTTAAGAAACACAAAGGAGTGAAAGCCCGGTGGGAAGCCATCAAGTTAACACTTATGTTGTTTGGACTCATCCTGGTTACATTTATATTATTATTCCTGCAAAGCAATATCCTGGAATGGTTAGGGCTTCATAATAAAACCATAGCTCAAATCATACTCTCCGGAAAATGGGTGGTAATAGGCGCACTGATCTTTTTTTCATTTGCTTTTATATACAGGTATGCTCCGTCCACTACCCGAAGGTGGAGGCTGATAAGCCCTGGTGCCATCATAGCTACCTCAATCAGCATTATTGTTACCGTTGGCTTCAGCTATTTTGTGAATAATTTTGGCAGGTACAATATACTGTATGGATCTATCGGTACCATCATGGTTATTATGGTCATGATCTTTTTGAATTCCCTGGCTGCGTTCATCGGGTTCATTTTTAACCTGAGCATTCATACGCTGAGTACAAGAAATGAAAGAAGGCTGAGTCAGAAAAATCATTAATCAATATTCAGTTCCATCACAAAATCATTCATGAAATATCCACTACCAATATCATTATCTTCCTCGCGAATAATTTTGAATCCCATTTTTTCGTAAAAGAGTCTTGCCTGGTTGTAGCGGTTTACATTCAGAGTTAATCTTTGGCCTTTCATTTCCTTCGCATCTCTGATTATTTGTTCAAGGAGAATTTTTCCGCAATGATGTTTTTGGAACTGAGGCAGTATGTATAATTTGTACAGATGAAAAGCAGTTTCATCTTTCTCATGAGGCGCTATGGCAGCAAATCCGATAGCATCTTGTGTATCATTTTCCGCTATAAGGTACGTGTAATTGCCGGATAACTGTTGCTCCAATTCCTCCATAGCATACATTTTCTCAAGCATATATTGCAGTTGGGATGGAGAGAGTATTTCGCCATACGCACCGGGCCAGGTATTATAGGCTATGTTCCGGATATTCCCGGCATCTGCAACAGTCGCATGTCTGATTGAAATCATTATTGAATTATTATCCGAACATCCGGTGCATAAAATTGACGGCCTGCCTTATCTTTCACCAGTATCTCAAAGAAAAAGAATTCTTCACCTGATTTAAGTGATTGCTGAATATTTTCTGACCATACCTTCGGAAGTGGTGAATTGTCGAAACGCGATGCAACGGTAGTATAATTAACTTCAGGTCTGCCGGTTTCGGGGTCTTCTATGTATCCTTTTTTCCTGTACAAAAAACGGTAGTTCTCTATCTGGTAGGTATTGCCTTTGGCATCTTTTACTGTCAATGGAAGGCTGACCAATTGGGATGCTTCCTCCACATGGATAGTATCTGCTCCAGACCGGATTCCTAACAGGGTTTTGACAACAGGAGGTTTAAAGTGTATATTACTTTTCGAATTAGGTTTCTGGGCAAACACCACAGAAGTCATAATCATGAATATCGTAACTAATAATATTTTGAAATTGTATTTCATAAGAGTTCAAAGATGTTACCTAAAAAAATGACAGGCTCAAATATCAATGATTAATTGGAATTGTCATGGGAGATAAATCATAAATATTTGGCTGAGGTTGCCTCGTAAAACAGAGACGAAGTGGCTGACAAGCCCGGAAATGGTGATTTTGTGAATAAAATGGGAAATGTGAATAAGTTTTTTGCCATTTACCTTGTACTAATCGCGGATGGATTATATTTTTACATCGTTATTTGAACTGCTCGCCATCCATCCCCCAATCTCCTTTGAAATTTTAATTTCAGCTTCCTTTGAAAACCAAGAATTAAAATGCCTGATTTTCAACTGGCATCACTTTTGAGATATTCCATTTAAATCCTTTGAATTTCCTGAAACCGGTATTCCTGAGACACTTGGTATTATTTTTTGAATAACAACCCATTCACGCAAGTGACAAGTTGTTATCCGAACCCTTTAAACTTGTGAACAATGAAAAGTATTTATCAGGCTTACACCAGGGACATCAATGGGAAGATGCATTATTTTGTAAAGAAATATAACACCTATCCCGAATTCAAAGACTTGCCTCCTATAATGATGGCAATGGGAATGCATAAAGATTTTATGAAGGCATGTGAACTTGCTGATGTAGAAGACGAATACACAGTACAGTTGCTCATGGAAGAGCTGGAACTGACAAAAGTTTCAGGAAAAGTGATCCCTATTCAAAATGCACAGCAGGGACACATCCAAAAGTTGCCTTCGATCTTCGGGCTTCCTCAGCAGCTATGGTCTAAATTGAAGTGGGCACACATCTAACCTAAATAAAAAGGCGCTATCGATATAATTGGACTTTGCAATCCTTAAGGGCATTTTTCTCTGTTAACTGTTTCATAATTGAAAATGAATAAAAAGCGATCCTTCGCTTTTTATTTATCTTTCCCGGCAAATTTTTTATTATGAAGCATGTTATAGGATACTCAGTTTTACTCGTCTTGATAGGCATTTTATTTTACTTCCATTTTACTGAAAAAAAGAATAGTGGTAGTGTAACTTCGCGTAGTGCTGCAATGGCTGACACCTCTGCGGCATCATCATCAGTATCTGCAAGAATAGCGTATATCAATATCGACACACTTCAGAATAATTACAAGTACTATCAGCAAATAAAAATGGAGCTGGACGGCAAAGAAAAGTCTGCAGAAAATCAGATCATGCTGCTTCAGAAAAAATTCCAGGACCGTACTTCACAGTTGCAACAAAAAGCCGCCCAGATGTCGCAAAAAGAACAGGAAAGCGCCATGATTGAGATCAATAAAATGCAGCAGGACTTTCAGGCAAAACAACAATCTCTCCACGAAGGCCTGGCTGAATATAACCAGAAGATGAAAGACCAACTGCTCGCGAAAATTGAAGATTACCTGAAGGTTTACAACAACGATGGCAGATACTCTTACATATTCAGCTATGAACCCGGTTTCATGTTTTACAAGGATTCCACACTTGATATCACCGCGGATGTAGTCAAAGGGCTGAATGAGCAATTCGAAAAGGAAAAAAAGTAAAACTATTTCTATTTTCCAATATTAGTTTACCTTACCAACCATAAATTTGTTCGATATATAACTTGATTTATGAGTGAAAAAACTACTGCTTTTAAACCAACACTGAGTTTGTTGGATGCCACCATGCTTGTGGCAGGTTCAATGATCGGTTCGGGAATATTTATCGTAAGTACAGACATCGTCAGAAATGTGGGAAGCGCCGGATGGCTTACTGCCGTTTGGGTCATCACAGGATTCATGACGGTGATTGCTGCCTTGAGCTATGGAGAAATGAGCGGCATGTTTCCACGGGCTGGTGGTCAATATGTTTTTCTCAGGGAAGCATACAATCCATTGGCTGGTTTCCTGTATGGCTGGAGTTTTTTTACAGTGATCCAAACAGCCACTATTGCTGCTGTAGCTGTTGCATTCAGCCGCTTTACAGCTTACCTGATTCCATCAGTCGGTGAAGACCGAATAGTCATTAACCTGTTAGGGCTGAATATTTCTGCTGCGCAGGTTCTGGGAATCGCCATGATCCTATTTCTGACCTTTACCAACACTAAAGGTATGCGGGGAGGAAAAATAATGCAGACGGTATTCACTACAGTCAAACTTTTTTCTTTGTTTGGCCTGATCCTGGTCGGGTTTCTTTTTGTGAAGGAAAGTTTTTGGAGTACTAACTGGACTACCGGAATGGATGCGACCCAATTGGAAAAAGTAGGAGGTGAGTTCGTAAAAGGTGGGGCGTGGTTTCCCATTTCAGGCGCTGTATTGGTAGGAGCTATTGCTGCATCAATGGTTGGTTCACTCTTTAGTAGCGATTCATGGAATAATGTAACCTTCATAGCAGGAGAAATCAAGAATCCGTCAAGGAATATTGGAATGGCCCTTTTTCTCGGAACATTTACTGTATGCTCTATCTATGTTTTGACAAACCTGATGTATCTGAATGTACTACCATTAAATGAAATAGCATTTCCCGGAGGTGATCGTGTGGCCGTAGCCGCGTCAGATAAGATCTTCGGAAGTGCCGGCGCCATTATCATTGCAGTAATGATCATGATTTCAACATTCGGTTGCAATAATGGAATTATCCTTGCTGGTGCACGGGTATATTATACAATGGCCAATGACCGATTATTCTTCAAAAGAGCTGGTCGTCTCAATAAAAATGCTGTGCCTGAGTGGGCGCTTTGGGCTCAGGCTATCGTTGCAAGCCTTCTTTGCCTGAGCGGAGGATACAACGATTTGCTGGATATGATCGCTTTTGTGGTGGTAATTTTTTACGTCCTTACCATTATCGGTATATTTGTTTTAAGAGTCAAGCGACCGGATACCCACCGTCCTTACAAAGCATTTGGATACCCGGTAATCCCTGCAATTTATATTGTAATGGGAATTGTCTTCTGTGTATTTCTGGCTATTTTTAAACCACTTTATACATTATGGGGACTTGGTATTGTAATTGTTGGTATTCCGGTTTATTACCTTACAGTGGCAGGATATAGAAATCAAAAGTGATAGGCTTATGAATGATTTGAATCTGGAGAAGTTATTTAGTGACATTTCCAAATTGAAAGTTGCTGTGATCGGCGACATCATGCTGGATACTTATTTATGGGGAAATGTAGAACGCATTTCTCCGGAAGCACCGGTACCTGTAGTGTCATTGATACGAAATGAAAGAAGGATTGGAGGTGCAGGAAATGTAGCTCTGAATGTACGGCAGTTAGGTGCCAATGTCGCTGTTATTACTTTACTTGGTATAGATGACGGCGGTACAGAAGTGAAACAACTTTTGCAGGATAGTAGCATAGACACCCGATTTATTATTACCAGTCGCAAAAGGATCACTACCAACAAGACACGGATCATCAGCCGTAATCAACAAATGCTGAGGGTGGATAATGAGATCACGCACGACCTGGAAGCAGATGATGAAGAAAAACTGATGGGCATCATCGAAAAATACCTTCAAACAGAAAGGCCGGATGTTATCATCCTGGAAGATTACAATAAAGGGATCTTTACCCAGAGGATCATCAAAGAAACAATGCAGCTTTGCGAAAAAGCAGGAGTCATCGTAACAGTAGATCCCAAACGAAAAAACTTTTTTGAATTTAACGGAGCTACTATATTCAAACCTAACCTCAGCGAAGTGGTGAACGCTCTGAACCTTTTACCTGAAGCGGTTTCAGAAGATTGGCTTTCAAAAATTCACGTGCTTTTGTCCGGGCAACTAAAGCATACTTATTCACTAATAACCTTGTCTGAAAAAGGTATTTTCTATGGAGCAAAAGGAAAAGAAGCGATCATTCCGGGACATAAGAGAGAAATCGCGGATGTGAGTGGTGCCGGTGATACGGTCATTGCAGTAGCTTCGCTGGCTTTTGCTGCCACTAAGGATATCGCCTTTGCTGCACAGTTGGCTAATATTGCCGGTGGGTTGGTATGTGAGGAGGTAGGTACGATACCGGTAAGTGCAGAAAGATTATTGAAGGAAGCAGAACGCCTCCTGGAAAATTCTCCCATTGCAGGAACCGAACAGAAAAAAGTTTCTTCGACTCAACCATAAAAATAAACTATGCAAAAATATTGTTTAGCGCTGCATGGTGGTGCAGGTACCATTCTGAAAGAAGACATGACTCCTGAACTGGAGCAACAGTACATGGATGGATTGAATGAAGCGCTGACGGCAGGATATTCCGTATTGGAAAAAGGCGGTTCCGCCATGGAAGCAGTGAAACAATCTGTGATTGTATTGGAGGATAGCCCTCTTTTCAATGCCGGCAAAGGTGCTGTTTTTACCAAAAAAGGTATCAATGAACTGGATGCTGCCATCATGGATGGAGGTACCTTAGATGCCGGTGCTATTGCAGGTGTACGTAACGTCAGAAATCCGATAGTATTAGCGGAAGAAGTGATGTTGCACAGTGGCCATGTTTTTTTATCCGGCAAAGGCGCCAATGATTTTGCCATCAAACAGGGAGTAAGGCTGGAGCCTGATGAATATTTCTTTTCTCAATACCGGTATGATCAATGGCGCGCTATTCGCGACAGCAATATGTATCAATTGGATCATAAAGGCGATAAATTGGTAAGTCTGCTCAAGGACAAAAAGTTTGGTACTGTGGGCGCAGTGGCGTGCGATAGCAAAGGCAATACTGCCGCAGCTACTTCTACCGGAGGCATGACCAATAAGCGTTATGGCAGGATAGGGGATAGCCCGATGATAGGCGCAGGTACTTATGCAAACAACAAAACCTGTGCGATCAGTTGCACAGGGCATGGAGAAATTTTTATCAAAGCTGTAGCGGCCTATGATGTGAGTTGCCTGATGGAATATAAAGGCCTTTCATTGCAGGAGGCTTGCGAAGAAGTGGTGATGAAAAAATTAGTTGCATTGGATGGTGAGGGTGGTCTCATCGGTGTGGATGCTCAAGGAAACTGTTCCCTGGTGTTTAACAGTGCCGGAATGTATCGGGCTTTCAGAAATAGTGAAGGAGACAGTGCTGTCAGCATATACGGGAATTAATATAGAACAGAAGTGTATGAAGAAGAAAGCGATTATAGTGGCCGCAGGAAGCGGCAGCAGGATGAATACGGAAATCCCCAAACAATTCCTCCTCATCGGAGGGAAGCCATTATTATATTACACGATAAGGTCATTCATCCATGCATTTGATGATATGGAAATCATCCTGGTACTTCCCGCGGATCATATTGCAAAAGGGATGGAAATCATCGATGGATTTTTCGACCCGGCACGTTTTACTATTTGCGAAGGTGGTGCTACGCGGTTTGAGTCTGTACAAAACGGACTGTCAAAAGTAGATGAAGAATGTATCGTATTTGTGCATGATGGTGCCCGTTGTCTCGTGACTCCTGAACTGATTCGTCGTTGTTTTGAATCGGCTCTTGAAAAAGGAACTGCTATTCCCGTGATACCATGCAAGGACAGTGTACGAATTGAAACAGAAGAAGGAAACGAATCTATGGAAAGAGACCGGATAAAATTGGTTCAGACACCACAAGTATTTCACAGTAGAATTATTATTCCTGCCTACCAGATTGCATTTAAAGAACACTTTACTGATGAGGCGTCTGTGGTGGAAGCTTATGGCATTAGAGTGCAATTAGTACCGGGTGAAGAGAATAATATTAAAGTGACTACTCCTATTGATCTCTTTATTGCCGGGCAGTTACTGTCTGACCAATTCTCTAATTGAGTAGATCGACTTTTGAAGCAGGTTTAATTTATTAATCCTGACTCTCGTGTATGGCTGCGGCTCCGGTGCAAATTTTTCAAAATAGAATTTCACTCCCGGAATCTCAGACCCCTCAAAATCGAATATCAATTGATTCCCGGAATATTCGTGAATAACTTCATGCAACAGATATGCATTAGCACCCATTTGCCTTCCTTTATTTCCGGTAGCTGACAGTATTCCGTAAACCCGGTTTTGGTCTTTCAGAAATAGGGCAAATCCAAGATCTTCATTTTGGCGGGAAATTACTTTTCGGCAAATGACACGCCCTGTATTTTCATAATGATAACAAAGAGACCTGAAATTATTTATTGCCTGAAAAGGAAGCCTTTTGATCCTTGGAAATATTTCTTCGATATAGCATGTAATAGCTTCATTAATGTGTGCTGTATCATAGATCAGCCTATGAGTTTCTGCCTTTGAAATAAGATCTTTCCTGAATTTTTTTTTCAGGTCATCGAATGGTTTTGAAAGATCAAGGATATAGTTACAGCATTTCTTTCCAATAGCCAGGTTGTTTGCATAGTTGAAATTCAAATCTATTAAAGGTGCATATTGTGTTGCCATCTCCACAAATGAATCTATTGATCCCGTATCTTCCTTCATTTGAAAAATACCTAATTGCTGGGTAAATGGAGGTTGGAATGCATAGCGAATTCCCAATTTGCTCTTGATCGGAAGTGGCATTAATGATTCTTCATCTTCAGAAATGAGGGCAGACCATCCCGGGCATAAGTGATCAAGATACACCGATTCTGCATAGACAAGTTGGTTATAGCTGGCAGCAATCAGGCTATCCCATTGAGCTTTATCAATGTCCCTATTTTGTATGAACCTGATATTGCGGATGCTGCTCATTAATCAGTAATTTATTAACTTCTCCAACTTGAAATTTTGAATATCTATACTGAAAGAAATAGTGGTCCAGAATCTTTTTTCTTTCGTTATTGTTGATTTGAAATAATCACGATACACTTTGCTGTATAAAACTGGTATGTAAATGTTGATCATATTCCCGACCAGTGAGAACTGTAATCCTGCATCGTAGAGAAATTTGCCGGTCTCTGCTTCGTTTTGCCAGGCTTCTCCATAAGTGCCGATATCGAGGAATGCCTTTAGGTCAATACCAAATGGAATTATGGAAAGTGGATTTATTTTTTTTGGAATACTAGTGTTCAGGTTTATTGCAGCCAACCAATTGTCTGTTTTTCCAACTTTATTCGACAGCAGGTCTGTTCTCACTTTGAATCCACCATCTCTGATCATGATTTGCTGGGAAGGTAATTTATCAAATTCATTTCTTCCCACGAAGTAATTGGAATAAGTATAGTCCTCTTCGCCGTTCGGGCCGGTCATGTTCAGGTGATAACGATCTGTAGCGAATCGCTTATAAATAGTCTTATCTCCGAGGTACATAAACTTTCCTGCAAATAACCTTGCATTCAAACCGCCTTCTTTCTTGTAATTGAAGAAATATTTTCCTTCGAAGGAAAGCCTCAGGAAGTCATTTGATTGCTCGGCTTTAAACAGAGTGCTATAAGGATACAATGCTCTGTGATCTTCATATCCGAACTGTAACTGGTTTAAATACCTGGAATACTCTGGATAGCTAATCACAGTTCCTCCGATCACAGAATCAAATTGAAACTGGATGGATTGTTCGTTGATAAAAAACGTTTTCCATTGGATAAAGGCATTTATTTCGCTTCGTGGATTCTTATTCCTGAATGCTAACTTCACCGAAGGAACGATCTTTGAAAACTTCATGAAATTTTTCTTTCCTGTGGAGTCCGTGAAGGCATCCATATTAAACGTAGCCCCACTCAATGAAATCTCAAACTTCCTGATCTTCCCGTAGGATGTATGTGTATATCCTGCTCTGCCAATACCAACAATAGTTTTACTGCCTGTGCTATACATCGGGCTGATGAAAAAATGAAATGCCGGCTCCGGTAATATGTAATTATGAATCACAATACCTGCCATCACCTTGTCGTAATAGTTGTATCCGAATGCCGGTGAAACAAAGAGGTATTCATATTTATCGGTATGTCTAAGGTTAAACAATGGTTCTACTTTAAACTTCTTCTTAGGTTGAGAATCCAGGTATCCTTTTGAATCAAGCAGATGAAACAGGGAATCTGCATTGCGTCCGCTCACTGCCTCAATTGTTTTCTTGAAATCATCCGGATCAGGATGCCGGAATTTCCATTGATTGTAATATTCTTTTATACACTTGTCAAACACATCTTTTCCAAGAAAAATTTCCAATTGTTGCATCCAAAGCGATGTCTTGTAATATGCAATGAGGTTATAATTTTTTTCTGAAAATACTTGTGAAGGTGTGTTGAT
Organism: uncultured Ginsengibacter sp.; assembly: GCA_964526985.1. GTDB lineage: Bacteria > Bacteroidota > Bacteroidia > Chitinophagales > Chitinophagaceae > Ginsengibacter. The sequence continues at coordinate 43,954 of CAZGNJ010000001.1, read as the reverse complement.
AGGTTGATCTTTTTTTGAAGCAATAGTATTCCGGTACAGGAAATTATCTTCGTCCAAAGCAAATTTGTTTGCGAATAATTCCTTTGAATTTTCTTTTGATACATTGATCTGTTCATCTTCCGTTTCTTTTTTAGTAAAGAAAGTATTCATGCCCTCATCCATCCAGGGGTATTCCCGTTCGTTAGAGGCAAGCGCGCCATAAAACCAGTTGTGTCCCAATTCATGATCGATCACCTGGTGGAGTGTGCTGGTACTTAAATTGCTTTCGATATTGGTGATGGTGGGGTACTCCATACCTCCACTGAATGGAGCAGGAGTGGCAACTATCTTTGCAACCTCATAGGGATAAGGGCCTACCGCTCTCTCTCTCTTCTGAATGGATTCTTTCATCATTTCGAGTCCTTGCTTCCACATCTCTTGGCCTCTCTCATAATAGGCATATAATGATATGGTGCGCCCATCTATCGAAGTCATCCTGGTGCTGTCTTCCGCCAGATTTGGTGCAGCAAACCATGCAAAGTCGTGAATATTTTCTTGTTCAAAAACGATTGATTTTATTTTACCATCAGAATGTCGATCTTTTTCAATTCCTGTGGCAGCCACAGAAAAATTATCGGGAACTGTAATCGTGACTTTGTATTTTCCGAATTCACTATAGAATTCTCCCTGGTCGAGATAGGGCATTGGATGCCATCCGTTTTTATCATATACTGCCGGCTTTGGATACCATTGCGTAATGGAAAAAAAATCGCCAGTATAACCTCCACGCGACCACAGGTAAGGTATCTTTTCGTGAAAGGGCGTGTGCAAAAGAATGCTACCCCCCGGGGGCAATGGCGCTGGCAATGTAAGTTTTGCCACATCGATGTATAAAGGATGATCTTCCAGGAATGCGTCTTTCCCATCCACCTGAAAGTTTAACCTGTTGATGTATCCTCTTTTATCATCATCACTGAAATAAAAATCAGTTCTTCCATTTTGTAACAATTGTTCTCCGAATGCAGTCGACTCATCTTTGTAGGCATTCGGCCAGAGGTGAATCCAGATAAATTTCAATGTATCCGGAGAATTGTTGGTATAGTGAATGTCAACAATGCCATCGAGTGACTTAGACTCTGGATGAAGGGTGACCTGGATTTCGAAATCTGCTATTTGCTGAAAATAACCTGGTTGCTGTCCAAAGAATATCATCGGCAACAGAAAGCACAAGCAGCAAATTAGAGTTCTCACGTTAATGATTTTTTCAAAAATAGAATTTTATTGTTATTGAGCCTCCAGTACGAGAAGGCCGGCAGGATTGTATTGTATTCAGGTCTTACATCTGGTACCTACCACACTTTCCACAATCCTAAACTCTAAACTTAATCCGCTGAAGCGGATTAAGTTTGTACTCACTTCCCCTTACCCGACAGAATAATACGAATCGTATGAAAAAGAATCTTGAAGTCGATAGCTAAGGAAATGTTTTCTATGTAGATGAGATCATACTTCATTCTATTAATCATCTCCTCCACATTTTCAGCATAGCCAAATTTTACCATACCCCAACTGGTTAATCCTGGTTTTACTCTAAGTAAAAGATCATATTCTGGATTAGTCTTTCTAATGATATCAATATAATACTGCCGTTCAGGGCGAGGTCCTACCAGGCTCATTTCTCCTTTCAGAATATTCCAGAGTTGTGGTAGTTCGTCTAATCTCCACCGGCGCATAGTCTTGCCCCATTTGGTGATGCGTATATCATGCTCGCTGCTGAGCATGGGCCCGTTTTTTTCAGCATCCTGTACCATACTTCTGAATTTGAAAATTTTAAAAAGATGGCCTTTATATCCTACTCTCCATTGTGAATAGATTACAGGCCCTGGGGATGAAAATCGTGTTCGCAATGCTGTTAATAAGATGAGGGGACTCAAAATAATGATGCCTAACAAACTCAGGGCTACATCCAGTAGTCTTTTAATATTGAGTTCCCATGCCCTCCATAGTCCGGTATGCAAATGCACCAAAGGAATACCCATGACATTGGTAGTTCTCACCAGCCCTCTGAGAAAATCTATTTGGCCTGGCAGCATCTTGACGTTTACTTCCTGCGAGGCCAGGTATTGCAGTATCCTTTCCAGCCCTTGTTGTTCGTTATAGGGTAGGGCAATGATTATTTCGGATATCTTCAGAGATTGAACTGTTTTATCGAGATCGTTAATGGTACCCAGCCATTGCACAGGGTTGCCGCTTTCCCGCCAGTAGGTAGTTTCATCCGGAGAAATAAAACCGCAAATCCGGTAACCTGAATTTTCGGAATTATTTTTCAGATCGTAATAAAGTTCATCTGCTTTCTGGTGCGTGCCGATGATCAATGTATTGAACCACACATCTTCCCGCTGCAATTGTTTGTGCGCGATAAACAACAGACCATACCTGAAGAGGTAAGTAATGAAATACTGCAATCCAAGCAGGATGAAGTATTCTCCAAAAAACTGGGGATCATACTCATTTCTTTTATAAAGGATCAGGATAAAAAAAACTGCTGCAGTACCTGCAATCGTGATAATGAGTGTAGAAAAAAATTCCTGTAACCTGGATTTGTAATATACATTCTTGTAAGATCCTGCCAGGTGATAAATGATCAGCCATGAAACGGGATAGAGTAGAAAACCCGCAATGAATTTTCCATTAGCCTCAAAGGGTAATTGATTAAGATACCTGTGAATTAAAAAAAACAGCGTCCATGCAAGTATTGCTGCTACAAAATCTCCGATCGCATAGTGGTATGGGTGAATCTGTCTTTTCAATTGTAGAGCTTATTCGGGTTGATTCCGTTTTATTTTGTCCAAGATGAGATGTGCTACTTCCATAGCTCTGAATCCATCCAGTTCTGAAACTGCTGTAGGAAGGTTTCTGGAAATAGAATTGGTAAAGCTTTCTAATTCTGATTTAATGGCGTTATTTTCTGCGATTGCAGGCGCTGCAACTGCAATACTCCTTTTACCATGATTAGTATCTATATCAAATGTGAATACATCTTTATCAGCAGGTTCTTTGTATTTGATGATCTCTGTTTTCTTATTAAGAAAATCAATGCCTATATAGGCATCCTTTTGAAAGAGCCGCATCTTTCGCATCTTTTTCATGCTGATGCGGGAGGAGGTGAGATTAACAACACATCCATTGTCAAACTCCATCCTTACACTAGCTATGTCCGGAGTATCGCTCAATACCTGCACTCCATTTGCCATCACGTTTTTTACATTGCTTTTCACCATTGAAAGGATAATGTCAATGTCGTGGATCATCAGGTCGAGAATTACACTTACATCCGTACCCCTTGGGTTGAACTGTGCCAGCCTGTGTACTTCAATAAACATGGGCTGGAGGTGGTATTCCTTTGCGGCAAGCAATGCAGGATTGAATCTTTCTACATGACCCACCTGGAATTTTATGTTCGCCTCATGTACCAACTTAACTATTTCGCGCGCTTCTTCCATGTCATTTGCCAGGGGCTTCTCCACAAACACATGCCTGCTTTTCAGAATGGCCATTTTGCATAATGCATAATGCGATGTAGTTGGAGCTACAATATCTGCTGCGTCACATGCATCCATGAGTGCTTCCGGATCTTTGAATCTTGGGATGCCGTAGGTTTCTTCCACACTCTTTGCCATTTCATCCAAAGGATCGTAGAATCCGACAAGTTCAGTCCCGGGTATCTCTTTCCAATTGTTCAGGTGAAACTTTCCAAGGTGCCCAACCCCAAATACTCCAATGCGCAACATCTTTTTTTTCGGCGAAGGTAAACAACATGCTGTTTGTGCATGGCAAAAAAAAACCGGCAAACACGCCGGTTTCATTTTTCATGATCAGAGGTTTATAATAACTGCGATTTTGAAAGATACTTTTCGTTAGGTGCATATACGAAAAGGCAGGATCCGTCTTTTATAGTTTCAATAATTGGCCTGGAAACATCCCGCGGTAGGGCAGGGCATCCATAGCTTCTGCCGAGGTACCCTAATCTTTGAACATAATGATCGCTCGCATAGTCAGCGCTATGAATCACTATGGCACGTCGCTGAGCGTTATCATTGATGCCTGCTTCTTCTCCATTTAACTTTAGAGAGTACCCGTGTTGTCCAAAGTAAGTGTTGCCGGTAATGTAAAATCCGAGACTGCTCATGTGGCTTCCGGATTTGTTGCTGAAATGATTGGCATACAAAGCACCTGATTTCATACCATGTGCTACGTAGGTCTGAAAGAGTATTTTCATACTGTCGATATCCAGCACGTACAATCTTTTTTCTGTAGATGGTTTACTAAAATCTATTATTGTAATGACAGAAGATTTAAACACCTGTCCACCGTTCAAAAGTGTTTCATAACCTTTCATTGCCAGGTTGAAAACATCCCTGGATAATCCCGCACTTTCAAGATCCAGGTTGTCGTAAAGGGAAGCTACTTTGTCAAAGTTGCTACTTGATGAATCAATCGGGAGAGTGGTTTCTTCCGCATAATTTGTTTTGGGGGATACAACTCTGGGTGTTGCGGATAAGAAGGGTAAAGCCAATAATACAACCAGGAAGGAAAATAATATTCCCGGTATTTTCTTAATTGGTTTTTGCATGATTGGTTTTTTTATAGGTTTTTAAAACTTGAGTTCAAGTTTTTGATATTGGATATTTTTGAATCGAACCTCACGAAGATAGCTTCATACAGGGTTTCTACAGTAGCATAAATACTAAAAAAATCGTAAAATCCTCAAATGAACCTGGTAATCAATTCTTACTGTTTTTAATAACAGGAATTAAGGTAAAATATTGTGGCAGTCAAACGAAAAATGCTGACTTCTTATTCACATGGTTGTCACATCATTATTTTTTGAAATCTTTCAATAAAGATTATCAGGCCTGGGCCAAAGAATACTCTTATTGTTTCAGTATCAGTGCGGTTTGATCCGGCTGAATTGAAATGGAGAAAACAAGTGTGAGAATTTAAAATGCTGATAGGTCAATTCAAAATTATTAGGTTGGTTCAAAGAATTTCCTGCGACACCGGATTCATCAATCATTTTTTTTGCACATGATCTTTTGAATAGGGGAATCAGAACTCTTGATCAAACAAGTCAAAGGAAAACAGGAAATTATCTTAGTGTTAAAATAAATAGAAAAGGTAAGAGTGGTTTGTAATGACCTGGGTGTGAAAGTAGTTTTGAGCACTTTTTACTGCATTATGAAAAATAAAATACTGCTCTTATCGCTGACAAGTTTCTTCACCATTGCAGGCTATAGCCAGAATGCAAGTGTAAACGGTGTAGTTACAGACAGTTCAAAGAAAGCGCCGATAGTACTTGCGTCAATAGCTATATTAAGGCAAAAGGATTCAGTGCTTGAGGCTTATGGCAGAAGTGATAAGCAGGGCAGGTTTGTAATTCCACACCTCAAAGGGGGTGATTATATTTTGCTGATAACTTTTCCAAAGTATGTGGACTTTGTTGAAAACTTTTCGGTGACTTCAGGTCAGTCAAAAGATGTAAATCGTATTTACCTTACTGAAACTGCCAAACTCTTGGATGAAATCGTCATTAAGAGGCCACCTATTTCGTTGAAGGGCGATACTACTGAATATGATGCAGGAAGTTTTAAAGTGCGGGAGAATGCAACAGCAGAGGAATTACTGATGGAACTCCCGGGCATTCAGGTGGATAAAGACGGTAAGATCATTGCCCAGGGCAAACAAGTGCAAAAGGTACTGGTGGATGGCGATGAATTTTTCAGTGATGATCCTACAGTAGCTACTAAGAACCTGAGAGCAGATGCTATCAGCAAGGTGCAGGTATTTGATAAAAAAAGTGACCAGGCTGCGTTCACCGGCATTGACGATGGGCAAGAGCAAAAGACTATCAATTTTAAATTGAAAGACGGAGCAAAAAAAGGCTATTTTGGTAAGTTGTCTGTGGCCGGCCTTGACAAATATTATAATGTAACGGGTATGTTGAATTCGTTTAAGGATTCAAGGAAATTGTCTGTATTTGGAGTAGCCAGCAGTACCAGCAATACAGGCCTCAATTGGGGCGATCAAAGTTCATTAGGATTTAGTGGTGGAGGCCGTGGGTTCTTTTCCGGAGGAGGAGATGGAGGGCCTGCTTCTATAAGTATTGTGGCAGGAGGTAGCGGTGGTGGAGGACTGGATGCCGGTAGCGATTACGGCCAGGGACTTCCTGAAAGTATCAAGGCCGGTGCTCATTATTCTGACAAGTGGAATGGCGGAAAAAATTCTGCGGGAGGAAATTACCTGGTTAATAAACTCAATACAAGGTCTGCGGGAAATACATTTAGTCAGAATACATTATTCGATTCTGTTTATTACAGCAAGAACGCTTCCTCCAGTCACTCGTCACAGGTACAGCAATCGCTGAGTGGAACAATGGAACTCAATTTGGATTCTTCTTCTCAACTTACAGTAAGGGTCAATGGTAATACCGGTACGTCTGACAGCTATGGTGATAATAGCTCTGAAGCTTTAAGTGAAGCGCTTAAGACTGTGAACAGTAGTATGAGTACAACAAGCAGCCACTCTGATAACAGCACTATGAACTCATCTCTCTTTTACAGGAAGCGTTTTAAAAAGCCGGGCAGAACCATCAGCATCAACGTGAGTCAGAATTATAATGACTCAAAGAGTAATGGGTACCTGGATAATGTGGCGAAATTTTTCGATAATGATGGTAACCAGGTAAATGAAGCCCTTACAGATCAGAACAAAGTAAATACTTCGCTGAATCAAACATGGCAGGGAAGGGCCTCTTATACCAATCCCCTGGGAAAGAAGTCTTATTTCGAAATCAATTATTCCTTCAATAACAATAATAGCTATCAAAAGAAGCTGAGCTACAACAAAGATGGCGATGGTAAATACAAAGACCTTGTGGACTCGCTCAGCAGTGATTTCAGATACATCTACAATACACACAGTGGCGGATTAAATTATCGCTACAATGGTAAAGCGTTTTCGTTCAACCTGGGTGGAACTGTAAGTCGTACCGGTTTCGAACAGGATGACCGTTTTGAAAATACAAAGCGGAGATACAGCTACACCAATTTGTTCCCGCGTGGAAATTTCCGATTTAAAATCAATTCTTCCTCAAACATTGAAGGTAATTATAGTGGAAGCACCACTCAGCCAACAATAGATCAGTTGCAGCCTTTAAAGAATAACAGCGACCCGATGAATATTGTGGTGGGAAACCCTGATTTGAAGCAGTCCTTTAGTAATAGTTTCAGTTTGAACTATAACAGTTTTCAGATGATGAATGAACAATACTTCTTTACAGGGCTCAACTACAACACCACGTCCGATCAGATCAGCAGTAGTTACATAATCGATTCATTTGGAAGAAGAGTAACAAAGTACATCAATGTGGATGGAAATAATTCATTCAATGTCTATGGCAATTATAACAGGAAACTGGGTAAGACAAGATGGGAAATCGGGATTTCTCCAAACTTCTATATTTCAAAAAATACCAATTATATAAACGGTAAACAAAACGTATCGAGAAGCTACACCATCAGCCCCGAGCTATCCTTCAGCAACAGGAACGTAGAGAAGTATGATTTCGAAATTGAATATTCACCTTCCTACAGTTCTTCCAAATCAAGTATCAGTACGGTTGCCGGCCAGAATTACTGGACGCACAATATCAGCTCAGATATCAGATACACTTTCCCCTGGAAGATAGACCTGGGTACCGATGTAGAATTTGAATTCAGGCAAAAACTAAATGCATCAGATACGAAGAATCAATTGATCCTATGGAATGCTTATTTGGAAAAACGGATGTTGAAAAAAGAGCAATTGTCTATCAGGCTCAGTATGCATGATATCCTGAATCAAAACAAGGGATATGAGCGAACCATCAATTCTAATGCGATTGTTGAAAGCAGGTATCTTACCTTCCAGCGTTACGGACTTATCACCATCACTTATAATTTTAATACAACCGGCACAGGCAAACAGGGAGGACCACCTCCTCCGGGAAGACGTTTCTTTCGCAGGCACTAATGCTTACTCATGCTAATGACCAATTACATAGGATAACGAGTTAAAACTCTTCAAATGAAAATATTTATTGCGACAATACTTATGGCTCTTTTTTCGGGAAATGCAATTGCGCAAAGCCCGATCCTCACGAAGGTGAAAATAGAATTCGAAAGAAAGGAAAATATAACTGCCTCCCGGCAGGGAATGTTTGGTAGAAATAATAATAGTACTGAAACCCAATACTCCAGCAGCTTTTACAGCTATGAATCTGCCGATGACAAATCTATTTATAAAGCCATTCCCAAAGAAGAGAATAATTACAACAGGGGATATTTTGGAAGAAATGATGACGATGAAAGTGTCATTTTTACGGATTTTGATAAACAGGAGGTTGTGGCCTTGAAAAAAGTTTTTGAGAAGAGTTATCTCATTACAGACAGTTTGCGGCATATTGACTGGAAGCTTACCAATGATTTTCGTGAGATCGCGGGATTCAATTGCCGGCGTGCAACTGCCATCATTATGGACTCTGTTTTTGTGGTAGCGTTTTATACAGATGAAATTATTCCATCGGGTGGACCCGAAGGGTTTTCAGGATTACCGGGAATGATCCTCGGATTGGTCATCAACCGCCTGCATACTACATGGTATGCCACGAAGGTGAATGTAACAGATGTCAATGTAAAAGACATAGTACCGCCGGTAGCATCTAAAGCTGAAAAGACAACCCGTGCTAAACTCATGGTTGCATTGAAAGAAAGGTTTAAGGATGGCGGTGGATGGTTTGGAAGTGGAGACCGTGTAATCTGGAGCATTATGCTTTAGCAAGAAGAAATTTCCTTGATTGGCTAATTCATCTTTCGTTTGGGCCAGGAATGATTTCTCTTTAATGATCCTGTTTGACAATATTACGCGAATGCAAACTTTCCATTTCAGTTAAAAATTTTAATCATAAGGGTTGAATTGGAACCACACTGCATATTGGCTTTAGCCTAATTTGAATATTTTAAGTTGGACAATAGTAATTCTGAATCTCTAATAGATATCAATTGCCGTTCAGCTTTAGCCAACAGCAAAAGGAAATTCCATTCACAAATTGCCCACCTGTTCTTATTTCAGCTTTCCATTTGTAGTACTGAAGTCATTTCCTATTGAATAAAGAAATAAACCCCCTGCATCATTTTCAAAATTCTTACAGTGCTATAAGCAGGGAATTATGTCTCACAATAACATTCTATCGATATTCTCCTAATTGACATAAACCCTATCCCTGTAAGTATAAACCTGGATAGGGTCGTTACTGTAAAGATTCAGGTTGAGAGAACGTCAATGATATCCTGAACTACTTATTAATCTTTTGGATTCATTAATGTAACCGGTTGTAATCGGTAAGCATTTACTACCATGTCATTTTGTGATGCAGGTATCCATTTCGGCCCATGGCTGATGGCATCTACAGCCACTTCTGCAAGTTTAGTTCCCCGCATGGTAATGGCTTCTACATTGGTTACACTTCCATCTTTATTAACCACAAATTTCACAACGCATGTTCCAAAATCCTTATCGGTAAACTGACCAAGTGATTTTTCAATGGCCCCTTTGATATACTTTGCCCAGGCAGACGGTCCGCCTGGAAAAGATGCTTCCTTTTCCACCTTGGTGAAGATCTTATCATCCGTTACAGCTTCAGGAGGAGCAAATTGTACATCTTCATCCTTCACTACTTTAGGAGGAGTAAATTGTACATCTTCATCCTTCACCACTTTCGGAGGTGTAAATTTTACCTTCGCGGGTGGAGGTGGTGGCGGCGGCGGGGGAATATTAAATCCTCTTTTTTCCGCTTCTGTTAAAGTAATTCTTTCAGAAGACCCGTCATTGTAATTGATCACCGCAAAAGGCTTGCCTCCCGGAGTGATGACGTCTATTGATGCTACCTTCTTGCCCTCATAATAAACGATCGGAGTGGAATCTTTTACAGTGACAGTGTTTGATTTTATTTCAGTGGGGAAAGTGGAATCGCCATCATGATTTGCTGACACTTCATTTTTGGATTTCACCTTACATGAAATGCCAACAAATATCAATGTTGCGATTGGCAATGCGATGAGCCTTGTCAGGTAATTCATTTTCCTGTTTTTATTTTTCATGATCATGGTCAATCTTCTATTTATTGGTGAATGGAAAAAATTATTGGTAAGTGAAAATTGCTTTCCCACATAGGTCGATGACAGCACCATTTCGGCAAAAGATTGGACATCACCATCATCAAGTGCAATCTTGTCGGCAACAAATTCATGGATCATGTAGAGTTCCTTCTTGATCAGCCAGAACAAAGGATTGATCCAGAATATACAAAGCACTGAATTGAGGAACATCTTGTCGTAGGAGTGCTTCTCTCTAATGTGCGCCATCTCATGATTGAAAATTTGTTTGCCGGTAGAAGAGTGCAGGTCGATGGAAGCGTTCCAGAATATGGAATTGAAAAATGAAAATGGCGCGTTTCCCCGGTTGGTATTGATAAAGTCGATCCCTTCAAACCTTGTCCGTGGAAACTTTCCCTTCATGACCTGTATCATGATAATACCATTGAGAAATGAAATGATGTAGAATAATGAGATTGCAGCATAAAAGGTAATCAACGTCCATTCCAGCCATGAAGATGCACTCCTGCGGCCGGCCTCAATTACAATTTCGTCCTGCATTGTGAAAGATTGCAACATCTTTATTGCGGTTCCCTCCTGTGAAACAACGGAAGGAGCGATCTGAATAGAGATCAACGGTAGCATTAAAGACATCACTATTGTGGCCAGCAGGTAAAATCTATTCCATTTATGAAAAAGTTTATCCCTGAGTACAAGAATATAGTAACCATAAAGGATTACAGATATGATCATCATTTTTAAAAGGTACCATGTGAGTGCTATCATAGTAAATGAATTTATACGTATTGAAACTATTATTGTCAATCCATAGGAGCCCCGCTATTTTTTCTTCTTTAACTGTTTCAACAGTAACTCGAGGTCTTCCACACTCAGTTCGTTTTCTTTCACCATCGAAGACACGATATTTGAGAACGATCCATCAAAGTAATTCTTGGCAAGTAACCTGATGCTCCCTTTGGAATATTGTTCTTTTGGTACAAGAGGATAATATCTGTGTGACCTGCCGAATACTTCAATTCCCACATACTCCTTTTCCACGAGAATCTTCAGGAGTGTTGCTACCGTATTGTGATGTGGCTGCGGCTTTTCAAACTCGCTGACAATGTCTCGCAGGAAACCTCCATTAAGTTTCCAGACTTTTTGCATTACATCCTCTTCTGCCTTGGTTAATGTCTTCATGAATGATTTATTTCTGTTTTTCAAAACTATGACTATTTATTTAGTTTACAAACTATTTATTTAGGCATAACAATTCTATCGGAATTCTGACTGATTATTGAAACAGGAAATTTTTTAGTGCTTCATAGCTTTTGGCAATGAGCACCGATTAGGTAGAGATCGTTGCCCATCATTTTGGCGTAAGTTTTGAAGCAAAGTGAAACAAGGTTTGGTGTAAAACATTTTTTGGCACAGGCCTCAGGAAAAAAGTAAAGTATATTTGCGAAACGAAATCGGATCATTGAAAGACAAACCATTGAATTTTATTAAATCGAAGATTTTTGTGCATCCTGTGTATTTGAAGAAGGAATTGTTAAGAGCAGGTATATCCCTGCTGATTTTTTTTCTTACCTCGTTTGGTAATAATTCTTATGCACAAATTGATTCAGCAGTAAATCATTTTCACCAATTCAGCCTGAAGGATTGTATAGACTATGCCATGAAGAACCAGGTAGATGTTCGGAATGCTGTGCTTGACAATCGTCTTTCATTGGAGAAAATAAAGGAAAACACTGCCAAACTATTTCCACATGCCAATATCAATGGGAGTTTTGTGAACAACCTGAAATCACCAACATCATTGATACCGGATTTTGCAAGTGGCGACCTTTCCAAAAAGATCCCTGTACAAATGGGATCAAGATATACGTCATCAGTTTCGGGGGAGATCAACCAAACTATTTTCAACAGCAATTATTTTGTAGGGTTGCAGGCCTCCAAGGTCTTTCAATCACTTTCAGAAAAGAATATTGAGGCTACTACTATCAACACAAGTGTAGCAGTTACAAAAGCTTATTACAACGTACTGGTGAATAAGGAAGCAATTCGCATAGCTAATGCTAATCTTGTCCAGATAAAAAAGTCATTGGAGGATGTCAAAGCCCGTTACCAGGTGGGTGTAGCTGAAACGATAGATGTAAACAGGATACAGGTACAATATAATAATGCTACTACCGGGTTGGAAAATCAGAATGACCTGCTTCACCTGAGCCTGAGCCAACTGAAATTTCAGATGGGCATGCCACTTGGCGACTCACTTTCCATAACAGAGGATGTCAGAACTTTCGATTCTGCACCTATGACGGTAATGGATACCCTGAATTTTGATCCTGCTCAAAGACCGGAATACCAGGCTCAGCAAATAACTACGCAATTGAATGAACTGGATTTGAAAAGTGTCCGGCTGTCTAATCTTCCGACAGTGTCCACCTACCTGAATTATGGATTCAATTATTTTTCTCATAAGTTCAGTTCACTTTACAGTAAAGGATACGGTAATTCAGCTTTTGGTATTAATCTGAGTTTTCCACTCTTCTCCGGTACGGAAAGATTACACCAGATCAATGAATCAAAAATTGTGTTGGAGCAGTCGAAAAATGATCTGGCCAACCTGGATCAGAATATTCGCTTGCAGGTAAAGGCAGCTTATGTGCAACTGCAGAACAATAATCGCTCGTTGCAAACGCAAAAGAAGAATATGGAATTGACCCAGGGAGTATATGACCGCTTGCAGTACAAATTCAAATCCGGTGTGGCTTCCAGCCTTGATTTACTTTCTGCAGAGAATGAATTAGAGCAGGCTCAAAGCCGTTACATAGATGCCTTGCTGAATGTACTGATGAGCAGGGTGGATGTTCAGCAGGCTTTGGGTAAAATTGAATTTGGTCGAAAATGAAATACTATGATATGTCATTATTAAGAAAAAAGATATTGCAAATGAGACTCAGGTATGCCATCATAGGTGCTGTCATTATTATGATAGCATCATGTAACGGAAAGAAAGGTGCACAAGGTGCTGCTGCCGGAATGAAGATGCAACCCATGGTAGTGGCAGTAACTGTACAACCTCAAAGCTACACCGTTACAGAAAGTTATCCTGCTATACTTGCCGCTAATACCATCGTTCAATTGCGGCCGGATGTGAGTGGGTACATCGAAGGAATTCATGTGAAAGATGGGAGTTTGGTAACGAAGGGGCAGGTACTGTATGATATTGACAAGAGCCGCTTCCAGGCTGCATACAACCAGGCTCAGGCCGCATTGCAACAAGCGAATGCAAACCTTGCGCAGCAGCAGCGCGATTATAAACGCTACGCTGACCTTCAGGAACATGATGCCATCGCTTCCCAGGTGGTTGACCAGTCAAAGACTGCGGTACAGGTAGGTGAAGCAAATGTAGCTGCCGCAAAAGCGGCGCTGGCACAGGCTGCCACGAATTTGAACCATGCGGTAGTGCGTGCGCCCATCACCGGAAAAATTGGTATTTCACTTCTGAAATTGGGAGACGTGGTGAATGCCGGACAAACATTGATCAATACGATTGTAAATGACAATCCCATCTATGCTGATTTCAATATTCCACAAAACCTAATCCCACGGGTAAAAGACAAAACTGCAAAATTGAATTATGAATTGCAGGTACCGGGTAGTGAAACTTTCATTTCTAACGGAAGATTATTGTTGATTAATAACCAGGTGGATCCACAATCGGGAACTGTGACGGTACGGTTGGAATTTCCGAATGAACAGCATTTGCTTCAGTCAGGAATGAATGCTTCCGTAATCATCCGTCATCCCGGAACTGGCGATATGATAGCCGTACCTACTAAATCATTGGTACATACGCTGGGAGAAACTGCTGTATTCGTAGTGGGGAGTAACAATGTGGTGTCATTAAAAAATATTGAAGATGGTTCGGTGATAGACAGCCTTACGATTGTGCAGGGATTAAATGCAGGGGAAAGAATCGTAGTAGATGGTTTGCAAAAAATAAAACCAGGTGATACAGTCAACGTTTCCTTACCAGGCGTGAGGCAGGTAAGCGATACATTGCAAAAGGAACAATAATCAAAGATGTAAAAACAAAAGAGCGTGCCGGTTTCAGATATATTTGTCAGGAGAAAAAATACTACGATTGTAATTGCTATCATCATCGTGGCATTGGGTATTATTACCATGATGGAGTTGCCGGTAGCGCAATTGCCGGATATTTCTCCCCCAACAGTTTCCGTCAGAGCTACCTACATAGGTGCTAATGCACAAACTGTAGAAGAAACAGTAACAACGCCGATTGAAAATCAAATCAACGGAACTCCGGGGATGATGTACATGTCTTCTTCCAGCTCCAATGATGGTTCTACGAATATCACTGTTACATTCAATATTGGTACGGATCCGGATATTGCAGCTCTCGATGTGCAGAACCGGGTCAACCTCGCATTACCTCAATTGCCTTCTGAGGTAACTCGTACAGGTATTACTGTTAGAAAGCGGTCGAATGACATGCTGATGGTATTGGCATTGAAATCGCCCAATGAAACCCACGATAAGGCGTTTCTGGATAACTACCTGAATATTTTCCTGGTACCAGAACTTTCCCGTGTAGAAGGTGTCGGAGATATTAATGCATTTTCGGGTGATTACAGTATGCGTGTTTGGTTGGATCCGGAGAAGATGGCAGCCATGAGCATTACCACATCACAGGTAATGCAGGCTATCCAGGAACAGAATCAACAGGTGGCTGCCGGGAGCGTAGGTGCTGCTCCTGCATTGTCTGTACAGGGCTTTGAGTACAATATCAAAGTAAACGGGCTGTTATCAACCCCTGAGCAATTTGCTGACATTGTAGTGTCTTCCAATCCGCAAACGGGAGCGCTGGTTCGTATCAAAGATATTGGCAGGGTATCCCTTGGATCATTCTCCTATTCCTCAGTTGTAAAGGCTGATGGCAAGAACGGTAGTGGAATGGCTATTTACCTCGACCCTGGTGCGAATGCGCTGGCTACGTCAGATCGTGTCATGGCCAGGATGGCACAACTCTCCAAATCATTTCCTCCGGATGTACAATACTTGGTTCCTTTTGAATCTACATCCTTTGTGAAATTGTCTATCAAAGAAGTGGTTGAGACTTTATTGATAGCATTATTACTGGTGGCATTTGTTGTATTTATCTTTTTGGAAAACTGGCGTTCTACGGTTATACCCATACTGGTAATTCCGATTTCCATTATTGGAACGTTTTTGTTTTTACAACTTTTTGGATTCTCCATCAATACACTGACACTCTTTGGGTTTGTACTTTCTATAGGTATTGTTGTGGATGATGCAATTGTGGTAGTGGAAGCGGTACAACAGAATATCGATGCGCACAAACTATCTCCAAAGGCTGCAACAGATAAGGCAATGAGAGAAGTACAGGCGCCGATCATAGCTATGTCTTTGATCCTTGCCGCTGTATTTGTACCTGTTGCATTTCTGCCCGGTGTAAGTGGCAGGTTGTACCAGCAATTTGCATTGACCATTGCATTCTCCGTGTTGATATCAGCCTTCCTTGCTCTGAGTCTTACTCCGGCACTGTGTAGCATTCTCTTGCGTGAAGATAAACTCAACAAGAAATCGAAAGGCCTCAATAAACTATTCTATTATTTCAATTCCTGGTTTACGCGTACGACTGACCGTTATAGCAGGGGTGTGCGCTTTGCAATTCACAAGACAGGTGTTCTTGTTGCCCTGTTACTGGTATTGTTTGCAGTTACATTCATCTTGTTCAGGAAGGTGCCTTCTACATTTATTCCCCAGGAAGATATGGGGGGGCTCATTATTGCAGTTGAACTTCCGGACGCAGCATCATCAGTGAGAACTGCAGAAGTAGCAACCACTATCAATAAGGTGCTTTTATCAGATTCTTCGATCAATCACTATATGGCTGTTACAGGATTCAATTTTGCAGGGGGAGGCGCTAAGCCAAATGCCGCTTCCTATTTTGTAAGCCTGAAACCCTGGAGTATCAGGTATGAACGTGGCCAGGATATGAATCATGTAGTGGGAGGCTTATATGCAAAACTCGGAGCTATCAAAGAGGCCAAAGTGGTAGTGATTCCTTCTCCAACTTTGAGAGGATTTGGCACTTCAAGTGGATTCTCACTGATGCTTGAGCAACGCGGTGGAGGTACTGTAGATGCATTGAATGGGATTTTGCAGAAGTTTCTTGCTGAGGCAAACAAGCGCCCTGAAATCCAGACGGCCTACTCTTTCTTCAGCGCCTATACACCTCAGTACAATGTGGAGGTGGACAGGGACAAGTGTAAGCAAATGGGCGTTTCCATTGGAAGTGTTTTCAGCGCTATGCAGACATTTATGGGTGGAGCATTTGTAAATAATTTCAATCTCTTTTCGAGAGTGTACCGTGTCATGGTGCAGGCAGATACTTCTTTCAGGAGCAACATCAGCAACCTGGGAAAATATTATGTACCCAATCAAAATGGAGATATGGTGCCGTTGAGTGCATTGATCAAAGTATCGATGGGTGGTGGCCCTCCGGTAATCAATCACTATAATGTGTATCGGTCAGTAGAAGTAGATGGCACACCTGCCCCCGGATACAGCAGTGGCGATGCTTTGAAAGCCCTGGAGGAAGTGGCTGCAGAGGTATTGCCTTCAGGTTACAGTTATGAGTTTTCAAATATTTCCCTACAGGAAATACAGGCGGGCAATAAGTCGCTGATGATATTCATGCTTTCTATTTTCTTTGTTTTCCTTTTGTTGGTAGCCTTATACGAAAGTTGGTCTATACCTTTTGCAATTCTACTAACGGTGCCGGTTGCACTATTTGGCTCAATCGTAGCATTGTGGCTTGGAGGAGTTCAAAACAGTGTTTATTCGCAGATAGGATTGATTGCATTGATAGGCCTCGCGGCCAAGAATGCGATATTGATCGTTGAATTTGCGAAAGACAGGGTGGATGGTGGTATGGCATTGATCAAAGCAACGATGGAAGCGATCAAGTTGAGATTCCGCCCTATCCTGATGACATCGTTTGCATTTATCTTCGGAGTGCTACCATTGGCATTGGCTACCGGTGCAGGTGCTGCTGCAAGAGTAAATATCGGTTTTACGGTATTGGGTGGCATGCTGGCTGCTACCTTGTTAGGGATCTACACGGTACCTACGTTGTACGTGATGATCACGAGATGGAGTTATGGAAGGAAATACAGGAGGCAGTGGGATGCGAAAGAGAAAGAGGAGAAGGAAGAGAAAAAGTAGTAATTCATAAAACCCCGGAGGTTTTCATTCACTCGTCAGCGCATACACAGCAAATGATGCCAGCCAATGCTCTCCTGCATAATCGCCACTGGCTACCTGGGGCAATGCAGCGTTAAGATGCTCATTGGCAATATCCAGCAGATGTTTGTTGCCGGTAATAGATGCGATTCCTTTCAGGCACCATGCACGACTCAGATTAAGGCCATCTAAATGAACCAATTTACCATCTGAGCGATCCTTCACAATTCCCGGCGCAAGTTTGAAATTCTTGTCAAACAATTGGGGTAGGAATTGCTTCAGCCAAATCATGTATTTCTGCTTAGGCAATACTTTGCGCATCAGGTCTGCTTCTTCCAGGCAAGGGCTTAGAAAATCACTCCCGCCCGGTTCCCAATTGATCGGGCAGTTTTTATCATTTGCATAAAATCTAATCGCAGCCTTGTCGATCGCTTTGGATAAAGCGGTATCCTTCTGATGAATGGCGTAATCATGCATCATGCTCAGTCCAAATGCGAGATTGGTATGTTCACCTACACGTATGGGATACACTAATTTGTCAAGATAGTTTATGGTGAGTTTTGATAGATAAGAAGCTAATGGATGAATGGCGACTGACCATCGCTTCGCATCCGGATCGTTCCAATTGAGCAATTCGTCCTGCAACTGTAACAGCCATGCCCATCCGTAAGTTCGTTCGAAGGCTTTGTTGTCAGGCGATTGAAATACTCTCAACTCCTGTTGCATGTTGGCTTCCGTAAAATGTTTATTGAATAAAGCCCGGATCTGTGCTGCCTGCGGCAGTGCGGGATATAATTTCAACAGTCTCGCGAGCATCCAATGTCCATGAACACAACTGTGCCAATCGAAACAGCCTGAAAATGCAGGATGATAATCCTTTGGCGGGACCACCCAACTTGAATCTCCGAATGTGATTCCTGTCTTGTAAGGATATTCAATATCCGTGCATCGAAGTGGCAGGCTTGCAAAGTGTGTTGCTCCAGTGGGTGTAAGTTCTATTTGATTATTGATTGTTTTGTAATGAGGTTCCTGTGCGGTAACATGCAGACCGAAGCCAATCTGTAGTGTAAGTACAATAATAGTTTTGTGCAACATCCTACTTATATTTATTGCTAAAATAACAGATATTTCCAAGCCGCCATTCACCATATCAGCGATTAACGAAACTGCACTTTTGATTTCGTTCGAAAACAGAATTGATGAGGTCATCATTGATTGGGTGATGGCCTTGTTGCATGCAATAGATTTACATCCTTTCGAGGGAATGTCAGAAACTGTCCCCGCATATTCATCGCTTGCTATTTTTTTTGACGTGGCAACTGTGAAAAATAAATACCCTGGTTACAATACTGCATTTGAATTTGTATCAGGGTATGTGGAGCGAATGATTGGTGAAACCGCCATTTCGAAACAGGAAGCACACAAGGCGCCAATTGTAATTCCTGTTTATTATGATGGTGAAGACCTGGAGAATGTTGCGCATCAACATCACATTTTGAAAGAAGAAGTGATTCAGATCCACACCAATAAAGTGTATCGTGTATTTATGATCGGGTTCTTGCCGGGCTTCGCTTACATGGGTACGTTGGATGAGCGAATTGCTACTCCAAGGTGTGCTACACCACGTACTAATGTACCGGCAGGAGCTGTTGGTATTGCGGGATTTCAAACCGGTATTTACCCCATGCCATCGCCGGGAGGCTGGCAATTGATCGGTCAAACCCCATTGAAAATTTTTGATTCTACGAAAGAGAATCCTTGTTTATTGAAGGCTGGAGATCGTGTACAGTTTGCAAGCATTACTCAACATGAATTTGAGTCATTAAATGAGTATTAAAATCATAAAACCGGGAGTGCTCGCTACTTTGCAGGATACGGGCAGATGCGGATACAGAAATATTGGTATTGGCAGCGGAGGTGGTATGGATTTTTTTGCAATGGAAGTTGCAAATTACCTGGCAGGAAATTCTGGGAAGGAGGCTGTGTTGGAAATTAACTTTCCTGCTCCGGAAATTCTATTTGAACAAGATGCAATAATTGGAATGGCAGGTGCTGATTTCAATGCTGTCGTCAATGAGAAGAGTATTCCACCATGGCACACACTATTCATAAAAAGGAATTCTATTCTAAGGTGGAACAAACCTGTCAATGGATGGAAATCATATTTGTCTGTACGGGGTGGATGGAATGCTGAAAAATGGTTAGGTAGCTACAGCACTCATCTGAAACTGAACAGGGGAGGACATTATGGACGTGCTTTGCAAAAAGAGGATCGCATTTTATTTGAGCCATTCACGTTTCCATTTTCTGAAAATAAAATATTACCCTGGCAAGTTTCTTCAAATGAATTAAACCGGATATATCAGCCTTCCTATACATTCCGATGTATTCGAGGTACGGAGTTTGAAATGCTCGACCAATTGTCAAAACAATCATTTGCCGGGCAATTTTTCGCAATCACAACACAAAGCGACAGGATGGGTTTCAGGTTAAGCGGGCCTCGTCTTTTACGAATGAATGATGCCGAATTAATTTCTTCACCGGTCGATGCTGGTACAATTCAATTATTGCCCGATGGCAATTGCATCTTACTGATGGCTGATCATCAGGCCACAGGAGGATATCCAAGAATTGCTTCTGTGATCAGGGCTGACCTTCCGAAATTGGCTCAGGCCAGGCCGGGACAATCCATTTCATTTCAACTCATCAATATCAGCGAGGCGGAATCGAAACTCCTGGAAATGGAAAAAGTATTGGAAGAAATAAAAACTGCTTGTTATCTTAACCTGAAAAATCATATAACACTTGTTTGATATTAATTGTGATATGGGTGAAGGCATCGGTAATGAAGAACATCTGATGCCATATATCAGTTCTGCAAATATTGCCTGCGGATATCATGCAGGTGATGAAATAACCATGTATGATGTGATCAGGTTATGCCTTCGATACAATGTACTCATTGGTGCACACCCATCTTTTTTGGACCGGGAAAATTTTGGAAGAACAGTGATGTATTTGCCGGAGACTGAGGTGTATCAGTTAGTGGATGCACAACTTTCCATCATTGATGAAGTTGCAAAAAAATGTAACACACGGCTCCATCATGTAAAGCCTCATGGTGCATTGTACAACCTCGCTGCAAAAGATGCCGGTGTGGCAAGGGCCATTGCATCTGCTGTCAAAGATTTTGATGGCACACTTGTGTATTATGGACTTTCAGGTTCAGTGATGATAGAAGAGGCCAAAAGGATTGGATTGCAAACAGCTAATGAAGTATTTGCCGACAGGTTATATGAAAGTAACGGCACACTTACTCCAAGATCGCAAAAGGGAGCATTGCTGCAGGATGTAGATTCAGTGATCAACCAGGTGTCCGGGATTGTGATGGAGAAAAAGGTACGATCGTCAAGTGGGCAGGCAATACATCTTGATGCAGATACCATTTGTATACATGGAGACGGAGTACATGCGGTTGAATTTGCGAAGGCTATTCATAAGATCATACATGAAAAATAAATCATTTCTTAGTGGGCCTTTGATGGGAGCTGCATTCCTGATGGCGACATCCGCTATTGGACCCGGGTTTATCACACAAACAACAGAGTTTACGGAAGTACTGAAGGCCAGTTTTGGTTTTGTCATCGTAGTTTCTGTGTTGATGGATATAGGTGCTCAGCTAAATATCTGGCGCATTGTCAGCATCAGTAAATTATATGCACAGGATGTTGCGAATAAATTATTACCAGGATCAGGACATGCATTGTCTGTATTGATCATCCTTGGCGGCATTGCATTTAATATCGGAAACATTGCAGGTGTGGGGCTGGGTTTGCAGGTATTGACCGGATGCAGCGTGAAGCTGGGGGCAGTCGTTAGCTGTGTGATTGCTGTCCTTGTGTTTATTTTTAAAGAAGCTGGAAAAGCTATAGATGTATTTGCAAAAGTGTTGGGATTTGTGATGATTGCACTCACCACTTTTGTGGCTTTCCAGTCCCATCCTCCAATGGGTGAAGTGCTCGTGAAATCATTCATCCCTGATAAAATAAATGAAACCATCATCCTCACTATTGTAGGCGGAACTGTGGGTGGATATATCAGTTTTGCCGGTGCACACCGATTACTCGTTGCCGGTATTAGTGGAGAGGAAAATGTGAGAAAGGTATCCCAAAGTTCTATCTCCGCTATTTTGATTGCTTCTGTAATGCGTGTCATTCTGTTCATAGCTACACTTGGGATAGTATGGCAGGGTATTGCTTTGAGCAGTGAAAACCCTGCGGCTACTGTGTTTCAGAGTGCTGCAGGACAATTGGGGTACAAGGTATTTGGGCTGGTGCTGTGGAGTGCAGCCATTACATCCGTTGTAGGTTCTGCATTTACATCGGTTACTTTTGCAAAATCACTACACACATCGGTGACGAAGTATTTCAGGTATTACATCATTGTGTTTATTGTTTTTTCCACTTTGATTTTTCTAATCGTAGGGCAACCGGTGATGGTGTTGATAGCGGCCGGCGCTATCAATGGGCTCATACTTCCATTTGCACTCACACTTATTTTACTGGCTGCTTACCGAAAAAATATTGTGAGAGAATACAGGCATCCCAAGTGGTTGGCCATTGCAGGATGGATTGTAGTATTGACTATGACTTATATGGGTGTGAAATCTATCATCAATTTGATTTCTTAATTCAATCCTAAGTGTGCCTGAATTGAATGAGCATCACGGACACAGTGAATGATATTATTAAGCCATACCAACATTTTTGCAATCAGCTGCCCGGAAATTATATCCCGTATTTTTGCATCATCATGATCAAATTATCTGTAAACATTAATAAGATTGCCTGGCTTCGCAATGCGCGTGGGGGCAATGTGCCAGACGTGATAAAGACTGCATTGGATATTGAGCGGTTCGGTGCAGATGGCATCACGGTTCACCCTCGTCCTGATGAAAGACATATCCGATACCGGGATGTGTATGATCTGAAAAAAGTAGTCACCACTGAATTCAACATAGAAGGAAACCCGCGTGAACAAAAGTTTGTCGATCTGGTTTTGGCTAACAAACCCCATCAGGTAACACTCGTTCCGGATGCAGAAGGTCAAATAACATCTGATCATGGTTGGGATACTATCAAACATAAGGACTACCTGAAAGAAATCATTTCCACCTTTAAATCTGCAGGTATTCGCACCAGCATCTTCGTAGATCCTTCAGAAGAAATGGTAAGGAATGCAATGGATTGTGGGACTGACCGGATTGAATTATATACGGAAGGCTATGCTACGGCTTACCTGCAAGGTAAACATGAAGGAGCAGTCACACCTTTTATCAATGCAGCAAAGGCTGCGATGGAATGCGGGCTTGGTATCAATGCAGGCCATGATTTGGATTTGCACAACCTGAAATTCTTTGCACAAAACGTACCTGGTTTGCTTGAAGTCTCAATAGGACATGCATTGATTTCAGATGCACTTTATTATGGATTAGAAAATACGGTACAACTTTACAAAAGGCAATTGCAGTAGAGGAGTGTTAATTGATGATTGTTGATTGTTGATTGTTGATTGCTGGGGCCAAAACTTCTGGTTCATAGCTCACTTCGCCGAGGCGAACACAACTCATAGCTCCCAGTTTTTCCGCTTCCATTAGGCCAACTCTATCACATTACAATTTCTGATTTCCTTCCCGTCTATATCGATAGTAACAAGCGTCTTCACTTTGTGCCATCCTTGCCTTCCGGCAGCACCAGGATTGATGTGCAGGCAATTCAATTTTTGATCGTACATGATCTTCAGAATATGGGAATGGCCATCAATGAATAATTGAGGACGATGAATCAGCAATTCCTTTTTAGTTTCAGCATTATAACGTGGTGGAAACCCGCCAATATGCCGCATCATCACTTTCACATCTTCGCAATAGAAAACCTGTTGTTCGGGAAATTGCTTGTGAGATTGGGTCGAATCAATATTTCCATACACACCTATAAGTGGTTTGAATGCTGCCAATGGTTCTGCCACTCCCTCTCCAAAATCACCTGCATGCCAAATTTCATCACAGTCTTTGAAATATTCTGTAACAGCGGGATGCAGGTAACCATGTGTGTCTGAAATGATGCCGATGTGTTTCATTTTATTACTAATTCAAATTTATGGCCTTCTCTCCAGATGAGTATAGGTGGTGCAACTTTATGTAGTTCATTTTCTGAAAATGAATGGACTACAAGTTAGGGGTTAAGAGTACCGTTCTGGTGCGATGACAAATGAATCATTCAAACCAATGATGTTTCAGGCTTCTGATGTTCAGATTCTCATGCCTCAGCCGAAAATATTTCATTTTTATTTCCAACCTGAATCCGGCAACTTTGACTTCTTTAATGAACATAAAATGAAAGCATTTATCAATGCAGATATATTTACGGGAGAGAAAATTGTTAGCAATAAGTCGCTGCTTATTCAGAATGGAAAGATTGTAGGAATAGTAAAAAATGACGAATGGCCAGCCGATACTGAGATCATCGATTGCAAAGGAGGGTTGCTTACTCCCGGATTTATTGATCTTCAGATTTACGGTGATGGTAATTACCTTTTTTCTGCAATGCCCGATGGTAAATTATTTCACAAAATGGCAGACAGGCTTGTTCGAAAAGGAACCACATCTCTATTCATAACACTTGCTACAAACAGTTATGATGTTTTTGAAGATGCTATGAACGTAGTTCATGCATTTCCTCATCCGGCCATCAAAGGTGTTCATCTCGAGGGGCCATTCATCAACCCTGAAAAACGAGGCGCACATATCTTAAAATACATCAAGACGCCGGAAGTAAGTGATGTACGTCGATTGATAGAAAGTGGAGAGGGCACTTTAAAGATGATGACATTGGCTCCTGAACAATGCAGCCCCGCTGTGATCAGTTTCCTTCTTAAAAACAATATTTTGTTGTCAGCAGGTCATAGCAATGCAACATATAAGCAGGCAGCAAAAGGGTTTGAATTGGGAATACAGACTTCTACGCATTTGTTTAATGCCATGTCGCCGCTCAAACACAGGAATACGGGTTTGCCGGGAGCTATATTTTTGGACAATCATGCAATGGCAAGCATCATCACTGATGGTATCCATGTTGATTTTGAGGCAGTGAAAATCGCGAAGCAAATGATGGGAGATCGATTGTTCTACATTACTGACGCTGTGGCTGCCACAAGTATTGGGCCTTACCGGCATGTGAAGAGTAAGAATAGATTTATACTACCGGACGGCACACTCTCCGGTTCAGCCCTTACCATGTTGCAGTCGGTAAAGAATGGAGTGGAGAAAGCAGGAATTCCATTAGATGAATCCCTCAGAATGGCAACAAGTTATCCTGCAAAGTTGGCCGGGTTTTCTAAAGAAGGAAGGATTGCGAGGGGTTATAAAGCGAATCTGAACTGTCTTTCGAAAGATTTGAAACTTGACTTTACGGTTTTCAATGGAGAAACTGTTCATTAAATAAAAATGATGAAATACTTCGTTGTATTCTTATTATTGACAACCTCTACCGTGTATGGGCAAACGAAATTTACATGGTCGCATGGTGGCATCATTCGGGGCGATCAGTCTGAAAAGAAAATAGCGCTGATCTTTAGTGCAGATATAGACGCTGAAGGTTTGGGTTTTGTTGATAGTACTTTCCAGGTTTTGAATTTGAAAGGCTCATTCTTTTTTACCGGCAATTTCTTTAAAAGGAGCATGAATAGGAAGAACTTAAAATTATTGATGCGGCATGGAAACTATGTGAGTTCTCATTCGTACGGGCATTTATTGTACTGTGACTGGACGAAGCGCGATAGCCTTCTGGTAAGCAAAGAGGTATTTGAAAAAGATATGAGTAAGTCATTTGCGATGCTTGGGAGGTATGGAATTCGAAAACGACATGCCGAATATTTTTTGCCACCTTATGAATGGTACAACGACAGCATTGCCGGTTGGGCAACAGAATATGGATTGCAGGTCATCAACTTTACACCTGGCACATACAGCAATGCTGACTATACCACGCCTGACATGGGCAAAAAATACTTATCGTCAGACACGATTTTTAACCGTATCATTCGCTACGAAGGCCATGATCCCAATGGATTGAATGGATTCCTGTTATTGATTCATGCAGGAACAGCTCCGGCACGTACTGATAAATTTTATTATCACCTTCCTGCCCTGATAGGGTATCTAAAGAATAAAGGTTATGAATTCGTGAGGGTAGATGAATTATTAAAAAAGTAATTAGTTGAATTTCCATTTTGACGAATAAAGATGAAGAAAAATTTGCCTTCGGGTATCCTGAAAACAAAACAACATTTTGAGATTCTTGACGGACTAAGAGGTGTGGCAGCGCTGTCTATTGTTATTTTCCATTTTATGGAATGGATACAACCTGACATCAATAAAAACTTTATTGGCCATGGCTTCCTGGCAGTTGATTTCTTCTTCTGCCTTTCGGGATTTGTCATTGGATATGCCTATGATGACCGCATTGCCAACATGGGAGTTGGAACGTTTTTCAAACGAAGGCTGATACGATTACACCCGCTGGTGATACTGGGTTCTGTATTGGGTTTGTTGGGTCTATTCCTGGATCCTTTTGCAACACCTGTTACTTACAACATTGGTAAACTAATATTGCTGTTTATTTGTTCACTTCTTCTCATACCCCTTCCAATAATGGAAGAGCGGTTCTTCAACAATTTTGCTTTGAATGCTCCGGCCTGGTCGCTTTTCTGGGAATACATTGCCAACATTTTTTATGCTTTCATCCTTTGTAGAATTGGACGCCGCTCTCTAATAATTTTGACAATTCTTGCTGCTGTGGGAATCTGTATCGTTAGTTATCGTGCAGGAAACCTGCTGGGTGGATGGTCAAAAGATAATTTTTTTGACGGCGGAGTTAGAGTGGCTTATTCATTTTCGGCAGGGCTGCTTATTTATCGTTCTAACTGGATGATCAAAAACAGGCTGGGCTTTATAGGCCTGTCCTTTTTGTTGTCGTTAGCTTTTATCATGCCTGGATCAGAATGGAACTGGCTGACAGAGTCGTCGGTGGTGCTTATTTATTTTCCTTTGTTAGTTGCACTTGGGGCAGGTTCGGTTTTGTCGCCACGATTGAAAAGTATATGTCAATTCTCAGGTAATATTTCCTACCCGTTATACATGACACATTATGCAGTAATCTGGATTTTTGGAAGTTATTTTACAAATGAAAAACCAGCAGTAGGGGAACTGGTAATTGTTGTGATTTCTGGTGTCATTCTTCTGGTTGTGCTTGCATATTTGGTTATGAGATTTTATGATATACCGGTAAGAAGATACTTGTCTAAGAAATGGTTGCAGGCGAATAGGAATCAGGATTGACCTTTGAAGTATCATCCTTAACAAGAGTGTTATTCAGGTTCCAGGTACTGCCTGATGGGGCTTTTTAGTATTCACTTATTATTATTGCCAGCATTAGCTGATGGAAAATAAATGGTTTTTCTCTTTGGATTCATCTGCATAAGATGAATATTTCCTTTTCTCAGAAGGAGGCTTTCCATAGTAAGCACAGAGGATTTTTCGCTGAAGTGAATTGTTCTTTTGCTGTTCACTGTTTAACAAGAATTACCTGAAATGCTTCATTTAATTCGCTGCAGCCTTCGCCATTCCTTTATTTGCCAATTGCCCACATGCTGCATCAATATCTTTACCGCGACTGAGGCGGAGGCGGGTATTCACCCGGTGTTTCGCGAGGTAATCCATGAACTTCTGAATAGTGTCTCTGTCAGGCTTTTCAAAAGTCGCGTTATCAATGGGATTGTATTCAATGACATTGATCAGCCGCACCGGAATTTTTCTATAAATCCTGATAAGGTCATCTGCATCTTTCATGCTATCATTAAAATCTTTGAAGAGAATATATTCGAATGTGATATCATTCTTCGTTTTGGCATAGAAGTAATTTAAAGCTTCCACCAGTGATTCGATTTTGTTGGATTCATTGATGGGCATGATCTGACTTCTCTTTTCGTCGGTAGCAGCGTGTAGTGAAAGTGCCAGGTGAAACCGTACACCATCATCTCCTAATTGACGTATCATTTTTGAGATGCCTGCTGTTGAAACCGTAATTCGCCTGGGGCTCATTGCGAGTCCGTCATTGGCTGTAATGCGTTCAATGGATTGCAATACATTCTTATAATTGAGCAATGGTTCACCCATTCCCATATATACAATGTTGCTGAGTTTCTTACCATAAGTTTTCAAAGCAAGATCATTCAGCCACGCAGCCTGGTCATATATCTCATCAAAGTGCAGATTCCTTTTTCTTTCTAAAGTGCCTGTAGCACAAAATTTGCAACTAAGGCTACATCCAACCTGCGAACTCACACAGGCGGTTTGCCTGTCATCAGCAGGTATCAACACACCCTCCATAATATTACCATCCGATGTTTTGAAACCTGCTTTTACCGTGCCATCAGAGCTATGTTGTGAAGTATATAAAGAAATGGCAGGCAATAAAAATTCCTGCTTCATCAGTTCTCTTGTTTCTTTGCTGATGTTAGACATATCATCAATGCCGGTAGCATGTTTTTTCCAAAGCCATTCCCATGCCTGCACAGCCCGGTATTTCTTGTCTCCTTTAGAAATAAACCATGCTGTCAATTCTTCGAGTGAAAGCGTTCGTATGTTTTTGAGAGCCATGTTCCTTAGAAGGATTTGTTGTATGGTTGAAAAGTTGAATTGTTGATTTGACGAGATTATTTATGCGAATTCTCCATTTATATTCCAATTCCAATTAACCATTAACCATTAACCATTAACCATTAACAAAAAAAGGCAAGTTACTTACATCGCACCGCTCAACCGCATTACCCTTGCTACCTTCCGGTCCTGGGGGAGTTGAGCAGGAGCTGGTCGTATAAGACTTGCCGCTGCAAATATAAGATTATATGTTTTTGAATCGGGAGTATGGACAAAAAAATACGGCTGAAATTTTTGTGAAATCTCAGCCGCTCTATTTAAAAAAAGACCACTACTGCTTGTAGAAAGTTGTGGACTTTCCATTGGAACGTATGTAATAAATTCCTTTAGGAAGTTGTGATACGTTCAGTTCTAAATGAGTAGGACTTACAGCAGATTTTTGGATAGCTGCATTTACATTTTGTCCGCTGGGACTGAATATCTCAACAATCTTTAATGTTTCTGCATCACCTTCCAGGTTCAGAATAGTCCTTACCGGGTTAGGGTAGGCGGTCAGTTTTGCGTTGACAGATGTTGTCTTTATCATGTTGACTTTAGATACAGACATCCTGCCATCTAAATCATACTGTGCTAATCTGTAGTAAGAGAGCCCTTCAATGGGGAAGTTATCCCTGGCCGAATAGCTGTGAATGGAATTGGACGTTCCGGCTCCCTTCACTCTCGAAATAGTTTCCCAGGTAATGCCATCCTTTGAGCGTTGCAATTCAAAGTGATCATTGTTGAGTTCATTAGCTGTTTTCCAGATTGCAACTACCGCATTGGAACGGTCCAGGGTAGTAGTGAAAGATGTCAATTCTATCGGAAGTATCTGGTATCCTATAAGAGACAAGTCATCAAAATAGGCATCTACAGAGGAGCCATTGTAAGAGTAACTCTTCAGAGTGATCCTTACACGGCGGGTGCCAGGTACTGCGGTTATGGTAGAAAGATATTGAGTCCATACTCCAATGTTCTTGGTAATACCAGTGTTGTAAGACACAAGGAGTGTACCACCTGCATTGAAATATTGCACGATCATCTGAGCTCCATCTGCAGGACTTTGGTTATAAACCTGCATGTAACCGGAAAAAGTAAAGTTGAGGTTACTTGCATCAATATTTCCGGCCATAGACGAAACATCGATGTCCTGGTAAACTTCACCATTTACACTGTTACATCCTGAATAGAAAAAGTAGTTTCCGGCGTAAGCTGCAGGAAACCCGTTTTGGTTGCCCTGGATGTGCCAATCGGATGAATTATAGCAATCTGATCCTTTGGAAACGATGGTCCAACCACTTGTCGCAGGAGATTCTCCACCGGGGTTGACAATTAAGTTTTGGGTAAAAGCCCTTTGACTGATTAGTAAAATAGTCAAAAGGATGGGGGTAATTCTGACTTTCATAAGCTGGTTTTGTAGTAGTAATTTTACGGCTAAATAAGGTAAAATTACCAGCGAGTCAAAGCTTTTCCCCTTAGTTTTCGGTAATTGTACGTTTTTAGCCGACCAAATTACCTTAACCGCTTAAAATCGTCCCGGCTGTAGGTGCCAGGTTCAGCATGATCTCCCACCTGAAATTGGAAGTTTACGAACTTCACCTTGTTGAGTTCTGTAAGATTATATACGGCGGTCGCCATGTAATTATACGCACCGGTACTACCCAACTGTTCGGTTAATCCCTGGCTTTTAGGAATACCTATATATATGGTATCGTGAGAAATTCTGTTCAGGACTAATTGAATATCCGGATAGGTAGCGTTGAGTGCCTGAATCAGAGTTTGTGGTGTCAGCAGAGAGACAGAATCATTGTCCGGCTTTTTCAGTTTTTCGGCGTTGTTGTTTTGTTGTTCTACTTTCCAGAGTGAAGGTACATTGATCACACTTCTTGCGAGGTCTCCGGAATCTACAACAGTTTCAGTTTCAGTTACGGTATCTGTCTCGATAGGTTCTGAATCTGATTGGTCTGAAGAATTACAGGCTGAAAGGATAATGGTAAAAACTAATGCTGTGTAAAGAAGTTTTTTCATAATAGAAGCTGGTTTAAGCAAACTTATTTCTAAAATGGGTAACCGAATGCCAAATTTATTACAATGTTTTTTCTGCGCCATTCCTTACTCCCAAAATCAATTTGGTCGAAGACCCATCTTTCGCCCGGAGACAACCATGGTTTACGAATGGGTATCGCCACATCCAGCCGCAGAATCAAAATCGAGAAACAATAGCGTCCTAAATGTTTTAAAGAAGTAGAGAAAGTTGCCTTTATCTCAAATAGCTTTGAGTTGCAAGACAAAACCAACTTTCTTTATGTCGAAAATAGCCCTATTTGCGCAGATCATATCCAAATTAGACAGGCCTGCCTTAAACGAATTGGCCGATAAAAATCAGACAGACAAACACAATACAGGATATAACAGTTGGACTCATTTAGTATCCATGCTTTTTTGTCAATTTGCCAAAAGTCAATTGGTAAGAGATATTAGTAATGGCCTTCGTTCTGCCACAGGAAATTTAAACCAACCCGGAATTAATAAGTCTCCGTCCAAATCAACGGTTAGCTATCAAAATAAAAACGTTTAGGACTGCATCGTTCGGAATCCTTTATTTCCCGAAGATCGAAGTGTACCTTTTATCAAATTCATTGATATCTCTTTCGAGAAGTTCTTAATTTTAGTCACCATTTAAAATAATACATGAATATGAAAAGGCTTATTCTTTCTCTTTTATTTACGTCTTTCTTTGCCGGTTCATTTGCCCAAAATGCAGACAGTACCTGGTTTGTGAATAATTATGTAAAGGTGGAACAATACATTCCTATGAGGGATGGCACCAGGTTATTCACATCTATTTATATTCCGAAAGACACATCAAGTCTTCATCCCTTTCTGATGACCAGAACACCATATTCCTGCAGGCCTTACGGAGCTAATGCTTTTTATCCTATGTGGATGGGTTACAAAATGAAATTGGCAAAGGAGAACTACATCTTCGTCTTTCAGGATGTAAGAGGAAGATATATGAGCGAAGGCGTGTTTGTAGATGTAAGGCCATTTAATAAGAACAAAAAAGGAAAAGAGTTTGATGAGGCAAGCGATACCTATGATACTATTGACTGGCTTGTGAACAATGTGAAGGGAAATAATAAGAAAGCGGCTGTCACCGGCACTTCTTATCCCGGATTCTATTCTACGGAGGCAGCGCTGAGTGGGCATCCCTCATTAGTGGCAGTGAGCCCACAAGCTCCGGTTACGGATTGGTTTATGGGTGACGACTTTCATCATAAAGGAGTGTTTTTTGTGATGGATGGGTTTTCATTTTATCCTTTCTTTGGTACACCACATCCGAAACCTTCGACTGAATATACACGTGGATTTTCTTTTAAGTCTGATGATAACTACAATGCCTACCTGAAAACAGGCGCATTGAAAAATTTTGCAAAGCTGATGGGCGACAGCATTCCATTCTGGCAGGAAATGTATGACCATCCTAATTATGATGCATGGTGGCAGGCTCGTAATGCACGTGTTGGATTATATAATGTAAAACCTGCGATGCTGTGGGTTGGCGGTTTGTTTGATGCAGAAGATTGTTTCGGAGCCTGGAATTGTTTTAAAGCAACAGAAGCACAAAGTCCGTCAACAAATAATAAAATAGTAATGGGGCCTTGGTATCATGGGCAGTGGAGCAGGGAAGGCAGCTTCCTGGGAAATGTAAGGTTCGGTGCCAACACTTCTCAATTTTTCCAGGACAGCATTGAAATCCCATTTTATAATCATTACCTCTTAGGTACGCCCGATCCACAATTGAATAAAGCAACTATTTTCTTTACAGGAGAAAATAACTGGAAACGATTTGATCAATGGCCGCCAAAAAATGTGAAAGAAGAAAACCTCTATCTCAGCGATAATTTTGGTTTGTCAATGAATAAAGCCCCTGTTTCCAAAAATAGTTATGATCAATACACCAGCGATCCTGCTCATCCGGTGGCCTATACAGAAGCTGTGCATTTCAGACGGACGAGAGAATATATGACCGATGATCAGCGATTTGCTTCGCGCCGTACCGATGTATTGTCCTACGAAACGGATTTATTGAAAAATGATATTACACTTGCAGGCCCTGTCATCGCTGATCTGATGGCGTCTATATCCACTACTGATGCAGACTTCGTCGTAAAATTGATTGATGTATTCCCGGATGATTTTGAATATCCCGCTGACTGGAAGGGCAATGGAGAGCAATACCCGATGGGCGGGTACGAGATGTTAGTACGTGCTGAGATCATGCGCGGTAAGTTCAGAAATAGTTTTGAGAAACCTGAGCCTTTCGTACCGGGAAAAATTACAGAAGTAAAATGGGAACTTCCTGATGTAGCACATACTTTTAAGAAGGGGCACCGGATCATGATCCAGATTCAGAGCACCTGGTTCCCTCTTGCAGACAGAAATCCTCAAAAGTTTATTGATATATACAAAGCGAATGACAGTGATTTCCAAAAATCTACCATCAGGATATATCACGATGCACAGCATCCTTCCAAAATTATTTTACCGGTATTAAAATAAGTTATGAAACAAAAATTGTTGTTGATCTTTTTTCTGCTGCCTTTATTTTCTCCTGCCCAGCAGCAGTCAGATTATGTAAAGGATAATTATTCTAAAATAGATACTACGATCGCCATGCGGGATGGTTTGAAGCTATACACTATTATCTATATTCCGAAAGATAACAGTAAGGCATACCCGATTTTAATGGAGCGTACTCCATACTCCTCCGGCCCTTACGGCTCAGAGAATTATAAGAGAAGGATTGGCCCCAATGAAGAACTGATGAAGGAAAAATACATTTTTGTGTACCAGGACGTGCGGGGACGCTACATGAGCGAAGGTCATAATAAAGAAGTAACACCTTACATACCCAATAAGAAGGGCGATAAAGATGTGGATGAAAGTAGCGATACCTATGATACTATTGATTGGCTGCTGAAGAATATTAAGAACAATAATGGGAGGGTAGGCCTGTACGGAATTTCTTACCCTGGATTTTATGCTACTGCATCCTTGCCGGGTGCGCATCCTGCTATCAAGGCAGTGAGTCCGCAGGCTCCTGTTACGGATGAATTTATTGGTGATGATGCCAACCACAATGGCGCTTTCTTTTTGATGGATAATTTTTCATTCATGAATTTTTTCGGAAAGGGGCGGACAGGCCCGGTACAGAATTATGGTGGTACCATATTCAATATGAAAACAGATAATGTGTACGATTACTACCTGAAACTTGGACCGGTTAAGAATACGCAAGGCCCTGAATATTTCAATCATCAATCCTATATCTGGAACGAATACCTCGAGCACGATTCCTACGATCAGTATTGGCAGAGCCGCAACATCCGGCAGTATCTGAAGAATATTTCAATTCCTACCCTGGTCGTTGGTGGTTGGTTTGATGCAGAAGACTTGTTCGGAGCACTGCGTACCTACAAAGCAATAGCTTCCCAGGGAGGAAAAAATAATTTCCTGGTAATGGGGCCGTGGACGCATGGAGCATGGGCAAGGCCGGGATGGAGCAGTTTTGGTTCCTACAATTTTGGAAGTAATACATCTGAATTTTTTCAGGATAGTCTTCTGACAAGATTTTTTGATTTCTATCTGAAGGATGAAGGAAGTTTTGATGCGAGTAAGGCAACCATGTTTGAAACAGGAACCAATGCATGGAAACATTTCGACGTATGGCCACCAAAGAACATTAGTGAGAAGCAATATTATTTTTCTGACGGCAAATCCTTGTCTGAAAAAAAGAACACTCTTAGATCCGCATCTGATTCCTACACCAGTGATCCAGACAGCCCTGTTCCTTATACAGGAAAGGTGATGGGACGCAGGAACAATGAATACATGGTAGAAGATCAATCTTTTGTTTCGGGCAGAAATGATGTATTGACTTACACTTCAGCGCCTTTGAAGCAGGATATGACTGTGGCCGGGCCAATAGCTTCCGATCTGTATGTGAGCATGGATGGAACAGATGCAGACTTTATTGTGAAGGTCATTGATGTAGTATCAATGCCTTCTGAAGATGTGCATCTCCGGCAGGGAGAAAATGCTTCCGGAAAATTTTTAAGATTGGTACGTGCAGAGGTGATGCGCGGAAAATTCAGAGATGATTATGTGAAGCCGGAGCCTTTTGTGCCGGGTAAACCAACGCTTGTCCATATTAATCTGAATGATGTATTGCATACCTTCAAAGCGGGACATCAGATCATGGTGCAGGTGCAGAGTTCGTGGTTCCCATTGGTTGATAGAAATCCACAGAAATTTATTAGAATACCGGATGCGGATGTGAAGGATTTTCAGAAGGCAACAATTAAAGTTTACAGAGATGCAGCACATCCCTCATCTGTAACTTTACCTGTATTAAATTGACAGGAGGTCTATTCAAATAATTTTTTTTAATTCATATTTTTTCATCACTTTTTTGCGATTGAAAAAAAACGGGAGAGTGATTGCCAGGCCGGTATTCCGGCTTTTCATTTCAAAAAGTTTGGTTAAAGAAACCTGAATGGAATCATACAATGACTTTCATAAGACAAAAGGATATGCATAATTCTTTAGTTTCGCGCCGATTTTGAAAACCGGTAACAAGGAGTTTCAGAATTGGCGCCTGTTAACTATTGTTGTTATTCGGCGTGTTTGAAAATTTTTTAAAAGAAAACAATCAATTATGAAGAAGAAGATCGCTTTTACATTACCGACAGAAGGAGTAGCTGAAGCTACAGAAGGCTTGCTGCTTGGAGATTTCAACGAATGGAATATCGAAGAAGGAATTGTAATGAAAAAGCAAAAGGATGGTTCATTGAAAACAACCATTGAATTGGAAGCCGGAAAAAGTTATCAATACCGTTATTTGCTCAATGATGGAAGATGGGCAAATGATCATAATGCACAGGGATATGTACCTGCTCACGGATATCATGTTGACAATTGCGTGATTACCGTTTCTGAAGATATCGTACCGATAAAGAAAGTGAAAACAGAAAAATCACTTACTCCTAAAGTAACTACAAAAGAAAAGGTTTCAAAAACTGCTAAAGCAAAGGATTCAAAACCTGTAGCAGCGAAAGCAAAATCTCCAAAAGCAAAAACTTCAAAGGAGAAAACCGAAAAAGCAAAGGCTACCAAATCTTAAGTTGAAAAGTCCGATAAGTTCCGGGCGTGATCGCCCGGGATTGAAGGGTCTTTAATTACTGAGGTGTAGATGGTTCCGTATTTTGATGTCGTTTGGCACCTTGCCAATGGCAATGGGGGATAGTATTCGTATTGGAACTAGGCCCGAGATGTTTTGGTTTGAAGAACCTTTATATTTATTGAATGGTAATCCATTAATTTTGGAAATTATTCCTGTTGGAAAAACAGTAAACATTCATACATGAGCAATCATCCATTCAAAAAATTTATCGGCAAGAAAAGTAACGCTGCTATCAAGGAAAAGTTCAAGCAGGAAAAGAAGGCTGCTAAAAGACAGCGTGCCGCAGATATAGAAAAACATTTCAGCGAGAAAAGAGCGAAGAAGGAACGGGAGCGGGAGAGGGCTACGGAGAAGAGAGTAACTCCTGTCAAGGCTTTCAGCAAACAACCTGCAAAGCAGGATGAATCACTCATGCCATTGAACAAATACCTGGCACATTGTGGCATTGCTTCACGCAGGGAGGCAGTGGATATTATTAAGGAAGGAAGAGTGAAGGTGAATGGTAAACTGATCATTGAGCCGCCATTTAAGGTTTCAGTAAAGGATGAGGTCGTATTTAATGGGAAGAGGGTTTTTCCAACGAACAACCTCGTTTATATTCTGCTTAATAAACCGAAGGATTATAT
Organism: uncultured Ginsengibacter sp.; assembly: GCA_964526985.1. GTDB lineage: Bacteria > Bacteroidota > Bacteroidia > Chitinophagales > Chitinophagaceae > Ginsengibacter. The sequence goes on along the minus strand of CAZGNJ010000001.1, from coordinate 7,861 downwards.
TACCACCACTTCTGATCCTGAAGAAAGAAAAACGGTGCTGCAATTGATAAGAGCAGCTACTAACGAGCGTGTGTATCCGGTCGGAAGGCTGGACAGAAACACGTCTGGAGTATTACTGATGACAAATGATGGCGACCTGACTCAGCAGCTCACACATCCTTCTTACAATATCAAAAAGATCTACGAAGCTAAACTGGACAAGCCACTCACGAAGCATCATTTTACAAGGATTCTGGAAGGCATCACACTCGATGATGGCGCCATACATGCCGATGCACTGGCTTATGCAGATGAGCAGGATAAGAGCATTATTGGCATTGAAATGCATAGCGGTAGAAACCGTATCGTCAGGAGAATTTTCGAACACCTGGGATACGATGTCAAGTCTCTTGACCGCGTGATGTATGCCGGACTTACCAAGAAAAATGTCGAGAGAGGCAAATGGCGTTTTTTAAATGAAAAGGAAATTCGCAACCTGAAGCACCTGAGTAAAAAACCCAAACCGGTGAAGCCATGAAGTATGAATTGCTTCTCGAAACAGATGATTACATTGCTGTAAATAAGCCCGCCGGACTACTCACGATTCCCGACAGGCATGACGCAGACCAACCTTCGCTGGCCCATCTTCTGAAAAAACAATTCGGCGAAATGTTTGTTGTTCATCGATTGGATAAACAAACCAGCGGTGTTATTCTCTTTGCAAAAGATGCCCATGCCCACCGGTATTTCTCCCTGCTGTTTGAAAACAGGCATGTACAAAAAGAATACACAGGAATTGTATCGGGAAAGATGCAGGAGCACGCAGGCACTATCGATGCATCTATTGAAGAGAATAAATTCAGAAAAGGAGAAATGATCGTTTCAAAAAGGGGCAAGCCGGCTATTACGCATTATGAAGTTCTCAATGGTTTCTCCAGGTATTCTGTGGTATTGTTCAAACCTGTAACAGGGCGTACACACCAGATACGGGTACATGCTAAATATCTGAACCATCCATTGGCATGCGATGATATTTATGGAGATGGCAAACCTGTGTTGCTTTCAAACTTCAAGAAGAAGTACCATCTCTCTAAAAATGAATTGGAAGAAAGACCCATACTTGACAGGCTCGCACTCCATGCGTCTGCAATAACATTTAAGGATTTACATGGAAAAGACATGCGCATTGAAGCCCCCTTGCCCAAAGACATGAAGGCATTGATCCAGCAATTGAAAAAGAATATGGCGTAGCAGCCAAATGGCCGGTACCGCAGGTCAGACCATTATTGTGACTGTTGAAGAAATGGTCGGTACCGCAGGTCAGACCATTGATGTCAGTATCGCAGGTCAGACCGTCACTGCGAATTGTTTAGATTGTTTAGATAGTTTAGAAGGTTTAGATGGCATTGAAGGTTTAGATGGCTGAAATATTTTATAGAGAGTACCCATATTGTATTCCATAATAGAAATCACTCCGCCACCTTTATCGAAATAGCCACACCACCGCTCGCTGCCAATTTCTGATTGAGTTTTGTTTTTGACGTTACTTTCTTTTTGTAGATGTGATAACTCTGTGGGTTCTTGATGTAGTCCGCGTCCTTTCCATCTTCATAAATAGTGGCAATCCATTTTTTACCCGGATCCAAAAAGCTGAAATCAATGGTCAATGTTCGCGGATTTTCATCTGTAATGCCTCCTACATACCATTCGTCTTTTCCTTTGGCTTTGCGTGCTATCAGAATGTAGTCTCCGGGATATGCTTTCAGAATTTTTGTATCATCCCAATCCACTACTACATCCTTGATGAATTGAAATGCATCAGGAAATCTTTCATAGTTATCCACCAAATCAGCAGCCATTTGCAATGGGCTGTACATCGTAACATACAAGGCCAGTTGCTTTACAAGCGTTGTTTTGACAAACCGTTTGTCTCCGGGGAAGTAATAATCCAGTTTTGTTTGAAAAATACCCGGTGTGTAATCCATTGGCCCACCCATCAATCTTGTAAACGGAAGGATAGTGGTGTGTTCGGGGTTGTTACCACCAAAGGCTTCGTATTCTGTACCACGCGCAGCCTCTGCCGCTACCCAGTTCGGATATGTTCTGCTCAGCCCGGTAGGATGTACTGATTCGTGTGAGTCCACCATCACATGATGTTCTGCAGCTTTATCCACTACTCTTTGATAATGCTCCACCACCCACTGGCTGTAATGATGTTCACCACGAGGGATGATGTTACCTACATAACCTGTTTTCACTGCATCATAACCAAAGTGATTCATCAGTTTAAAGGCCGTATCCATCCACCTTTCATAGTTGATAGTTGAGGATGAAGTTTCATTATGCATAATAAGTTTGACACCTTTTGAATGTGCATAATCATTCAGCATCTTAATATCGAAATCAGGGTAGGGCGTTACGAAGTCGAAAACAAATTCTTTGGATTTGCCGAACCAGTCTTCCCATCCTTCGTTCCATCCTTCTACCAGCACAGCGTCAAATCCGTTCTTCGCTGCGAAGTCAATATACTTTTTTACATGTGCATTATTGGCAGCATGTTTACCATTGGGTTTTAGTTTTGAGTAATCAGTAATGCCAAGATGGATGTTGTCCGCGTCAGTATAGGCCCATGTTGATTTTCCCATGATCATTTCCCACCAAACACCAATGTATTTTGTTGGTTTGATCCAGTCTGTGGTCGCGTATTTAGTTGGTTCATTCAGGTTCAAAACTAATTTTGAAGCGAGAATATCTTCTGCTTTATCAGAAACGATTACTGTTCGCCACGGAGTGTGAAATGGAGTCTGTATGTACCCCTTCATTCCCTGCGCATCGGGAGTCAGGTGTGTTTTTAATACAAAAGTTTTTGGATTCAATTCTACATTCATTGCAGGATAATCGATCAGTGCCGCCTCGTGGATGTTGATGAACAATCCATCTTTGCTTTCCATCATCAGAGGTGTTTGCAATGCCATCGGTACAATGGTTTGCGAAGCATTGCCATCATAGCTGTGATCGAAAAGACCCGGTACTTCCGAGAGGTGTGATGTAGTATAACTGTATTCTTCAGTATCATAATCACCGGGAATCCACCAGGCTTTGTTATCACCTGAGAGCGCGAATTGTGTTTCTTCTTCTTTAATTACAAAATAATTCAGTGTAGGTTGTTGCGGAAATTCATACCTGAAACCTAAGCCGTCATCGAATACACGAAACCGGATGATGATATATCTATTGGCACTTGGTTGATCCAGTGTTACTGCTAATTCATTGTAGTGATTATTGACCGTTTTCACTTCACCCAATACAGGATTCCAGTTTTCATTTTTGGTAGCTTGTTTTTCATCTCTGACGGCAAATCCACCTGTGAAGGACAGACCTTTCGTAAGGGTCAATCCTAATTTGCTTTCATTGATTACGGGAAGATTTTTGAAAGTCAATGAATACACCGGCACACTATCCTTGACCGCGAATGTGAGCGCGACGTTTTTGCTGGGCGAATAAATGGTTTGTGCCGATAGGCCAATGTTGAATACCCAAATGAAAAATACAGAGAGAAAAAGTCTATACATGATGGTGAATTGTGATGGGATAAAGATAAGCGATGATGAACGCATAATGACAGGGTAGTCATTAATTTTTGTCCAGTACATTTTCCTGATCCATCAGGACATTGACCGAAATTGGAGCTTTTAGGTTTTGTATAGTCTTACTTTATTCCGGCATCGGCGTGTATCTCAGGTATGGTTTCACTTCACGAACTCCTTTTGGAAATTTCACTTTAGCATCTTCATTATTGATCGCGTTAGAAATGATTACATTCTCACCATGCTTCCAATCCGCGGGAGTGGACACACTGTAGTTGGAAGTGAGTTGCAATGATTCCAGTACGCGCAGCACTTCATAAAAATTCCTGCCGGTAGATGCCGGATACAGAATGATCAGCCGGACTTTTTTCTCCGGATCGATGATGAACAATGATCGTACTGTTTGGGATGAAGAAGCATTGGGATGGATCATGCTATAGAGTGTCGCTACTTTCTTGTCTTCATCACCAATGATTGGGAATGCTACATCGCAGTGTTGTGTTTCGTTGATATCTTTCTTCCAGCTTTGATGCGAATCAACAGGATCTACACTTACCGCGAGCACTTTTGTATTTCGCTTTTCAAATTCTTTTTGCAGTTGTGCCGTTCTGCCTAACTCTGTGGTGCAGACAGGTGTGAAATCCGCGGGATGCGAAAACAAAATACCCCAGCCATTTCCCAGGTAATCATAAAGATTTATTTCGCCCAGCGTAGTATCTGCTGTAAAGTTGGGAGCTGTATCTCCAAGTTGTAAACTCATGACTAAAATATTTTTGATGTTAAAGGGCACAAATTTATTAATTTCCTACTAATTTAGTAGGGAATTAGATTTTCCAAAAATGCTTTCAAAGAAAACGGTATATGCTTTTCGTGCGTTGGCGCATTTGGCAAGGCACCACGAAGGTGGGCCTGTCAGGATTTCTGACATTGCAAAGCAACAAAAGATACCGGTGAAATTTCTGGAAGCCATCCTGAATGAACTAAAGCTACAGGGAATCCTGACGAGTAAGAAAGGGAAGGGCGGTGGTTATAATCTCAACCTGCATCCATCACAGATACCCCTGGCACAGGTAATCCGCCTTGTCAATGGGCCGATAGCGCTTGTGCCTTGTGCCAGTCTTTATTTCTATGAAAAATGCAAGGACTGTGATGAAGTTACCTGCGGCTTTCGCAAAATGATGGTTATAGCCCGTGATGCCACGCTCGAGATACTGGAAAAAAAGACACTCCACGATATGGTAACCGCGAAACTATGAATTCAGAAATACGTCCAGCAATCCGTCAGGCAAAGAAACAGTGACCTGTTTCTTTTTTTTATCAATACCATCCAGGGTCTCGCTGTGTATCGGTATCCAGGCTTCCTTTCCCTTCGATAATATTTTGCTAAGTACCTGATTGGGTGGCTCTATTACTTCGAGGATGGTTCCTAAAGATTTTTCATTTTCAAAAATTTCGAACCCTAACAGGGAAATAGGCGCTGAGGATGCGGCCAGCCTTTTGAAATCATCTTCAGTGAGCCATATTTCTTTTTGAAGAAAGTTTCGCGCTGATTCTTTGTTTTTGATGCCTTCCAGTTTTACCATTGTTTCTGCATCATTTATACTCTTTGCACTCGTGATGAACCACGGCAGAAAGGCATCCTTTTTCTCTTCTATGAAAACCGCTTCTGTTTGCTCAAAGTCGCATTTTTTACCAAGTGAATGTTTGATGACAACTTTACCATCTACTCCATGGGTGCCTGCTATTTTTCCAATTTTGAAATACTCCATAAGGATGCAAATTTATATACCGGAAGTTTGTTGCATCAAAAAAAGGTGGCCCCACGCCACCCTTTAAACTTGAAAACTATAAATCTGAAAATTTTAAACTCCCATAAATTCCCGCAGAGTAGAGTGCATACTCACAGCACGCAGTTTCTCTAATGCTTTATCCTTGATCTGCCTTACTCTTTCGCGGGTCAGCATATATCGGGCGCCTATATCTTCCAGGCTCATCGGTTCATTGCCACCGATACCGAATACCATACAGATCACTTCACGCTGGCGCGGTGTCAATACAGCCAATGAACGCTCTACTTCAAACGCGAGACTATCAGTAAATTCCATTTGTTTGTTTACACTCTCCGCATTCTTATTTTCCATCACGTCCATAAGGGTACTTTCTTCACCCTCGCCCAGGGGAGAATCCATACTCACATGGCGTGAAGCAACACTCATGGTTGCAGCTATTTCTTCTGGTTCTACGCCGAGATAGTTGGCAAGTTCTTCTGTGGTAGGAGGCCTTTCCAATTCCTGTTCTAAATGAGAATGTGCCTTGCTGATACGAGCTGTGAGTCCTACTTTATTTAATGGTAATCTTACAATTCGGGAATTTTCTGCCAGCGCCTGCATAATGCTTTGGCGAATCCACCATACTGCGTAAGAAATAAATTTGAATCCTCTGGTTTCATCAAATCTTTGTGCCGCTTTGATCAGGCCAAGATTTCCTTCATTGATCAGGTCTGGCAAGGTCAGTCCCTGGTTTTGATATTGTTTGGCTACAGATACTACAAATCTGAGATTGGCTTTGGTGAGTTTTTCCAACGCCTTTTCATCACCCAACTTGATCAACTCTGCCAACCGTACTTCCTCTTCGGGTGAAATCAACTCCACACGACCAATTTCCTGCAGGTATTTTTCAAGGCTTTCGCTTTCACGGTTGGTAATAGATTTGCTGATCTTCAGTTGTCGCATACTCATACCTTGTCAGTTTTGATTGGTTTCAGTTGAATGATTTAGTAAGCCGGATAAGTAACGTAATTTATACTGTTAAAAGTGTGTTACCAAAAAAAATATATGGTAACTGCCTTTAATGCTTAAAATGAACAGGATCGATACATAGGACTTGAGGAAAATTCCGAAAATATTTTACAATTTATTGGCTACGTCAATTTATTTTCTATTATTGCAAATGTGAGAACCCCATTTATAAACTTAAAATGAGTAAGAAAATCAAATACAGTATTGAATACCCCGTTAGATGTTCGCCTGCCATCTTATATGAATTCTTATCTACGTCCTCAGGCTTGCAGGAATGGTTTGCAGAAAAGGTAGAAGACAGCAATGGCGGATTCGATTTTTCATGGTCCGGAGCCACGCAGCATGCCCGGGTACTTGAAAAAGAAGAAAACAAATTTGTACGGTTGCAATGGGAAGATGCTCCTGCTGATGAGTACTTTGAATTCAGTATTGAGAAATCTGAGATTACAAATCAAACGATACTGGTAATCCATGACTTTGCAGAAAAGAAAGAAATTAAAGATGCAAGTCAGCTTTGGGAAACCCAGGTAAAGGACCTGTTTCATCGCCTGGGAAATTAATTTCCAGGAATACCATTATTTTTTCAAAACTATATAGTAGTGCCTGCCTGGCATAGACCCAGTCGATAAGAGATGTCTTGTACGAAACTCTGAAGATGCCATTGGTGGCTATTTTATTGGCGTAATCAGTGTGATTGTTCGTAAAAGGTTCAAAGCCATCCCTGTCAAAATCATGATTCCATTCTTTCCCTGATGCATTTATTGAAAACCCGTGGTCGTTAAAATATTGCAGCCAGGGCAATACGCGCTTGGGAGATATTTCTAATCCTGACAGGTGCAGGGATATACTAAAAAAATTCCCCCACCAGAAGAGAGTCCTGATCGCTATGATTTTTTCTTTGCTGAAAAGGGCAGGGTAATCCATGACGAGGTAGGGGAGCCCCAAAAGATTTTCTCCACGCGAAATTTTACCCATACGGTTCACAGGCAGGTAACCCAGCATATTTTCCTTCGGCGATGCCACTTTGTGATAATCATCATGAAGTAAGCTAAAGAACTCATATACTTTCTCTATGATCATTCTTTTTTGATACAGCCATTCTTTATTGAGCATTAACTTCAATTCATCTTCGGAAACATTTATTTTTGCTGACTTCATTGACGAAAAATACAAATTCTATCCTTAAACACGACCTTAGCGGCCTGAATGATTAAGAAATTAGATATACTGATAGTAAAGGCTTTTTTCTGGCCATTCATTGCTACTTTCTTCATTACACTTTTTGTGTTTATGATGCAGATCTTGTGGAAGTACATCGATGACCTGGTAGGTAAGGGCCTTGATCTGCTTACACTTGGCGAATTCCTGGTGTATGCCAGTGCTACATTGGTAACATTGGCCATGCCTATTTCTATTTTGCTCAGCAGCATTATGACATTCGGAAAGTTAGGTGAGAACTTCGAATTGGTAGCCATCAAGTCATCCGGTATATCTTTA